>NZ_CP016020.1:842500-1444500 GCF_001889165.1 Bacillus weihaiensis | reverse complement strand
CCACCTTGACCAACAAGTTTTTTCATAACTTCATCTCTAAAAAAGTCCCCTGAATAACACATTGCGACAAGATCACCTGCAGGAACTGTCCCTGCACGTTCTGGACTAAAAGGACCATCACCATGTAAGCCGTTATTTACATCAATTACCCGACCATTCATATGAGCACCAATTGTAATACCTCCACCCATATGTGTAATGATGAGGTTCATATCTTCATATTTCTTGTTAAACTCTTGAGCTACCCTACGTGCAACAGCCTTTTGATTTAATGCATGAAAGATGCTTTTTCGTTCAATGGAAGGAACTCCAGAGATTTTAGCGATCTGCTCCATCTCGTCCACAACAACGGGATCCACAATATAAGCTGGTATATTAAGACCTGTTGCAATCTCAAAGGCAATGATTCCACCTAAATTTGATGCATGCTGACCTGCAAATCCATTTCGAAGATCTTCAAGCATTTGCTCATTTACAGCATATGTTCCCCCTTCAATCGGTCTAAGAAGGCCACCGCGTCCGCAAACAGCATTCAGTTTAGAAATGTTAATCCCTTCTTCATCAAGGGATTCTAGAATTGTTTGTTTTCTAAATTCATATTGATCAATAATATTTGGGTAGGAGTTAATTAGTTCTGAGTCATGTCGAAGCGTTTTTTCAAAGATGGAACGTTCATTATCAAACACACCAATTTTCGTTGATGTAGATCCTGGATTAATGACAAGGATTCTATATTCTTGTACCTGCAACGTATAAACCTCCGTAAAAAGTAAGTGTTTTTCTAGAAAATTGATGAAAGTGTAAGGGGAGTTAAGAAACATTTTCTTAACTCCATTATGTTCTGCTTTAAGGTCTGCGACTTAAAATATGATGACCATTTTGTAGGAATTGACTACGGGAATTTCTCATACGCTCAATTCTTTCTTCAGCTAGACGATCTGCTGCTTGATAAGTAGGAATATGGTCTCGCTTTGCAATTTCAATGACACGTTCTATGTTATTGTAAATTCCCTCAACCTTCTTAAGTGCTCTTTCACTATTGTAGCCATACAGCTCATCAGCCACATTAATAACTCCACCTGCATTAATAACATAATCAGGTGCGTATACAATACCCATTTCATGAATTGTATCTCCATGTTGTGTATCTTTTAATTGATTATTTGCAGCCCCTGCAATAACCTTTGCCTTAATTTGTGGAATAGTTACATCATTTATTGTTGCTCCAAGTGCACATGGTGCATAAATATCGCAATCAACTCCATATATTTCGTTAGGTTCAACAGCTTTAGCACCAAAATCCTCTACAGCTCTCTTTACTGCATCTTTATTAATATCCGTAACAATTAGCTGTGCTCCTTCTTCGTGCAAATGTTTACATAAATTATATGCAACATTCCCTACACCTTGGACGGCAACGACTTTTCCTTCAAGAGAATCCGTACCAAATGCTTCTTTCGCTGCAGCCTTCATTCCACGATAAACACCGTACGCTGTAACAGGTGATGGATTACCGGATGAACCAAATGCAGGAGAAATTCCCGTCACATAATCTGTTTCCTCATGGATTAGATCCATGTCAGCTACAGTTGTTCCTACATCCTCAGCTGTAATATATCGACCATTTAGCCCTTGAATGTATCGACCAAATGCACGGAATAATTCTTCATTTTTATCTTTTCTTGGATCACCGATGATAACTGTTTTACCCCCACCAAGATTTAAACCAGCTGCTGCATTTTTGTAGGTCATACCTCGAGCTAAACGAAGAGCATCCTCAATTGCCTCTTCCTCTGAATTATAAGTCCACATACGAGTGCCACCTAATGCAGGCCCTAAAGTTGTATCATGGATCGCAATAATTGCTTTTAGACCCGATTGTTTATCTTGACAAAATACCAATTGCTCGTAGTCGTATTTCTCCATATATTTGAACATTTCCATGATGTTGTTCCTCCTAAAATGTTTTTCCTTTTTCAGATGTACAAATTGCTAAAGCTAATGAATATAATTTACTTTCGGACGAATCAGATCGACTTGTTAGAACAATTGGGGCTTTTGCACCCGCAATAACGGCACCAACCTTAGCCTTTGCAAAGTAAATGAGTGATTTGTATAAGGTGTTACCTACTTCAATCGTCGGAACGAGTAAAATATCAGCAGCACCTGCTACTTCACTTTCAATACCTTTTTGTCTTGCCGAATCAATTGAAATTGCATTATCTAGAGCTAATGGCCCTTCAACTAAACAGTCTCTTATCTGTCCTCGTTTGTTCATAACTGTTAAAGAAGCTGCGTCAATCGTTGCTTGCATAGTAGGGTTAATGACTTCAACCGCTGCTAACACAGCTACCTTAGGACAATCAATCCCTATAGACCTTGCCACTTCAACAGAATTATTAATTATTTGCTCTTTTTGAGTTAAATCAGGTGCAATATTCATAGCTGCATCTGTTAAGATAGTGAACTTTGAGTAATGAGGAACCTCAAACACCGATACATGTGACAATACTTTGCCCGTTCTTAACCCATACTCTTTATTTAATACTGCTTTTAATAAAGTTGAAGTTGGGAGGTTCCCTTTCATAAGTACGGATGCCTCATTTTGATGCACTGCTCTAACTGCCATCTGTGCTGACTGCTCTTTAGATCTTGTATGAATGATTTCAACAAAATCTCTGTTACATTCTTTTTCTACTAAAAGTGTTTCAATTTTCTCTTTATCACCAAAGAGTAAAAACCGAGCTAAATTATGGGCAATTGCTTCTCTAATAGCTTCTATTACTTCCTCGTCTTCCGGAGAAGCAACTGCAACTGTAATTCCAGCTATTTTTGCAGCCTCTAGTAGCAGATTTTCAAGTTTCATTAGACTACTCAAACCTTTCTTAGATGATTTCATCTGCATCTATTATATACCTAGCAAGAACTGTGCCAATTTCTTCATCACCTAATAATCCATTTTCATTTTTATGTATAATTTTGTAGAAAGGCTTATTTTAACAAACTATAAAAACAGCTTTACCCCTATGTATAAAAACATACCATTGCAATAAGCATAGTCGATATGAACTTAATACAAATGCTTGTCCTTGCTTAAAATGAAGTGGAAGCCATCAAATATTACTCTCTTATCATATACCGACTATGCACTTTTTTGCAAACTATGAATTTTCTTGCATGCTATTATTTGCAAGGTTATATTTTTCCATTTTGTAATATAAACTTCTTAAAGATATTCCTAGAGCTTTAGCTGTTTTCGTTCGATTATATTTATGAGTATCCAGTGCTTTTTTTATCACCTCAGCTTCTACTTTCTCCACAGTCTCCGCTAAGGTTTCCTCCTTATTATGAACAAAATCCACATTTTCTTGTATGCTATTTTCCTTCTGGATTCGTTCTAGCCTTGGTATATGTTTTGCTTTCACCTCAACTTCGTGGTGTTCCATAAAGATAATGGCTCTTCCTAAGATGTTTTCTAGCTCTCTTACATTACCAGGCCAATGATAATGTGTTAACAATGTTAGTGCGTGTTCATCCACATTCGAAATATTTCGGCCATAATCTTGATTTAATTTCCCTAGTAATCTTTCGCAAAGAGCTGGAATATCTTCCTTTCGATCTCTTAGAGGAGGAATGGATATAGGATACCGATTCAAACGATAGTATAGATCTTCCCGGAAGCTTCCATCAGCCATTCCCTTTTCAATATTTACATTCGTTGCTGCAATTACACGTACATTCACATCAATAGGCTTTGTCCCACCTACCCTAACCACTTCATTTTCTTGCAACACTCTTAATAGCTTCGCCTGCATATTTGCAGACAACTCACCTATTTCATCTAAAAAAATACTTCCATTGTTCGCTTCTTCAAAGAAACCACGCTTCCCTCCTCTTTTCGCACCTGAGAAAGCACCTTCTTCATATCCAAATAATTCACTTTCTAAAAGATTTTCAGCTATTGCAGCACAATTTACTCGAATAAATTTGTTATATTTTCGATCACTTGCATTGTGGATGGCATGTGCAAATAATTCCTTACCTGTACCTGATTCCCCTCTTAATAATACAGTAGCTGGCGTTTTAGCTCCGAGTTTAGCTTGTTCAATTACTACCTTCATTTCTTCACTTACACCTATAATGTCCTCAAATGAATACTTCGCTTCTAGAGTACGAATAATTTGACGCGCACGATTTAATTCGGTTGTGAGGGTCTGAATTTCACTCATATCATGAATAACTCCTACACTTCCTTTTAATTTTCCACTCACTATGACTGGTGCAACATTTACAATAACATCTTTTTTGGAGGGTCCTACTTTCATACGAACACCTCTAACAGCTCTTCTTGTTTGCAAAACCTTCATATGCATACTTTCACCTTCAGAAATATCTGCAGTTGCAGGTTTTCCAATCACTTGCTCTTCTGTTAATCCAGTCATCCTTGTGTAGGCACGATTAATGAGTATACCTCTTCCTTTTTCATCTACGACTGATATTGCTTCCTCCGAGGATTGAATAATCGCTTCAAGCATCATTTGAATTCCTTGTAAATTTGTAACTTCCTCAGCCAGATTTACAACCTCCGTTATATCTTTAAAAAGCGATAACGCTCCTAATAAATTCCCCGCTTCATCAATCATCGGGATTCTTGTTGTAATTATTTTCGAGCCATTTTCTAACACTTGCTCTTGATTACGCTCCACCTCTCTCGTATTTAATATTCGCGATAATCTACTTGAGGGTATCACTTCATTTACCTTTTTTCCTATCGCTTTACGGCTAGAAAACCCAGTTATCTTCTCGGCCATTTTATTAAATAAAATAATTTTTTCTTGCGTATCGATGACAATCATACCGTCATTTGTGGAATTAAAAATTGTTTTTTGCTTATACGCTTCTTCCTTCAGCTTGGAAATTAGACCTTCCTTTTCCTCAACTAGCTCTGATATGATATGAGCAACTGTACCAGGTATGATGGCAACATAAGACTGCTTATTTACCTGAAGCTCTTTGATTACGCTTTCATCTCCTGTCGCTTCAATAATTACATTAACCTGAATATCAGACACCACTTCCTTCCAACTAGTAGATGTTCTTATTCCTAGCTCCTTCGCAAGCCTCATTCCAGGAGCTTCTTCATTTATATCAACCACTGCGACGATTTTCATCATTTTCGTTTCAAGAATACGGTTTAATAATGCTGTTCCACCTTTACCAGCACCTACAATCATCACCTGTTGCATTCCATCTATCCCCTTTAATGACTTCATTCTGTTAACTCTTTCCTACCTTGCAATTTTTTGCACACTTATATCATAGCTTATACACTGCCTCTTGACAAACGACTTTCATAGTCAGACAATGGATTCGAGAACTAGAAAGGACGAATATTACTATGTCTAGAATACTTGCGTTACTCATTATGGTATTTCCTGGAGTATTAGCAGCTTATGGGATTAAACTCATGAGAGATATGACTTTTGGAATCCTACACGCCCCAATACCAAACTTATTTCTACAATTTACTCTTGGACTCATTTTATTTTTAGGTGGCCTTAGCTTTGTTGCTGGCTTTATTTTTTATCGAGATCGCAAGAGAAATAAAGTGCAAAAAAGGTTCTCTAAGAAAAGCGGAACTTAACTCGAATGAAAAAATATCTGGGTTTTAAAATAACTTGACAACACGATCAGAAAAGGGCAAGGCAAAGGTAGTATTCTTGTTTTAAACGTACTGACTAATCTTTCTGTATAACTTATTTGAAAGGGAAAGGAAGAAATAGATATAGTCAATGAACTGTGAAAAAACAATGGAATGAGGACTCTTCTATTGTGCACGTTAAAATAAGGTTGAAGTATTGAGGGAAGACTAAAGCTCCCTCAGGCAAAGCTTGGGGAGCTCCACTTTCACCTATTTGAAGCAAGTGTCTTAAGAGGGTAGAATCCAAATCGCATTTAACGACATGAATACGATCTGCAGGTACTATTGAAGCATATTAAGCTAAGGTTACTAGGTAATGTCTACAAGATTGTTGCTTTTTAAGGATGGAAAGCATACAGGTAAGACCTCTTAGGCGATTACGCGTAGGTTAGTTTTCGGACCTTCCTAGGAAAAATTACTTATTAAAAGAAGTTAGTACTTTGGATTATTCTATATCCTCCTCGCGTACAGGAATTAGTCCGTAACGAACTTCAACACCCACATCTAACAGAGCTATCTTTTATAGAAATCGCTATATCAGGTAAGTCGGTAATAATAGCAGAAACCTTATCCACCATTAATTTCCTCATTACATTTTCATCATTTACCGTAAATGGTCTTATGGCTAGCCCATTTAACTTTTGTGACTCCTCTATTATTGATGAGGTTATCGCTAAATAGTAAGGATGTAATCCATCAGCCCCCACACCTTTAGCATAGTCGTAAGGCTTGTAGAGTCCCTCCATGTACAGAATGGCTGTTTTAATACGATCATTTATACGCTTACATTCTACAAGGCTGTAGTGTTTAAAAGAAGAGAGGATAACTTGATCCTCCATTCCATAGCTAGTTATCATTTGAATTACTTTTCTTTCTAATCCAGGATAGGTAACTATACCATTTTCAATTCGATATTTAAGATAAGAGTAGGAAAGGTTCTTCCCCATTCTAATACTTCTTTCAAAGTAGGAACTTTGACCATTCCTGTAAATTGCTTATATGTAAAGCTCGCATCTAATAAAGAAATGTCTTCTAAGGAAAAATTTTTTACATAGCCATTTCCATCTGTTGTTCGATCGACCGTCTCGTCATGGATGACAACAATCTCACCATCTTTTGTCATTTGTACATCTAATTCTATTCCATCAGCACCTGCATCCACTGCTGCCTCAAAGGAAACCATAGTATTTTCAGGATATTTTCCAGCAAATCCTCTATGTCCAATAATTTTTGTCATCTTGTACACACCTTCATTTCGTGTAAAATAGGAAGTAGGAGGTATCAATATGAAACCATTACAAATTTCTGCTGAAACAGCACAGAAACTCTCAGAATCTTTAAACTTGCCTTTAGAGCAAATTATGCATATGCCTCAGCATATATTAATAGCAAAGTTGGCTGAACTAACCAGTAATGAAGAGAACAATAAGAAAAACCAATAGCTTATAGGTCTTTCTTAAACTTTGTTGCTACCCTATTAAGAATGTCCTAAGACATAAGAAATAATGCTTGTGCATATTTTCCTCCTCTTACATGGAAAATAACGTTAACATGAATGGATGAGGAGGAAACATGTTGAAAAAAATACTTACATTACTACTATTTCTACATTTTATCACATTCCCATACACCGCTTTAGCAAAGATCCCGAGTTACTACGGAGCAAATGGAGCCCTCCTAGATGAGAATATCTCTTTGGCAGATGCACTAACCTATGCTTTACAAGATGAACTTTTACATCAATCTTATTTTGATTCATGTATAGAAAGGTATGGCGCTATTAGACCTTTTGTACAGGTAAAAGTTTACCAAAGTCAGCAAATCTCTACACTTCTTCCCCTTTTAAAAAAATATAATATAGACAGCCCAAAAGATCGTACAAATAAATTCATACATTCTCCTCCGACATTACAACAAGCTTTCGAACAAGCAATTGAATATGAAATAAAAAACAATCTGATGTACAAAAAACTAAGGAGTATAAACGTTTTTCCAGAAGATGTAACTGAGGCATTCGAAAGATTTTTCAATTCGTCATCGCAGCATATTAGAATACTTAAATCAGAAAAAAAACAATATGTGAGTTTACGTTCTTGAATGTAATGAATTAAGGCCTTCCTTTCTATTGGATACTCCAATAAATAGGAAGACCTTAAATAAAAAGTTATTTTAAAATTGCGATCTTGTATTCACCTATACTTTACTAATTATGACGCCTTGTGTTCAAGCCTTAATTTATCTGCAACCATTGCGATAAACTCTGAATTAGTTGGTTTTGCTTTTGTCATGCTTACTGTGTAGCCAAACAGAGATGAGATCGATTCAATGTTTCCACGGCTCCAAGCTACTTCAATAGCGTGACGAATCGCGCGTTCAACACGTGACGCAGTTGTGTTATATTTCTTAGCAATATCAGGATAAAGAACCTTTGTAATCGATCCTAATAATTCTATATCATTGTATACCATTGAGATCGCTTCACGTAGGTATAGGTAGCCTTTAATATGAGCAGGAACACCAATCTCATGAATGATGCTTGTAATGCTGGCATCAAGATTTTTCCCTTTAGCTGGCACTTCAACACTATTTCTGAAGCTTCCATTTGCTCGTTTAATAATTGGTGCTGCATTGCCACTTACTTGACGGATATGGCTCGCAAGTCCTTCCATATCAAATGGTTTTAAAATAAAGTATGCTGCCCCAAGGTCAACAGCTTTTTTCGTAACATCTTCTTGGCCAAATGCTGTAAGCATGATAACGTTTGGCTGTGGTCGATCTAATTGTCTTATTTTTTCTAAAACACCAAGACCATCCAAGTGAGGCATAATAATATCTAAAACCAATACATCTGGTTCTTTTTCTTTTAGCATATTTAAACATTCTTGACCATTGTAAGCTACACCTAAAACCTCTATGTCCTCTTGACTTGATAAATATTCCTCTAATAAACCTACAAGTTCACGATTATCATCAACTATACACACTTTAATTTTTTTCACTAATACTTCCTCCTCAGTCTAAGTTCCGTTATGTTCATTAGTTTATTTACTAGTACATAAATCATTTCGACATGAGCACAGAATTTCCTTTATTTTTTCTAAAAAACTTTAAAAAAATGAGAAAAATAAGGTTTTCCTTCAAAATACTCTGTTTTTCGACCACATACGCCATTTGACATTTGCGAAGCAATTCGTTTTGTCGAAAAATCTTTCTCTTCTTATATTTTACATAATGGTTTCTTAAATGAAAAGAAAAAAATAAAAAAACTGCCAAGAAATGAAATTTCTTGGCAGTTTTTTTAGCTAACTTTTTGTTTATTTTCATAAATATCGATACCAGCTTCATTTAACATCCATTCAATATGAACACCATAACCACTAGTTGGATCATTCACAAATACATGTGTGACCGCTCCGATTACTTTTCCGTTTTGAATAATTGGACTGCCACTCATTCCTTGCACGATCCCACCTGTTTTCTCTAATAAACGCTCATCGGTGATTTTAATGACCATACCCTTCGTTGCAGGGAACTTTTGTGGAACTGAGCTTACAACTTCGACATCGAACTCTTCCACTTCATCATTGGCTACGACCGTTAATATTTTTGCTGGTCCTTCTTTTACTTCACTGGATAACGCAATTGGCATAGCATCATCACTTATGCCATTTTGAATTTTTTGATTTAGCTCCCCAAATATTCCAAAAGCACTATTTCTTGTAATGTTCCCTATAATTTTATGATCACTAGAGAATCTAGCTAGCTTTTCACCAGGGTTACCATTACTTCCTTTTTCAATTGATGTAACAGTTGATCTCACAATTTGACCATTATCAACAACAATTGGTTTTTTTGTATCCATATCTGATATAACATGACCTAATGCACCATATTTCTTTGAGCTTGGATCATAGAAGGTCATTGTCCCAATTCCAGCTGCTGAATCTCGAATATACAGCCCAATTCGATAAGATCGATCATTTTCATCCTTTAAAGGGTACAGCTTTGTTTCAATTTTTTCAGCATCTCTTTTTAAGACAAGATCGAGCGGTTTACCCGTTTTTCCGGCCTCTTCAATGAAAGGTGTTACATCACTCATTTGTTCAATTTTTGTACCGTTAATATTTGTTATGATATCTCCAACTTTAACATTCGCTATTTCACCTGGAGATTTTTTTCCTTCTGCAGTGTTAATTTGATGGTGTCCAACCACCAAGACGCCAAGACTATTTAGTTTTACACCTATAGATTGTCCACCCGGAATCACTTTAAAGTCCGGTAAAACATCTACTCCAACCTTTTTAACAGGAAATCCAGCTAGGTCAAAAACAACTTCTCCTTCACCTGCCTTCTTTCCTTGAACATCTAACGTTTTTCCATCACTATTTTTCTGAACAGTAAATGCTTCTTCAGCATCTTGAGAAGCAGATACAGGAACTGAACTTTGTAATTGTAGTTGCTGTGACTCAAATACCTTTATTTGGGTAGGTATTTGAACGTATTCTCTAACTTCTTCAACAAAACCTAAACTCGTGAATAAAACAAGGAGAATTACACCAATTATTTTTCTCATTTTTTCTGTCTGCAAAAACCTTCACTCTCCTCGCTCCTAACCCACACCATATTGTGTATATGGCTACAGTTTTAATGTAGCCTTTTTGCCTTGGATTTATAACTGTTTTCCACAGAAAAAATGAAGGTTTCTCTAACAGTATTAGCAGATATTAAATATAGAAAGAATGCATATAATAAAAAAAAGAGGCTAAGACAAAACAAAGAGCCAGACACCCTTCGATTCAATCTATTGTCTACAATCAGTGCGTACAAAGAGTTGTTACGAAAGGTACAGGCACTTAGTTAGTCCCCTCCTCTATCTTTAGCTTTTAGATGTGTGAGCTAATGCAAGAAGCTCTTTAGCATGTTCTTTTGTAAGCTCTGTTACTTCAACACCAGCAATCATCCGTCCAATTTCTCTAATTTTTTCATTCTCACCTAAAGGTTTGACAGAAGTCTTTGTTCTACCTGACCTGGTTTCCTTTGCGATATAAAGATGCGTGTCTGCCATCGCAGCGACTTGAGGTAGATGAGTAATACAAAGTACTTGTGATCCATTTGAAACTCGATAAATTTTCTCCGCTATAGCTTGGGCAACTCGTCCACTTACTCCAGTATCCACTTCATCAAATATAATGGACGTTATCCCTTGATGTTGCGAGAAGATACTTTTCATTGCAAGCATAATTCTAGACAGCTCTCCACCAGAAGCTGTTTTACTCAATGATTTTAAGGGCTCACCAGGGTTTGTTGAAATAAAAAACTCTACTTCATCAATGCCACTTGCCGTGTACTTTGTTTCATTTACTGATTTTTGTTTTATGTTAAATTGAACATCAAATCTAGTCTTTTCCATATAAAGCTCTTTTAGTTCCTTGTGTATTTCTTTTGTTAGAACTTCTGCAAAGCTTTTACGTATACTTGTTACATTTTTGGCCTCAACTGCTAAATCTTTAAGAATAGAGTCTAATTCTTTTTGGAGATTATGCAAATGACTGTCTTTGTTTTGAATAGTATCAATTTCTTCTTCAATTTTTGCTGAATAGGCTAATACTTCATCGACTGATTGTCCATATTTTCTCTTAAGATGGTTAATTTCGTTCAAACGACTTTCCAAGAAATTCAATCTTGCCGGATCAAACTCTAATGATTCTAGTTCATTTCTAACTTGATAAGACACATCTTCAAGTAAATAATAGACGTTAGATATCGCCTCAGACAATTCCTTTAATGTATGATTAAGATTTCCTACATTCTCTATATTACTCATAGCATGTCCGACCCAATCTAATCCTTTATGTTCACCATGAAGAGCATTGTAGCCATTTTGTAAGGAATCAAAGATTCTTTCATAATTTGAAATTTGATTTTTTTCTTCCTGTAGAATTTCATCTTCTCGGGGCTGTAGATCTGCACTCTCTATTTCATCTAGTTGAAACTGCAATAAATCTAAGCGGTGAGCCATTTCTTGTTCATTCTCAGTTAATTTATTAATTTTCCTCTGAAGAGTCTCATACCGACCAAACACTTCAAGATAGTCTTCTAAGGCATGTTTGGTTTTCTTCCCACCGTATTGATCCAATAAATGGATATGGTTTTCCTCGTTCATCAACTCTTGATTATCATGTTGTCCGTGAATATCTACTAAATATTGACCAACTTCACGTAAAATGGCTATTGTGACTAATTTTCCATTAATTCTACAAATACTCTTACCAGAAGACGATAAGTCTCGTCTTAAAATAATCATTCCATCACTTACGTCAATCCCAAAATCTTCACATTTTTGATAGACAGGATGGTTATCATCCTCTATTAGAAAAAGACCCTCTAACTCTGCTCGTTTTTCCCCATACCGAACAAATTCAGATGAACCTCTTGCTCCTGCTAATAAATGTATTGCATCAATGATTATTGACTTCCCTGCACCTGTTTCTCCAGTTAATACAGTTAATCCCTTTTCAAATGAAACGGTTAAAGCTTCAATGATGGCAAAATTTTTAATTGATAATTCCGCTAGCAAACAGAATCACACCTCTTATCTTATTTAGTCCACTATCTAATTTAAACATGCAATTACCTTAACTTTCTTACAAATAAAACGCCATAGCTTTTCTCTTTGGTTCTATAAAGGTGGTTGTTATATCGAATACACTTTCTAGAGGCTTATCCGGAAACCTTCTCGTGTATCTCTTGCACTCCCATATTTCTAATCAGGAGTCTTATCCCTCCATAAAAAAGTGAAAAAAGAATCGATACATTGCAAACCCATCCTTTTATTTATATTACCTTAAAGCATGTCTAGAAAACGTTGTGAAATGCTTGATGTGTCATCATTTGTGCGACAAATAATTAATATCGTATCGTCCCCACAAATAGTACCTAACACTTCATCCCAATCTAAATTATCAATAAGCGCTCCAATGGCATTGGCATTACCAGGTAACGTTTTCATAACAAGCATATGACCCGCTGAATCAATTTTAACAAACGCATCCATCAAAGCACGTTTAAGCTTTTGTAAAGGGTTAAAACGTTGATCTGCAGGTAAGCTATATTTATAACGACCATCTATCATAGGGACTTTCACTAAGTGCAACTCTTTAATATCCCTTGAAACCGTTGCCTGTGTAACATTAAACCCCATGTTCTTTAATAAATCAACTAATTCATCTTGTGTTTCTATGTCATTATTTGTAATTATCTCTCTAATTTTTATATGTCTTTGGCCTTTATTCATTTGAAAACACCCCTTTTACATTCCTATTCTGCCGTACTCACTTTGTATGTTTATACCTTTTATCTTATACGAAAACCTTATAAATGTACAGTTTAAGTTAATATCTCCTTCAAATCTTGCATAATTCATTACATACTGTAATTCAACTCGTATAAATATACAGAAAATTCTTATTTAATTATTTGTATAATTATGATGAATTATGTAAATTACCTATTTACATTTTATTTCTCGTTATTTGGTACATTTAATATTATGTAATAGTACGCTCTAAGAAAGGTTAAGTCATACTCTAAAAAGTATTAGTAGGCATGATAATAGAGATAATCTTTTTAACATTAGTTCACGGTTGTTTTTTCAGATAGAATGAATTCATGGAAAATCACTACTTTTAGTCTAACAGTACTAATAGAGAAAACAAAAAACAGGAAAATAGCAAATGCTATTATTCCTGCTTTTGTTTTAGCTTGTTTTCTTTTAGTTGCGAATGCGCCTCATTTACAATTTCTTCAAACGTTCTCTCACATCGGTTTTCACCTTGTTCCGTTTGCTTGTCCCAATACAAATGTAAAAGAAATTCAATATTACCATCTCCACCTGTGATAGGAGAGTAGGATAGATTTTCAATATGGTAGCCTTCATTTAAAACAAATGCCATCATTTCTTTTAGCACATATTCATGGACCTTTGGATCGCGTACAATCCCTTTTTTACCTACTAATTCACGTCCAGCTTCAAACTGTGGTTTCACTAATGCAACAACATTACTATTTGGTACTAGTATAGTCTTCAAGACTGGAAAAATTAATTTTAATGAGATAAAAGAAACATCAATTGATGCAAATTCCGGTAACCCTTGTTGGAAATCAGCAGGTGTAACATAGCGAAAATTCGTTCTTTCCATCACGATAACTCGATCATCCTGTCTTAGTTTCCATGCAAGCTGATTGTAACCAACATCTAATGCGTACGAGAATTTTGCACCATTTTGAAGAGCACAATCAGTAAATCCACCGGTTGATGAACCAATATCAATCATTGTTTTACCCTGCAAGTCGATGTGAAATTCGTTTATCGCTTTTTCAAGCTTTAATCCCCCACGACTAACATATTTAAGACTTTGTCCTTTAATTGTAAGGTGAACATCTCTCGACACTTTTTCTCCTGGTTTATCTAAACGTTCTTCATTGCCATATATTTGTCCAGCCATAATGGCTCTTTTTGCTTTTTCTCTTGTTTCAAATAGTCCATTCTCAACAAGAAGTATATCTAGTCGTTCTTTTTTTGTGTTCATGATCTCATTACCCTTTTTTCTTGGTACGGAAGTAGCTCATTCATTTTTTGCACAACATTTTCTGTGGTCATCCCAATTTCTTCCAACAACTTCGATACACTACCATGTTCTATGAAGCGATCTGGAATACCCATTCTTGAAATTCTGGAAGAAGCTTGGTTTTCTTGCGCAAATTCTAAGACTGCACTTCCAAACCCACCTTGAAGGACCGCTTCCTCGATTGTTAAAATTGGAAGACCTTCAGCAAAAATCTCTTTCAGCATTTTCTCATCCATTGGTTTAATAAATCGTGCGTTTACAACACGAACTGACACTCCCGCCTCTGCAAGTTTACTTGAAGCGTCCATCGCCATCTCAATTGTTGTTCCAAATGTTAAAATGACTGCGTCAGAACCTTCTTTTAAAACTTCCCATGTCCCAATAGGAATTTCTTTTAGTGTCTCATCCATTGGGACACCGATTCCATTTCCACGCGCATAACGAAGAGCAATAGGTCCTTCATTATATTTTAACGCTGTATTTACAAGGTGCTGTCCTTCATTTTCATCTTTCGCCATCATTATGACCATATTAGGTAAATGTCTTAAGAAAGCAATGTCAAAAACTCCTTGATGAGTTTCTCCATCCGCTCCAACTAAACCAGAACGGTCAATTCCTATAAAGACATTTAAATTTTGACGACAAATATCATGTACGACTTGATCATATGCCCTTTGTAAGAAGGTAGAGTAGATTGCTAAGAATGGCTTCATATCTTGTGTTGCTAATCCAGCAGCAACTGTTGCAGCATGTTGTTCGGCAATACCTACATCAAACATACGATCTGGAAATTCTTCAGCAAAGGCTTCTAGTTTCGAACCGACAGGCATTGCAGGTGTAATTGCGACAATTCGCTCATCTTCTCGTGCTAGTTTTCTTACTGTTTCACTAACCACCTTACTCCAAGCAGGCCCAATTGCTTGAGGTTTGACGAAATCACCGGTTTCAATTTTATAAGGTCCTGTACCATGCCAAGTACCGATAGTATCTGTCTCAGCTGGCTGATACCCTTTTCCTTTTTTTGTTATAACATGCAATAAAACAGGACCTGAGGTTTTTTTCGCATATTGAAGGTTTTCAAATAGGTTATCATAGTCATGACCATCGACAGGTCCCAAGTAAGTAAAGCCTAACTCTTCAAAAAACACACCAGACACTAATAAATATTTTAGGCTGTCCTTCACACGCTCAGCTGTAGACGCTAGCTTGCCACCGACAGCTGGAATCTTCTTCAACAAATATTCAAGCTCATCTTTTACCCAATGATATTTTCCAGCTGTACGAAGTCGCCCTAGAATATTATGAAGTGCCCCTACGTTTGGCGCAATAGACATTTCATTATCATTAAGGACAACAATCACGTCCTTTTTTTCATGTCCGATATGATTTAAGGCTTCAAGAGCCATTCCACCTGTTAATGCTCCGTCTCCAATTATCGGAATAACATGTTCTTTGGATTTTTTTAAGTCACGAGCAATTGCCATGCCCATTGCAGCTGATAATGATGTTGAACTATGTCCTGTTTCCCACACATCATGTTCACTCTCACAACGTTTTGGAAACCCACATAGTCCTTCATACTGACGTAATGTATCGAATTGATCAGCTCGTCCAGTTAAAATTTTATGCACATATGATTGATGACCAACATCCCATAAGAATTTGTCTTTAGGGCTATCAAATACTTTGTGTAAGGCGATTGTCAGTTCCACAACACCTAAATTAGGACCAATATGTCCTCCAGTATTTGCAAGCTTTTCAATTAAAAATTGCCTTATTTCGGCGCTTAATTTTTCAAGCTCATTATTCGATAAGTTTTTTAAAAAACTTGGGTCTTTAATGGATAGAAGATCCAAATGGATCACTCACTTTCGATTCAGTTTGATTCTTTGCATAGTGTTGTATTCGGAACTTGTTGTTTTGGTAAAATTCCATATACCGATTTTAACACTCTAAATAGGAAGAGCGCTCTTTTTTCATTTTCCCTTAAAATTTTCGTGTAATGATAATTGGTATTTTCAAATCAAGTACCAATAAAGTTTAAGAAAAAAGCCTAATTTAATTAGGTACGTTTCTTTTATATGTTATTTCTTATTCCCTTATTTTAACTTAAAGCTCGTCGATTTAAAAACAATTTGGGTAATTCATTAGAATATTTAACGTAAGTTATCGAGCAAAGAAAATTTACCATAAAAATGCGCTTATGACAATGTTTTATGTCATACAGTACCATTCCGTTCTCATTCACATTGTTGTTAAACTATAGCTTAATCCACTATAAGCTAATAGATGATCCATTTATAACTAGTTTAATCAATCAGTAGCTTACTTTTACAAGCTGAATTAATATACTGAAAAAACCGTTACCTTTCTGGAACGGTTTCACTTAATTGATGAGCTATTAATGGTCTCGATTAGCAATTAACTCACATATTTCAAGAAGTAACGGAGCTTCTACAGTAAGCTCCTTAATAAATAATTGAGCCTGTGAGATGTGGTCATTTAACTTATCTTTAGCACCTTGCATTGTTAATAACTTTGGATATGTGTTCTTTTCATTAACTGAATCGGACCCAACTGGCTTCCCAATTCTATCTTCAGAACCTTCTATATCTAAAATATCATCTCTAATTTGAAAAGCAATTCCTAAGTGGTAGCCTATCTTCCGTAAGTTTTCAATATCACATTCAGGTGCACCTGCAAGTATCCCACCAGCAAGCAAACTATAAGCAAGAAGTTTAGCTGTTTTATTTTCATGAATATGCTGAAGTTCAAGAAGCGATAATTCTTTTGCTTCTCCTTCCATATCTAAAACTTGGCCACCAACCATTCCTTCTGCACCTGCAGCCTTTACCAATTCTGTTATAAGGCGAAGTTTTTGTTCCGAAGGACAGTATGGGTCATTTACAATGATTGAAAAACTTTCTGTTAATAAGCTATCCCCTGCTAACACTGCTAACGCTTCTCCAAACACTTTATGATTCGTTGGTTTTCCTCGACGAAGATCGTCATCATCCATACATGGCAAGTCATCATGGATTAATGAGTAAGTATGAATCATTTCAATCGCACATGCAGTTGCAAGTCCATCTCGCTCTGGCTTTTTATACGTATGTAACAAAGCAAGGACGAGGACCGGTCGTAATCTCTTTCCACCAGCTTCAAGGGAATAGAGCATCGCGTTTTTCAAAGACTGAGTAGTATTTAGCTTCTGAATAAAAGTAGGAAGAGTTTCTTCAATCACCTGTTTACGTGTCGCTAAGAAATCCTTTAACTGTCCTGTCACGCCTTTTCTTCCTCCTGTAATTCAAAAGGCTTTAACTCCCCATCCTCACGAAGAATAAAATCCATTTGTTTTTCAACATGTTGAAGTTTATCATGACATAGTTTTGAAAGCTTCATTCCTTGCTGAAAATAGTCGATCGCTTTTTCTAAAGGAACATCACCTTCCTCTAATTTACCAACGATTTCTTCAAGCTGCTGCATAGCATGCTCAAAAGTCACTTCTTCATTCACTTGATTTTCTTTACTCATTCATTGATCGCTCCTCTACACCGTGAACTTGACAATCTATTTGCCCATCTTTTAATTGGACCTTTAACACTTCACCAGATTGTACTTGATGAATGCTTTTTATTAATTTTTCATTATGGTAAACAAGACTATAGCCACGATCCATAATTTTTAACGGGCTTAATGCATTAAGTTTATCAATTGTAGCCGAGAATTGCGACTGTTTGTGTGTTAGGACAGCTTTCATTTCTCGATTTAATTTTTTTATTAATGACTGATATTCTTCATTTGCTCGCTCAAATTGAGCTTTTGGTTGAACATTTGACAAACGCTTTGCTAGTTGAGTATGTTCATCTTTTCTCTTTTGAATAACCCTGTTACCCTCTCTTAAGAAGCGATCAACAAGTTGATCTAGTTGTTGCTCCTTTTGCTGATATAACTGCTTAGGATAACGGAATGCATAAGAGGTTTGGTAGTAGGTTAGCTTCTCCTTTTTGGAGGTTACTTTCTCTTGCATGGATCTTTTTAGACGATTTTTACGGTCCATTACTCGATCTATTAACTCCAAAAAGTGAGGTACAGCAAGTTCAGCTGCAGCAGTAGGTGTTGGGGCTCTAAGATCTGCTACAAAATCTGCAATCGTAAAGTCTGTTTCATGACCAACTGCTGAGATAATTGGTACATTTGAGGCGTAAATTTCCCTTGCTACAACCTCTTCGTTAAAAGCCCAAAGCTCTTCAATCGATCCACCACCACGTCCAACAATTAAAACATCTAAAGTCCCTAGTTCATTTGCCTTTTTAATAGCCTTCGCAACAGAGGCACCTGCTTGTACACCTTGCACTAATGCCGGTATTAAGAGAACGTTTGCTAATGGATATCGTCGGTTAATTGTTGTAAGAATATCACGAATCGCCGCTCCTGTTGGAGAAGTAATGACACCTACCTGGTTGGGGTATTTAGGAATAGTTTTTTTATGTATATCGTCAAATAGACCTTCTTTTTGCAATGATTTTTTTAACTCTTCATACGCTAAATATAAGCTTCCGATACCGTCAGGCTGCATTTCTTTTACATAAACCTGGTACCCTCCGCTTTGCTCATAAACAGAGATCTCCCCACGAAGTAAGACCTTCATTCCATTTTCAGGTCTAAATTTTAATGACTTATTTGATTTCGAAAACATGACTGCCTGGATTCTGGCATGTTCATCCTTAAGCGTAAAATACATGTGGCCTCTACTATGAAGATTGAAGTTTGAGATTTCACCTTTTATCCAGATATCAGATAGATGTGGATCCACATCAAATTTACGCTTAATATATTTTGTTAGAGCTGTTACAGTAACGTATTTCACTTCACTCATCAAAAACCACCACCTTCTTAAAATGAGGTATAAACTCCTTTTTTAAAATCCTAGTAAAAAAAACATTAAAACAAAGTGATACATGAACAAAGCTTTAGTAAAGCACCTCTAAAAAAGAACAGAGCTTACTCAAAAACGGTTTAATTCTTGATTAAAGCGCAAGTTGAGTAACCTCTTTCTTGTTCATATTTTTTTATGAGTTAAATCTAAATTTTCACTCTACAATTTTTTCATGTAGCAAACTCTATATTATTCAACTCTGTTAAACGTAGTGTTTCTTTTTCCTTACTAGCATACGCGGTCCGGGAGCTCCTCCGCATACTTCTGTGGGGTCTCCTTGTGACACGCTTCTCCTGCTAAAGTCTTATACCTTCCACTTCAATAATCAACAAAGTGACCTATTATTTAGTAAGTAAAAATTGTTTAGCAGACTGAACAGTATTGTGCGCTAGCATGGTAATCGTCATGGGACCAACACCACCTGGTACAGGTGTAATGTAGCTTGCTACTTCTTTCGCTTCATCGAAAACGACATCACCACATAGTTTTCCTGTATCCAATCGATTGACTCCAACATCAATTACGACAGCACCAGGCTTAATATCCTGTCCTTTTATAAAGTTAGCTCGTCCTACAGCAGCAACTAAAATATCTGCTCCCTTTGTATAAGAGGTTAAATCATCTGTTTTGGAATGACAGTATGTAACCGTCGCATGTTCATTTAGTAATAGCTGCCCCACTGGTTTCCCAACGATATTACTACGTCCAACTACTACAACATTTTTACCTGCTATTTCAACTCCAACTGATTTAATCATCTCAACAATTCCAGCTGGTGTACAAGGTAGAAATGTTTCTTGACCTATCATCATTCTCCCGACATTTATCGGATGGAAACCATCTACATCTTTTAATGGTGAGATTTTCTCGATAACTGCAGTCTCATTAATATGCTCTGGAAGTGGAAGTTGTACTAAAATACCGTGGTATTCATCGTTTTGGTTATAATGTTCGATTATGTCTAATAACTCATTTTCAGAAAAGGATTCAGGAAAATGCTCCAGTTTAAAGCCCACTCCAATTTCCTCTGCTGCCTTTTGTTTTCCTCTAATATATGAGAGTGAAGCAGGGTTGTCACCTACTAATATCACAACTAACTTTGGAAGCACTCCACCCTCTCTAATACGTACTACTTCCTGTGCTAGTTCGCTTCTTTTCTGTGCTGAAAGTTGTTTGCCATCAATGATTGTTGCTGTCATTCTCTATTCCTCCTAAATTCAAATTATTGATCTAATTCTTGTTTGATTTTAGAAAGGACACCGTTGACGAATTTACTAGAATGGTCGTCACCAAATGCTTTAGCTAATTCAACCGCTTCATCTATTGTAACGTTAGAAGGAATTTCTTCTTCGTATTTCAATTCATAGGTCGCTAATCGAAGAATCGCTTTATCAATATTAGCAAGCCTATCCATTGTCCAATTTTTCAAATGGGGTTGTATTAGCTGATCTAGCTCTTGTTCATGCTCAATTGCTCCAAAAACAAGCATATTCATAAAATCATCCTGTTGTTGGTCCTCCAATGCGTGAGTAATTGCTTCATTTGGATCTGTTTGACTAACATTCACTTGAAATAGCGCCTGTAGTGCCTTTTCTCTTGCTGTTCTTCGCTTCATTCTTCACTTGCTCCTTTAATGTTGATAAATGTCGAAAATGTCATAAAGTGATCATACCATATTTAGCTTGTTTAATCATGTTCAAATCGAGATATTTTCAAACAAATCCCGAATGAAAAGGCTTAATATTCTGCTAATATTCGTACTTAACGCTAAGTAGTTATTATTTAATTCGTCACATCATGTGTTCTATTAGTACAAAAATATCATAATCAAAACAAAAAAGAAAACCAAAGGGAGTAACCCTCTGGTTTATCTTTCTTCTTTACAGATCTTTACATTTCTTGATCAATATCAAAATCTTGAGTTTTGGATTCAAATTGAACGCCGACCACATGTATATTCACTTCATTTACTTCTAAAGCTGTCATGTTAAGTAATGCTTGACGAATATTATCTTGAATTTTTTGCGCTACAGTTGGAATTGAAACTCCAAAAATCATAACACAATAAACTTCAATTACAATCCCATCATCATTAAGCTCAACTTTTACGCCTTTTCCATGATTTTTCTTTCCAAGACGTTCTACAACACCTGCAGCGAAATTCCCACGCATTGAAGCAACACCTTCAATTTCTGATGCTGCAATTCCAGCGATTACTTCGATTACCTCTGGTGCTATTTCTACTTTACCTAAACCGTTATTCTCATTCATTTCTAATAAATTATTTGTTTCTTTCAAGGTTCAAGCACCTCCATGTGTTTTATGATTCCATCACCTTATATAATTCAAGGAATTTTGTATTAAAATCCCCACCAACAAATTTCTCATGTTCAAGTAGTTTCAAATGGAATGGAATTGTTGTTGAAATACCCTCAATAACAAATTCACTTAAAGCACGTTTCATTCTTGAAATGGCTTCTTCTCTTGTAGCACCATACGTTATTAATTTTGCAATCATCGAATCATAGTATGGTGGAATTGAATAGCCAGGGTATACTGCTGAGTCTACTCTAACACCAAGACCGCCTGGCGGCAAGTACATCTCGATTTTACCTGGAGAAGGCATGAAATTTTTCTCAGGGTTTTCAGCATTAATCCGACATTCAATTGCCCATCCATTAAACGTAACCTCTTCTTGTGATACAGATAATTCTTCACCCTGAGCTACCTTAATTTGTTCTTTAATTAAATCAATTCCAGTAACCATTTCAGTAACCGGATGCTCTACTTGAATACGAGTGTTCATTTCCATAAAGTAAAACTTCTTGTTCACATGATCGAATATAAATTCTACTGTGCCTGCTCCAGTATATGCAACAGCTTCAGCTGCTTTGACTGCTGCATCTCCCATTTGCTGACGTATATTTTCATCGAGGGCAGGGGATGGTGTTTCTTCTATTAATTTTTGTAATCGTCTCTGGATAGAGCAATCACGTTCACCTAAGTGAATGGTATTCCCATGAGAATCCGCGAGAACCTGAATTTCAACATGACGGAAGTCTTCAATGTATTTCTCAATATATACTCCCGGATTTCCAAAGGCTGTTGCTGCTTCTTGTTGTGTGATCTCAATTCCTTTTACAAGAGCCTGTTCATCAACAGCGACACGAATTCCCTTACCGCCACCACCAGCTGTCGCTTTTATAATAACCGGATAACCCATTTCATCTGCAAGTTTTTTTGCTTGTTCCACATTTTCAATGATACCCTTTGATCCAGGTACAATTGGGACTCCAGCTGCTCTCATTGTTTCTCTAGCAACATCCTTCGTTCCCATTTTTGAGATAGCTTCTGCACTCGGTCCAACAAAGATAATGTTACATTCCTTACAAAGCTCAGCAAAATCAGCATTTTCAGCTAAAAACCCATAACCTGGATGAATCGCATCACTTCCAGTTAATTTAGCTACACTGATGATGTTAGTGAAATTTAAGTAGCTATCTCTTGATAATGTAGGTCCAATACAATATGCTTCATCAGCCAGCTGTACATGCAGTGCTTCTCGATCAGCCTCTGAGAATACGGCTACGGTCTCAATATCAAGCTCTTTACACGCTCGAATAATACGTACTGCTATTTCTCCTCGGTTTGCTATTAAAAGTTTCTTTATCATCTTATAAGCTCCTTACTCAGGCTTAACTAGGAATAGGGGTTGACCATACTCGACAAGCTGTCCATTTTGTACGAGTATTTCTACGATTTCTCCCTTAACTTCAGCCTCAATCTCATTGAAAAGCTTCATCGCTTCTACTATACAGACTACCGATTCCTTTGTAACTTTTGATCCTACCGAAACAAAATCTTCTGTTTCTGGAGAAGATGCAGCATAGAACGTCCCAACCATAGGGGATGTGATTTTATGTAGGTTTTCAGTATCAGTTTTAGCTTCTGTAGATACTGGTTGATTCGTAGCTTCTGAAACAGCCTGAACCTGATTTGAATCTGTTTGTTGAGCAACCTGTTGTGATTGAACAGGTTGTTCCAAAGTAACTGTTGGTGCTTGTTTAATAATCGTTTCAACCTCTGGAGATTGTTTCTTCATTTTTATTTTTGCACCGTCTTGTTCGAATGAAAATTCATGAATGGAAGATTGATCAATTAATTTAATCATTTCTCTAATTTCTTGTATCTTTAGCATGCTTAGGCACCCCTTTAATCGTCTTGATCACATATTTTTTGTGTGTGATCTTTTCATTTTAGGCTAGTTTTACCCTTAAATTAGGCTTTTTCTTATACTTTGTTGTGTGTTCGAACGCACTAATCTGATCTACGCTACAAATTGTCTGTTTATCATACAGGAGGTCATCCTACTAAAATCCTGTATAGCTTCTACAAACTAAAAGCTTATTTCGACTAAGACACATGTATTTTTAGAAAAGAGCCTTAATTTATAATCTAGTACTAAAACTTAGTCCCATATTTACATCTTACGATAGATGAGTAAAGAAATTCAACTACATTTATACCCAATTACCTTAATCAAAGAGAGATAAGCAGTATTCTTCCTTACTTACTATGGTCAATTCTACTAAAAAAGTCCAATCCCTTTTTTGGAATTGGACTTTTCTTTAGAAAGATTTATTGAGCAGGCTCAAAAGTAACAATGACATCTTCCATATTTTCCATTTCGTCACTTACTAATGCCATAATATTGTTCGCTGCAGACTTATCATGATCCTTTGCTTTTACTGTAATTTTCACGTTATTTCCATCTGCTCTTACTAATACATCTTCATATCCTTTAGATTTAATAAGTGTTTCTAACACATTTTCTTTACGTGCTGCATCATTTAAGGCTTCCATTTCATCGTATGCGTCACTTTTTTCGGTTGGTGAAGCATCATTACTTGCTACAATTGCTTGTAATTGTTCTTTCAGCTCATTTCTCTGATCATCTAAATCTAAACGCAAAGCAGTGAATAGTTCGTCGTTTGATACGCTAGAAATAACTGTACCATCTTCTTGCACCTCTGTTTGAACGTCTCCCTCTTGCTCACTTGCTTCTCCATCTTCAGCTTCATTTCCTTCAGTAGTGCCTTCTTCAACACCCTCTTCAGTTGCTTCTTCTTCAGTTTGACCTTCTGCTTCTTCCTGTTTTGTAGCAACTTCATCAGATTGGCTCTCTGGAGTCATTGCCATATCACTTGTTCCACCCTCTGGTGACGTTACATAATATACAGATAACACCACTACTAAACTTAACATTGTCAATAACCATACTGTTTGTTTCTTTAACATATCTATTCATCCTCCTTTAGTTTTTTTGATGCTACCATTACTCGATGACTAGGAACTCCTAATACTCTTGTAACGGAGTCAATAATTGTCTTTTTTATATGAATGTTGTCAGCTCCACCGGCTACGACTAAGACTCCTCTTATTTCAGGCTTTTTTGTTTGAATAATGATTGGAGTCTGCTTTTCGCCGTCTTGAATAATGACAACTTGTTCATCAGTAGATTGGTCTTCAACTACTCTAGTACCACCTTCACGATCAGTTTCTTTAGTTGTTTGACTTTGAGTGACTGTGTTTTTCTCAATCACTTTCTCCGCTGTGGAATCCACGTTCACAACAACTGATACATCTCCTACGCCTGAAATGGTTTCAAGCACTTCTTTCAACTGATTTTCATATTCAGCCTCGTAGTCAGAGATGGAGCCTTTATTTTCTTGATTATTCGGCTTAAAAACCTCAGTACTTTCTGATTCCTCTGCTGCAGTTGATGCTGGTAACACACCTTGAACTTGCTCACCCTGTGTTGAAAAAAGATTACTAACAAGCATGAAGGCAATCCCTAAGATGAATACGAGGAGAAAGTAATGATATTTTGACGGTTTTTTAGATTCAGATTTTCCGAATAAAGCTCTCAGTTTTTCTACTAGGTTTTCTTTATTATTCATCTAATGACTCCTCCCCCCTTTCCACTTGTAGTGTGATGACTTCTTCTCCTACTCCCCAAATTTCTGCTAAATCGGCTATAACCTCTACTTCATTAACCTGCTCCTTAGCTTCATTCACTGGTAATGATTCTGAAGTATCAATAGAGACTGGCTGTATTACTTCCACCGAAGGGTTTTGATCTGATTGAACTAGTTGTCGTTGAGCAATCATGACTTGAATATGTTGCAAGTCTTTATATGACTCAATGCTTTCTAGATCATTTGAATCAGAAAGAAGGATCCTTTCAATTCCTACATCATATTTCTCCACCAGCTCCTCATCAGCCATTGTCTTCATTTGGACAGCCATCTGTTCTAAAATATATGCACGTTGTGAGGCTTGTATTTCTTTTTTCTGAAATTCTATTAAATTTTTTACTCGATCATCATTTGATGACGATTCAAGAGAGAATTCTCTAAGAACTTCATTCATATCTTTAGAGAAAATTTTAAATATAGGATTAATTATCACTACTATTAGAAGTAGGCTAATAACCATCTTTGCATATTTCTGCATAGAAGAATTCGGTAACAAGAGATCTATAATAACTGCTAATAGAATAAAGACGATAATATTAGTAATCCATTCTGTTAGAAATGACATTGTATCCCCCCTTACCGCATCATAATTGTTAAATTACCAGCAGCAATTATGACTGTAAGACTTAAGAAAAACATCAAAGAAACAATCGCTAAAGCGGCAAAGATATAGATTACACTTTTACTAATTATGTCTAAGCATGCAATAACAGGTCCACCACCTAATGGTTGTAGAATTGATGCTGCAAACTTATAGATAAATGCTAGTGATAATACCTTTATAGCTGGAAATGCTACAATAAAGAGCAATACGGCAACTCCTATAACCCCAACAGTATTTTTTAATAAGATGGAGGCACTGATTACTGTATCTGTGGCATCAGTAAACATACGTCCTAATACCGGAATAAAATTACCGGTGATAAATTTTGCTGTACGAATTGTAATTCCATCTGTAATCGCGGCTGAAGCACCTTGTACGGATATAACTCCTAAAAAAATAGTTAAAAAAGAAGCGAGTAATCCTATACTAATATTTCTTAGCAATCCAGCTAACTGTGTTACTTTGTATTGCTCTGTCAGGGTGCTTACAATATATAACAATGCTGACAAGAATAAGAGTGGCAACACAATGTTTTGAATGAGAAGCCCGCTAGTATTCATTAAGAAGATAATCACTGGATGAAAAAACGCTGCTGAGGCTAGTCCACCTGATGAAGCCATTAAAGCTAGTAAAAGAGGAATTAATGCCAAAATAAAATTTGTCATGGATTGTATAGCATTATTTGTATATTCGATCGCAACATGAAAGCTATTTAACGCAATGATGATGAGCACCATATAGACAAGTGCATACGCTACTTTACTAACTGTACTTTGATTAAAAGCATTCTGTAACAGTTGTAAAAGCATGCTAAAGATGGTTAAAAGAATTAATGTACCTAGTAACTTTCCATTTGCAATAAGCTCATGAAACAAAATTTTCAATAATGCCTTCATCCATTCTTGAAAAGAAAGTTCTTTTTCTCCACTCAGAAATTGAAGAAGGCTCCCCTTTTGACTCTCAGGTAAAAACCCACCATACTCAGTCATGACCTGATCCCAATACGCTTTAATTTCCGTTACATCTAATTTCTCTACCTGTTCTTCTACAAACAGGTTAGGATCCATTTTCATTTCATCTGTGTTAGGTTGTTCCGTTTGTTGAGGTGTCATAGAGGCTTGTACATCTATTGGAATCATAAAAAAGAATAATAGAAAGAAAAACAGAGTGATTATTTTTGGCATTCTCACACCCCCAACATACTTCCTTCAACTTAAGTGCCTGGTATCATTTCTAAAACTGTTTCAATAATAACGGTAAGGATTGGAATGGCCATCGTAAGAATGAGAATTTTCCCGCCTAACTCGATTTTTGATGCAATAGCACCTTGTCCTGCATCCTTGGTTATTTGAGCTCCAAACTCAGCTATATATGCAATCCCGATGATTTTCAAAATTGTTTCTACATAAATAAGATTCACATGGGCATTAAGAGCAATTCTTTCTACCATTCTTATAATTTCGTATACTTGATCAACTAAGAAAAGAAAGATAACACATCCTACAAAAACAACAAGCATAAAGGCAAAGGTCGGTTTTTGTTCCTTTATTATTAGAGCAAGAAATGTAGCAATTAGTCCAAGGCCAACAATTTGGATAATTTCGATAAAGAACGCCTCCTTTACCCTTGGAAAAGAAAGACAGATTTAATTTTCTTAAACAAGTCATCAACAATTGATGCCACCATAAACAAGATATAGATAAAACCTATTAAGGTTACCCATTGTGCATATTCTTTTTTTCCCATTTGATCTAATATTGTGTGAAGGAATGCTACGACAATTCCTATCCCGGCAATTTGAAAAATCGTGTTAATATCTACACCCACCTGTGATGACTCCCTTCCACTTCTACATCAATAAAATCACTAATAACAAACCTAGCAAAACCCCAAGGCTTTTCACCATACTTTCATACCGCCTTTGACGATCTACAGCTTCTGCTTCTTCTCTCTCTAGATGAGTTAGTGTTAATTTAATATGCTTCTGCTGTGACAATCGATCATGTTGTCCTAACGTTTCTCCGAACTGCTTTAATACTTCATACTCTCCTTGCTTAAACGCGGTAAATCTCCATATTTCTTTAAGACTTTCTTCCCAAGCGTCCTTAACACTTGTATGCCCTTTACCTAATTTCTTTGCGAATAATTCAAAAAACCAGGATAAAGGCTTCGAAAGTTGCTTAGAAATATTTTGTGAAGCTACTATTAGTGAGGTATGTCCATACATGATTTCCGCTTCTAATGATTGAAGAGCCACTTTTAGTTGACGAAGTTGTCGTGTTCGAAGACTTAAAAGCTTTGCTGCTTCGAAGCCTGCCCAGGAAGTTGCAATGATAATAAGAAAGGCACCTACCCACTTCACCATTTTAGAACACTTCCTTTATTCAATAAGTGTTCTCCTCTTTGATTTTGAATTTGTTGAATAGTACCTGGACCATCTTTCCTAGATAAAACAATATACCTGTCAAATACATTGGATTCTATAAGTTCTTTGAGACTTGGACGATTTAAAAGGTCACCGAGTTGGTATCCGTGTACTGTCACAAATAACTGAACTCCTGCATGTAATGCTTCTAATACAGCCTCTGCATCCTCTTGTGTTCCAATCTCATCCACGATTAATACATCTGGACTCATTGAACGGATCATCATCATCATACCTTCTGCTTTTGGACAAGAATCCAACACGTCTACCCTGTCTCCAAGCTCATGCTGTGGCACACCTTTTACAGAACCAGCTATTTCGGAGCGTTCATCTACAATACCAACCTTATTAGACTTAATCTCAGAGCTTCCAGTGCTAATGATCCTTGCGAAATCTCTGAGTAATGTTGTTTTACCCGTTTGAGGTGGGCCTATTATGAGTGTATTCAACCATTTTCTGTCATGTACAAATGAGACATACTTTTCGGCTATTCCCACTTTTTCTTTAGCAATCCGTATATTAAAGGATGTAACATCACGAATTGCTTTAACTCGTCCATTTTCTGTTATCACTCTTCCTGAAAGCCCTACACGATGACCTCCTTGGACCGTGATATAACCCTTTTTCAATTCATCTTCAATAGCGTAAATTGAGTAATGACTAAGTTCATTCAAAAGATTAATTGAATCTTCTAAAGTGGTGTAATATGGAAGGAAAACAGGCGTCCCTCCAACAAGAACTTCCACTCTTTTCATCACTCTAATTCTTATTTCTTCGACTCTAGCTAAACTAGTCGGATGCATGTTCATGACTTCTTTACCTATAGCGTCCGGAAGCATTGCTACCAATTCTCTCATTGTGTAGCCTCCTATTAACTTAGACGTTACTTATATGTATGCATGCTTGACCACCTTCATGACTTGTTTGTCATTTTAGGTTGATTCACTCTGTTACTTGTAAATACCAAATAAAATAAAAAACACTCCAAGTCCTATAAAAAGTAACTTTGCGTAGGAAAGTTGATCGGCTATGTGAAAGATACCTATTGTCATCGTAATAATAAAAATGACCGGACCGACAATGGCTAAAAGAGAATTAATTGTGACCGCCTTTTTCACATCATTTAACACTAACATGAGAATGGCTGCCGTCAGTTCAATAGAAGCAGATAAAATTCTTAAACCTGCCATTGTTAATACAGTAGAATCGATATGTGAAAAGAATCGTTTCATGTTTGTCCACCTCTTTCATACTTTCTACACCTTATGCAAAGGATGAGAAAAATAGACAAAAAAACGATTTGGATCATGAAATAAATAAGTGAATTCTAAAAAAAGTGAGAAGACATGGGGATAAAATATTTCAATACTTTTTATTTACGAGGCGGTATGATTTCCCATCGGAAAATGAACTATTTTTTCTCACCATTAAGGATATGCTAAGGAGGATTTTAGTAGTAGTGGTGCTTTAAAGCTTTAAATAAAAAAAGAGGCTGACCCAAAAGTCTAGATTTTAGACCTTGGGTTAGCCTCTTTTCATACTTTTATCTTTTTAATTCAGTTAACGTAAAAACCGGGACGTTCCATTGCGCTCCAGTCAGTTGCTTTCCTCAATTCCCGCAGGAGTCAAGTGTCTTACGCTCCATTCCACTATCGATCTAAAATTGTATTCATAAAAGCAAAACCCCTACGAATACAGTCTCTTTTAAAGAATAATTAAACAACAATAAAATCGGGTAGTCAAACTCCTGATTTTCGAACGATCAATCGGTTTCGATCTGATCGTATGAAAGACATTATCTATCAAGTCTTCTTTTCAATTGTAGAGTTACTACGTGAAAAAGGATTGGTAAAGCTGGAGCACTATTTTGTTGATGGGACTAAGATAGAAGCAAATGCAAATCAATATACATTTGTTTGGAGAAAAGCGACAGAAAAATACGAAAAAAGATTCGTGAACGTCTTCACAGTGAAGAAGGACGAAAATTATATAGCCAACGAACATGTGATGTAGAAAGTGTATTTGGACAAATAAAACATAATCAGCAGTTCAGACGCTTTTCAATGCGTGGCCTCCAAAAAAATACGATTGAATGGGGGCTTCTTTGCGTTACACATAACTGTAAAAAAATGCAGAAAACAATAAGGGGAAAGAATCCCTCTTTTTTCATTAAAAAAGCCTAATTATTTGTTTCTACACGAAAGATAAAGAAAGGGTGCTCAAAAGGTCGTTATTTAACAACCTTTTGAGTCACCCTCTTTCTTCTTACGCACGTGAAACATAACTAGCTTCAGTTGTGTTAATGATTAGGCGATCTCCTTGGTTAATGAAGAAAGGAACTTGAACTGTTAGGCCAGTTTCCAGTGTAGCTGGTTTAGAACCACCTGAAGCTGTGTCACCTTTAATTCCTGGTTCTGTTTCAGTTACTTCTAGTTCAACTGTATTTGGTAATTCAACCCCTAGTGTTTCGGTACCAAACATCATGATTTGAACTTCCATGTTCTCTCTTAAAAACTTTAATTCATATTCAATCTGAGTTGAATTTAATTCAATTTGATCGTACGTTTCCGTATCCATAAATGCATGCTGATCTCCATTTGCATATAGATATTGCATTCTACGTGTCTCGATTTGAGCCTTAGCTACTTTTTCACCAGCACGGAACGTTTTCTCTTGAACTGCACCTGTACGTAAATTACGAAGTTTCGAACGTACAAAAGCTGCTCCTTTACCTGGCTTGACATGTTGGAAGTCCATTACACGCCAAATCCCATTATCTACTTCAATTGTTAAACCTGTACGAAAATCATTTACTGAAATCATCAAAAAATCCTCCTAAAATATAGCATACTTTAAGGTACCCTTAAAAGTATGGAGTTGTATGATTTATTCTTTATGTATAGTAAAGAACAGATCTTTCTTATAGATAGGTTACTCAGTAAGATTCTTTGTTAACGAACAAAGAGTAGATGGAGCACTATTTTACTAAAGTAGAAAGATTGAGCTTTAACTCTACTAGTAACTCCGCATACTTTTATGCTCGAAACAACAATCTTTTATAAAATTATTAAGTCTTTAGGTGAATGTGATAATGATTCATTCCCTGTTTCAGTAATAACAGTATCATCTTCAATTCTTACTCCACCTAAGCCTGCAACATAAACACCTGGCTCTACTGTTACAACCATTCCTGGCTGTAAAATGGTATCAGATTTTAACGAAAGTGCTGGTCCTTCATGTACTTCCATTCCAAGTCCATGCCCAGTAGAATGTCCAAAATATTCTCCATACCCTTGTTCTGTTATATAATCACGTGTAAGGGCATCTGCTTCTTTTCCAGTCATTCCAGGTTTAATACCATTCATACCACGAAGCTGTGCTTCTAACACAGTAGAATAAATTTTCTTTAATTCATCACTAGGTTCACCCACAGCAATCGTTCTTGTAATATCTGAACAATAGCCTTTATAGTATGCACCAAAATCTAATGTTACAAAATCGCCTTTTTCAATTTCTTTTTCACTTGCTACCCCGTGAGGCAGAGCTGAGCGGTAGCCCGAAGCGACAATAATATCAAAAGAAGATGAAACGGCACCGTTTTTTCTCATGAAAAATTCTAACTCATTTGAAACGTCGATTTCTTTTATTCCTGGCTTAATATATGTAAGAATGTGTTTAAATGCTGCATCTGCTATTTCTGTAGCTTCCTTTAATATCTTAATCTCTGCCGATGACTTAATCAAGCGTAACTTTTCTACTGCACCAGATACTGGAACAAATTCTAGATGTCCTAGGTTTTGATTGTAAGTAGAATAAGATTGGTAAGTTATTTGGTCTTGTTCAAATCCTAACTTTCTAATTCCCATTTTTTCTGTAGCTTTCACTACTTCATCTACAATTGAGCCTGTATGTTGAACAATCTCAAATCCATCCACTTCTTTTGCAGCCTGTTCTGTATACCTAAAGTCAGTAATAAAAACAGCTTGATCTTCCGATATGACAGCAACCCCAGACGTACCTGAAAATCCTGTCAAATAACGTCTGTTATAGTTACTCGTAATCAACATTCCATCGATTGAAAGCTCTTTAAATCGTTCTCTCATTTTATCTAATTTCATTTTATTTCCCCCTTTTTAAATTCTTTAAGGCAAGCATTGCTAGTTCATACCCTTGAATGCCTAAACCGACAATTTGCCCTGCTGTAACTCCAGCTGTAACCGAAGTATGACGGAAATCTTCTCTTGCATGAACATTTGAAATATGTACTTCAATCGTAGGGATAGACACACTTGCGATTGCATCACGAATGGCATAGCTATAATGAGTAAAAGCGCCAGGATTAATAATAATCCCATTATATTGTCCATCTGCTTCATGAATGGCATCAATAAGATCTCCTTCATGATTTGATTGAAAGCAAGTAACTTCTATGCCTTCATGTTCTCCACGAGTTAAAAGTCTCGTTTCTAAATCTACTAGGGTCTCAGAACCATAAACACCTGGTTCACGTACACCAAGTCGATTTAAGTTTGGGCCATTCAACACTAAAATCCTCACACTTTCACCTCAATCCCCATCTAATAAAAAGTTGTTATTTGTAGCAGAATAACTAGGTTTCACTCATACATAATACAATTAAAAAGAATGTTCATCATATGAACATTCTATCATATAACCGTTAATTTTCACTAACTATTCCCTCTACTTACGATTTAGGACTTGTTTGAAATTCGTTATAATCGAAAGAAATGGAATATCCAACAAACACTCCATATAAAATATAGAAACAAATCGTTGTAACTATTGTGCCTCTTGATAGTTCATACACTGTACTTAAAGTCGGAAATATAGGTTGTAGCAACAAGAAGACAAGTGACCAAAGAGCAATACCGAATCCGATCCCAATCAACATGGAGTTAAATTTTTTTAAGATTGCATAATACGTTAGGGCAACCCCAATCGAAACAATTCCAATTAAGACTATACTTATTACTTGACCTAACACACCTTCTTTCCAGTCACCTAAAGCAAATGGTTGAAGAATGAGATTTGGACCGACTTCAGTGAAATTTAAGATATACGCCAAATAGGCTAATGAGCTCCAAAATAAGCCTCCTATAAACCCTATAGAAATCGCCTTCCCCATCGCAGAAACAGGTTCTTCTTTTTTATTTTGTTCCAGTCTTGGTGAGTCTTCCGATTTACCTTCGTGATTTTGTTTTTCTTTATCCGACATCTGTAACACCTCCATTTATTACTATGTCCATTTTTCCTTTGAGCATGTCTTAAATGAGGTTTTTCACAAGTTTTAAAATAAAATGTCTAGTAATAAAAACCATGGGTATAATAGTAATAAGAAATGTTTACCAACCACTTAAAAGTAGTACCCTTTCATATTCATAAGGAAATTGGTCTTTATATTCTCAACTTTAAAAACATTGCTCTAGAGGTTTTATACTATTTTCTGTATTATAGTAGTAGGATCATTACTAAAGTTGTGTTTAACTAGTTGTTATATTTCATTAAGAATTTGAATAGATAGGTAGGTTGGTATTACATGTCAAACCCAAACAAGCCTGCATATGGTGGGCAAGCTGTTATTGAAGGTGTCATGTTTAGTGGTAAACATCACTATGTAACAGCGATTAGAAGAAATGATCAATCAATTGATTATTTTCACGTACCAAGAAAACAGCAAAATGTTTTATCAAAGCTAAAAAAAATTCCATTCTTAAGAGGAATTGTTGCCATTTTAGAAGCAAGCGCCAATGGGTCAAAACATCTTAATTTTGCTACCGAGCGCTATGAAGTCGATCCCGAAGATGACATGAAAATGATAGAAGAAAAACAAAAAAAGGATTCAAAACTGACAATGTGGCTCGGTATTGCAGCAGTGGGAATCATTTCATTTTTCTTTGGAAAGGTTATTTTCACACTCGTCCCAGTCTTCTTAGCACAATTTTTGCGACCTATTGTACCATCTGAGTTTGGGCAAATCCTGTTAGAAGGTGTTTTCAAATTACTGTTCCTACTAATTTATATTTATGCCATATCATTTACACCATTAATTAAACGTGTATTTCAATATCACGGTGCTGAACATAAGGTAATAAATGCATATGAGAGTAATTTGCCCCTTACAGTAGAAAATGTCCAGCGTAGCTCTCGTCTTCATTACAGATGTGGTAGCAGCTTCATCCTATTTACAGTCTTTGTTGGAGTGTTTGTGTACACCCTTGTTCCTTTGGATCCATTGTGGGTTAGAATTGTGAATCGACTTGCATTAATACCTGTCGTTTTAGGTATTTCATTTGAAGTCCTTCAACTCACAAATAAAGTGAGGGAAATACCAGTTCTAAAGTTTTTAGGTTATCCTGGCTTATGGCTTCAGTTACTGACAACAAAAGAACCTGCAAATGATCAGGTTGAAGTGGCAATTGCTAGCTTTAATGAACTGTTGAGAATGGAAAAAGAAACAGAAAGAGCATCTTAAAGAAAAAATAGTGTACGTGTTTCAAATTGGTATCTCTTATGGAGGTGGTCAAATGAAGCGACGCGGGAACGGGTTCGTCATTACCATTCTTTTATTAGGCATACTTGGATTTGTCACTACAGTTGTCTCAAATCCTTTATGGCTACTAAAACAAATTGTGATTTATGGAGCTATCGCTGGAATTATCTTTCTCATTTTCCGATATTTTATAAAAAAACGGATGGGAAGGGAATATTCAGCCTATTCAAAAGCAGCTAAACAATCAAAAAGACGTTTTGATGTCCGTAAAACTCGTACTTCAACAGTAAAAAACATCAACCAAGCAAAAAAGGCAAAAGCAAATGCCATAAAAAAGAAAAAAAGCCAACCTTCCCATCTAACAGTTATTGAAGGAAAAAAAGGCAAAAAGAAAAACCGTGCTTTTTTCTAATACGTCCATGTTTTCAAAAATTCATTCGTTTTACTCCAACCTAGCTCAATTAGAGCTAGTTTTTTTTGTTCTGTAAGTTCAAACTCTGTCGTTATAATATCTTCAACAGGTATAAACACTATATCCTTTTCATGTCGACTTGCAATATGACGGCCATCATGTGCATCTTTCATCGTTTCAAAAAGCGCACTAAACATCTCTATTGCATTATTAATTTTCTTTTTAGGACGCTCCCTTTCACTTGAACTAAGCTTAATTCCTAAAACTGGTCTAGTTACCTTCTTTTTTTTATTCTGATAAAATAGCCAGATCGGAAAATTACTAAGAACGCCACCATCTACTACAACATTAATACCTGTAGACGATGCAAGCTTTACCGGTTCAAAGAAATATGGTAGGCTGCAACTCATCCGAACCGCACGCGCTACAGAAAACGATGAGGGATTAATTCCATACTTAGGCAGATCATCAGGTAATACAATTAATTGTCCATTCGTTAAGTCAGAAGCAACAATACGTAGGCTTTGTGGTGGTATATCTCCAAATGTAGAAATTCCTTTTGCCTTCAATTTTTCAAGTAACCATTCTTCTAGTTTCACACCTCTATACAAGCCTAGATTCCAATACAAAGATATCCATTTTGTGAATGGTAAGGATAGAAGAGCTCTTCTTTCATCTAGAAACATCTTTAAATCTACTTCTTCCATCATCTTCAAAATTTCTTCACTCTTATAACCGGCTAGAATAAAAGTAGCAATAATGGAACCTGCACTAGTTCCCGCCAATCGATTGTATACAAATCCTCGTTCTTCAACTGCTTTATATGCACCAATTAACGCAAACCCTTTAATCCCACCACCAGAAAAAACTCCATCTATTTTCATCTACTTTAAGCCCCTCCCTTTTGTTATAGTGTAGGAGACAAGAAAAGAAAATAGACCTTAAATTATATGTTATCGAAGAACGTATAAAATAAGTCCAAGCAAATGTGATATTATGACCGCTGTATTACAGGAAAGAGTCCATCTAAACCCTCTCTGATTATGTTTTAGAAAATTGACCAGGTTGGTTATTGTAACTTTGAAATAAGAAAGATCATCGAAGCAAAAATTAAAGGACTAAATCGTTTTCAATTTAGTCCTTACAGTCATTATCTTATTCAGCTTTTCCCCCTCCAATACCCGCACGCACGTTCTAGACAAACTTAACAATCGAAAAAAACTGGCTGTTCTCGTACAGATTGTAGATTTTTTAAAAAGGAGCAGTCCCTAGTTGATGATTGTTTCCTATTGGATAAAGAAACGACTTTTTACCTTTTCTTGCTTATCAGGATAGTAATGAATCTAAAAAATGAAAATTATCTATTGTTTCATCTTCGGATCAAGTACATCTCGTAACCCATCACCCATTAAATTAAATCCAAGTACAGTAAGCATTATAGCTAAACCAGGAAAGAATAATGTCCAAGGGGCTTGCATGAGATATTGTTTTGAATCTGCTAACATTTTGCCCCATTCTGGATTGGGTGCTTGTGCACCAAGACCAAGAAAACCAAGAGCTGCGGCTTCAATTATTGCCGTGGCAATAGCCAAAGTAGCTTGGACAATAATTGGCGTCATACTATTAGGCAATATATGTTTCAATAAAATTCGGTTGTCTCTCATGCCTACTGCTTTTGCTGCAAGAATATACTCCTCTTGTTTCACACTTAATACCTTTGATCTCACTAATCGACCAAATGTCGGTATATTAATGATAGCTATTGCAATCAGAGCATTCTGCAAGGAAGGTCCTAAAATCGCAACAACTGCGATTGCTAACAAAATACTTGGAAAAGCGAGCATAATATCAAAGATTCTTGAAATAATGGAATCGACCCACCTTCCATAGTATCCTGATAAGATCCCCAAAATAGTACCAAAAACAGCTGATCCTAATACCGCAAAGAAGCCAACCCAAAGAGATATTCTAGCCCCATACAATACCCTAGAAAAAATATCTCGACCAAAGTCATCTGTTCCAAACCAATGTTCACTTGATGGAGAGAGTAACCGTTTCGATAATTCTTGATCCTTAAAACCATAAGGAGCAATGAATGGAGCTAGAATTGCTAAAATGATAAAAAAGATGACAATTCCAAGGCCAATAAGAGCTAATCTGTTCTTACAAAAGGATCTCCACGCTTCTTTCCAAGGTGGTGTAATTATTTCCACACTTTCATTAGACGGTAAAGGATTTGGTGTGTTTTTTGCTAATTCTGCCACAACTATTCCCCCAGTTTACTTTATTGATGATACTTAATACGTGGATCAACAACAGCATATAATAAATCGACAATTAAATTTATTAGGATAAAAAAGGCTGCGATGACTAAAATCCCTGATTGAATAACAGGATAATCTCGATATCCAATTGCATCATATAAATATCTTCCAATCCCTGGCCACCCGAAAATGGTTTCTGTTAATATAGCACCACCCAGCAATAGACCAGTTTGTAAGCCAATGACTGTTAGCACTGGAATAATAGCATTTTTTAGCGCATGCTTATAAACAACCCAAAATATTTTTACCCCTTTTGCTCTAGCTGTACGTATGTAATCCGATTTCATCACTTCCAGCATTGTAGAACGTGTCATTCTTGCAATAATCGCCATAGGAATTGTTGCTAATGCGAAGCTTGGTAGGATTATATGTTGAAGTACTTGAACAAATTGGTCCGTTCTACCTTGTATTAATGTATCTATCATATAAATATTTGTAATAGCTTGAACAGGGTTCCTAACATCCTCGCGACCTGTAGAAGGTAACCATCCTAATTCTATGGAAAAAGCCCACTGTTCCATTAAACCTAGCCAAAAAATTGGCATAGAAACTCCTATTAAGGCCAAAATCATAGCTAAATAATCAAACCATGAATGAGAGAACCAAGCACTAATAATTCCTGCATTTACACCAATAAAAATGGCAATAATCATGGCCACTATTGTTAATTCTATTGTCGCAGCTAAATAGGGCCATATTTCCTCATTTATTGGTCCCCTTGTTCTTAACGAAGTGCCTAAATCGCCTGCTAAAAGTGCTTTGATATAGTCCACATACTGAATATACCAAGGCTTATCTAAGCCTAACTCTGCGGTTAGTGTTGCAATAGCTTCTTTTGTAGCCTTTTGCCCTAAAATCACTTGAGCGGGATCACCTGGTATCGCTCGTATTATTGCAAACACAACTAATGTCATTCCAAACAATACGGGTATTAAAGAAAAAACACGTCGAACTGAATAAGAAAACATAGTGCTCACCTCATTTTCTAGGTTGTTTCGTAAAGTTTGTTGCTAGTAGAAAAGCCCAAGGACCTAATTTACCCTTTGAGTAGGAAGAGGAACTCTTTTCTTTCTTTTGGACAACATTTTGGAAATTCTCAACATATAGAAACAACGTTTAAGAAAAGTCCCCTTTCCCTTTTTAAGAATTGAATAAAAGAGGAGACAAAGCTCCCCTCTTGTTGTTTTTCTTTCTGAAAAGCTATTTTCATACAGATTGTTTCTCACCTGAAAAATCCCAAGTCTCGGATTTTTCTCTGTATAGGGAGAGTAGCTTTTTTCTTTCTTGCTTACTTGAATAGACGTGAGAAACGGAAAATGGGAGTCACCAGGAAGGATCTATGAAATAAACCCTACACATCAGGTTGATAAGACCCCGGAGGCTCAACAACTACTCAAGGAAAAATGGAACCTACTTCCCCTTTGTAGATGTGAGCAACCTTCAGCTGGTCTCAACCAAACAAATACACATTAAATAGCTATACCTAATCCATTAAAAGATTATTTAAATTCAACCTTGGTCAATGCTTCAGAACCTGTAGGATGTGGTAAATAATTCACTAAGTCACTTGTACTTGCTAATAAAGGTGTTGAGTGAACAAGTGGAGCCCAAGGTGCATCATCATGAATAATTTCTTGTGCTTGTTTATAAAGTTCATTTCTTTTGCTTTGATCTGTTTCCGTTTGCGCTTGAATTAATACATCATGAAGCTCATCGTTGCTATAGTGGGAATAGTTGTTACTTCCAATACTATCTTTATCTAATAGCGTATAAAGGAAGTTATCTGGATCTCCATTATCACCAGTCCAGCCTAACATATATGCATCAAATTCACCTTTTGACGCTTTATCTAAATATGTCGCCCAGTCAACTGATTGAATCTCTGCTTTTACCCCAATCTCAGCAAATGAAGCTTGAATAACCTCTGCTACCTTCATCCCTTCTGGCATATAAGGACGAGCTACAGGCATAGCCCAAAGTTCCATTTCAAAGCCATCCGCGTAACCAGCTTCTGCTAATAGTTCCTTAGCTTTTTCTAAATCATAAGGGTACTCTTGAATTTCGTCATTGTATCCTTCAATAGAAGGTGGCATTGGATTCTTTGCAGATTCTGCTTTTCCACCATAGAATGCTTGAATAATAGCATCTTTATCAATCGCATGATTCAATGCTTGTCGGACAAGCTTATTATCAAATGGAGGACGATTAACAGTGAATCCTAAATAGCCAGTATTCATAGATGGACGTTCAATAACTTGAAATTGATCATTACCTGTAATTGTTGCTTCATCTGAATTGTTTAATCCATCCATTAAATCAATTTCACCATTTGTTAACGCATTTAATCGAGCTGTATTTTCAGGAATCACACGGAAAATGACCTGTTTTAATTTTGGGAATCCTTCTAGCCAATAATCTTCATTTTTTTCAAGAACAATGCGATCATTTTGCTTCCACTCAACAAATTTAAATGGTCCAGTACCAACTGGCGTTTCTCTAAATTTATCACCGGACTCTTCAATTGCAGTAGGACTAGCCATTCCGAATGGTGACATCGCTAAGTTCTTTAAAAATGGAGCCTGAGGACGGTTAAGTACAAACTCTACGCTATACTCATCTATCGCTTTAACCGAATCAATAACATGTCCTTCTTCCCCTTTAAATCCCCCAAACATTGTATAGTAAGGGAAATCATCTGCATTCCCATTCATCCAACGCTCAAAGTTAAACACAACCGCTTCTGCATTAAAGTCAGTTCCATCATGGAATTTCACACCTTGACGCAGCTTGAACGTATATGTAAGAGCATCTTCTGAAACCTTCCATGACTCTGCAAGTCCTGGATGAAGAGTCGTATCCTGCTCCCCATATTCAATCAACGTTTCAAAAATATTTTCTGTTACTTTAAATGTTTCCCCTTCTGTTGTTGTAATTGGATCAAGTGAAGTAGAATCTCCCCCACGACCAAAAACTAACGTATCCTTTTTCGCTTCCCCACTAGCTGGTTGCTCTTCTCCACCTGTTTCCTGACTAGAGTTACCATTACAACCAACCAAAAGCATACTAATTGCAAGTAGTGAAACAAGAAGAATTTTTAATGATTTGTTTCTCATCGTGTCATTTACCCCCATTTTTTTATTTATCATAAATGTTACATATCAAGTGTTATATAAATGACATGCAACAAAATGACCATTAATCTCTTTACTTTCTGGCTTTGTTATTTTGCATATATCCATACACTCAGCACACCTAGTGTGAAACGCACAGCCAGCTGGCGGATTGGATGGGCTTGGTATTTCCCCATTTATCATGATCCGCTCCCGTTTAATGTCAGGATCCGCTATAGGGACAGCAGACAATAAAGCCTTCGTGTATGGATGCAGAGGATTTGAATAAAGCGTTTCACTATCTGCCAATTCTATTAATCTACCTAAATACATCACTCCAACACGGTCACTAATATGGCGAACGACACCGAGATCATGTGCGATAAATATGTAAGTCAGTTGAAACTCATGCTGGATATCTTTCATTAAATTTAATACTTGAGCCTGTATGGATACATCTAAGGCAGAAACAGGTTCGTCCGCAATAATTAGTTTCGGCTTTGTCATAAGCGCCTTAGCAATACCAATCCTCTGTCTTTGCCCACCACTAAATTGATGTGGATATCTCCTTGCATGAAAGCTGTTTAATCCAACAATCTCCAACATCTCTTTTACTCGTTTCTTTCTCTCTTCCTTCGTTCCTATCCCATGTACAATAAGGGGTTCTTCTAAAATTGTCTCTATCGTATGTCTAGGATTTAAGGATGCATAAGGATCCTGGAAAACCATCTGCATATCTCTTCGTGTTTTCCTAAGGTCAGATTTAGATAAATGTCGTAATTCTTTATCTTCAAAGATAATTCTCCCATCACTAGCTTCTAATAACCTCATTAGCAGGCGCCCAGTGGTAGATTTCCCACAGCCACTTTCTCCGACTATACCTAATGTCTCTCCTTTTTTAACGTAAAATGTCAGATCATCTACAGCTTTTACTTCCCCTTGCTTTTTACCAAACAATCCGCCGTTTATAGGGAAATACTTTTTTAATCCCTCAACCTTAAGAAGTAACTCTGTCATCAGCTTCTACTTCCCCCTTTTCACTATGTAAAAAGCAACGCACGATGTGATTTTTCTCCGTTTGATATAACGGAGGTGTCTTATCAAGACACTCATTTACCATTTCCTCACACCTTGCAGCAAAGCGGCATCCACATTTAATACTTCCAGGTCTAGGTACATTACCAGGTATACTGTAGAGTCGATCCTTGACTCCTCTTATATCTGGTACTGATTTTATTAATCCTCTTGTATATGGATGTTTAGGGTTTTTTAATATCGTACGCACGTCACCTTGTTCGACAATTTGTCCTGAATACATGACAAGCACCCTATCACATACTTCTGCAACTACACCTAAATCATGAGTGATAAAAATAATCGAGGTATCCATTCTTTCATTTAATTCTCTCATTAGAGACAATATTTGAGCTTGAATTGTTACATCAAGAGCAGTTGTAGGTTCATCTGCAATCAACACTTTCGGATTACAAGCCATTGCCATTGCTATCATTACTCTTTGTCTCATACCTCCTGACAGCTGATGAGGATATTCACGTACAATTTCACTCGCCCTCGGAATTCCAACTAATGTAAGTAATTCAATTGCACGCTGCCGAGCTTCCTTCATCTTTAGACTTGTATGTAGCTTAATTGCTTCATATAATTGATTCCCAATCGTAAATAAAGGGTTCAAAGAGGTCATCGGCTCTTGGAAAATCATAGATATATCATTACCGCGAATCTCTCTCATTTCTTTTTCATTGCATTTCGTTAAATCCTTACCATCAAATAGAATTTCACCTGACTCAATTTCACCTGGTGGTATTGGTATTAACCCCATTGTTGATAAAGAAGTTACACTTTTCCCACTTCCAGATTCACCAACAACTCCCAAAATTTCTCCTTTGAATAAATCAAAACTTATTCCATCTACAGCAGGAATTAGATTCTTTTCTGAACGAAAAGATACCTTCAAATTTTTAACTTGGAGTATCTTATCTTGATTCACATCAACACCTACCTATTATCTTATAAAAATTTTAAATTATTAAAATATAATGAATATACCAAATATTATTTCATAAAACTTGTACTAATATTGTTGATTTTTGACAGAAAACCACCCCTTTTTTCCGACATTTTTCCCAATGTCCCTTTATAGCTACACACTTGTCCTGCACGACTAAATGAATGAATGCGGCTACAACTACTAGCATTTTTCTCTTTCATTGAATAGAATAATAATCCGAATAGCATTATCATTTTTTCAAAGGCTGCAGAGTATATCTTGATCATTACAGGTTTTATATGGGATTTAAAGGATCTAGTTACTTTATGTTCCATGTTATTTATCCTATGGAGGAGCGGAGACAAATAGTAGAACGCTTACATAAAAAGCAGTAAATGGTAGAATACTCCTACTATTCACTGCTTTTTCCACATTTATATATTTTTAAAAAGCTCATTCCTTTTAACTCAAGCTAAAGGAGACACTTTATTTAAATGAATGATGATTCCTTCCTTTCATTTTGTTGCTAGTAAAATTTGAGACACTTATCCATATTCAATGAATTTTAAATTGCACTCTAAGTAACAAGAAATGGCCTATTCTCAAGAAAAATTAAAACTTGTACCTAGGGAGAAGATTAGCGTAGAATTCAGGAGAAACAACGTACGATACGTATTTACCTTTACAGAATAAAAAAATAGAAAGTAGTATGCAACTACCTCCTAATTCTTTACTGTTCTTCATTATTTTTTTGGATGCTTCGTAAAGCTGCTACTCTTTCGTTTTTCTCTTCAAAGAACTGAACGAGATCTCCAATTCTGTCAATAGCATTCCAGCTAAGATGATGTTCAATGCCTTCTACATCATCATAAATTTTATCCTCATCAACGCCTATAATGTTCAAAAATTGCTCTAGAAGTTCATGACGATATACGAGTCGTTTACCTGTTTTTTTCCCTTTATTTGTCAATACTAAACCACGGTATTTTTCATAAATTAAATATTCATCTTTATCTAATTTTTGTACCATCTTTGTGACTGAGGAGGGATGAACAGCCAATGCTTCAGCTATATCCGAAACACGTGCGTATCCTTTATCTTCAATTAGTAAGTAAATTTGTTCAATATAATCTTCCATACTAGGTGTTGGCATGTGGTTCCCTCCAAATTTGCCGATCTTTTTTCAACGAAATCATTTCAATTTTACATGAGTTTAATCCCCATTACAAGGTATATCAAGAAATGCACTAATACTTAAAACCTAGGTACCTTCATTAGATGCTTATCATGATACATGATGCGATTTTAATAAAGATGCTATTTTACTTAAATCCATTTCATACACATGCTTATTGTTTCTTTCGTTCAAACTACTTAAGTAGCTTGGTACTGATTTAACATGGCATTGATACGCTCTACGAAAAAGCCACAATAAGGGCGGAATACTATCGATCATTAATCTAATAACGTTCATTCATTTTAGCAGCCAAGGAGTTAATCATAGCAGAAAGTTTGTTCTCAACAGCTCTTGGGTAACGTGATTTTTTCATCATTACAGAATATATTGGATTAATATCGATGACTGAAATAATACCTTCAAATCGTTGGGGAGGTTCTCATTTATATTCTTCTCGTAGAATAGTCATGGGGACTTTGCCACCAGTCTCATACGTTTGTGTGGGTAAATACTTATTTCGAGATTTTCGGGAAGAACTCTCTTTTTGCATCTTTTGAATGCCCATGAAGCTCTAAGATTTAATTTTTTCATTTAATCGATTGTGTATATATAAAGAATAGGTTTGAGCAAAAGTATTTTCATGAACCCATACTTTTCGTTAACTCAAAAGAACCCATTTTGAAAAGTTTACTCAAAACGGGTTCTTTAAATATGAAACAATCCACATTTTTTCTTTAATTGGTTATTAATCATTTTCTCTAGTCGATTTTCACTTAAAGCACCTTTACTTTACGTACATTATAATAGTCCATCGTTACTGTATATAGTTAACTATCTTTATTTTTTAGGGACTTCCTTTACTTTTTAGAATCAAGTTTTTTTGAAACAGTTAACATTAGTCCCCCGACAGCTACTATGCAACCACGAGTAAAGAGAGTATAAGGATTCCCAAAACCACCAAAGAACAGTACAAATAATCCCAACCCTAAAACTAACCATCCAGCAAATAAAAAGAAACTTGAGAAAAATTCACCCATCATTATACCACCTTGCATAAATAGTACCTAAACCTTTTGATGGTAAAATCCACAGAAGCACCTCTATTTCAAAGCTACAACTGTGATCCCTATCTTTTTATTATAGTCCACACTTTAATTGGGCACCACAGCTTGTACATGTGTTACAGCCCCCAATATCTTCAACTGTACCCTCACGACAAACTGGACATTTGTTTCCAACTTCATTTCCAATCGTGACATCTGTCGAACGTAGATCATTAATTGTGTCTACCAAGACAACTTTCCCTTTTTCTTTTTCTACAACTTCTTCGTCACTTTCGTCAAACGAATTCTCTTCTGCTTTTAATGTTAGAACTTGTGTGTCACGGCTTCCATCAACATAAACCGTCCCACCTTTTGCTCCACCTTTATATAGTCGTTCATAAACTTTTTCCACCTGTTCAACACTATACCCCTTAGGAGCATTTACTGTTTTAGAGATTGAACTATCAATCCAACGTTGAATGATACACTGAACATCAGCATGTGCCTCTGGTGCTAATTCCATCGCTGATATAAACCATCCTGGCAGATCGTTCGCATCAGCGTCAGGATGTTGATCTAAATATTCTTGAACGATATCTGCTTTTACTTCAATAAACTTCCCTAAACGTCCGCTTCGGAAGTAAGAGAATGAGAAGTAAGGCTCAAGGCCTGTTGCAACGCCAACCATAGTTCCTGTGGATCCAGTAGGAGCAACAGTTAATAGATGTGAATTACGAATTCCGAATTTCTTTACACCTTCACGAATATCTTCAGGCATTTTGCTCATAAAGCCAGTTTGTGTGAATGCTTCTCTTAGACGATTTGTTTCTGCCTCTTGTTCATTAAGTAAGAATGGGAAGCTTCCCTTTTCTTTAGCAAGTTCAATAGAGGCACGGTATGCAGTAGTCGCAATTGTTTCGAATACTTTATCAACTAACTGATTACCTTCTTCAGAGCCGTACTCTGTTTCACAATAAATTAGTAAATCATGAAGACCCATTACACCAAGACCGACACGACGCTCACCTAGTGCTTGATGTTTGTTTTCTGGTAAGAAGTACGGAGTTGCATCGATTACGTTATCTTGCATTCTCACGCCAACTTCAACTGTTTTTCTAAGCTTTTCGAAGTCAACTGTTTTTGTTTCTTTGTTTGCCATTTCCGCAAGGTTTACTGCTGCTAAGTTGCAAACGGAATATGGTGCGAGTGGTTGTTCCAATTTTTGTTATCCTATCGGCTTTTTATCCGATAGTTCTTACGGTTTTATTCCCGCAAGTTCAGCATATCTTTTCATTACACACTTTTTTCATAAACCTAATCAATTCTTTTCTTCCACAATCTTCTCCAAAAACAGCTTTTGAGATGACTCTAATGTCCTTCACTCCAAACTTACTTTGGATATCGTGTATTAATTGAGAAATAGTAGTTTTAACTTTATTTAAAGGTGTTCATAAGACTATATCCTTGTTGTCGATTGACCAACTTATAATATAATCTCTTATACCTTTGTGGATAGATTCTCGTTTCTCCATGTATTGAACTGTTGCATTTCGAATAGCAGAGTTGCCTGAGCATGTTCTACTACAATATTTCTTAGTTGAAGTAGATCACACCTCATATCTACTATTACATTCAATACATTTTCATTTCTTGACTTAATTTCAAACTATCTTCTCAAGTTTTCCATTGTGATCGTAGAAAAAGAAATCTGGTTTATAAATTTTATATCCAATATCATAGGAACGGTCTTCATAACTCCATTGTTTTTATGAAAATTGAGATATTTTGCATAGGCGTATTCATAAGAACTCCTAAGATAATAGTTCTTATAAAATCCAGCATACTCCTTGTTCATGCACATCATCTCAATACCATTTCCTTTATAATGATATAAATATAAAAATAAGTGTGTCATGCTGCGGCCTCGTGGACGGGTTATATTCTCATAAATAGGTTCACCGTCTATGCGTTGCCCCTGACTAAATCTTTACATTCAGCCTTCGGTTCGGATTAGCATCTCAGCCTTCCCGCTTTATTCCGCAGTTTTTAACGTGAGGCAAACTAAGCCACTTTACCACACGGATTTGTCGCAACAACTTGCTGACCATACGCTTTAGCATTTGTCATGTCGTTCGCATTATCAATAAAGAAAATTCCTGGCTCCGCTGAATACGTTGCACAGATATTAATTAGGTTCCAAAGCTCTTTTGCTTTAATTTTGCGGTACGTACGAACTTTGTAACCAAGTCGAGCCCATTCTCGTACATCCCCAACCTTGTACCACCCTTCATTGTATTCGTTCATTTCTTGCTGAGTGTAGCTCTCTACATCTGGGAATCGAAGCTCATATTCGGCATCATTCTCAACGGCTTCCATAAAGTCTTTCGTTAATGTAACCGAAATATTTGCTCCAGTTAAAAACTCTGAATTATGAACACTATAAGTACCGCCAGTACGTAGCTTTAACTCTGCGTCTTTAATAATCTTTTCACTAAATCCACCTGTACCCGGAATCTGCTTGTAGTTCACAATTCCTTGATACATATCAATTTCTTGTTGTGTTAGTGGTGTGAATTTTAATTTTTCTTGAGCGTATTTTTTAATCGCTTCATCGTTTGTGTTTTCAATTAGGTAACGTAAAATTCTTGGGTTTTGCATTTTTGAGATAATGAATTCTATGATGTCAGGATGCCAGTCTGCTAGCATGATCATTTGCGCCTTTTACATGTTACGTTGATTCGTTAAATCAACTCTCTAAGTCACCTTAGAGTTCAGACCATATCTTACACTCTTCCTGAGCGCCCTCGCACTTCGGGATTACTTAATCCCTACTCTACTCACTTCCGCCATGTATGACGTGTTTTCGATGGTCGTTGAACCTTCTCCATAACAGGAGCTTGGCTGCTGATTGTCTTTATCCACTTACTGTTTTCTAGCATTCACGCTTACCGTTTCCAGTTACGTTGTAGCCAGTAAGTCATGTATGATGCATGAAGATAATTGAAAATGACATATTTTACATTTTTGTATTTCAGATGCATCATATGGTTTTATCATTTTTATATCACCTTTAGTTAAGTATCTAGAGGTAATGAATAACTTAAACCATAAAGAGTTTCCAGCAATTCACGAGGTATTTTATAGACGAGGCACGCGTTAAACTACTCTACCTCGTCTTGAACCACCCTGTTCAACAAGATGTGTCAGCTTCGCAATGTCATCTAACCATGAAACAGATCCTGATGATTTTCCGTTAACACCTTTTGCAAGTGTGTTTCGTGGTCGCAATGTTGAACCGTTCGTTCCTACGCCGCCACCTCGGCTCATGATTTCCATTACTTGCTTACGATGCTCTGAGATCCCTTCACGTGAATCTTTTACAAATGGCATTACGTAGCAATTAAAGTATGTTACTTCTGTTCCTGCACCAGCTCCATAAAGGACACGACCAGCTGGAATAAAATTTAAATTCACAAGCTCTTGATAGAACTTTCCAAACCATTCTTGACGTTTTTCTTCTGTTGTTTCAACCGATGCTAATCCCGTTGCATTTCTTTTGGCAATTTGTTCGTAAAAGATTTCAAGTGGTTTTTCAATGACATCTAACGAGCGTTTTACAATTCCTGTTTCTACTTCCTCAGGTTTCTCTAAAGTATGCCTAAATTCTTCATCTACTTGCACACTTGCTAATTTAGTCTCCCAATCGATAGACTTGATAAATCCAAGTCCTCTCGCAGGAAACTTAGGGTCCTCTTTTATAGTTAAAACGACGAAGTCTCCTTCAGATAATGTAATTTTCTCGGTATCCTTAAATGTGTAACGATCTAACATCACTAGTCTTGATACACCTTTATGGGTTAACTTCATGTCTTTTGTAATTGGATGAACTTGTGGAAATGCAGCAATATCTTTATTTAACTTATCCACATCTAAGCTCATCTTCTGCTCTGTAAAAACTGTCATTGTAACAACTCCTCTATCTTTCTACTAAATATACTGATTTAATTTATCATACCCACTTATATTATTCAATATATAGTACCTACTTTCCTTCAAGTAATACTATATATAGTTTATAGGTCAACTATATTACAATTTGTCAAATTGATAACTTATTAAAAACGCAAGGAAATGAAAGATTTAGTTAGGTTAATAAGTAATTAAGGGGAATTTTGAAGGATTTTGTCACTTGCATGAGTAAACATCCCAGAAAGTGCAGTAAATTAAAGCTTTTTCATTTCTTTTACACCTTCATTACTTTTCGTCAAAATTCTACAAGTCTGACCTTTGAAAGTATTCACCTGCAGGAATTTCGCTTATTATACTCCGATTACCAAGGAACAGAAGTCAATATTAAACATGAAAGCTTATAAATCTCCCTCATTATATGTTTCCAAATAAATAATGGACGTAATCATAATCGATTACGCCTCATTCTCACATTATCTCTTGAAATTCCATTCATCACTTTCATACTTTTCTTTTGCGATTGTCTCGACATATAAAAGCTCTTCGTCAGAAAGTTCGTATGGCTCTAACTCAATATTTAGGCCTTTTTCAAACCCTTCTTTAAATGCAGATTTTGCCTCTTCAATTGTTACTGGCTTCTCTCTAAGTGTATTTGTGGCAACAGCTTTACTTTTAAAGGCACGTTGCATTCTTTCTTTTACACGATCACTTGGATACTTAAAGAGATTAAAGAGCATGTCTTCATCCAGATCTAGTAAAATAGAGCCGTGTTGAAGGATGACACCTTTTTGTCTTGTTTGGGCGCTTCCTGCAACCTTTCTTCCCTCCACTACTAATTCATACCATGATGGAGCATCAAAGCAAACGGCAGATCTCGGGGATTTAAGACCTTGCTTTTCCTCTTCTGTTCTAGGAATCGCAAAGTATGCATCTAGACCTAAATTTTTAAATCCTTCTAATATTCCCTCGGAAATGACTCGATAGGCCTCTGTCACTGTTTTTGGCATTTCTGGATGTTCTTCAGAAACAATTACACTATATGTAAGCTCCTTATCATGTAAAACACCACGACCACCTGTTGGTCTTCTTACAAACCCTAGTCCATATTTTTTCACAGCTTCCAAATCAATCTCTCTTTCCACTTTCTGAAAATATCCTATTGAAAGTGTAGCTGGATCCCATCCATAAAATCTAATAGTAGGAGGTATCTTTCCTTGACTATGCCATTCAAGTAGTGCCTCATCTAATGCCATGTTAAAGGCAGCAGAGCAATTACCAGAATCAATATAACGCCAAATTTCTTTCGTCATGATGCAAACCCTCTTTTTCGATAGTTTATTTATTTAGTCTAGCAGAAGTTTTTATGGAAGAAAATAATATTGCTCCTAACCTAATGACATTTGAGACAAGCTCTTATATAATAAGTAAGGTCTATATGAGTTCATCTGAGCTTACAAACAAAGAAAAACATGATATAAAGGGGTCGAGTATTTTGACAACAACATGGTTACTTATTATCTTAGCAGCTGCCATTATTGGATATTCTGCTTTCTCTTACTTCTATCAACGTAAAATAATGAAGCATTTAACTGAAGAAGATTTTCGTGCAGGTTATCGTAAAGCTCAATTAATTGATGTTCGCGAACCAAATGAATATGAAGGTGGACATATTTTAGGAGCTCGTAATATCCCTCTTTCCCAACTCCGCCAGAGACACAAGGAAATTCGTTCAGACAAGCCAGTTTATCTTTATTGCCAAAACACCGTGAGAAGTGGACGTGCTGCTCAAATGCTTAAGCGAAAAGGCTATCAAGATATTAGCACTTTAAAAGGTGGATTTAAAGGCTGGTCAGGAAAAATAAAGAAAAAATAAGATGGCTTCCCTAAAAGCAGGCGGTTACTTCGAGGAAGCTTTTTGGGGAACCCAGAAGGCAAATGCCTGTAACGGAAATCAACAAACACATTTATCAGCGCCTACTTTAAAAGAAGAGAATTTGTTTTCTCCCTTACATCCTAAAAAGGGAGTTCAAATTCTACTTCTTTTTTTAATGGGATTTTTACGGACTAACTAAAAGAAATCTAAAAGAAATCAATAGCTTTAAAATTTTTGAGCAAACTAATTTAAGTAGGAGTAACTAAACCTCGTGGGTATAGCATTTAAGCCATTAACGGGTATAATACATCTAAAAACATAGATAGACGTCAATTTACTTAAACTTATGCAAAGCTGATAAAGCACAAATGCGCCGCTACACTTTTTTTAGAAGAAACAAAGGTAAAGCCAAAAACATTTAAAAATATAGGCTTACCGCCTACCAACTTACTTTTCGCTCTTTGTCGCAGGTTCTGAAGTTAACTAATCATTTACATAATAAAAAAACAATAATGTATAAAACAGGATGAAAAAGATGGGATATGACAAAATATTTATAAATAAAACCCTCGCTTTTTCGTTAAAAACTCGGTACCATTAGAGTTAAAATAGCTAAGTACATATATATGTTGGAGGAGTCAAAATTTGATAATCGCTATATTGTTTTTTCTTTTTATGTCCTTCTTTTTATCAGGAAGTGAAACAGCTCTAACTGCTGTTAATAAAATGAAAATAAAGTCTAGAGCTGATAATGACGATAAAAAATCTAAAAAGTTATTAGAGCTTGTGTCTAAACCAGATGAGTTAATTACAGGTATTTTAATCGGTAACAATATTGCCAATATAATGTTGCCAACACTAGTTACGATTATTGCTTTAGAATACGGGATTAACGTCGGAGTAGCTACTGGAGTACTAACCATCGTGTTAATCATTTTCGCAGAAGTTCTACCAAAGTCAATTGCAGCTACATTCGCTGATAAGATTGCCTATTTTGTGTATCCGGTCATTAAAGTCATATTGTTTGTCTTTAAGCCACTAATCTTTTTATTGTCAAGATTTACAAGAATTGTTATTAATAAATTATCTAAAGACGAAGAAAGTGCAGCCTCTATCTCGAGAGAAGAGCTGATCACTATGGTCAATATCGCTACTTCAGAGGGGATTCTTCAAAATGAAGAAACACAAAGGATAAAAGGAGCAATTGACTTTTATGATTTAGATGTTCGAGATGCACTTAAAACACCACGTACAGAAATTCAAGGTATTGCTTGTGGTACTTCTTTTGAAGAGGCTCGTCATATTGTTTTAAATGGAAGCCACACTAGGTACCCTGTCTACAAAGATAATATGGATCAGATCATTGGTGTTTTACACTCTAAGTCCTTACTAGCATGGTCATTAGCACCTGAAAAGAAATTGGAGGATTTTATTGATATAGAACCACTGTTTGTATTTGAATTCCATTCAATTGAAAAGGTGTTTAAATTAATGTTGAAAAGACAAAGACATCTTGCAATTGTTCTAGACGAATATGGCGGAACGAAGGGAATCATTAGTCACGAAGATATTATTGAGGCGATGATCGGCCAAGAAATTAAAGATGAAACTGATGAAAATGAGGATATCCTTATCCATGAAATAACAGGCGACCAAATGATTTGTAATGGTAAAATTTCATTAAGAAGACTTAATGAAGTGTTTGATACGAAAATACCCGAACAAGAAGATATATTAGCAGGGTTCATCTCAACAGAAATAGGTCGTTTCCCTACAGAAGGAGAAGAATATACCTATGAAAATCTTCACTTTAAAGTGTTAGATGTTGAAGAAAGCAAGCTCAAAAAAATTAAAATTTCAAAACTAAATCTAACTGAAGAGCTTTAAGATAAATATCCTAGTACTCCTTTACTACTAGATTTACAATTTTTTCAAAAAAGACTTGGACAGAAGTGCCGGAAACCATACCGCATCAATTATATGTACGCACAGAATGATCAAGTGTACACAATAATTTAGATCGGCAGGTGCCCGGCTCTTTGTTTTGTCCGAGCCCTTTTTTATTATAGATATTTTGTAAACTCGTTGTTCCATTAAATAAAATGCAGGAACATTCCCTGCATGAAAACTAGGGAATCTATTCTTCATAGCTTCTTTATTTTTTACTGAATCTTGTACCCCTTAGCAGCAATTACTAAAAAGAACCTTATCTTATTTTGCAAATCCAATCTTTTGCTTAAGAAAGTTTAATCCAAACTTCTGCTCTTGTTTTAGTTTTTCTTGCCTTTGCTGATGATCCTTTACAAAAGCTAAGAACCTTTCTTCTCGAGCATCCGTCTGCTTTTGAGCAATTTCTCTTTCCTTATGAACTTCTTCCTTATACAGCGCTCTTTCATTTTCAGCCTTTTCAGCTAAAGAGGAAATCATATCCTGTACATCTGAAAATTCAAATCTAGCAACTTCTGTCTGTAATTTGGCTGTGTCTGAGATTTTTTGATGTACAGAGTGAACTACATTTTTCTCTAATTGATTAAGCTTTTCGTTTAATTTTAATATTTCCTGGACTTCTCTAGAATCGATAAACGATGTTATTCTTGATAAAGAGCTTTTCAGTTCTTCTAATTCGGAGGTTTGCATGTTAGAGTCTTGAGCTTTCATTCCTGCTACTTGATTACGTAGTAGTTGTTTAATCGTTTCATTATCCAAATTGCTTTCTTTGAAAGATTTTATTTTACGGAAAAATTCAATATTATCCGTAGTAAGTAATCGACTGTTTTTTTCATCTCTATTAACTGTAATGAACTCTGAAAATTCTTCCTCCCAATTTTTTAGTATGAAAGATTTTTCTCCAATTAATGCTGCTGCCTTAGAAATTGTTACATATTTTGCTGCCAATGTACTACACCAACCTTTTCTATATTTTTTCTTATTAGTCTAATTCGATTAATAAGAACCCAAATTCCTTCCTCTCGACAAAGGTTCTAAAAACTAGTCATAAAAGGTGTGAAAAGGTGATATTTCTGCAGAGAATAACAAAAAACTGACTCACCATACAGCAAGTCAGTTTTTTCAACATTATCTTTGATATTTTAAGATTGGTTTCCTCGCGGCTGTCGTTTCGTCTAGACGTTTTACAACCGTTGTATGAGGTGCTTCTTGAACAATTTCTGGATTTTCTTCCGCTTCTTTTGCTATCTGTATCATTGCATTCACGAAGGAATCTAATGTTTCTTTAGATTCTGTCTCCGTAGGCTCAATCATTATACACTCCTCCACATTTAATGGGAAATAGATGGTTGGTGGATGATAGCCAAAATCTAATAACCGTTTCGCTATATCAAGTGTACGTACGCCGAGCTTTTTTTGTCGCTTCCCTGAAAGGACAAATTCATGCTTACAATGTTGATTGAAAGGCAAGTCATAATAAGGTGCCAAACGTCTCATCATATAGTTTGCATTTAATACTGCATATTCCGTAACTGCCTTCAACCCATCTGGTCCCATTGTACGAATATATGTATAAGCTCGTACATTGATACCAAAATTCCCGTAAAATGGTTTTACACGTCCTATTGATTGAGGACGATCGTAATCAAAATGATAGCTTTTGTCTATTTTTACTAGTACCGGTTTTGGTAAGTAAGGAATTAAATCTGATTTCACACCCACAGGACCTGATCCCGGACCTCCACCACCATGTGGACCCGTGAATGTTTTGTGAAGGTTAAGATGAACCACATCAAAACCCATATCTCCTGGGCGTGCTTTACTTAATACTGCATTTAAGTTTGCTCCGTCATAATAGAGCTTTCCACCAGCATCATGAACAATTTTTGCCATTTCTAAAATATGTGCTTCAAATAGACCTAATGTATTAGGGTTTGTTAACATTAATGCAGCTGTCTCCTCATTAACAACTCGTTTTAAATCTGCTAAGTCAACTAAACCATTTTCGTCAGATTTTACGGTAATTGTCTCAAAGCCAGCCACTGTTGCAGATGCTGGGTTTGTTCCATGAGCCGAATCTGGAACGATCACCTTCGTTCTTTTTGTATCACCATTCGCTTCATGGTATGCACGGATCATCATTAATCCAGTCCATTCTCCATGCGCTCCAGCTGCAGGTTGAAGAGTCACCTCATCCATTCCAGTAATTTCTTTTAAATGCTCCTGAAGATCGTATAACAGCTCCATTGCACCTTGCACAGTTTCTTCTTCTTGTAATGGATGAATATGTGCTAAACCAGCTATTCTAGCTACATTTTCATTAATCTTTGGATTATACTTCATCGTACATGAGCCTAATGGGTAAAAGCCAGAATCAACACCATGGTTACGTTTTGACAAGGCTGTGTAATGTCTCATGATATCAAGCTCTGAAACTTCTGGTAGTTCTGCATTCTCTGTTCTTATATAATCAGAAGGAATGAGTTCATCTAATGACAATTCGTCAACTTCAAGCTCCGGTAAACTATATCCAATACGGCCTTCTTTACTTAATTCAAAAATTAGTGCTTGATCTTGATTATTCATTGCCATCCCCCAATTCCTTTACAAGTGTGTCAATTTCGTCTTTTGTACGTTGCTCTGTAACAGCAATCAACATATGATTTTCAAGTGTAGGATCAACTTTACCTAAATCAAAGCCACCGATGATGTTCTTTTCTAAAAGCTCTTTGTTAACTTCTGATACAGGCTTTGATAATTTCACTACGAATTCATTAAAGATTGGTTGATTAAACGGTACTTCAATACCTGCTTTTATACATGCTCTTTTTGCATAGTTCGCTTTTTGGATATTTTGAATAGCCATTTCTTTCACACCTTGCTTACCTAATGCTGTCATGGCTACAGAAGCAGCAAGTGCATTCAACGCTTGGTTTGAACAAATATTTGACGTCGCTTTATCACGACGAATATGCTGTTCACGTGCCTGAAGTGTTAAAACAAAACCGCGTTTCCCATTTTCATCAGTTGTTTGACCGACTAAACGACCTGGAACTTTTCGTAAAAGCTTAGTTGTTACGGCAAAATAACCACAATGTGGGCCACCAAATGCTGTTGGAATTCCAAATGGCTGTGCATCGCCAGCAACGATATCGGCACCAAATTTACCAGGAGGCGTTAATGCACCAAGTGCTAATGGATTAGAAGAAACGATAAACATGCTTTTCCCCGTATGAGCAATTGGCTCAATATCTTGTAACGGCTCAATATTCCCGAAAAAGTTCGGATATTGTACTAAAACAGCTGCAACGTCTTCATCCATTTCCTGTTTAAGAGCATCCATATCTGTAACTCCATCCGTTGTTGCAATCTCAATCACATCAATATATTGACCCTTAGCATATGTTTTGATAACATCTCTAGACTCTGGATTGACAGCCATTGATACAAGAATCTTCTTCTTTTTCGTATGACCTGCTGCAAGCATAGCTGCTTCTGCTACTGCTGTCCCGCCATCATACATAGAGGAATTAGCTACATCCATACCTGTTAACTCGCATATCATCGTCTGAAATTCAAAGATTGCCTGTAGCTCCCCTTGAGATATTTCTGGTTGGTAAGGTGTATAAGCCGTATAAAACTCTGAACGTGAAATAACATGGTCAACGATTATTGGCATATAGTGGTCATAAACACCTGCTCCTAAAAAGGATGCATAGCTTTTTAAATCTTTATTTTTTGAAGCCAGCTTAGTTAATTCTTTTAGTAGCTCTGTTTCAGATTTCGCTTTTTTTATTTTATACTCTCCTTGAAAACGAACACTTTCTGGAATATCGTGAAATAATTCTTCAACAGACGAAACTCCTATAGCCTCTAACATTTCCTGTTTATCTTTGTCCGTCATTGGTAAGTAACGATGATTCATAGTTAATCTCCTCTCCAACCTAAACACATAATATTTGACTAGCTTCATGAACTGTGAATGTTATTCTAGGCTCTTCTCTCAAACATTGTTGCTATTTTATTTCAGATTTAGTGACGATTCGTCCTAATTCACACAAAATAGTTTTTAGAAAGAAAAGAGCTACTCTCCGTATTAAAGAAGAAACGTTGTACATAAAGGAAAACTGGAACTTAAGGTTTTTCCGGAAAGCCACTATTTTGAATACTGCTATCCTCTTTAAAAGATTATTTTATTTTGATCGTTTGTAAAATGGTGTAGCAACGACTACAGCATTTAAGCGTTTTTTGCGAATTTGAACTTCTAGCTCTGTTCCTAGTTCTGCAAATTCTTTATTTAGTAGGGCTAACCCTATATTTTTCTTTAATGTTGGAGATTGTGTACCAGTTGTTACTTCTCCAATTTTTTCATTGTTTACAAAAACCTCATAGCCATGTCTAGGAATTCCTTTATCTAGAAGCTCGATTCCTACTAATTTCCGTTTAGCACCATTTTCTTTTTGCTCTTTTAATACGTCTTTGCCATTGAAATCTTCCTGTTTATTTGTTTTAACAGCAAAACCTATCCCAGCCTCAATCGGTGTAATATCTTTTGTAAGCTCTTGGCCATACAGGGGAAGTGTTGCTTCAAAACGCAATGTATCTCTAGCACCTAAGCCACAAGGGAGTAGTCCTTCTGCTTGACCAGATTCCAGTATCGTCTCCCAAAGATGCACTGCATCCTTTTCATTACAATACAATTCAAATCCGTCTTCACCCGTATATCCTGTTCTGGATACGAGAACTTTTTTGCCTGCAATTTCTACTCCATCAATAAACTTAAAGAACCTTATTGTCGATAGGTCTGTCTCAGTCAGGGTTTGGAGAATGGTTTGTGCAGCAGGTCCTTGAAGAGCGAGTAACGCGATTTCATCTGAAATGTTATTTAGTGTAACATCTCCAATGAGGTTTTCTTTAAGCCAGTTTATGTCTTTTTCGATATTAGAGGCGTTAATAACGAGTAAATAATCATTGTCCGCCTTTTTATAAATAAGGAGATCGTCAACTGTTCCCCCGTCTTTATAACACATTGCCGTATACTGAGCCCCACCATCTTTAAGGAGAGAAACATCATTCGTCATCATCTTCTGTAGAAAAGCTAGGCTGTTTGTTCCACGGACTTCAACCTCTCCCATATGTGATACATCAAATAATCCAGCTTTCGCTCGAACTGCCTCATGCTCTTCTTTAATAGAAGAAAATTGTACTGGCAAATCCCAACCACCAAAATCAATAGTCTTTGCTCCATAGTTTTTATATACATCAAACAATGGTGTTCGTTTTAAATCAGTCATGTTTTACTTACCCCTCTCTAAGTTAACTTGTATGGATCTAAATCATTTATTTGACACGTGTTTTTCAATATGTGTTGCCGCTTGCTATGTATAAAACCCGCGTTTCACTTTCACCCTTTAACGTGGTGGGGGTCTGGCACCAAAAAAGGACAGAGTACTACCACTCAATTAGGAATGGTAGTCTCTGTCCTTTACACCTGAAAGTTTACATTATGCAGTACGTTAGTTAACATATTACACAATGCTTTCCCCTTTGGTAGTTTGCTATTTGCAAACACTCTCCAGAGTCGCGTCAAATAAGAGTCTTTTTGCCTGAGAGATTCACAGTTGTTTGCTCCTTCGGCGCTATAAAATCTATAGTCTCTCCCCTTATTCTCATCCGCACATATTTCATTTCTTTTTTGGCAATACTAGTAAAAACAATGACGACATTTTCAACATTTAGACATTTCAACAAGCATGAAAGCGTTAAGCTATCTGAATGATAAGCAAATTATGAACTTTCTTACCTAATATCCTACCACGGGAAAAAGAATACATCAATTACTTTTTTCCTTAATATTTTTGTTTTTTTACAACTTAATGTTCGGTTTTAAAAAGATTTATATACTACATATTACTTTTTTCTACTTATCAATCCAATTTTAGTGAACATTGTTAATAAGCACATCGATTGAAAGGACTGTCTTTCTATGAATATCAAAATGAATTTTGATTCATCATGGCAAACTGGCTTTATTGAAAAACTTGAACATGACGGACCTTGGTCTAATTGGGAGTTATATAAGCTTGCTTGTGAAGTTCAACAGCATACAGCAGTTCCTACCTTTGAAGGGTTACTAGCCCCAAATCACCTACCACATTTCACACCGCTTCCTCATCAATTACAGGTTGCTCAACGTGTGGTGGAGAATATGAATGGAAAAGCCATTTTAGCTGATGAAGTTGGCTTAGGAAAAACCATAGAAGCTGGACTCATTTTAAAGGAATATATGATTCGCGGGCTTGTAAAAAAAGTCTTGATCTTAGTACCTGCCTCTCTAGTTTCCCAGTGGGCACGAGAATTAAATGAAAAATTCTTTATACCAGCAGTAGAACAAAAGAAAAGCTATGTATGGGAGGCTTGTGATATTGTTGTTTCGTCCATTGATACAACAAAAAGGAATCCTCATCGTGATATTGTCTACAATCAAAATTATGATTTAGTGATTATTGATGAAGCTCACAAGCTGAAGAATAACAAAACAAAAAACTATGAGTTTGTACAAAATCTTAAGAGAAAATATTGCCTTTTGCTAACTGCAACTCCAGTACAAAATCGAGTAGAAGAAATCTTTAATTTAGTATCTTTACTTAAACCAGGGCACCTGGGAAATGAAGCATACTTTACAGAAGCTTTTTCTGCAAAAGAACGCTCCCTAGAAGATCACGAGCACTTACGTGAACTTATCAACAAAGTGATGATTCGAAATCGAAGAGGAGATACGGGAATCGAGTGGCCTAAACGTAATGTTGAAACAGTGCCAATTAACTTTTCAGAAACGGAGCAACATCTTTATGACACAATTACCGAATTAAAATCTTCTTCCCAATTTGCTAGTAATACTTTTTCTATCATGACCTTGCAACGAGAGGCCTGTAGTAGCAGAGAAGCAGTTTATATGACATTGAAGAAAATGCTCGACATACCAGAAGATGAAGAAGCTTCTTTGCCAAACCATATTATTAAAGACATCATGATGGCCATTGACGGTGTTACTCAAAATTCAAAGGCACTAAAAGTTGTGGAACTGATTAAAAAAATTGATGACAAGGTAATCATTTTCACTGAATATCGTGCAACTCAGTTTTATTTACAATGGTTTCTTAAACAAAATGGAATCACTTCTGTACCGTTTCGTGGCGGCTTTAAACGCGGAAAAAAAGATTGGATGAAAGAGCTCTTTAAAAATCGTGTACAAGTGTTAATAGCAACTGAGGCTGGTGGTGAAGGGATCAACCTTCAATTTTGTCATAATATCATTAACTATGATTTACCATGGAATCCGATGCGACTTGAACAGAGAATTGGACGGATTCATCGCCTCGGGCAAGAACATGATGTAAATATATACAATATGGCTACAAGAAATACAGTTGAGGAACATATCCTAACTCTTTTATATGACAAAATAAATCTGTTTGAAAAAGTGATTGGTGACCTAGATGAAATCCTCACAAGATTAGACCTTAAAAATTTCGATGAACACATACAAGACATTATGTATCATTCAAAAAGCGATCGTGAAATGAAAATCAAAATGGAAAATTTAACATCTATTCTTGATTACGCCCAACATACACAGGAACAAAGAAAAGCAGCAAGTGGAGATAAATAAATCTATACATTCTTATTTTCAATAAAACGAAAGGTGGCGATTATATGCAGCAAGAAGAAATTCATCACTTTTTGGAGAGCTTTTTCAAAGCTAATTCATGTGCTATCGTTGAAAATGAACCAGGCTATATGACGGTTCAACTTACAATTGATATGGATAAGGAACTAATGAACCGGCCTTTTTATTGGCATTACTTAGAAAAAACAAATGGAGTTCCCAATCCTATGAAGGTAACTCTCATTACAGATCAGAATCGTGCTCCAAAAGACCTGAAAGGCGAGGTTATGCACTTTGGAGCACCACGCCTGCATCAAATATTTCGCTCAACAACCACATTAGGTAGTTATATCCGACTTTTTGAACAAGCGAAGGCAACTGGTGGGAACATTCCCTTACATCCATGGATCGGTGTGAATATTTTAGTTTCTTATCAATGTGATATGAAAAAAGATGAGCTCTACTCCATTGGATTGCATTTGGTAAGTGGTACTCTTGTTGAACAATTTCAAGAAAAACTCGAAAGAATAACTCTAACTCCTAAAATACCAGATCTTTGTTTTACCATGGCTCCTCTTATTAAGCCACAAAGTGGATTGAAACGGATTGAGCAATTTATTATGCAAAAGGTAAATGAAAAGGATCAGCAATGGGCTATCTCTGCACGTAAAAGGTGGGATGAAGATCTACAGCTTTTAAATCACTTTTACGAAGATGTAGAAGAAAAACCAGATTGTTATGAATTAGAGAAAGAAGCGTTAAAGGAGCTTTATGAGCCCCAAATAAATATTTCTATTCAAAATGGTGGTATCTTTTATTTAACTCCACAAGGTTTATTTCGTTAATTATAAGTAAAGCGAAATCGCCTAGAGCAATACAAAAAAAAGAACAAAATCTAATACTTTCAATACGATATTGTTCTTTAATTGCTTTACTAGGTCGTTAGTAAATGGAATCCGTTCAATCATTCTAGTAGCTAAGGGAGTAAATCATAACAGCAAGTTTGTGCTCAACAGGTCTTGTGAAACGTGATTTTTCATCAATACTGAGGGTATTAGATTAATATTGATAGCTGGAAAAATAGCTTTAAATCGTTGGTAGGTTCAAAAGTACTTCTTGTAGGTTAAGTAAGTTGCCTTGCCGTAAATCGTTCACAGAGAATCTTTCTTTCTCCAGTACCATAAGTTTGCATCGTGCATACTTATGATACATTTCGGGAAGGTTTCTCTTTTTGCGTCTTGAAAGAGCCTCGAGGCTCTAAGGATTCAATTGTTAAGGTTTTGTAAATTATATTAAATCTAGCATACGTTATGGTGTAATTTCCCCATATTAAGTCCCTATTTCTGGGCTTCATCATGCTTTTTCATTAAGAAATCTTTATTTTCAAGAAAAAATAAATTTTATCGACAATGTTCTGCACATTTTCCAAAAACCTCCTTTTATAATATAATTAGTGAATAAGTAAGACATTCATCAAGGACTTTTGAAATGTAGTGAAGTCAGTCGCGTGACAAACTAATCAGTTCAAAGGCAAACCTATTGAAAGATAGGGACGCAAAGTCACAGATCTACAGTGGTTCTATACACACTAAGATGGCTGGGCTGCCTGGAATACAAATTAGTATTTTAGGAGGAAATTATGGAAACCGTTATGAAGGAAAGAATTATGAAGGATGGACAATTGGACCAAGAGTGGGTTGAACTGATTTTAGAGGCTTTGGAATGTGGGATTAGTGTGGAGGAGATAAAGGATTTTTTACTTACTAAAAGAGTATGATCAAACTTATATCATTTCTATTATGACTATAAAAATAAATTGTATAATTTTCCATAAATTTAGCGTTTGAAATGAGACATCTCATTTCAAACGCTTTTTATTTTTACTATTTGAATGATAAGTCGACATTTAAAAGTATTTAATAAAAGTTGTAGTTATCTTAAATTGGAATGGTCAACTTAACTCCTTTAACTAGCATTGCATTTTATTAATACATTACTCTTCTTTTTTCTAAAACATAATTTATTATGAGACCTGTAATGAATAAAATTCCACCTAGAAATAGTATATTATAGAAATTCGTAGCGGTTTCAGGTAATCTCGTTCCATCAAGCGGTACTACTCCTACTGTTCGATCCACATAAAATTTGAAGACTATCTCACTGGAAAGACCTTGAAATTCATTTCCTAAATGTGTTGGAAATTCCACTGTAAAAGTAAGACTTTCATTACCATTTTTTGATAAGCTTCTAGGGGAGAGACCTTTAAATTCAGAAAGTTTTCCATTGTATAACTCACTATTTGAATCCTTCACAATAAACGAGAGTTCATTATATAATTTTTCCGAACCTGATAGTAATTGAACTGATGTATTATAGTAAAAATCTTCAGTACTATTATTAAATACTGTTAATTCTCTGGTTAACCAATCACCAGGCTTCATATTAGATAAATTAAAGGATAAATCAATCGGAGAAAGTGATAGATCTAGTTTGTTTAAATCGTTTTGTTTAGCATCTATTTTATTAATTGGTGCAACAATCATAATGATAAGAGTAAAAAACATAAGAAAGAATAATACCTTCTTTGACATTTATTCACCCCTTCCAATTTGGAAATAGCTTACTTAAACGATTTTTTCAACATTTGAAGAATCCTTTTTATTTAAGGCTTCAATTTGAGATAGTGCACTCCAAATTGTAAATGCTGAATAAATAGCTAATAATATACCTGGTATGATGAATAAAAATGCCCCATTTTTTGAATTAGTGAAGTCCATAAAATATCCAATGTATGGAATTGTAAATCCATTATATTCTGCGACAACATTTTCAGAAAGAACCGGTTCCATATCTTCAGAATCATTGTTATCTCCCTTAGTACGGTACATAACCTGGTCGCCATTTTTTATTGTCTCTGTTATTCTATGTGTTACTAATACATTCTCTTCTTGCTTAAAAGTGATTACATCCCCCTCAGAAAATCTACTCATATCTCCTCCAGGTTTTACAGCAATAATTGATCCTGTCTTAATCCCTGGTTCCATTGAACCTGATAAGACTGTTTTGAGTTGATAACCAAAGATTTGTGGTTCTCCACCAGAAGCTTTTGATGTGACAACAACGAATACCATAAGAATTAAAGCTAAAAATAAAACTACAGTTACCATATTACTAGCCAATTTTTTTATTTTTATTGATTTCATTTTTTATCTACCTTTCTCTTCAATAGTTTCTTCCATAAGATACAAATACCTATTCTTGTTCAGTTTCTACTATTATTTCAGTTTCTTCCTGTTTAAGCGGGTCTACATGCGGTTCTACTATTCCATTCGAGACATTACGATCATCTTGTGATTCTTCCTCTTTGTGTAATGGTTGTTCCTCTATTAAAGGAATTTCATCTTGTGTATTTTTTTCCTCCAAATCTGGTGTTTCATTTTCTTCTATTGTTTCTGTCTTTCCATTCGTTTTGTTTTTTGAGTTATTACCTTTGTCAGTGTTTTTATTATGTTCATTCTCCTGGTTCTCACATGAAAGAATGATGGTACCACTCCATAAATCCTGTCTTTCATCAGGTTTATTTGCATGGTTAGGTCTCTGATATGCTTTAAATTTATAATGACCCACTTCTTCCGCCAAATAGTTCAAATAAGTGCTTTGATTTTGTTTTAAAGGCTCAATTATTCCCGAATCAATTTTCTCTCCTTTTTTAGGATTACCGTCTAAATGATAATAAACGTCAAACTCTGTTGTTCCTTTCATATCCTGATTACCTGTATTTTTTATTTCAGCTGAGATTTCTACCGGTGTACACGACTGCAATACTATGTCTTTATCATTCGTGAAGGTTAATGAACTTTTGTCATTTTCAGACTGGTCCTCACTATCTGTATCCCATGTCCCTGCCTTTATTGAAGAGGAGACATGATCGTTATCATTGAAGTAAGCCGTTGTATATGATGTCAAGTATGATGATGTGAAAATAATTATGTACCATATTGCTACTAACTGTGCCACTACTTTATATGTCTTCGACTGACGCTTGTATTTTTTTATTCGTAAGTATCGGATATTGTCCACATCCTTTTTTATGCTATAGTCAAACACTCCTCAGAATTTATAAGTCTTATAAACTCTGAGGAATAAATGAGTATTTTTATAATATAAGAGAGGCAGGAATCTCTCCCATACCCCTCTTTAAATTCGTTGATTATTTTGCTACTCCATCACCTTGCTCTGCATTAAATGTCCATGTAAGCTCTAATGAGTCTCCTTGGAATTCGTTTTGATCTTCGTCATTATCTACAAACTCATATTGTACATAAAGCTTATCTTCAGTACCAGCAGCTAGTTTTCCACCTCTTTCAGCAAGCCAATCAGAGAAGATGTTTCCTTCAATTACATCAGGAGACATAGATTTTAATTCAGCGAGAGTTGTAGAATAAATAGGTACATCTAGTTTATCTACATTCATTAAGAAATTAACTTTGATGTGTTCACCGAAATCCTCTCCGTTATCATTACCTGCATCAGTAACAGTGTAATCAGTATCCAATGTAATGGAAGCGATATCTAAAGATCCACCATTTACCAAATCAAACGAACGAAGCATTGTGTCACCTGGCTTGATATTCTCTACATCAATAATTGTTGTTGGATCAACACTTAAATCCAATGTGCCAGCTGCGAAAGTTCCCGTTGCATATGCAGAATCACTAAAGAATGCGTATGTACCCCCACCGATTAATGATAAACCTAATGCTGCTGATGCTACTCCTAAACCTAATTTCTTTTTTAAACTCATTTTTGTTTCCTCCTCTTTCCATCTAATTTTATTTTTATTTGAGTGTTCAGAAAAGAGTACCGTTCTTGTTGTCGTTCTCTTTTGTTCTCTTTAACGAATCTCACAAATTGAGTATAAAATAATCTTTTAAGGAATAAAACTACCATTTTCCGCTATTTTTTCTTTATAAAGAACAAAATCCTTATTTATGCTCTGTTAATCTCTAAATATCTCACTATTTTAATTTATTGAGAACAAAATCGTTCTTTTGAATGAACATCTATTTTTTTATACCTTAACAATGGAATTACTAACCATTTAAGCGCATATTCAATAAATATATTCCCTTATTTTCGTTCTCCATATAAAACAAACCGTTCAACATATGTTATAATATGTCTATCAAAGGAAGGTGAAGTTGACGTGATTGGCCCACGTATTAAAAAATATCGAACGCAGAAAAATTTATCTCTTTCCGAACTAGCTGAACGAGCAGGAGTTGCAAAATCATATTTAAGTTCTATTGAGCGTAACCTTCAATCAAACCCTTCTGTTCAATTCCTAGAAAAGATTTCTTCGGTGCTAGGTGTTTCTGTAAATACATTGCTTAATGAAGAAAAAGAAAGTGATCCCAAGGAACTTGATCATGACTGGATTCAATTGGTTCAGGATGCTATGAGTTCTGGTGTTTCGAAGGATCAATTTCGTGAATTTCTTGAATTTAATAAATGGAAAATTAATAACGAACATAAATAAGAGCAACAGAGAAGCTTTTTCGCTTCACCGTTGCTCTTTTCTATTTTTTAACTAAGTTTTTTATAGATAAGTCTGCCTCTCATTTGTCCGATCTTTTCATTAAGCTCTTCAATATTGATTCGATGCTCCACTACAGTACTACTTTCATACCTTAAGTCAACTCCACAATACGGACAAATCCACCTAACACACTTTGAACTGCTATAAGATTTATTGCTACATCTCTTACAAATTTTTCTGTACATTTATACACCTTCTTAAATAGACATATTATGTAGTCCTACTTAGATGAGTGCTTGCGTAATCCATACACTATGAAAACAGATGATAATCGTGTAAACAAAAGAGCCAAGTCCCGCGGCAATTTTCACAATACTATACTCAGGAATTTTGTTTAGTAGTAGAATGAAAATTAAAGTGAATGAAAGAGCAAATTTAACGAATAGGAACAGGTAAGGGTCTGTGTCTAAAATAGTTTTCATTAAAGGGTTTGCTTCTTCTATTAACTTACTTGATACGCCTATATACGTGGCAATTCCATCAATAATATTTAGTAGGGCTAAGTAATGTAAGAAAAATTTCAATTTTTTCCTCCTTCAGTCCCTCTCCCATGAGCACTATTAGTCATCTATATTCTATGTCCGTTCTTTAAACAATATAATTCTTTATAAAGAACGAGTCAACTACCAACATTTCAGAATTTTCGTATAAAATTAGAGAAAAAGAGCCATTTTTTCTACATAACGAACACTTTCCTATTCTTTTCACGTTTTTTCTAGTTTATACATACCAAATCAATACTTTTTAAAGAACATTACGTGCTATATAATGAATCTGTATAGCTACTACAACATAAAAAACATTCGAGGGGTCTTACATATGCTTGGAAAAAGATTAAGGGAGTTGAGGCAAGAAAAAGGTTATTCAATAAGTGAACTAGCAGAGCTTTCAGGAGTATCGAAGTCATACTTAAGTTATATTGAACGAGACGTCCAGAAAAACCCTTCTCTCCAATTCTTAACTAAAATTTCTAATACTCTTGAAGTCGACGTTCATGAATTAGTTGGTACTCGTTCGCCATTAATTCACCCACATGAAATCCTGAAAGATCAAGAATGGCATCAATTAATAAATTATGCTATTAAAGAAGGTATGAGTAAAAATGACTTTAAGGAATTTATTGATTTTCTCCGTTTTAAAAAATCACGGAATGAAAATAATTTTTCATAGGAGGAAAGACCAATGGGTGATGTAAAAGAGATGGAGCTTCAAGAGGAACTTGATCAGGAATGGCTATTATTGATAGAAGAAGCGAGACAGCTAGGTTTGTCATATGAAGACATTCACCATTTTTTTACATCACGAAAACCTTCCAACTAGGTCCACATAACCATAAATGATCACTACAGATTTACTCTAAATTTAATTGTATGGAGTCCTATATTTTACGTTATTGTTAGGCTGTGTTTAGTTTTTCCACTTGCCCATTAGAATGGAAGTTATGATACTAAGAAACACCCAGAAGGCTAATTACTTGTCAAAGGTCTCAAATAGCGAATGTCTGTTTGAAAACCTCACCTTACTATAGAGCTCACAAATAATGTATGAAATCCTATCTCTTGGTAAAAATATGTAGGAAGGTAGGTGGAAACTGTGAAAAAATTAATTCTTGCTTTACCTATATTTCTGGTTGCTTTTTCTACGTCACTGCCTCATTCCCCAACAGTCCAGGCAGTTTCACAAAAATCGTGGGAAGATGTTGCTGTCAAAGAAACGAAGAAGCGTTATCCAATGTCCCAAGTACTCTTTTCACAAAAGATTTGGGATAAAAAGAAAACAGATATTACTGTAAAGCAGTACCGCTTTACACTAAGAGAAGGTATGGATGATTTTTCCGTATACACAACTATAACATTTGATTCGGATTCAGGTGAAATTAAAAAAGTTCAAGTTGTTCCTGAAGCGTAGAGGCTGGGACAGAAGTGCCTGGCACCTTATCGAAACGACTATATGTACGCACTGATTTATCTAGTGCACACAATAGATTGTATCGGAGGGTGCCTGGCTCTTTGTTTTGTCCTAGCCTCTATTGTCTATTACTATATAGATTGTTGGCTTTGCCAAATATTAAGTGCCTATTTTTCTTTCTGTATCCGAAGAGCGGCTCTATCCTTTCTTGCTTATCTGCTATTACGTGCAAATAATGACTATAGTTACTAAAATTTCAGAAGCAAGTCTTGTTACTTTCCTTCTAAAGATAATTCTAGAATTTATAAATTCTTTTGTAACGAATAAAAATAGCTTATAATCTGCGACAATGGTAAAACTAAAATAATGATAATTGGATAAAATGGAATTTGCTCTTGGATAAAAGGATAATAACTCATGAGAAGAGCAGCAATAGGAGCAATATACCACATCGTAATGTATGAGTTTCTACATGCTTTTGCTGTGATAAGTTGTTCCCTTTCATCCGCTTCTTCCAGCTCCGGCGGTAGCAGAAAGGCTTTTTTTATACTATTGTGTTTATTCTTACCATATTTAATAAGATAGATCGCTATTGGCGTACATACAATGAAAAAGATCAGTATTGGAGTAAAGTTAATTGTTAGTTCCCAAGGAGGCTCTGGATTTTCTAAGACCTTTGCAAATTGGCCATGAACATCATAAAAAGTAATCATTGCCCAACCAAAAAGGATAATCGTTATTACAGTTAAAATGGCTGGTTGAAACATTTTTTTCATCTTCGTCTCCCCTTTCACTCAATCCAAAATACGTCTTCTACTTTCGAATGAAAAACCTCACAAATCTTCAGTGCCAAAAATAATGAAGGAGTATAAGAGCTTTTCTCAATTGAAGCAATCGTTTGTCGTGTTACCCCAACTTTCTTAGCCAGCTGCTCTTGAGTTAAATCAAATCTTGCTCGCAGCTCCTTAACCCTGTTTTTAAGGCTCATTCTATCACCTTCCATATATTCCTATGTTATTATTGTAAAACAAAATTAACTAAATGTATAGTTTTTTTAACATTAAGTTAAGTTTCTTTTCCTTTTGTAATGCCTCTTTTGGTTTCTAAAATCGATAAAAAATAAAAACAGCAAAGCACGTAAGATGCTTTACTGTTTTCCATTAACCCGATATTTTCTTTTCTTTATGAACAACTTAAAAGCAAAAGGGAGAACCCCAAACCAACGATTGCTATAAAACGTTGATTCTAGTTCTGTTTTCCGTTCTTCCCTTTGTTTCTTCCTCGTTTCTCTTGGAGTATCCATGAACTTAACCAGCTGTTGGGTTACATATTTTACATAATCATTTGTAGACAATGCCTCACACCTCAATAATTGTGGCCTTCTTGTCTATTTATTTCCAAACTTCATTGTTTTTAACCAGTATGGCTATTTCATTCACAATCTGCTCAATTTCTTTACCTGTAGTCTCTACCTTATAGTTGCATTCTTCGTAAAATCGAATGCGCGATTCAAACAAATCTTTTAATTGCTCTATCGTTTTTTTCTTAGCTAAAGGTCGATTCACATCTTTCTGAACTCTTTCAAAAATTGTCTGGATATCTGCACTTAGAAGAATAATTATGCCATTATTTTTCATCCAAGTCCGATTCTCTTCTTTCATCACAATGCCACCACCTGTTGTAATGATAGCATTTCTTTGAGGCATTTCTTTTAAAATTGCTGATTCTTGATGACGAAAGTAGGCTTCACCGTATTCAGAAAAAATTTTCTTAATTTCCATATTTAACTTTTTTTCAATTTCCTGATCTGTATCAATCACAGGGATGTTAAGGTTTTTTGATAATCCTTCTCCAATTGTCGTTTTTCCGACTCCCATAAATCCAGTTAAATAAATAGCCTTCACATGTATCCCTCACGTTTTTCTTTCTACCATACCAAATTAATTGACTTCAGACCATAAATTTATCGTCTTTTGTGAAAGACTATATTGAAAAGCTACCTTCTTTGTTCTGTTCGTTTTGGTCATGCAATGGAGAGATATATCAACAGTATCACTTGTAACCTTGTTTACTTTAATGGTAAAACGACCATTACTTGTTTCGATTGTTTCACTCTGATCTATTAGGGTTTCTTTATCAGGTAACGTCAATCTTTGAATTGAATATGTGGTTGCAAGTAAAACCAAATTTTCGAGAATATAGTGCTGTTCTGTTTCAAAATAGAACTTTTTTTCATTCATGTGAGAGCTCGCCACATAGGCTACAACAAGTAAGCAAAATAAAACGACTACCATTGTTGTAGGGAGAATAAATCCTTTTTCACGTTTCATTCACTTTCATATCCTTTATTCTTCTAAATGTAAATTGATATGGTTTACCTGATAAACTTTCAACAATTAATTTAACACCCGTATCAGTTTGTTGAAAAGTTATAGCCTTTACTTTTAGTAGTAAAATTTCATGCCCTAAGCCATTTACCTGTCTTCTTATTACATCTTGATATTTATGAATGGTTATTTTGTCATTATCCTGATTTTCAAAAACAAGAACATTTTTTTCTATTCTAATATTTTCAACATCATTTAACTCTTTTTTTAATAATACAATAAATAACTCCCACTCGAATGGATTTAGATCTCCTTCATATTTTGAACTAGCCACCAAATAAGATAAGATAATTGACAACGATGAAATGATTAGTGAATAAATAAGAAACGAAAAAAGAAGATTTAGAAAAGTAAGGCCTTGTTCATTTTTGAAAGAAGAAACAGGATGATTCTTCTTTATTTGATGTATTTTCCCATTCAAGACACGCTTGATGATAAGGTACCCCCTCTTTAATAAACAATTTATACTCGATTTGATTTTTCAAAATAACTTTCTCCTCTGGTAATTGATGTTCAATCATAATTAATTGTGTTTCTTCATGAAGAATGCGATGTGCGTCAACTGATCTCATTGTATTCTCTCTCTCTTTTACAATGAGGACCATTTGAGGGACTAGTATAGTAACAATAAGTAGCCACATACTTAAAGCAGAAATGGATTCTGAGAGAGTGAAACCATTAGATTTTCTCAATTTTCACCCTTCCCTTTCCAAGGTATACAACAAGACGATATGTGTCTTTAGCATGTTTAACCAGTATTGTTCCACTTTTACTAATGGAGCCGAAGTTATTATATATCACTCGATTTTCAAGCGTAGCCCCCTCAATTGAGATAGAGGATGGATAAGACCTAGCAAGAATCTTAACGCCAAGGCTATGTGTTACATAGTACTTTTTTTCACTTTCAGAAAATAATATGATAACTGTTTTTCCATTTACTAGTGCGTATTGTTGGGAAAATAATAAATCATCATGTAATGTGTTTAAAAATGTTTCAATCGTTTTCTGTTTATGGATTGTTGTTATATTTATCAGGAGGACCATACTCATAATACTAACTATACTTAATACAATTAAGCTCTCTAGTAATGTAAACCCTCTTTGTTTATTCGCCTGAAGGTGGCGCACTTGCTGTTACTTCTCCATTTGCTGATATTTGTATAATATTTCCGTTAGGGCATTTCTGATTTGGCTTGAGGTAATTCGCAGCAACTAAATCGGTCATCGTTGGCTTCTTAGCATGATCAATTTCATAAGCTGTAACTTGTGCTTGAACCATATTTACTAAACCGTCACACCCTTTTGATTGAATATTGGTATTATGTTTTGCAACATTTGGGATTGTAATTAAAAGTAACACCGATATGACGAGTAATACGATAAGCATTTCAATGAGTGTAAAACCTTTTTCGTTATTCATTCATAGACCTCCTAAATAGTTTCCATCATTTTATACATTGGTAAAAGCATTGATAAGTAGACAAAAAGGACAATTATCCCTACGAAACCAAAAATAATTGGTTGAAGCATCGCCATCACTTTGGCTAGGCGGGTATCCACAGATTCCATTAATAATTGGCTATATGTATATAATTCTCTAGCCAATTTGCCATTAGCTTGTCCATGTAGAATGACAAGTGAAAGTTCGGGTTCATAATAACCACGTTCTTTTATCATCATATGAAGCTTTTCGCCGGTTTTTAATTTTTCTATAAGGTAATCACCCTCCATTTTAAAGAACGGTATGAAGCTTTGGGATTGAAACACTTTAAGGCTCTCAAATGTAGATAACCCCCCCTTTAATAACGTACTTAATTGCATTGCAAAAAAGTAACTATTAAACATACTCATGACTTTTCTGACTATTGGGATCCTGTATATAATGTGCATTTTCACTTCTATTGGTTTTCGGCGAAAGAAAAGAATATAATAAACAATAGAGACTGTAAGTAATATACCCACTGCTATCCCAGTCCATTTTAAAAGTCCAAATACAACTAATAAAAAGATGGAAAAGAACGATGCTTCAATATTCATTGTTTCATATAACTGATTGAATTGCGGAGTTACCACAGCTTGAACAATTGTTAAGATAAAGCCTACTGTGATAAGTAAAAAAACGGGATAACGCAAAATTTTCATAAACTTTTCAGTGTTCGTCACTTTTCGATCTAACATAGCACTACATTCACGTAGGGCAAATTCCAAATCACCGTGTTTTTCAGCGAAATATAGATAACTAAGCACATCTCTATGAAAATGGATGAATGTAAGGACTTGCCGAAATGAATTTCCAGCCGATAGCTGTTGGATACTGTTAAATAAGTCTTCCTTTCGTTCTTTCGACTCATTAACATATAAGAAATGAAGTGCCTCATTTAATGTATATCCTTTATCTAAAAGACTACTAAGTCTGCTTAGAAAAAAAGCTTGTTGCTTAAGTGACCAATTTTTCTTACTCCTCATGTTTAAACACCCAACGGTCGTAAGAGTTTGGATAGAGATATCCTAATGCAATTCCTTTTTTTATCACATCCTTTAAAGTAGGATATGAATATTCTGCAACCTCTCCTTTCGCCTCTTTCATAACAGATGTTAAATTTTTCCCATATAATAATTCATAAACACTTAACCTTCTTTTTCTCCTTAACTTTTTACAATAGGGAGAACAGGCATCTTCGCAAAAAGGGCATTTAAGCTGTACAAGACGTTGAGCTGTAACAGCTACTAACGTTTGTTCAATTTCTGATAAGCTTACGTCAAATTCAAGTAACCGATAAATCGCTCCTTTCGCATCTCTTGTATGCATAGTAGATAAAACTAAGTGTCCTGTCATACTTGCTCTTATGGCAATTTGAGCTGTCTCATGGTCCCTAATTTCTCCGACCATAATAATGTCAGGGTCATGTCTTAGAATTGCCTTTAGACCTGCAGCATAGGTAATACCTGCTTTCTCATTAACCTGTACCTGCATTACTTCTTCACTCTTCGTTTCAACTGGGTCTTCTAATGTAATGATGTTTCTATTAAAATGCTGCTTTGCATAGTGGATGAGTGAATACAGAGTTGTGGTTTTACCCGAGCCAGTAGGACCTGTAAAGATCATTAACCCATGAGAATGATTCAAAATTGAGAGTAATCTCTTAGTTGTTGTTGGAAATAAAGATAGATGGTCTATATGTGGGATTTTCTCTTGAGGTAGAATTCGAATGACTAAGCTTTCTTCATGAATAGTTGGTAAGGTTGATAAGCGAAGGTTGACCTTAACATTGGGTGTTGCAAACGTTAATGATCCATTTTGAGGTCTTCTTTTCTCACCAATATCCATTGATGCAAGAAATTTAAGATGTGAAATCATTCTTTCACTGAGTTCTTTTTTCATGTAGTGTTTTTCTAATAAATCATCATCAATTCGGAATTGCACTAAGGTTTCATATTCTTTAGGGATAATGTGTATGTCTGACGCTCTTAATGAACAAGCTTCTTCTATCATTCTCTCACTCAACTGCTCAATTGCTTGCAACGTTTCTTTTCAACTCCTTTTTGTCTATCTGAAGAGATTGTACAAAATACTAAATTTTATTGCACATCATTAAAATAGATAAATTCTCTTTGCTTTTTCTTTTTCAGATGCTCAAAAGAAAAAAATTAATAAGTAGAACTTCTATTTTTGTTATAAATAATGGAAAAATGAACATACTAAAAAAAGTATTGGGCTATAGCCAAGCGGTAAGGCAACGGACTTTGACTCCGTCATGCGTTGGTTCGAATCCAGCTAGCCCAGTTTGAACCTAAATAAAAATACCTTAATTAGTCCTGCAAGACAAGGTAAGACTGATTAACGTGTATCTAGTTTAATAAGAATTTTTTCTGAAAGATTTGTGCTAACGGTCATAATGATTAGGCAAGAAACCGTGTATTTAACTAAAAAGATGAGTCTAAGACTTCATAATTTTCCTTTATTTTACTTAAATAAAAAAAGGATGGCTCTACTTAGGTTAGTCGACTGATTTAGCGTGAAGAACTACTAAGTCAGTAAAGACCTTCCTGTATAGAGACATCCTTTTTTCCTTGATAACTAAGAGACAGAGCGCTGAAAATCATGCTTACGAGCTACTTTACTCAATTGTTGTGGACTATATCCAATAATTAACTTACTACCATCTGTTATGATGGGTCTACGTAATAGCTTAGGTTCTTTTATTAAAAGCTTAAGAACTTCAGATAAACTCAATTCGTTAATATCCACATTAAGTTCCTTATACGTTTGACTTCTAGTAGCTAAGATTTCATCAATACCTTCTGTAGTTAGAGAGAGTATTTTTTTTAGTTCGTTTAAATTGGGGGTATCTTTAAAAAGATGCCTTTCTTGAAAATCGACATTATGAGCTTTCAGCCAATGTTTTGTTTTTCTACATGATGTACAACTTGGATAACTGTAAAACGTCAATTCACTCACATTAAGTCCTCCTAAGTGTTTAATTTGATAAGTATATAGTCTTTGTATAACCTATTGTACATTATTTGTATAATTTATGTATACTGTTTTACTTTGTTATTTTATGAACTTTTTATTACAGTTAGAAGGATTGCTTTCAGCCTTGATGAGTTTTGTAAACGCTATTTACATTTATATCGTGGGTACATTATAATAATGAGAGTGATATCCAAATATATATTTGATGTCAAAGCTATCATACTGGGGTTTTAAACTGTAAAAATGAAAGCTTGATTGGTTATCATGATTAATTCCAATGAAGCTTGATGCAAAGTCAACAAAGGAGGGATACATATGGATCGTATGTTCCGAGTATTAGGGTTTTGGACAGGAATCTTCGCTGTTATGTTTTACTTAGGTGACATGAAGACAACTTCCTTGCTGTTTTTCGGACAAACTGGATTTTTTGTTTTCTTATCTTACTTAAAATTATCTGAGCGCATGTACATTTATATCTTTGGTGCTTATTTAACCATTTTCTTTGTCGGTTTTACTTACTGGACAACATTTATGATGATTCCAGGACAAAATATGGGCCATTAAAAAAACAGGAAGTCCTTAAAGGACTTCCTGTTTTTTTGTTTCATTGTTTCATTAGGTTGTTTTTGTAAACGTGGTTGTTTAAAATCATTTGAGAAAACAGCTGGACATCTTTTCTTCTTATACTACATTATTAATTATTTAACACACTATTACTAATTAATTTCTAGTTGATTAGCAACAATCTTTTAGAAACGAGCCTTTTCGTTAAAAGCCATTTAAAAATGGATTTGTATCCATTTCCTGTTCAATTGTTGTTTCTGGACCATGCCCTGACAAAACAAGTGTTTCTTCAGGCAAAGATAGGAGCTTGTCATGAATACTTTTTACTAGTTGCTCATGGTTACCACCTGGTAAGTCTGTCCTGCCAATACTACCTGCAAATAAGGCATCACCAGCAAAGACAACACCTTCTTCCTTAGAATAAAAAGAAACACTTCCTGGAGAGTGTCCCGGTGTTTCGAAAACCTTCAATGTAAAGGAACCCAATTGGATTTCACCCTCAGCTTGAATCAGTTCATCTGGATTGTTTACTTTTACAGAACCAGCCATAAAATATTCCGAACCATTTAAAGAGGGGTCACCAAGCCAATCTTTTTCTTTCTTATGTACATAAACAGGAATCTTAAATTCTGCCTTTACTTCATCTACAGCACCTATGTGATCGAAATGCGCATGCGTTAATAAGATTGCCACTGGAATCAGGTGTTGTTTTTGAACAAGTGAGATAAGCTTTTTTGCCTCTCCGCCTGGATCAATGATTAAACATTCTTTTTGATTGTTTGAAAATAAATAACAGTTTGTTTGTAATGGACCTAAAGGTAATCTTCGCCAACTCATGTCTTTCCCTCCAATTATTCTTTACTATCTATTGTACACCATTATGATCCTTAGAGCCCCTATTCGTAAGCATTGTTTCTGTCATGTACTTTAACAACTTGAAAAGCACTCGACAAACTCCATGAAAACGATTAAAATATTAACAGAACTTGTTTTGTATCTTGTCTAGATCTATTTTATATTGATACAATGAAAATGATTACATAGAGTAAGGGGGCTTCTTAATGGGCTTAGTCGTTATTTTTGCACTTGTAACTATTCTAGGTATTTTTGGATTTATCCGTTCTCTTAAAGAAAAAAACCTTCTTGGTGCCTTTTTCGCATTTGGTACTTTTGCCGTTTTCGGATGGTTTGCAGTGATGACAATTATTCACCATGGTTTTCCTACTACACACTAATTTTAGCAACCTGTGTAGGAGTAAGACAACAGCAATGAATTTTTACTACCTTTTAAAAAGAAGTCCTTCCTTGAAGGACTTCTTTTTTGTATGACTAAGTGATGTGATAATTAAAGCTCATGCTCTAGCCAATTAGGTTAAAATAGCTCAGGCAGGCTATTCTTTTTCATGATCTGTCAAAAGCTATTTTAGCGATTTAGTGTTTATAAATGCCTATTTACACTTTCAAGCTTACTACTCATGGTTGATTTTTTATCACGTCTATCATCTATTCGGATATTTGTTGCTACACGATTAATTCCTTTATGGAAAGGGGCTTCATGGATTGCTGCTACAACTTCTAATAAAGTGGGTAACTCACCCTCTATTAGTGTATTCATAGGTGTCAACTGATAGTGAATTTTACCTTCTGCTTCATATTTATTCAGAATTTTCTGTATATCAGCGACGTATTCACTAACACTAGGTGAATTGGTGCCAATTGGAATAACTGTTATATCTACGATGGCCATTGTCATCTTCCTTCCTATTTAAAAATAATCAGGTCTTCCATCCTGTCATCTTCTAACTTTATCACTTTTTCTAATCTTGCACCATATAACGCATAATCTCCTTTCGGTGATAGACGAATTGGTAAATTATCAATATTTTCAAGTACAGTTCTCTTTTCTTTATTTTCAATGCTATATGAAACAAGAGAAAAAGAGGTTTTTTCAATATTTACTTCTAATAAATAAAAGATATCATTTTTAACGTCTAAGTCATGGTAAGGAATTGACCAATCTGAATATAAAGAAACAAGTCTTGTTGGCATTTCCCCAACCTTCTGTAAACCGTCTGAGCGATAAAACCTGACAGCGGCATCTCCTTCTTCGTTCCCTAACTCAATAGAGGTAATGTAACCTTCATAGTTCGTATTTGCGACCACTTCATTAGCAACTAATGCTTCCTGTTGATTTTGACCATTGTATCGATATAAAGGTGCTGTTAAGGATGGGGTGCTATCATCCCATTCAATCGTTGTATAGCTAGTTTCATCAATCCACTGAATAAAGGGAACAGCAATAGAATCTTTCACTATAGAGTTCTTTTTAGGATCAATAACATATGTATGATATGTCCAATCTTCGTTAAAGCTTGATACAAATAACTGGCTAGTAACCATGTGGTTCCACGTATAGTTAAGTTCAGTAGATGCTACACTCGTTTCATAAACTACTTCCCCATTCTGATTCATGAAAATTAATTCTGCTTCATAGCTTGAAGGACTTGTATGTATTAAAAATAAGGATTGATCAGCATTTGCCATTACTTGTACGATTGGATGCTCTGATTGAAAAAACAGATCTGATTGTCCATTAAAAATTTGATATGTAAAGACGGCTGCCCCACTTGCATTATTAGTAATATACAAAATTTCTTGATTGTTTTTCCATCCAGCAACTGAATGAAACTCCATTTCATCAAGAGAAATAGGCTTTATGACTTCCTGTAGATCTTGACTTTCCTTTTCAGTATGAAGGGTTGAATTATCTTCTTCAGAAAGTAGATTTTGATCATCCTCTTGTTGATGAGATGGCGTACAGCCAGTTGTAACTAGGAAGATTAGTAGACTTATGATACTTAATTTTGTGAATCTCATCAACTTCAATTACACCCCTTGCTAATTATCTATCTTTTTTCTACTCAATACTTATACGTATACGTTCGAAAAAGGTTTCATCATACTAGAATGTATTTGAGAGAATTTGTCTATTTTCGTGCAACAAGTTACCTACACCCATAGAGAAATACATTCACTTTCCCTTAGGAAAAAAATAGATCCTTTTTATCCTTGGATAAAATTAGATCCTTGTTATCCTTGGATAAAATTAGATCCTTTTTATCCTTGAATAAGCCTCATTGGCTTTTCAGCCACATGAGGCTCTATACCTTTTTCACGTCATATTCTATCATAGAAGCCCTTTTGTGAAGCGCCATCTTTACAAGAAATCCATTATTAAGAGTTCTCTGTTTTTTTACAAATAATCACATATAAAGGGATGCGAAGAAAATACCTTTACTTTTTTCATAAATTTCCTCAAATTGTTCAAATGGTAATGGGTTGACACCATTTCCAAGTTCAATTGTAAAGCCGGCTTTTTTAAAGTCATGGACAAACCAATCTCTAAAACCAGCATGACTGTCAATATACCTTACAGCTTTATACCCGCTCAACTTTTCAAACTCTTTAACAATCAGCTCGGCTTCCTTAGGTTCTTTCCTTTCATAACCCCAATAAATTTCTTCTCCTTGGGTATGAAAAGCAAGGACACGGTCAAAATTACGTGCTTTTACGAGTTCCGCTAATGAAATCGCCTCTGGTTCACTTAAAGGGTGATCTCCTGGATAATCTCTTGGTGCAGGTGCTTTAGGGAGCTTGCGAGCCTTCTCGATTTCCCATTTAACAGGATATTGATTATTCAGGTCAATTCCACGAATATTTGCCTTCCAGTCCTTAAAATCAATACTTAAATTATTCATTTGTAGAAGCGGGGCCTCATACTCTACTTGATTAGGCAATCCATTTAACACCAAATCTACTCCGTCAGGATTAACCATGGGTACAAATGAAAGTGTTGTCTCTTTGTACATCTGAACGAGAGAAGCGTCTTGAAATATGTCATCATTCACTATTCCTTTTAAAAAATGATGTAACCAATACATCATAATACTTGTCGTAATCCATTCATTCGCATGAAAGGAGCCATTCATATGGATTTTTTTCGCACCATTTCCAATTCTTATCTCTATAATCGGTTTATTTAATACACTATACCCAATAATTTCTGTTTGAATAAAGGGATATCTCTCTTTCAATTTAGTTATTTCCTTATACAATGATTGAGAGTCATATACTTTTTTCATTATTTCTGTTTCCTTTTGAAGAGGTTCAATTATTGAACACCCTCTCCAATCTAATACACAGTTATCTGGTAGATATAAGTGTTGCTCTTCTCGAATGAAAGATAATGTCAGATTAGGATTAGAGTCTAATATGATTTGTTCATCAAGATTTGTTCTTGTTGAAAGTTCAGATAGTGTCATACTTTTCATTAATTTTATTTCCATAATCCTTAACCTCCAAAAGCCTATTTAGTATAGCCTATGAAGGAAAAGCAAATTTGTTGTTCATTATCCTGATATTGATTTTCTAAGCTGTGTTTTTGAATACACGTAGCGTAGCTTTGGTCACTCGTACTTAAAGGGAAGAGAAAACACATACCGTATGACAGGGAAACCTCATTTCTAGACTCACTAAAAAAACTGACTCATCATAAGAAATCCTGAGCGACAGGTGTTTCTTACTTGAGTCAGCCTAATTAGCTAATTATTTTTTCGTTTCTTCCGCTTCTTCTGTTGCTGTCATTTCTGTTTCAGCATCTTCTCCGTAGAAGCGAAGTAAATCACCATAAATAATTTCATCTGAGTAACTTAACTCTTGCTTTGCCTTTTCCATGTAAGGTTCACAAATTGCTTGGTCTGTTTCTTGTCCTGTTGCTTTATCATAGCAAATACCACGAGTATAAACATTATTTTCTGTAATGAAGCTTCCATCTCTTAACACAGTAAATGAAAGTTTGTCATCAGAAAACACATCTGTACCAAATTGAATTTGTTCGCTCGAGTCAATACCTAGTAAGCTCATAACCGTAGGACGAATATCAATTTGTCCAGCTACTTTCGAGAATGTTTGCGGGTCTTTATCCGTAACTCCTGGGATATGAACAATGAAAGGTACTCGTTGTAGCTGAACAACCTCAAATGGTGTTACTTCTCTTCCAAGGAATTTACTCATTGCCACGTTATGATTTTCTGATATACCATAGTGATCACCGTACATAATGATAATAGAGTTTTCATAGATATCTGTTTTCTTTAATTCTTCAAAGAATCGTTTAACAGCTTCATCCATATAACGTACAGTTGGGATGTATTGATTCAATGTTTTACTATTTGAATCAAATTCATCAATCAGCTTATCTTCTTCCGATAATTCAAACGGGAAATGATTCGTAAGAGTAATCATTCTAGTATAGAATGGTTGAGGCATGTTCTTCATATGTTGAACAGACTGTTCAAAGAACTCAATATCTTTTAATCCCCAACCAACTGAATTTTCTTCGTTTACTTCATAATCGTTTACTTCATAAAAGCGATCATAGCCAAATGAATTGTACATTAAATCACGATTCCAGAAGCTTTTGTTGTTCGCATGGAAAATGGCGCTATAATATCCATAATCCTTTAATACTTCAGGTGTAGCATTGTATTCATTATTACTATTTGTAAAGAAAACCGCACCTCGACCTAATGGATAGAGTGAGTTATCAACTAGAAATTCAGAATCAGACGTTTTACCTTGACCTGTTTGATGGTAGAAGTTCTCAAAATAATAACTTTCATCTAGTAAATCATTTAAATAAGGCGTTATTTCTTGTCCATTTAGCTCTTCATTAATGACAAAGTTTTGAAGAGATTCAAGTGATAGTAAGATGACATTTCGACCTTCTGCGATACCTTTCAAATCGTCCTTAGGGGCTTTCCTGTTTGCATTTACATAGTTTTCAATCTCAGTTAAGTTATCACTGTCAGCTAACGCACGTTGAGCAGACGTTTTAGATTGAAGAACAGCATCATAAATATGAAAGTTATATACACTAATATTCTTCACTAACATTTCACGGTCAAATGAACGTGTTAACAGCTGTGGGCGCTCAGTTTCAGCTAAACCAAGATTAAAGAAAAAGACCGCAACTACTAATAGGAAATACGCTGATTTTTCTTTTCTTGTTAGAGTAAGAGTTGTAGATCGGAATGATGGTTTTTTTAGTAACCAGAAAAGTATTGCTAAATCAACAAACATTAGAAGGTCACTTGGTAAGAATAAGCTAGTTATACTACTTCCTAAATCCCCCATATTGCTTGTCTGAAATAAAACCGGAATTGTTAAGAAATCATTAAAGAAGCGATAAAATACCATATTGGCTAATAATAAGCCTGTCACAAAGATACTCGCTCCAAAAATATAACGGTTTCGATTTTTTTCGTTAAAGAATAGACCGACCCCAAAAATTAAAAGTAAGAAGCTTAATGGATTAATAAATAAGATGAACTCTTGTGTTAAGTTTTCAATTTTAATGTCAAAACTAGTTTTATAGACTATATACGTTTTAATCCATAGAAATATTGTTGCTAAAAGTAAAAAGGATATTTTTGAAAATGTTTTTTTACGCAAGATTTTTACCTCCTCATCCCTTAGGATAACTGCGTTTTTATATCTCTCTAATAATTTCCATTTATTAGGCTAGGTTTTAAACAACTAAATCATATCTTAATACTTCTTTTACAAAAAATCAATCATTTTTAATATTCCCCTTACAATAGCATGCTAGAATTATAATGTTTAGCTTATTCTTTCTACCCAATTATTAGACGTATGAAACGCAAAAAAGTTTCAATTGATATAAAGTAAAAATATTCAGGATATTATTCAGGTTTTAAATCCTACTACCTTTTTACTAATTAAAGCTAATTGAATTCATTTTATAAATTGAATACGAAGAGCCTAAAGGCTGTTAAGACGCAAAAAAAGGTAAAAAGCAATTATGAAAAATGATTTAAATAATGATCTTCTTAGTATCCATTCATTAATCTCTTTTACTCCCTATAAAATAGGAATAAGGCTTTCGCCATCTATTCCTGGCGAAAGCCTTATTCACGCACTCTTACTTATTAAGCTTAGTTTTAGCTAACCATGCTCCTCCAATGACACCAGCATCGTTTCCTAAAGTTGCAGTGGTAATCGTAGCTGCGTCTCTAACTCTAGGGAAAGCAAATTGTTTAAAATATTTTTCAACTCTTGAAATAAGTATATCTCCCGCTTTCGACACCCCTCCACCGATAACAATTCTTTCTGGATTTAAGCCATTAGCTACATTAGCGAGCATTAAACCTAGATTAGCTGTTACAAATTCAATAATTCCCTCAGCTACCTCATCACCCTTATGAACCGCTTCAAAAACGTCTTTAGATGTTATTTCTCCTTTTTCTTCTAAAATCGTGTGTAAATAAGTCTTTTGTTCTGAGCCTTCTAGTCTTTCTTTTGCAATCCGAACGATACCAGTGGCAGATGCAATAGTTTCTATACAGCCTGTTTTTCCACAGTTACAAGGAGCTCCTCCATCAGGAACTACCGTAATATGGCCAATTTCTCCACCTGCACCATTTACACCATGAATGACTTCACCATTTGAGATAAGCCCACCACCAACACCAGTACCAAGTGTGACACAGATAATATCTTTTGAACCGTCTCCTGCACCCTTCCACATTTCACCTAGGGCAGCGAGATTAGCATCATTATCAATCACAGCGGGTAAACCAGTTTCCATTTCAAGATGATCTCTTAACGGATAGTTTTTCCACCCTAAATTAACGGTTTCGTAAATTAAACCTTCGTCTAAATTAACAGGTCCAGGTGCACCCATACCAATTCCAGACAGCTTCGATTTAGGATATCCTAGCATTTCAAGCTTTGTGTCAATCGCTTTAGCAATATCTGTTGTTATGTTTTTCCCCGTTTTATCTGTAGGAATTTCCCACTTTTCAACAATTTCACCATAAAAATTAATGAATGCCATTTTTATTGTTGTACCACCTAAATCAACACCAACTAACCATTGTTCATTCATACAATCACCTTTTTCTTCTATTATATATAAATTTAGTAATCGGTTACATTGTCATTGCTACACACATGCCAGTATTTGCAAATTAGTCACTTATCAACCTTAAGTGCAGCTAACATATCTTTATTGATGTTAGTCCACCCACTTTATTGGTCTTTATATCCAATGACTCACAATAAGATCAACGTATTCATCTGCATCTGCATCTGCATTTAAAAAGTATTGGTTCAGCTATCACTTTTTTTAAGAGTTTGTACTGTTTGTCTTAAAATGAGGATCGCCATTTGATAATCCTTCGGTTCAATGAGCTGTGATTCAAACAATTGTCTAACTTCTTCTTCCATTAATTCTAAATCTGCAATTCGGTCTCCAATATAAATAAAGATACCGTATTTTTTTAATAATTGTTGTACATCGTACACTGTTTTCATGAGATCACCTGTAACCTATTCATTTAAAAATCTTCACTTATACTTAGGAATGAGATTTACACACTACATTAAAGTATAAAGCAAAAGAAAAAAGCGTCAAGAAAACGTTTAAAATTTTACGTATTTTTAAAGCCAATATATCGTTCATATTCCTTTTCACCGTCACTATCTCCAAAGGTAAGATAATCTTACGAGATTCTTATTTTTGAATAAGATCTTTTAGCATTATTTGTTTTTTAAGTAAATGATCATTTTACTGTTTATTACTCATAACTCCATACAGCTTACTCTATTACATGATGAATCTTCTTTGACTTCTTAGAGATAGCTGGTATAAAAAACTTTTATCTGAATAATTTATTTTTTCTGAAAAAGATATTGTGTTTTGTTACCTACAGGTTTAAAATGGGATTAATTTTATTAATAGGATACTTTTAGGAGGAGTAAGGATGATTACATTCATCGTATCGATTTTGATTTTAATAGGAGGATACTTTATTTATTCAAAAGTCGTTGAAAAAATCTTCGGAATCGATGACCATAGAGCAACACCAGCTTATACAAAAAATGATGGCTTGGACTATATGCCAATGAACTGGGTTAAAGCCACGCTTATACAGTTATTAAATATAGCAGGTTTAGGACCCATCTTCGGTGCAATACTCGGTGCTTTATATGGACCAGTCGCTTTTATATGGATAGTAATCGGCTGTTTATTTGCTGGAGCTGTACATGATTATTTTTCTGGCATGCTATCGGTTAAACATGGTGGGGAACAATACCCCAGCTTAGTAGGTCGATATTTAGGCAAACACGTTAAAAGCATTATTAATTTGATTTCACTCATTCTTATGATTCTTGTTGCTGCGGCTTTTACTGCAGGACCTGCGCAGTTAGTTGAGCAGCTCACACCACTTAGCTATACTGCTTCACTTTTATTCATTTTTGTATATTTCGTTTTAGCGGCTGTCCTTCCAATAAACAAACTAATCGGAAGGATTTACCCAATATTCGGATTAATCTTAATAATTATGGCTGTTTCTATTGGCTTTGCCCTTTTCTTTATGGATTATTCAATCCCTAACATCACTTTGGAAAATTTACATCCGAAAGAACTCCCACTCTGGCCTCTTCTTATGGTCACTATTTCATGTGGTGCTATTTCTGGCTTTCATAGTACTCAGAGCCCTATTTTAGCTAGAACACTAAAAAAGGAAAGCGAAGGTCGAAAAGTTTTCTTTGGTGCTATGATTGCTGAAGGAATTATCGCATTAATTTGGGCCGCAGCCGGTATGACTTTCTTTGGTGGAACGGAAGGATTACAAGGTGCACTTGCTGAAGGTGGAGCAGCAGGAGTAGTAAATGAAATCAGTAAAACAACTCTCGGACAATTTGGTGGTATTCTCGCCGTTTTAGGGGTTATTATTCTCCCAATTACTACAGGCGATACAGCGTTACGTTCGTCAAGAATGATGTTAGTTGAGTTACTTGGTCGCTACGGAAAAACAAACTATCGATTTAAGACAGCTTTCATGACAATACCTGTTATCATTCCAACTTACTTGCTCACTCAGATGGATTATTCGTTTTTATGGCGGTATGTAGGATGGACAAATCAAGTAGTTGCCACTGTTATGTTATGGACTGCAGCAATGTATTTATTACAACATGCGAAATTCCATTGGATTTGTAGTATACCTGCTTTGTTTATGACTGCAGTTACTAGCTCATACATTTTCTATGCTCCTGAGGGATTCCATCTTTCCTATGAGTTATCCATGATCTATGGGTCTATTATCTTTTTAGCTGTGTTAGGATGGTTTATCTATCAAATATATACGTATAAAAATAAAAGCATCTCCTTAGAGAATGCCGCTTAAATATAGGGTTAATAAGCATGGTTGTTAAGTTACAGGCATTCTCTTTGATAAAGACAAAGAACCTACTCTACTCAAGAAAAACTTATGCCTGCGATTGATCAAAAGGCTTCCCTATTTTAAGTAGGTATCTCTTGCCTTTACACTACAATTTACGAAGTTAAAAAATTAACATTAGACACTCTCACGAAGCTTAGTTCCATAAAAGGAAATAGAAACGGTAGCAAGGAAATACTTGCTACCGTTTCTATTTATTCAAACTACAAGATTTCGTTAGGACTTGAAACCTTTATATCATTAGCGATCAGGGTCTTGAGGATGTAAAAATGTCGGCCTCCGGTTTTTTAAAGGCATTGGAGAACGAAACAATACATCCCTCATCGCTCGGTAATCGAAAGGTATGAATGGGTAAAGATAAGGTACATTAAATGACTTCATACGCGCTAGCATAATAATCCAGCCTGTAAAACCAGCTATAAATCCAATAGGTCCTAACCAAGCTGTGAATAACAACAACACAATTCGGTATATTCTATTAGCGAGACCTAACTCATAGCTAGGAGTAGCAAATGTTCCAATCGCTGCAATCGCTAAATAGAGAATGACTTCGTTTGTGAGTAGTCCTACTTCTACAGCTACTTGTCCGACCATTAAAGCCGCCACTAATCCTAAGGCTGTTGCAAGTGAAGAAGGTGTATGAATAGCAGCCATCCTCAGTACATCAATTCCTAATTCAATTAATAAGAACTGAAGTAACAAGGGTACCTGTCCGTGGTCCTCAATTCCAATAAACTCATAGCCCTCAGGCAATAGGCTCGGGTTTTGGGCAAGTAAAAACCATAAAGGCAAGATGAAAATAGATGCCCATACAGCTATAAATCTTACCATTCGTAAATACGCACCGACAATTGGCTTATTTCTGTACTCCTCCGCATGTTGTAAATGATGCCAAAATGTTGTAGGAGTAATAAGTGCACTTGGTGATCCATCTACAAACACGATGACATGCCCCTCAAATAAATGTGCTGCTGCTGTATCAGGTCTTTCTGTATATCTCACAGTTGGATATGGATTAAAATGACGACCAGATATAAATTCTTCAATTGTCTTCTCACCCATCGATAGACCATCCGTATCAATTGCTTCTAAAGACTCCTTCAGTTCTTTCACATGATCTAGGTCTGCAATATCCTCTAAATAGCAAACAACCACATCTGTTTTCGATCTTCTTCCAACCTGAAGGTATTCCATTCGCAAAGAACGGTCCCTCACTCGCCTTCTTGTCAAAGCTGTATTAAAGACGATCGTCTCCACATATCCATCTCGTGAGCCCCTTACTACTCTTTCCATATCAGGCTCTTGAGGACCTCTAACTGGATATGTTCTGGCGTCTATTAGTATAACTTCTTCTACACCTTCAATAACGAGCGCTGTAGGACCTGCTAAAACTGTTTGAACGACTACATCTAAATCATCCGTCTTTTCAATTTCGACATAAGGGATATACGTTTTCAACAATTTCTCTAACGTATTCTCTTCAAGTTGTTCTGGAGATAATTCAGATAAATATTTCATTAAGTAATGTAAAATATCATCTTTAACAAACCCATCAACCATAAATAAAGACATATTTCGTTTGGCATATTCAACGTCTAAATGAACGACATCAAAACTTTTATCTACACCGAGGCGTTCCTTTAAATAGGAGATATTCTCATCAAAAACTTTAGAAACTAATTTTTTATCTCTCTCAATTTTCATTACTTTACTCCATTTCGTCTCACATTGTATTACCCATACTAACCGAAACACTGGTAAAACATACCTGTATATTTTAACAAGGCTGTTTTCGCATAGATTGATGCTTTCCTATAAAACCTAAGTGCCGGATTTTCCCCCTTCTGTCTGTAAAGGGAGAGGAGCTCCTTTCTTTCTTACTACCCTCGGCTTTAGGTGCGAATGATGTCTATATTCTTTTAAATTTACAAAACAACAGCAAGTTTTAAGAAAAGAGCTTTTAACAAACTTGTCTCACTTAGCATATTTACTATTTTCATCACATAAACTTTATCAACCTGTCCTATTTCGGAGATGATACATTTTGAAAAAGAAATGGATATACCTAGTTTTTTTAGCATTTTTCACTTCTGCCTTATTCTCATATTTCACTTTCAACCCAGTACGTGAAAGTATTATTTACTTCCCAATTGATGACTCAATTACGTTTACGAAAGCTTCTACATCACTTGAGTTAGTTGGTAACGAAGATGATGACGAGTATCTTATGGAGTGGGACGTACATTCCCAGACAGATAAGGAAGTATATTTAAGACAAGATATTTCTCTATTGTTTTCAAATGGAAAGTTAATTGAAACATTGTCTGAGTGGGAAGATCAGAGCCAAAAAATAGCTCAATACAAAAAAATAAGTGGAGAAGATAGTGCACATTATGAGGCGATTAGTCTCCACTATGGAGAAATTCATTTAAAGGATGAAATAAGAAGCACCCAATATATGACTAGTGATCAGCTTTATATAATCGACTCTGAGTTCACAAACCTATTTTCCTTTAAGTCCTCTCAAACCGAGGAAGAAGAGGAATGGGAGAAAATCTTAAACAAAGTGACCGAACAGCATCTTGAATATAGTTGGACTGAGTTAATTGACTATTTTCAAATTGATAGCCAAGACTACTTCGCTCTTCCTTTATCAGAGCTAGCAAAATACAATTCACATTCACTCCTTCAGTTAACAAAAGCCCAAACTAAAGAAGTAGTAGGGAGTTTATGGGAAGGACTTTATAAGCATTATTTCTTAGGTATTAAAACAAAAGAAGGCAAGGTACTCTCTCCAATAGGAAGCACCATGCCTTTAATTCTTCTAGCAAATAACCATTCTCATATGCTCGTTCTTACTCAAACAGAAGACGGAACTCCTATTAAACTTGTACAAAAAATTACCTTTAATCAGTGAGTGAGGCTTCAAAAGCTTGATAACTTTGGTTTGTAGGATCATATTTTAAAGCTTGAGCTATTTGCTTCCTTGCTAGCTCAGCTTCTCCTTTTCTTTCATATAATAAAGCTAAATTAAAATGGGCTTCATGAAAGGTTTCATCACTCAAGATAATTTCTTCTAGATGTTTAATTGCTTGATCCTGCTTTTCTAACTGTATTTCAACATATGATAATAGAAATAAAATGTCATTAGAGGTTTGACCTTTATCTAAGTAATTCTGCAAATACATATAGGCATCTTCATATTCCTCATTTGCAATAAGAACTTGTGCTTTCTTTGCTGTTAATTGCGGAAATTCTTCTTCTGTTACGTTAAGGCCAAGTTGATAGGCACCTAAAAATAGACCTATTACCGCTAAAAGTCCAAGTATTCTATATAACCATTTCTTTTCCTGAGGTAGCTGGACAATGACTGCTGCAAGGAAACCACCAATTAAGCCACCTATATGACCAGCATTATCGATATTAGGAATCACAAACCCTAGCGCTAAATTTATCCCAATAATCACCAAAAGATTGGAACCCATTGTTCTAAAAAATACTCTTCGATTATGGAGTCCTAAATAAAGTAACGCACCAAAACACCCAAATATAGCACCAGATGCTCCAGCAGAGACAGACGTACTAAATGCAAAGCTAGCTACCGAGCCGCCAATACCCGCAATCAAATAAATGAGTAAAAACTTTAAGGAACCAAATGCCCTCTCCACAGCAGGACCTATATAGTAAAGGGCAAAGCTATTCATTAACAAATGGAAAAAGCCTATGTGTAGGAAAATTGGGGTAATAAGTCTCCACCATTCCCCTTCATAAATATAAGGGTTAAACTTAGCTCCGAAATTAACTAAGGTTTCTGTATTTTCACTTCCACCATAAAGCTCAAGCACTAAAAACATGACAATTTGAAAAGCCAAAAAAATATACGTAAAGAACGGCTTCCCGTTTTGAAACATTTTTTTCTCTTCTTCTCTTATTTCTTGCTGTTGGCGGATAACTCGATTCTTAACTTCATTAATATGATCTATCGTTACGTTCTCTTGTGCATTCTTTTCTAACGGATGAATCGACACATTTAATGCTTCACCTAATTCAATCAGCTTGTGCTCTTGATCTTCTGATGTAACTAATAATGATGTGATCGTAACACGCTTTTTCGTTCCTGACGTATACCCTTCCACAAACTCAACAGGAAAATCATCTACAGGTGGCAAGCTGGATATGTAAAGATTAAAAACAGTTAGCGGTCCCCTAGCACCTGTTTGCATAATCTGTTGAAATTTCTCTCCCGCCATTTGAATATCTTTAGCGAGACTGTTCCCCCAATCAATATCCATTCTTCTCAACCTAAGAACTGAAATATTTTTGTTAGTAGCTGGTTGCAATAAAATTTCTGTTTCATCAGTTGATAAAGCTAATATGGAAAAATCATGTTCTATTACCAATTGTTCAATTAAAGACCAGTAGACATAATCCTGTACAATTACCATGTAATCCGCTCCGAGTTCTTTTTCTACATTATACCAACATCATAAAATAAAAAGAAAGCAAACCGCTTTATTGTCTTTTATAGGGAGCACCTTTGTAACCTTCAGCACTAAAGAAACAAAACAGCTTAAAAATAAAAAGCTGAAAAAATCAGCTTTTATTGAGGCTTTATTTATTTAATAAGTAGAATATACTTAATAAGCCGGCAGGTACTCGTTTATCTAATGAAAGGCTCTGCTTACAAATCGCTCTCTTATGAATGGTACCTTCATTGACAATTGAATAAAATAACGTCGAATAGCTGGTTGACCTAAAATATAATTTACAATACGGTAACGATAACGATACAAAGCAAAAAAACTAGCGATAAGTACGATAAATCGTCTCATGTTTATCCCTCCTACTTATAGTTTTCGTAGGAAGGCTGTTTTTTATCCACGTAATCTAAAAATAAAGCTCCATGTTTCCTTTAGTACGCTTAACAGAAACCTAACATTAAGATGAAAATAAAACTGCCATTCCAGTTGCAAGTGTAATTGAAGTAATATTCACCATATCGTTTGTTAGAAAAGTCATCCTTCTTACCTTTTCCGCTTCTTGTTGACAATGGATTTTCTTCTCTGTCACTCTTTCGCAGATTCTACATCGATACTTATTTTGTAGAAGTTCACCTAAAATGGTATCAAGAATATTTCCTAGAAAACTGAAACATGTAATGACCATAATCGCGGAAAAACTTAAGTCAAAGGTTAAAAAAGCTAATATTGCAATAAAAAAAGCACCTAAAAGACCCGCACACGTTCCTAATATAGAGATTGCTCCTGAAGTTCCCTTCTCTACCTCTTTTAATGTAAAGACCATTCTAGGCTTCCCTTTACTATATACCCCTAATTCAGATGCCCACGTATCTGATGTTGCTACTCCAAGAGAAACACAAAATCCGGTTGTTAAGATGTCCATTGCAGATGGAAAAAGTATTGTTAGAAAACCAAGAATAGCTGGTATACCTCCATTAGCAAATACCTGAATGATATCTCGTCTATCCCCCTTTTCCGTTATATCTTCAATCATCTCTTTTGATTTAAGCTTACCAAAAGCAGTTGAGGTGACAAAAAAGCAGCCTAGGATGATAAATCCTTCACTACCGAAACCAAGATAAATACCTATCCCAACAACACTTGCTCCAATTGCTCCTCCAAAAGTAAGCGTATTTACTTTCCAAGCGATAACTGCTAATAAAGGAATCATAACAGTAGTTAAACTATCAATCGTTTCGATCACAATGAATCACCTCATCTTCTGTCACAATCAACTGGACAGCTCGATCATGTGCTTCTCTTGGTACTTCATCCACTAGTTGAAACCGAAAGCTGAGAGACAAAGTCCTGCCTCTAAAAGCTTCCAAATAACGATCATAATATCCTCCACCATACCCTATTCGATAGCCTTTTTGATCAAAACATACGCCGGGAACGATAATTAAATCAATTTGATTAGGCAGTACTAGATTCGTTACTTGTACTTTTGGTTCAGACAAACCAAAATAAACTTGTTCTAATTGATGTAAAGAGGTAATTTCCCTAAACTCCATCTCATTTGTTTTTGGATAGCATTTTGGTACAAGAACTTTTTTCTGTTCAGACCAGGCCTTTTGAATGATAGGTATCGTTTCAATTTCTCTGCCACGAGATACTGTAATAGCAATGACCTTTGATTCAGTCCAATAATCTGTTAAGAACAGGCGAGTATGAATGGTTTGTGATGAATTTTTATGAGCTAATTCATCCATTTCACTTAGTATCTTTTTTATATATGTACGTATATGATTTTTATTATTTAGCATTTAAATAAGCCCTCCCCCTTTTATTATAGAGGGTTTACTATGATGATGACTAGCATTCCTACAGTTACGATAAGAACTTTATCTAATGGAGTACTTTTCATGTGTTGAATGACGATGGAGCAAGGACTTGAGGAATAAAAAAAGTAGGGTCTTTACCCATGACTGTTTTCGTAAACTTCGTCGCTTTAATTCATATGAAGAAAAAAGCGCTGTATAAAGATTAGTGGCAGCTTTACTCATTAGAATATTAGCTTATTTATCATTAAGAGCCTGTCCTAATTACTTTCTAGGTGATTAGCAACTACCTTTCAGAAGAGAGCCTTTAAAATGCAATAAGTAAGAAACCCAAAAATAAAAAAGCGCTCTTGATCAGAACAAGGCAAAGCACTTGTGCTAGATGTCGGGCGCTTTCCAGTGTAAGGAATATTAGAATTCCTTAAGAAAAAACAGTAGGAATAAAACCTCCTACTGCTTACTTTGTTTCACGGTGTAAAGTCATTTTTTTCTCTCTTGAGCAATATTTTTTAAGCTCAAGACGATCTGGGTTGTTACGTTTATTCTTTTTAGAAATATAGTTACGTTCGCCACAATCAGTGCAAGCTAAAGTAATATTCACACGCATGTTTCTTTCCCTCCAAACATAAAAAAACTATAAAACAAATCAGACTTTAATATAATATCATTTTTATTAGTCAAATTCCATATCTATTTCACTTTATTTTAAAATAAACTTTATAAGTACAGAATGTCACTACTTATTTAGCAATGTTTGATAGGAATTTTTTATTAGTAGGATCACATCGTCCCAGTGGTAGTTTTGAACAACATGAGTAAACCCACGATCGGCTACTTCCTTTCCTAACTCCCTATTTACTAGTATAGTACGCATTTCTTTTGCAAGGTCAGATGATCGAGAACTCTCAACTAAGATCCCCTTTCCATCCCCCACTATCTCTTTTAATCCACCTGTATGAAAAGCTATGACCGGTCTTCTACAAATCATTCCTTCAAGTGCAATGATTCCAAAAGGCTCATATAAACTTGGGATTATGAGCATTTCACATTGATGAAGAAGGCAATTTTTCTCCCTTCCCTTTACATGCCCAGTAAATATAACATCATCATCAATAGTTAATTCTATAGACTTTCGTATTAACACCTCTTCATATGGCCCTTCCCCAGCAATTATAAGCTTCAGGTCTTTATGAAATGGTTTTATTTCTTCAAATGCCATTAAAAGATACTCAAAGCCCTTTTCTTTCACTAACCTCCCCATTGCAAGTATAAATGGAGTAGGATACTGGTTATTTGATTCATTTCTAGGCAATTGATACTGACTTGGTAGTATTCCATTTGGAATGAGATCCATACATTCTTTTTCAATATCATAATCGCGATTCAAGAGAGAATACATATATGCACTACTAACAATCAGTCTGTCTGACTTTGTCATTAATTCCTTTTCATATGTTGTAATCATTTCAATAGGTTTAGTCTTTACTACAAGCTTCCTTTCTTTTTCTGTTGAATGAATCGTACTCATTAATGGTTTACCTAATTGCTTTTGTAAAGTAACAGCGGCCATACCCGTTAACCAATCATGGCAATGGATAAGATCAACGTCCTTATTCAATTCATGTAAAACAAATTGTACGATTCTAAAATTCAGATTACGTATATAATCTAAAAAATGAAGATGAACAGGGGTCCAGTTCTTTACATAATAAACGGTTACATGTTTTTTTACCTCAACATATTCTTTGCCAGAAATCGAGGGTGTAATGACAATGTAGGATAACCCTTGATTTTTTGAAGCTAAGGTTAAGTCTGTAACGTGTCTTCCTAACCCCCCAACCACATTTTCACCATACTCTGTTGTTAAACACAATACCGTTAAATTCTGCTTATTCATAAGTCGTATACCCTGAAAAAGTATTCTGATCATGATTATTTCCCTGGTTATATAAAGACCATTTCTTTTCAGAACTAATGTCAATTAAGCTATAACTATTAGACACACTCGTCTCTGAAGAACGCTTAATTGTGATAGATTCATTTTGTGAATTAACTACTTTTATCTCACAAGAATACACCCCGTTAGGAAGCTGATGAATTTGATAAGTACCAGATTGATCATAAATGATATATTCAGACGTGTATATTGACGAGAATTCATCAAAACTAGCATACAATACTAATTTCATTTGCAAATCCTGAAAAGATTCTTTAAGAAGCATATCAAAGCATTCTGCTGTTTGATCACTAATAGTCCAACTCACAACGATCGTTGTTTTATACAAAATCAGGTCAATACTATCCACATAAAAACACATCCCATTTCGAATGCTATTGGTAGCTTTCTCTTCTACTTTATTCTTTTTCACAGAAATCTCTTCTTTCTTTATGCTGTTACAACGAATTATTACATAAATATTAAATTCGTCAAAAATCTACATTTTCCTTTAAAATGACTTCTTTGGAGTAGCATTTTATGATATAAATGTATAGGGAAATATACAATAGAAGGTGAAAAAGATGACAATTATGATTATTATTTTGTTCATTATAAGCATTGTGCTTATCGGTATATCCTATTTTCAACGTGATAACGTTAAGGAACTAGAACAAGAATTAGACCATTTACAACTTTCAGCTATGCAAGAGATCTACAAGCTAAAGAAAAAAATGAGAATAGTAGAAGAAGAGTTGCTTCAAAATGATACACCGTTAAAAGAAACTACAACTAGTATGGCAAATGATGAAGCTCAAAATCCAGCTAGAATTTTAGCGAAATTCCGACAAGGAATGTCTTTAGAAGCAATAGCTTTATCCGAATCATCAACAGTAGAAGAAATTAAGTTAATTGTTGAAAAGAATGAGAGGTCTTTAACATGAGTAAAACAGGATTTCGAGCTTTTGCTGCTGGAATGATCGTTTCAACCTCTGTACTTGGAGCAACTTATCTTTTTTCAAACAACCAAGAATCTTCATCTCCTAAAGAAAAGCAAGAAATTTCTAAAGATGATGTGGAGGCATACTTATCAAATAACGGTGAAATCCCAATTAAAACAGAGGAATACGAACAGTTGTTAGCTGCAAAAAACGCATCGGTACAAGGTGAAACAAAAGCACCTGAAACAGAGCAAAAGACAGAGGAAATAGAAAAAACAGAGGAAACACCTAAAGCTGAAGAACCGAAAGAAGAGAAAAAAGAAGAAACCGTAACATATAAAGTGACAATAAAAGAAGGCATGACAACAAGTGAAGTGTCCGATCAGTTAGAGCAAAATGGAATTATCGAGTCATCTGGTGAGTTTGATCAATTTTTAATTAAAAACGAATATCACACAAGAGTACAATTAGGAACTTTTGAAGTAAAAAAGGGTATGACGTTTGAACAATTAGCAGATGCCTTTACTAGATAAAGAAAAGAGCCACTTGGAGCCCTTAACGGGTTCCTGTGGCTCTTTTTTTAAATTAGAGGGTTTAGGTATTCAAATCATATCTTTTTCCCTTTACTAAGTACATAATGCTCTCTGATATGTTAGTAGCATGATCAGCCGTTCTTTCAATATAACGACAAACAAACGCAAGCTGTGTTAATTGTTCCAAATATTGAGATTTCGACTCCATTAACATTAGGATGTCTTTCATACCTTCTCCGTATAAATCGTCCACTTGATCATCCATATCTGCCACTTTCTTAGCCAGAACAACATCCTCTTCATTAAAAGCTTTAATAGATAGTGATAGCATTTCAGTAGCAATTTCATGCATTTTTTTTATTGTTTCAATTGGTTTCACCAGAGGCTCTGTTCCAATTCTAATTGTAGATTTCGCAATATTCACTGCAAAATCAGCCATTCTTTCGATATCGCTAGAAATTTTTATTGCTACAATAATTCTTCTAAGATCTGTCGCTACAGGTTGCTGTTTTGCAATGAGAAGAATTGCGAGATCATTAATTTCTTCATCTAAGTCATCAACCCTATAATCATCTTCTATTATTTGTAGAGCCTTTTCGATATTTTGATTCTCTAATGCATCAATAGATTTATTTAAAGCTACTTCCGTAAGACTTCCGATTTCAATTAATTTATCACGTAAATTTTTTAAATCAAATTCAAATTTCTCCCTAACGGACATGCGAAAAACCTCCATTCCTTATACGTATTGTATTCCCAAGATAGATTCAAAGAAAACATTTAGAAATATAGTAAAAAGTGTCAGTTAATGTTCAACACAAATTTTTTTTAGTTGGTAGAATTATTCGCTATATATTCGCCATACATCTAGTTATAATGCTTGCCTTGGGACTCTTTCATTTGACTCCCCTCTTAAAGTACAGGAAAAATGGCAATAATATAGATATCATTCAAAACGAAATACGCTAGTAAGTAAAAGTAAAAGCGCTACTCTCTCAATACTAGAGCAGCACTTAGGATTTCTTTGATCACTTACTTAATCGTTACAATACAGAAAAAGTCGTACAATAAGTGTACGACTTCATAGGACTTATCCAAATCGACCTGTAATATAGTCTTCTGTACGCTTGTCAGAAGGATTAGAAAATAGACGATCAGTATCCGTATATTCCACTACTTCTCCATTAAGAAAGAATGCTGTACGATCAGATATACGAGCTGCTTGTTGCATATTGTGTGTAACGATGATAATGCTGTAGTTTTGTTTTAATTCTTGAATAAGTTCCTCGATTTTCAATGTAGAAATAGGATCAAGTGCAGATGTTGGTTCATCCATTAAGATAACGTCTGGCTCAATAGCTAAACAGCGTGCAATACATAAGCGTTGCTGTTGTCCACCAGATAGACCATATGCATTTTCCTTCAAACGATCTTTCACTTCATCCCAGATCGCGGCTCCACGTAAACTCTTTTCAACAATTTCATCAATTACTTTTTTATCTTTAATTCCGTGAATTTTTGGACCATAAGCAATATTCTCATATATTGACTTAGGAAATGGATTGGGCTTTTGAAACACCATTCCAACCTGTGTTCTTAGATCCTCAACTTGATAAGATTTATCAAAAATATTCTTGCCACGGTACAGGATTTGACCAGACGTACGTACTACAGGGATTAACTCAACCATTCGATTTAGTGTCTTAATATAAGTTGACTTACCACACCCAGATGGTCCAATAATAGCTGTCACATCATTCTCATAAATATCTAAATCAATGTTTTTTAGTGCTTGATCTTTTCCGTACCATAAATTTAAATTATCTGATTTATAGACAATACTCTTATTTGTATTTGCCTTATTTTTTTCTATTGCTTCTCTTTTAATTTTCACAGTATCCATTGAAAAACCCCTCCAATTAAAGCTTTATTAATAACGTTTTTGAAACTTATTTCTTATTAAAACTGCAACAGAGTTCATGACAATTAAGAAAATAAACAAGATAATGATTCCCGCAGCTGCAACGTCTTGGAATTCTGGTTGCGGTCTTGCCGCCCAGTTGTAAATTTGAATTGGCATCACAGTAAAGGTACTCATCACATTTTCTGGTAAGTAGTTAACAAAAGCGAATGCTCCAACAACTAATAAAGGTGCTGTTTCACCTATCGCACGAGAAAATGCTAAAATACTTCCTGTGATGATTCCCGGAATAGCAGCAGGTAATACCACTCTTAGGATAGTCTGCCATTTCGTCGCACCCATTCCATAAGATGCTTCACGTAAGTCTTTAGGTACAGAACGAATTGCTTCTTGCGATGCTACAACAATAACAGGCAATACAAGTAGCGCCATTGTTAATCCACCAGCTAAAATACTACGCCCTAGATCAAAGAAACGTACAAATACTGTTAAACCTAATAAACCGAATACGATTGAAGGTACTCCAGCTAGATTTGAAATGTTTGTTTGAATAAAAGCATTAAGCTTACTCTTCTTAGCATACTCTTCCAAATAAATCGCTGTACCAACTGCTAATATTAAAGCAATTGGAATTGTTACACCCATAACCCATAAAGATCCAACAAGTGCTGCTTTTATTCCAGACTGTTCTGGTTTTCTAGAAGCAAAGTTTTGGAAAAAATCAAATGAAATAAAGCTAAATCCTTGAGTGAATATCCGATAAAGTAATACTGCTAGCACCACTAAAGTAAAGAGTATAGCTACAACAAATATCCCTTTAAATAAATTGTTAACAGCTAATCTTTTACCCATATTTTTTGATACAGACTGTTTATCTATTAGTTTCATTTTAGTATTCCTCCCTATAACGACGAGAAATATATTGAGCTAATAAGTTCATGATCAATGTGAACAAGAATAATGTCATCCCAACAGCATAAATACTATAATAAACTGTCGTACCATACCCTGCGTCACCAGAACTAACTTGGACAATATAAGCAGTCATCGTTTGAATTGATTCAGTAGGATCGAATGTTAGTTTAGGAGTTGCTCCACCAGCCAACGTAACGATCATTGTTTCACCAATTGCACGAGAAATACCTAAAACGAATGATGCAACTATACCTGACATTGCTGCAGGTACAATGACTTTTAACGTTACTTCAAATTTTGTTGCTCCTAATGCAAGTGCTCCTTCTCTCATTGAATTCGGTACTGAGCTCATTGCATCTTCAGATAACGAAGCAATCATAGGGATTATCATAATTCCGACTACAATCCCTGGACTTAAAGCATTAAAGATAGACATATCTGGAATCAATTTTTGCAATAATGGTGTAACGAAAGTTAAAGCAAAGAATCCATATACAATTGTTGGAATACCAGCTAAAACTTCAAGAATCGGTTTAATGATCCTTCTTGTGCGATCTGATGCATATTCACTCAAAAAGATAGCGGATGCTAAACCAATAGGAACAGCAACAATAATAGCAATAACCGTAATTAATAACGTACCAGAAATAAGCGCCATAATTCCATATGAAGCATTTTCTTCAAAGAATGGATACCATTCTTTTGAAGTTATGAATTCAATAATTGAAACACGACTAAAAAATGTAACAGTTTCAAATATTAATGTTAAGACAATACCAACTGTTGTTAAAATCGAAATTAATGCTAATACAAAAAGTAAACTAGGAACCATTTTTTCCATAATTTGATTTGTGCTGTTTTTAGACTTTTTCTCTTTAATCATTTCACGCACAGTTTTGTTTATTGCTGCCATTTTTGAGAAGCCCCTTTCCAAGCATAAGGAAGATGAGAAACACAAGAATGTGCTTCTCATCGTCTAAGATATTTATTATTTTAAGCCTTCAAGAGTTTCAAGTTGAGTAGTATATTCTTCTTCTGGAAGAGATACATATCCAACTTCAGTAGCCAATTCAGCCGCATTTTCAAGGTAGAATTTCACATACTCATATACATGCTCTTTATCTTTAATAGAAGCGTTATTTACATAAATGAATAATGGACGAGATAGTGGATTGTAATCTCCAGATTCAACAGTTTCGTTTGTTGGCTCTACAGCTTCTCCTGCTTCATTTACGATAGGAACAACTTTTAAATTGTCTTTATTTTCTAAGTAGTAAGCATATCCAAAGTAACCAATACCATTTTTATCTCCAGTAACACCTTTTACAAGAGTGTTATCATCTTCAGATAGTTGGGCAGATTTAACAATTTGCTCATCTTCTAAAATTACTTCATTGAAGTAATCATAAGTACCTGAATCAGTTCCTGGTGAGAAGAATTTAACCTCTTCAGCTGGCCAATCAGGGTTAATGTCAGACCATTTTTTTACGTTACCATCTTCGATCCAAAGTTTTTTCAGATCTTCAACAGTTAATTGGTCTAAAAAGTCGTTTTCTTTATTAACAACTACAGAAAGACCATCGAATGCTACTTTAAATTCTGTAAATTCAATACCTGCTTCTTCAGCTGCTGTTTTTTCTTCTTCTTTAATTGGACGAGATGCTTCAGAGATATCAGTTTCTTTAGCGATAAACTTCTCGAAACCACCACCAGTACCAGATACTCCAATAGGAGCTTGTACTTTCGGGTGTACTCCAGCGAATTCTTCAGATACCGCTTCACCAATTGGAGCTACAGTAGAAGAACCGTCGATAGCAACTTCTCCTTCTAATTCAGCAGCTTCTTCTGAAGTTTCTTCAGAAGTCGCACCTTCTGTAGTCTCTTCAGTTGTTGTTCCTTCAGTAGCCCCTTCTTCTGCCTCGTTACCACATGCTGTAGCAAAAGCAAGTAGTGAAGAAATCATAATTGATAAAGCTAGAAACTTAAAGTTTTTCATTCTTTAATTCCCCCTAGAAATATTGGTTGTTTTGTCCTACGAGTATTAGAATAACTCTCTAGTATTAATGCCGTTTTAACTTAATGTAAAGGTTTTGTAAATTCGTGTGAGAAGTTGTCACATTTTGTTTGATACATGCATAAAAAATGCTTCTCTTGGTTATATACACTTAAGTATTAAACCAGAGAAGCATGTTTAGCTTTAATTTCCACTATTATCTCCATCAACAACATTTGTTTTTACTACAGAATTATCTTTTGATTTTTCAAGGGTAATATCGTCGGATTCAATTCTTACATGTCTTACGAAAAAGAAGATAATAAGATGTCCCATACCTATAATTGGTAATAATACAGGGATACTCTTCTTTTCATCAAATACTGTTATTGCAAAAATAAAGCATAAGATCGAAACAATTCTACCTGCATTTAAGAAGAGCTCCTTCACCACGATATACTCTATTCTCGCTTTTGCTGCATTCCAAGCCTTTCCAATCACATCGTATGTTAAGGACATGTAGGGAACAAGAAGCATTGGGTATCCAATAGCAATTAATCCTGCATAAATCAACAGCTTTGTATACGTTAAATCAAATATTAATAAAGAGATGGATAAGTAGAGGATTGAACCACCAATTAATATAAACGGTTTCCTACGATTTTTCTTAATAACCCTCGCAGCTATATAGTAAGAAAGAAAAGCAACACCAGAGTTAACCAAGCCAAAAGTTCCTAGTGCTAATTCACTTCCTGTCGTAATAAAAACAAACACCCCTATTATAAAAATAAAGGTTCCTTCTCTTAGTCCTTGGAAAAAATGCGCGCTTGTAATTAACCACCAGTTTTTATTGTTCTTGCGCTCTTTAATAATCCTAATAAAAAGATAATCCCCATCTGCTGGCCTTCTTTTTAGGAAAAAGCTCAAGATGACTGCACCTGAAAACAGTAATAAAGATATGCTGAAAATAGTTGTATATCCCGTAAAGTTTTCAAATCTAGAAATGATAAACCCTGCAATAATAGGGCCAATCATTCCAGCTGTTGAATTCATAATCCCTAAAAACCCATTAAAAAAATCCCTAGTCTCTGGCTCTGTTATTTCAAAAGTTAATACATTAAAAGCTAGCCAATAAAATCCATATCCTACTCCTAGTGTCCCTCCCAAAAGTATTAAGAACTTTGCAGCATTTGAGCCAATAATTAGGACCGATAAAAAGAAGATCGCTAAAAAAATAACCCCTAATCGTAATACCATGACACGATCTATTTTCTTAGCCAACCGACCTGCAACAATAAACGTTAAAGGTTGCAAAGTAACGATCGATAAATTGTAAATACCTAAATCTAAAAATTGCCCCGACTGTTTCCATAAATACACATTTACAAATGTATTTGATAAAGAAATACTTAATGAATATAATCCCCCAATACATAATAGGAGTAGCAAATCCTTGCTTACCTCTATGTCACCAAAAACTCTTTGTAATTTAGACATGTATATAACTCCCCTTCAACTTCTATACATAGTTTGTCTTATCCACATCTAGTTATGTATTTATGTTGTATTTGTATGAAGGGAATTTACCCAATAAGTAAAGGAGCTCTTTATATAAGCTTATATCTTTTTGATAAAAAAGAAGAACACCAATAAATGGCTCTAGTAAGGCATTAATTTCAGTAATTTGAATCTATAGAGCTTCAACGCTTTCAGGACGTAAAAAAGAGTACTTCCTCAAAATGTTGAAATAAGTAAGCCCATGCAAACGTATGAGACTTAGGGAAGGTCACTATGACTATTACACGACAAGGAAGCCTGCAATGAAAACAGTCAGATTTTCAATGCGTGGCCTTCATAGAAATTCACTAATTGGACTTTTTAAATATTGGAAATAATTATAAAAAAATACAGAAGAAAGGAAAAAGGGGAAATTGGATAGCAATAAAGCGGAGGAATACTACTTCACTTATTTGGTTCCCAAAAAAAGAAAGAGTGCTCACAAGGTCATTATTTACAACCCTGTGAGTCACCCTCCTTCAACTCAATTATTTTGCAGAAGTATAGCGTTTTGATACTTCATCCCAGTTTACAACATTCCAGAAAGAAGAAATGTAATCAGGACGACGGTTTTGATAATTTAAGTAGTAAGCATGCTCCCAAACATCTAATCCAAGGATAGGTGTTTTACCTTCCATTAGAGGAGAATCTTGATTTGGTGTGCTAGTAACTTCAATTTCACCATTATTTACAACTAACCAAGCCCAGCCTGAACCAAAACGAGTAGTTGCAGCTTTAGCAAATTCTTCTTTGAAATTATCATAGCTACCAAATTTAGCCGTAATTGCATCCGCTAATTCGCCTGTTGGCTCTCCACCACCATTAGGTGATAAAATTGACCAGAATAAGCTATGGTTTGCATGTCCACCACCATTGTTACGTACAGCAGGGCGAATAGCTTCTGGAACAGCATCTAAATTAGAAACTAGTTCCTCCACTGATTTGCTTGCAAGGTCCGCATGTCCTTCTAGTGCACCATTCACATTAGTGATGTAAGTATTATGATGTTTTGTATGATGAATATTCATCGTTTCTTTGTCGATATGTGGTTCTAGTGCATCGTATGCATAAGGTAATTGAGGTAATTCGTAAGCCATAATAAGTTTCCTCCTTAGAATATGTATAAATTTGAGCTTGCATAAGCTATTCAATTTAAGAGTACCAAAATTATTGATTTCTTTCAATTGAAAAGCTTTTCAATCATATAGTATGACCAAAAAAAGTGAAAGACTTCATTATTTTTATACCACTAAATAAATAAAGTAAACAATCATACAAATTTGGATTAGAGCTTTAGCTGCAACTCCAGATATAAAGCCTATAAGTGAGCCAATCCCACTTTTAAATGCATGTGATAGACTCTTCTTGTGGACGATTAGTTCAGCAATGATTGCACCTAAAAAAGGTCCAAGAATTATACCAATAACAGGTAAGACAAAAGGCCCTACTAGCAAACCAATCGTACTCCCCCAAATAGCAGCTTTACTCCCACCAAATTTCTTCACACCTATCATATTAGATAAATAATCAGCACCAAATAAAACAGCTACGAGTAAACCTTGTATCACCCAAAAAGAAAAGGGCAGACGTGTAAAACTAAATAAATAGCCATAGAGAACAAACCCTGCAATAAGAAACAAAACACTTGGGATAATAGGATAGATTAAGCCAATAAAAGCAATGATAAATAAACCAATAATGATAATCCAATATATTGTATCCATTTCCAATCTCCCTTTACATAGAATAAATTCACATTAAACAAAAAGGGTTGTTTTCACTGCACTATAAATTAGCTAAGAGAAATAAAAAAATAGCAAGGAGTACCTTGCTATCATTATACCTTAATTACTATATGATTAATCTCTATTGCCTAATACTGCTTCAGCAATATTTACAGAATGATCGCCAATTCTCTCTAAATTACTAATGATGTCAACAAAAATAATCCCTGCTGATCCTGTACATGTTCCCTCATTAATACGAAGGATATGCTTCTTACGTAATGTTCGTTCCATTTTGTCGATCTGTTCTTCTGATTTCAACACTTTTGACGCTAAAGCTGTATCTTTATCATCTAGTGACGTCAAGGCATCTTTTAAAGTTTGAATAGTTAATACAAACATCTCTTCTAGATCATTTTTAGCTGAATCCGTTAATTTTACTTTATTTGTTATCTGATAATTGACAAGTTCAACTACATTTTCAAAATGATCGCCAATTCTCTCAATATCTCTTACCGTATCTAATAGCATACTGTGTTCTTCAGATTCTGCTGGAGACATTTCGCTTCTTGAGATAAGAATCAAATAATCCGTAATTTTACGGTCCAGATTATTTATCGCATCTTCAAGCTGCATAGAAGTATCTGCGTGTTTCTGTTGGAAAGTCTTCTGATATTCACTAGAAGCTTCAAGCCCGATAACTGCAAATTTCCCCATTCTAAGTACTTCTTCCTTAGCTTGACCAAGAGCTATTGAAGAGGATTGTTCAATAAATATTGGATCTAAATGTTTCGGTTTATATTCCACAACCGAATCATTTCCAGGAATTAATTTTGTAACAATCCATGCCAGTACACCAATCAATGGTAATTGGATTAATGTATTACTAAAGTTAAAAGTACCATGAGCAAAAGCAATCGTCATTTCTGGATTTAATTCAAGTTTTAATTGTAAGAACTGAACAAAAATTGTAAACAATGGTAAAAAGATTAAAAATATTGTTGTACCTAAAAGGTTAAAAATGACATGTGTTAGTGCCGCTCGTCTAGCTGCAACTGATGCTCCGATTGATGCTAAAACAGCCGTAATCGTCGTACCGATGTTATCACCAAACAATACAGGCAATGCCGCTTTGATGTCAACTAAGCCTTGCCCAAAAAGCTCTTGAAGGATACCAATAGTTGCACTAGAACTTTGTACTATGACAGTAAAAATAGTTCCTACCAATACACCCAATAATGGATTATCACTCATACTAACTGTTAAATCCTGAAAGGCTTGGAGTGCACGAAGTGGTTTCATTCCTTCTCCCATTAAATCTAAACCAAAAAATAACGTACCGAAACCAAAGACAATTTGACCTAAACTATGAATTCTTTTCGATTTAAAGAAAAACAGTAAAACAGCACCTAGAGCAATAATAGGAAGAGCATAGTCTGATATCTTTATTCCAATAATAAATGCTGTAACGGTCGTACCGATATTTGCACCCATTATGACACCAATAGCTTGTCTAAGTGTCATAAAACCAGCACTAACTAATCCAACAGTTATTACAGTTGTACCACTACTTGATTGAATAAGTATAGTAACAATTATCCCTGCTAGTACACCCATTATTGGGTTTGTCGTAAACTTATCTAATATATCTCTAAGCTTATCTCCAGCAGATCTTTGGAGACCATCTCCCATATACTTAATTCCAAATAGAAATATCCCAAGACCTCCTATGAATTCAAAAATCATCTTCTGGATATCTAATTCCAAAATTTTCAACCCCTCAATCTTCTTCGTCTATTTTCGACAATTTCTACAACCCCTACAATTATTAACGAAATATTGATTTAATGTAAAGGTTTTTCTTAAAAAATTTACAATAAATTTACGAAACAACTTTAAAGTTTAAAGCGAAGCTTATTTCTTCTGTTATCTTGTATTATTAAACTAACCAATATAAAATATAAGTCGTGCATGCTATTACATATATTTGATAATTAAAAATGGAGTAAAAAGGATACTCATGGTATTTTTCAAGAAGGATGTGTCAAAAATAATGAACGTTTTTAAGCAATTGATTACAAGTATATATTCACCTAAAAAAATATCTCGCTTTAGATTTCAAGGTATTGGGAAAACAATTCTTTTCGTATTTCTTTTAAGTCTTGTAAGCACAATCCCAACCGCTTATCACTTTTCTAGTAGCTTAATTCAAGGAATTAATAGCTTTAAGGTAACACTAGATAACGAATTACCTGACTTTAAAATATCCAATGGAGAACTAACAGTTGATTCAGATGGCCCAGTGGAAATTAGAAGTGGTGAATTTATCATCATTTTAGATGATACTGGATCCTTTGGTGTAGAAGAGATCGAGGCAAAGACAAATGCAATAGGTTTACTCGAGAATCAATTTGTCATAGCGGCAGAAGGACAAGTCCAGTCTACTGAATATTCAATGTTAAATATGACAATCACGAAAGAAGAGCTAGTAGATTTGACAGACCAAATGGATAACCTCCTTCCGCTTATTATTTCAATTTTAGTTCTTGTCATGTATTTATTTGGAGCTTTTATTAAATTTATAGAAATTACAGTTCTCGCTTTATTCGGTTTAGGGATAAAAAATAGCTTACAAAAGAAGATAAATTTCAAACAAACATGGATTATATCCGCCTATTCAACAACACTGGCTACAATATTCTTCGTAATTATGGATAGTCTACAGACCGTTGTACCAAGTGGTTTCTTAATAACTTGGTTTGTACATATCATTGTACTTTATCTGGCAATTAAAGAAATACCAACGACAAAAAACAAGCAAAGCTAAATAAAAAGTATAGTAAAGCGCAAAGTGATATCACTTTGCGCTCTTTTGCGTTATTTCACTTTAAATTGTTTAGTGCTTTCTGATAAAGACTTAGAAAGGTCTGTAAGAATACGACCAATTTCATGTGTTCGATTGATTTGTATCATTTGATCTTCAGAAGAGGTTAACATTTGTTCTGCTGATGCGAGTGTTTCTTGAGAAATCGATACAAAATGTTCTGATGATTCTTCCATCATTGGAACTGACTGATTTAGCTCCTGTAAATTTTCTTTCATACCAGAAAGTTTCTGATTGACATTTGCAATCTCTTTCATAAGTTGATCAAATGATTCCTTTGAATCCTCTGCAACTGATAGATGCGCCTGGATGCTTATAAGCATTCCATTGAATTCTGTAGAAGCTTGATCTGATATTTTTTCCATCATTTTTATAGATTGGGTTATTTCTTCTGTTGCACGAGAAGATTGATCAGCTAATTTTCGCACTTCATTAGCAACAACTGCAAATCCTTTCCCTGCCTCACCAGCTCTAGCTGCTTCAATGGTGGCATTAAGCGCAAGTAATTTAGTTTGTTCTGCGATCGATTGAATAATACTTACAACCTTTGTTATAACTAAAGAATTATCTTTCACACCTTTAATAGTTTGAGTCATTTTTTCAAATTCTCTATCGAAGTCACTCATTGCTTTGATCATGCTAGAAATACTTTTTTCCCCATGTTTAGCAGAAGTATTCATATCAGAAGCACTGTTAAAAACATATTCCATATTTTGAAGAACAAGCTTAATTTCATTTTTCATATTTTGGAAGGTACTAACATTTTTATCAGAGCTTGATGCTGTTTGTTCTGCTCCTGTTTTTACTACTCTAATTGCTTCAATTAGTTGAGTGTTCTGTTGCTGAACATCATCAGATGCATTTTTTAGCTGATTTCCTGTAAATGTAAGTTCTGAGGTTGTTCCGTCTATTTTAACAATCATTGACCTCATTTGTTCCATCATTTGATTAAAACTTTGATTTAAAGAATTAATCTCAGGAATAGTTGTATTAATTGTAAGATTTTGAGATAAATCTCCATTTCTAACTTCTCTCATAATGTCTCTTAATTTTGAGAGTGGTTTTGTAAAACTTCTTACCAACAAGAATAATATAGAAGTTGTGAGAATGACACTGATTAGAACGACAACCCAAGTAAAATTCGCCAGCTTTGTGATAGGTTCCATGTATTTATCTGTTGGAACAGCTATTAAATAAATCCCTTTTAGCTCTTGAATTTCTTTGAAAGACATTGTGTAATCAATACCATCCATCGCAGCATGTATAACACCATGGTGTTGTTCTTGAATTTTCTTTATTACAGAATCAGATATTTTCATACCCGGATCCTTATTTACATCCATAGGAATAGCTTCATTTTCAGAAATCAAAAAAAATTTAGCAGGTAAACCATCCCGAATTAGAGCAGTTGATTGCGAGGGAATGACAACTTTATTGACTCTATTCTGAAACTCCTTTGGATCTCCAACATAGGCAAAAGCTAAATTTGCCACTATATCAGAAGTTGTATTAACTTCCCGATCCAATCTTTCTTCAATAATCTCAATCGTTGTCTCTTTTGATTTATCATAGGAGGTAAATCCAACAACACTAATGGAAGTTACTAATAAAAGTAAAACTAAGAATAAGACCCTGGTTTGTAAGGAAATTTTTGAGAATGATTTTAACTCATACGCTTTACCTTTCATGTGTTTTGCTTGTAAAGGATGTTTATTTCCGGTTACTGTTTTTTTCAACATTTTATGCTTCGACGATTTCATTATTTACACCCCTGATTTTCCATTTCCTCTAAAATTATGACAGTAAATTATTAAGTAAGTGTAAATTAATTGTAAATTTTCGTTGAAACTAGTCGAATAATTTCCCCTACCAGACAATAGAAGAAGTCAATTGAAAAATTATTTTATTTGAGCCTACTTTCCTTCCACCTAACTAAACTGCAAATAAAACAGATGAAATATGTTTGTGCATACATATTTTTTATGGACAAGCATAGATATTAACAACACTACTTTAGGAACATATTGTGTATGTGTTTGAGAAAGGATGACAATAATGAAACGTTTTTCTCTTTTTATACTTGGGATCTTTCTTATTTATATTATTTATTATGATTTTCAAATTGGGACTCTCTCGTCCGTTACCACTATAGCTGAAAGTAAACAAGAGAATTCTGAAGTCATACAAGATGGAGTGACAGAACCTTTTTTTGAAGTAACGGTTAAACAAGGGGATACGGTTATGTCAATTATTGAAAAGAAACATAATCGTTTCCCAGAATCGATTGAAAAAATGATAGATGATTTTGAATCACTTAATGAAGGAGTGAAGGCTGAAGAAATTTTGGTAGGTAAAACCTATTTATTCCCTCTTTACACAAATTAGCTCAGTCTTGTCATTTCCCATGGCTCCCTGTAAAATGAATGTTGGAAAGTACATTTACTAGAAAAAAAGAATGATCTCAAGTATTATTTAACGTATCAAGATTTTGTAAGCTTTAAACTTATATTTAAGGAGCGATTTACACGTGAGTGAAATCATACATCGAACCAAAACACGACCTGTTAAAGTTGGAAGTTTGACTATAGGTGGAAATAACGAAGTTGTTATTCAAAGTATGACAACGACGAAAACACATGATGTTGACGCAACAGTTGCTGAGATTAACCGCTTAGAAGAAGCTGGCTGTCAAATTGTTCGTGTTGCTTGTCCAGACGAACGAGCAGCTAATGCAATTGCCGAAATAAAGAAAAGAATCAATATCCCTCTTGTTGTCGATATTCACTTTGACTATAAATTAGCCCTAAAAGCGATTGAGGGTGGGGCAGACAAGATTCGTATTAATCCTGGTAATATCGGACGTAAAGAAAAAGTAGAAGCCGTTGTAAAAGCAGCTAAAGAGAAAAACATTCCTATTAGAATTGGCGTGAATGCAGGATCTCTAGAAAAACGAATACTTGATAAGTACGGGTATCCTACTGCTGATGGAATGGTTGAAAGTGCGCTACATCACATAAAAATTCTAGAAGATTTGGATTTCCATGATATTATTGTTTCCATGAAAGCTTCTGACGTAAACCTTGCAATAGAGGCATATGAAAAAGCTGCGAAAGCTTTTGATTACCCATTGCATTTAGGGATTACTGAATCAGGGACCCTCTTTGCTGGTACCGTAAAAAGTGCAGCTGGCTTAGGAGTTATCCTTAATAAAGGTATTGGAAACACACTTCGTATCTCCTTGAGTGCTGATCCTGTTGAGGAAGTAAAAGTAGCACGTGAACTTTTAAAATCATTTGGCTTAGCTGCTAATGCAGCTACATTAATCTCTTGTCCAACATGTGGTCGTATTGAAATTGACCTAATCAGTATTGCAAATGAAGTCGAAGAATATATAGCAAAAATTAAAGCACCTATTAAAGTAGCTGTTTTAGGCTGCGCAGTAAATGGGCCAGGTGAAGCTCGTGAAGCGGATATAGGAATTGCAGGTGCACGTGGTGAAGGATTACTATTCCGTAAAGGTCAAATAGTCCGTAAAGTACCTGAAGAAACAATGGTTGAGGAACTAAAGAAAGAAATTGATAAAATTGCCGAAGAGCATTATGCTAAACAAGCTGCTGAAAAAGAAAAGTTAAATGCTTGATAATTTAGCGTCATTAAACCGGCTATGGTGACTGAAGAAAAGCAATCATAGTCACAACATATGTTTTCAAAGAAGGAATCGGACTCTCGATTCCTTCTTTTCTATTTACTCTTGTTCTTCTGGTTCCTCAAGTAAAATCACAGACCCAATATTACTGTTCATTGATAATGAGGTATCAATATCATCTTCAAGATGTTTTTCATTGTAAAACTCCTCTTGTATTTGCATATTTGCTTGAGTTATCTTTTCATCGTATCTGATTTCATTGAATTTATTTTCTTTTTTACCCACACTTACTCACACTCCCTCTAACCAAAAGGATAAGGGATTGACCAAGAGGCCAATCCCTTTTTTTCAACTTGTTAAAAGAATGGGGTAATAAATATGCCTAAAACAATTGATGCTGCACCAATACCAATTGCCCATGCACCAGTTGCTTTTGCCCCTCTTCTTCTTGCGATAAACCCTACAATTATACCTGCAGCTCCTAAAATGACAGGTAATATAAACAAGGAGATAATCGATAAAGCTAAAGCTAAAAAGCCCATCCCTCTACCTTCTCCAACAACTTCATCTTCTGTATCAACTGTCTCCGCTGTGTAATTATTGCGCATATTAACCGGCGCAGCAATTTCAGCTGCAGATTCAGTTTGATAATCCGTTTCTATTTCACGATCTAGTGGCGTAATTCCCTTATAATTAGGGTCATCATAACGATCACGTTCTTCATAATTGAACTTATTTTCGTCTGCCATTAAGATCCCTTCCTTTCTTAAATAAGGAGCATTTATTATTATAGACAACACCCCATCAACTATGACTGTAAATATCTTCTTATGTAAGTGCTAGGCGAACCCTTAGTATTGAAACTAATCTAATCTGTAATCAGCACCTGAGTCATATTAGACTACACTCATTTATTTCTTAGTACAAAAATTATATTGTGGTACACTTAATACGAAGATACAGCAAAGGAGAGAGCAAGAAAATGTTACGACTTGGAATAGATATAGATGGTACAGTGACTGATCCCAAAACTTTTGTACCCTATTTAAATAAATCATTTAACAGGAATCTTAATTTTGAGGACCTCAACCAATACGACTTAACAAAAGTGTTAAATATTACAGATGTCGATTTTTGGAACTGGATGAATGAATTTGAACCTATCATTTATAAAGAAGCACCTTTAGCTAATCATGCTAAAATAGTGCTTGATGAGTGGAAGACAGAACATCAATTATTATTTATAAGTGCTAGACGTAAACATTTATTGGATATTACTTATAATTGGTTTAAAGAAAAGGATTTATTTTATCATCATATTGAATTAATTGGAAGTCATGATAAATTGGAAGCTGTAAAGAGTCATGAAATTTCAATCTTTTTCGAGGACAAGCATGATAACGCATGTATGATTAGTGAAGAGCATGATATACCTGTTATTCTTTTTAACACACCGTATAACCAAGATCCGATCCCTAAAGGTGTTATAAGGGTGAATGACTGGTTAGAAGCCAAACAATGGGTGAATGGATGGTATGATAAAAAAGTACTTTAATACGTAAATGATAAAAAAGCTGTTGAACTACTATTCAACAGCTTTTTTGTATAATTTTAATTTTCTTCAAAAAGGAGATTCTTTCTCCAAAACAGGAAGGCAGAACTAAGATAACTACATATGTTTTTTAGCCTAGTGTTAAAGATACTACATTAATGACATTGAGGACATGTACCATATACTTCAAACTTATGTCCACTAACTTCATATCCAGTTAAGTTCCCCTCTAAATCTTTCATAGGACATCCTGGGATCTCTTTTGTTTTCCCGCATGTTAAACAAATAAAATGATGATGATGATGAGCTGTGTCACATGTGAAACGAAAATGCTTCTCTCCAGACAGCTCTGTCATTTCAAAAATTCCCAAGTCTGCAAATAAGGATAAGTTACGATAGATCGTGTCAAAACTTAATCCTGGATAATCATCTTTTAAGGACTCTAAAACATCCTTAGCTGTTAAATACTTATCATAATCTGCAAATAACTGAAGCATTTCTTCTCTTTTACTTGTATATTTAAAACCTTTTTCTTTTAACAAATCAAGAGCTTGTTGTACATTCATGAAACTTGCCCCTTTGTAAATTTAGTCCATAATATTGTTAAAACTAGAATAAGTACGGAAAGAATTACAATAGTTCCACCTGGTGCTAAATCTAAGTAATAGGATATGAATAAGCCTATAATAACAGATATTTCACCAAATAACACTGAAAAGAATATGGTTTGTTTAAACCCCTTAGAGATTCTTATACTCGCTGCAACTGGTAAAGTCATTAAGGACGAAACTAACAAAATTCCGACGATTCGCATTGATGCAGCAATAACTAAAGCCACTATAAGAATAAAAATAAAATGAATCCATTTAGCGTGAATACCAGAAGCTGTGGCATGTTCCTCATCAAAAGATAAAAGAAAGAGCTCTTTATATAAAAAGAAAATAATAGCTAATACTACTATTGCAATGGCTATAATAACAAATAAATCTGTTCTACTTACAGCACTAATACTTCCGAATAAATAACTAAATAAATCTGTGTTAAAACCATCTGCTAATGATATAAAAATGACACTTATTCCTACACCACTCGATAAAATAATGGGAATTGCCAGCTCTTGATAGTGTTTATATACCGTTCTTAACTTTTCAATAAATAACGAACCAATTACTGAAAATCCCATCCCTAAATAGATTGGATTTAGTCCAGCAAATACAGCAACCTTCTTTTCTAAAAGCAAGCTCGCTGCAATACCAGCTAATGTTACATGACTAAGAGCGTCTGCAATTAAGGACATTCTTCTTACGACTACAAATACCCCTAATAACGGTGCAATGAGTCCAATTATCATTCCTGATAGGAAAGCATTTTGTAAAAAATCATACTCAAATATACTACTAATCATACTCTTATTCCTCCATTAATGGGAGTGATTATGTGTTAAAACATGTAGGGAGTGTCCATAAAAGTCAGACATCTCATCACCTTTTAATTCTTCAAATTCTTTTGATTGTCCGTGAAAATGCAGGTGTTTATTGATACAAGCTACATGTGTCACTTTATCTGTTATTGTCCCAACATCATGTGTCACAAGTATTAACGTAATCCCTAGTTCCCTATTTAGTTTCATCAGCATTTCATAGAAATTCTGAACGGTTTTAGCATCTACTCCGACAGTCGGCTCATCTAAAATTAAAAGCTTTGGATCACTTACAATTGCTCGAGCGATAAATGCCCTTTGCTGCTGACCCCCAGATAGCTCACCTATATTACGTTTAGCAAATTCACTTAGCCCAACTTGTTCAATTGCCTTTTGCACACTTTTCCGGTCATTCGGACTCATCATTTTAAATAGACCTAGTTTTGACGTTAAGCCACTTGCTACTACTTCAAAAACTGAAGCTGGAAACCCGGTATTAAAGCTATTCGCCTTTTGAGAAACAAACCCTATTTCATGCCAATTTTTAAATTTTTGAATAGGTTGACCAAATAACTTAATTTCCCCTTGTTGAGGTTTTAAAATTCCTAATAAACATTTTAGAAGCGTTGTTTTTCCTGAGCCATTTGGCCCGACTAATCCTAAAAAACTACCTTTCTCTACTAATAAATGAATATCCTCAAGAACCCTTTGACGCTCATATGTGAAATTTAAATGGTTAATTTCAATAATTGATTCACTCATTGAATTTCATCCTTTACAAATTAAGAATCGTTCCGATTTACAATAAATGTTAATCTATACATTTATAACATTAAAAGTATAAAGTTTTTCAGAAAGAATGTAAAGAAAAATTTCTTATATCCATATGCACAATCTTCCCAACTCTTCATACATTGTGTTTAGAGGAGGTTTGAGAATGAAATTATTTCAAAAGATCGTCAATCAAAAGCTAAATAATATTTCTGCAGAAGAACTCATGCAATATGCAAACCAGTTCAAGGTAAGTATAGATAAGAATCAAGCTATGAAAGTAGTTAAAGAAATGAACGGCAAGAATATCAACATTTTTAATGTGAATGAAAGAAAAGAGTTATTATCAAAAATTTCGGCAATCACTTCACCACAAACAGCCCAGCAGGTTAATAAAATTTTTCAAAAATTCACAAACTAAATTCATTACTTAAGATTAACCCTATATGGCTACTTTTTATATTAAGCATAGAAAATATAGCCCCTAATAGTATAAAAAGTCAGTTCAAATAGGATGAACTGACTTTTTATGCTAGTTTATTATTCACATTACTTTAAGGTTTTCAATTATTGATTAAGAATTTTTTCTAGGAGGTTTTCATCAAATGTTTGTTCCTTAAACATATTGATTTCAAATTTATATGGTGGCTTTTTATATTTTTTATCCTCACCAACAAAAGGTGTTTCTAATATTTTAGGAACATCCATTAATGCTTCGTGATGAATAATGTTATTTAGCGCATTAAACCCGATATGTCCAAATCCGATATTTTCATGACGGTCTTTTCTTGCTCCCATCGGATTTTTACTATCGTTAATATGAAGAACTTTTAAACGATCCAATCCAATCGTTTGGTCAAATTCTTTTAAAACACTGTCAAAATTATTTACAATATCGTAGCCCGCATCATGTGTATGACAAGTATCAAAACAGATGGATAAATGCTGATTATGTGTAACTCCATCGATAATTTTAGCTAATTCATCAAAAGATCTTCCACATTCTGACCCTTTACCTGCCATCGTTTCTAATGCTATTTGTACTTCTTGATTTTGTTCTAAAACTTCATTGAGACCTTCTATAATCTTGTTAATCCCTACATCCGCACCAGCTCCAACATGTGCACCAGGATGAAGAACAATTTGTCTTGCACCCAGTGCATGTGTTCGTTCGATCTCAGATCGAAGAAAATCAACACCTAGCTGAAATGTTGCAGGGTTTGTTGAATTCCCAATATTTATAATATATGGAGCATGTACAATGATATCATTTATACCATGCTCCTTCATATGAGCTTGTCCCGCTTCGATATTTAAATCCTCAATTTTTTTACGTCGTGTGTTTTGAGGAGCCCCTGTATAAATCATAAATGTGGTTGAACCATATGAAACTGCTTCTTCACTTGCAGCCAACAACATCTTCTTTCCACTCATTGATACATGTGAACCAATTTTCATAGTACTTCCCCCTTATTTCTTTTTTCGATCCAATCTTCTTTTTCTCTTTTTAATTTCATCCATTTCACGGCCCATTTTCTTTTTATAACCTGGTTTCACTTTTTTAGGCTTTTGAACAATACTTTTTGCTAGGGCATCTACTTCGTCTGCAACACGTTTGCGACTCTGCCTACGTTTTCTATCATCAAGTTCCTTCCACTCTTCTGCGACAAAGTCTCTATTAATAAATTCTACACCCATTTTTTCTAGCTTTATTAGCGCATCTTCATCAGATGTTTCGTATATCGTAACAGCAATACCTGAACTTCCTGCTCGTGCTGTTCTTCCTACACGATGTATATAAAAGTCTAATTCCGTTGTAGGAATCTCATAATTAATGATGTGGCTAACACCTTTAATATCAATACCACGTGCGGCTAAATCTGTCGCAACTACATATTGAAATTCTAAGTCATTTATTTGCTTCATCATTTTTTTACGGTCACGTGGACTTAAATCACCATGAATACGTCCGACCTTCAACCCTCGTGCTATTAAACCATCAGCAACTTCATCTGCCTTCTTTTTTGTGTTCGTGAAAACAATTGCTAAGAAAGGGTTAAACGACACTAGCATGTCATGTACAAGCTTTATTTTATCTCGATGACGAGACGGAACCAATACATGTTCAATTTTAGCTGCAGTAGGCTGTTTAGGGGCAACATGAGTAAACCTAGGATTATCTAAGTATTTCTTTAGAAATGGTTTTAGCTTTTCAGGAATCGTTGCAGAGAAAACTAGAATTTGCAGTTTTTCTGGCATTTTGCCAGCAACCATATCAACTTCTTTAATAAAGCCCATATCTAACATTAAATCTGCCTCATCTACAACTAGAGAGCGAACACGATTAACAATTAATGCATTCTCATTAACTAAGTCATTTATTCTACCTGGCGTTCCTACAACAATCTGTGGCTGAGTCTTTAGCTTTTCAATTGTTCTTTGCTTGTCCGTTCCACCAATAAAACATTTAGCTGTTATCTCATCGTTCGTGAACTCGATTAATCTTGTTACCTCTTTGTGAATCTGTACTGCTAATTCACGTGTAGGAGCTGTTATAACTATTTGCACTTCTTTTTTATCTACTTCTAGATTACTTACTAAAGGTAGTAAATAAGCATGTGTTTTTCCCGTACCTGTTTGTGATTGTCCAATAACACTTTCACCATTCAATATAGAAGGAATAATTCTTTCTTGTATTTCTGTAGGTTCATAGAAATTTAATTCTTTTTTTATAGCTTCTATAATAAAAGGTTTTAATGAAAACCGTTCAAATTTTGTTTTTTCCATTTTTTTCATCTCCTTTATGATAAGGGGTTCTTCTTATCCAATTGTTTCATTATGAATGGATAAGAAATTGGTTATGCCCAAACCTTATCAGTCCATCATTACATTATAACTTATAGATTAAAAAACTCAATCTTTTAATTATCGTTTACCGTTAAATTTGTCTTCTTATATCCACATTTATCTATACTGATTTTAAGTTATCTTTTTAAAAGGGTCTTTTTTACAACTTTGTTGCTTGTACAAGTCAATTCAAAGGATATTGTCAACATTCTATAGGAAAACAGCTTATAAAAAGATAAGACAAAGAATTGTTCATTTTCGCTTATCTCTTTAAGATTTTTTGCATTCTCCTTCATTTTTAAGTTTCTTATTTACTTGAAACCAAAAGGGATTTTTTTGCATAGTCTATACAAAGAATATGTACAAAATGAAAGGAGGATTTATTATGTTCCAGCAAAGACCTATGCCTCCTATGAACGCTAGAGGTTTTCTTCCACAACAAGGTAATCTACCACTAGGACGCCAACCTTTCCAAGGCATGTATACTAACCAGCAGTTTGGTCCACAAGTAGCTTCAAGAGGCGCAGGAGGATTAAGAGGTTTGTTATCACGAATTATCCCTGGTGGCTCTCAAGGTGTCGGAGGTGCTGTAAATCCACAAGGAATTCAAGGAGCTGCTAACGCTGTTGCGGGTGCCTCTCGTGCTTCTGGAGGAATACAAGGCCTTATGAATCCATCTAATATTTCAGGTATGCTTGGAAATGTCCAAAAGGTACTCGGAATGGCTCAACAAGTAACACCAATGGTTCAACAATATGGACCACTTGTTAAAAACCTTCCGGCCATGGTAAAGCTCTATCGTGAAATTAAGAATACAGACACTGATTCAGATGAAGCATCTCCTTCCAATGTAGAAGTAACAAATGAATCAGAGCCCTTGCAGTTTTCACAAGAAGATGCAAAACAACCAGAAACCAAAACTGCATCTAAAAAAGAATTAAGTAAAAAAGGAAATGACGCAGTACAGCAGCAACCGAAAAAGCAGGTAAATAATAGAGCTAGGACTTCACAGCCAAAGATGTACATTTAAATATTCCTCTTTGTATTCTTGCCTAAACTTAGATATAATATTAAGAGATTATGAGAGAAAAGAGCCGTTTTTGCGGCTTTTTTCTTTCCTTTTGGACAAACAAACTAGTCTATTTTATTGAGATCTCTTAAAGGAGGCAGAACATGAACGTCATTAAAATTGCTCCACGTGGTTATTGCTATGGTGTTGTAGATGCAATGGTCATTGCAAAGAATGCTGCTTTAGATAAAACATTACCAAGACCAATCTATATATTAGGTATGATTGTTCATAATAAACACGTAACAGATGCGTTTGAAGAAGAAGGTATCATTACGCTAGATGGGAAAGACCGCTTAGAGATTTTAGAGAAGGTTGACAAAGGAACTGTCGTATTTACTGCTCATGGTGTTTCACCTGAAGTGAAAAGAATTGCGAAGGAAAAAGGGTTAGTGACTTTAGATGCAACCTGTCCTGATGTAACGAAAACACATGATTTAATCCGTGAAAAGGAAGCAAAAGGGTATAATGTCATCTATATAGGTAAAAAAGGCCATCCTGAGCCTGAAGGTGCCGTTGGTGTTGCCCCTTCTATAGTCCACCTAGTAGAAACGGAAGAAGATGTAGCGAACCTTACCATTACTAGTGAAAAAATCATTGTGACAAACCAGACAACAATGAGCCAATGGGATGTAGCAGATATCATGGATCTTGTTAAAGAAAAGTTCCCGAACGTTGAAATCCATCAAGAAATCTGTTTAGCCACTCAAGTACGTCAGGAAGCCGTAGCAGAACAAGCGAAGGAAGCTGACCTCACAATTGTTGTAGGGGACCCTAAAAGTAATAATTCAAACCGATTAGCACAAGTATCTGAAGACATTGCTGGAACGAAGGCATATCGAATTTCAGATATTAGTGAATTAAAACTTGAATGGCTAAAAGGAGTAAAAACGGTTGCTATAACAGCCGGGGCTTCAACCCCTACTCCTATAACTAAAAAAGTCATTCAATTCTTAGAACAATATAATGAGGAAGACGAATTAACCTGGAGTTTAGACCAAGTTGTTCCCCTTTCAAAAATTCTACCTAAAGTAAAAATAAAAGGTTAACATAAAGCCCATTCTCTATAGCAGAATGGGCTTTATGTTTTCAACAACTAATAATGTCTCTATACGAATGTAAATGGGTTCGTATTGATTTCAGAAGACAGGATATTCACTTGAAACTTTTGCTTATCACATAAATCACTTAACTTATTTTTCACACCATTTATCATTACTTTCTCCACATGATGTCCAGGATCGATAATATTTAAATCCAACATGAGTGCATCCTGTGCTACGTGGAAATAAAGGTCACCAGTAACGTATACGTCAGCACCTTTAAATGCAGCTTGCTGTATATATTTATTTCCATCTCCACCAAGGACAGCTACCTTCTTTACCTTAGCTTCAGGTTGACCAACCATCCTAACATGATCAACCTCTAATTTCTTCTTTACATGTTCAGCAAATTCCTGCAAGGTTAACTCACTTGTTAGTTTTCCAATTCGCCCCAACCCAAGTTTTTTTCCTTGTTGATCTAATTGATAAAGATCATAGGCCACTTCTTCATATGGATGAGCTTTTAACATGGCAGATAACACTTTCTTTTGGATTGATGCAGGAAAAACAGTTTCTAATCTTACTTCTTTAACATATTCCTTTTCACCTTTTTTTCCTATAAAAGGCTCAGAGCCTTCAAGAGGTAAAAAGCTACCTTCGCCCTTCACTGAAAACGAACAATGACTATAGTTGCCAATATGACCAGCCCCTGCTCGACCAAGCTCATCTCTTACAATCTCTTCATGCGTTTCCGGTACGTACACAACAAGCTTTTTTAACAATTCTTCATAAGTAGGTATAAGGACTTCACAATTTGATAGCTCTAGCGCGTCGGCTAGCAAATCATTCACTCCACCTTCAGCTACATCCAAATTAGTATGAGCAGCATAAACAGCTAGATCGTGTTTTAAACATTTCTCAAGTATTCTGCCATATGTAGTATCTGTTGTTAGATGTTTAATCGGTCTAAAAATAGGAGGATGATGCGCAATAATTAAATCAACTTCCTTAGCGATTGCTTCATCAATTACTGATTCAACAACATCTAAGGTAATTAGTACATTTTTTATCCTCTTATTTAAAGTACCTATCTGAAGTCCAATTTTATCTCCTTCTACAGCATAGGCTTTAGGAGAGAACTGTTCGAATAATTGAATGACTTGAAATCCATTAGGATTTTTCATCCTTCAAAACCCCCTCTAAAAGGCACATATTATCTTGAACATCTCGATATTTTTCATTTTCCTCATATGTGTGCCCTGCATTTTCTAACTGAGTAAGAATTGTGCGCCAATGATTATACTCTTGCGTCCATTTTTTCACAAATACTTCCGATTTCTTTTTCGCCAGTATCGGTCCAACTAATAAACCCAGTTCAAATTCAATATCGTTATATGCATCCTTAGGGTTACCCTTTTCAGCGACAAGAATTTCATAAATTTTATCATCTTCTTCAATTATTTCTTCTTCAATAAGACTCCAGCTATTCTCTATTAACCATTGTCTAATATGCTTAGCATGAATGTTTGGTTGTAAAATAAGCCTTGATGCATGGTCTAACTTAGCTTGCCCATCATTTAATATTTTGGTGATAAGACTTCCACCCATTCCAGCTATCGTCACACAGTCAACTTTCTCTCCTTCCTTAATAACAGATAAGCCATCACCTTTACGAACAGAAATATATTCTAACAAGTCGCTTTTTTGGACTTGATTTTTAGCTGACTCAAATGGTCCATCTGTAATTTCCCCGGCAATAGCTAAGCTTGCTTGCCCTTTTAAAATCGCGTAACAAGGTAGGTATGCATGGTCTGATCCTATATCAGCAAATTTTGATCCTTTTGGGATAAACCCGGCCACTACTTCTAATCTTTTTGATAATTTTAATTCATTCATATGGTCACCACTATTCATCAAATTACTTACATATTTTATTTTCTTTTTACATCTAACTCTAAGTATAAAAAAAGTCCTTCACATATGCAAAGGACTGTTCTTAATTCCTATTCATTTCAAACCTATTAGAGAAATTACTGTCTCAATCTTAAGAATGCAAATGAATACTTTCCATTTCATAACGTTTTATCTAAACGTAAGCGCATTCTATTAGTGGTATACAAAGCTTATTTAATTTGTGATACCCATTCTGCCATTTCATCTAACTTGTCGTCTGGAACGAGACCCGCAGGCATAATTCCCTTACCTTGTTTAAGTGTTTGCTTAATTTCATCAACACTTAAACTTTCACCGATACCCACAAGCTTAGGACCAGCACCACCCTCGTAGTTTTGTCCATGACACGTAATACAATTTTGTTGGTAAATCTCTTCAGGTGTTGCATTAGCAACATCCTCTGTTTTAGGCTCTTCTTCCCCTTTAGCTAATTGTTCATGATCGCCAAGACCTTTAAATGATAAAAGGAACATAAGGCCGATTCCAAGAACTGCGATTAATAAAAATGGAATAAGTGGATTGCGATTCATCATGTAACCTCCCTTATGTAGATGGTAAGATTCATTAGGCGAAAGTTGATCTAACTTCCAGCTAATGAGTTTTTTTGAAGAATAGTCGTACTTAGACATGCAGTTCTCTAGGAACTGCTCGAAACTTAATATTAGGCCTGAGTACCATTTCTTATAAACAACCTCTATTTTACTGTAAATTTCTTATAAGTAAAAGACCTATCTTACTTGAACAAAATGTTTTTCACATTTTAGACAAAAAATGCACCGTTCATTACCTATTTTTAAAAAAAACAATTGACACAAATGAACCATCTTTCTACATAAAAATAGAAAATATATAGAATATCATTCCGATTACACCACTAATGGTTAAATAAATATAGTTGAATTTCCATCCTACTACTAACCAAAGTAAACAATTCACCAAGACAATCAACCCAATTACTACATGTGAACCAGCAAAAGCCACTTCTCCAATTGCTAAGGAAATGAATAGTATTTGGACAAAAGTCAGGCTTAAAGGAACTTGAAAAAACCTTCCTTTTCTAGTAAAGTAAGCGATAACAAGAATAGATCCAGTTAGCAAAGTTATTGCTATAGCAATTTGCATTAAGGTAGGCTTTTCAGTAAAATAAGTAAAAAGAACTGTACAAAATAAAGAGATGATCATAAACCCATATAAAATCCCATATAAGAAAGTGAATCTATTTTCGGCATTGGGCTTAGTAGCAAGTAATTCATCTTGATTCCCTTCTGTATAAAGGGCTAATAAAAAGTCACAATATGTATCAGGTAGTAGCTTATTATTTTTCCAATAATTAATTTCACTAACGATTATTTTCTTTTTTTCGCTATCCATTATTGGCAGCCTTTCTTATAAATTTATTCAGTTTTTACTCTTTTGTTTAAATTTAACCTTTACTTTTTTTTGCAAAATTTCAGAGAATGTTGTTCTTTTCGAAAAAATCAAAAAGAACATGGAACGAAAATTTAGTATTGCTTTCGCAAGGAAAAAAAGGAAAAGACGGACTAATGCCCGCCTTCTTCTATTCTAAAAAGTCCTTTAGACGTTTACTACGGCTAGGATGACGTAATTTACGTAAAGCCTTTGCTTCAATTTGGCGAATACGTTCTCTTGTAACACCAAAAACTTTTCCAACTTCTTCAAGAGTTCTTGTTCTACCATCATCTAATCCAAAACGAAGACGTAAAACATTCTCTTCACGATCAGTTAACGTATCAAGCACATCTTCTAATTGTTCTTTTAATAATTCATAGGCAGCATGTTCTGATGGAGACGTCGCATCCTGATCCTCAATAAAGTCACCTAAGTGGGAATCATCCTCTTCACCAATTGGTGTTTCAAGAGACACAGGTTCTTGAGCAATTTTTAAAATTTCTCTAACCTTATCAGGTGTTAATTCCATGTCTTCGCCTATTTCTTCTGGAGTTGGTTCTCGACCTAAATCCTGCAATAATTGACGCTGAACACGAATCAATTTATTAATGGTTTCCACCATATGAACTGGTATACGGATTGTACGAGCTTGATCGGCAATTGCACGCGTAATTGCTTGGCGAATCCACCACGTTGCATAGGTACTAAATTTATACCCTTTGCGATAATCAAACTTTTCTACAGCCTTCATTAGCCCCATGTTACCTTCTTGAATTAAGTCTAGGAATAACATACCACGACCTACATAACGTTTCGCTATACTTACAACAAGCCTTAAATTAGCTTCTGCAAGTCGACGCTTCGCTTCTTCGTCGCCTTCTTCTATACGTTTTGCTAGATTAATTTCCTCATTAGCAGATAATAAGTCGACACGACCTATTTCCTTTAAGTACATACGTACAGGGTCATTAATTTTCACACCAGGTGGAACACTTAGGTCGTTTAGATCAAACTCCTCTTCTTTTGCTAAATCTTGGACATTAGGATCCGCTTCCGCTTCACCAGTCTCTCCAATTAATTCAACACCTTGTTCACCTAGAAATTCATAATACTCATCCATTTGGTCTGATTCAATTTCGAAGTTTGCCATACGCTCAGCGATTTCTTCGTATGTTAAAACTCCTCTTTTCTTCCCAATTTCGGTTAATTGATCCTTTACCTGTTCAAAGGTAACCTCAGTTTCATGGGTTTGTTTATCAGCCATAGGATCCCCTCCTTCCAAACTTATCAAGCATTTAGATAAGCATTCGGATTACTATATTGCGGTAATTGCCTATTTCTATAGGAATGTATAACGTAACAGCCACACATTAAAAAACTCACATTACTTCATCTTCAGCTTACTTTTTATGACTTTAAAGCCTGTTGTAATTGAATAATTTCCATTGCGATTTGAGCCGCTTCTCTAAATTGTTTGTTTCTTTCAGCTTCTTTTTTGTCAGCTTCTTTTTCTTTTATCATTAACATTTTCTGATGATTCAACACCTGTTTTATATAATCAGAAAGCTCTTGCTCTGTCACTTCAGTGTTTAATGTAATCATCGCAATGTTAGATACAATATCCTGGAGTTCGGAATTTGGAAGTCTTGAGAGAAATGAACTAACATTTTCCTCATTTCCTTCTTCATAAAAACCATATAAATAAGTAACAATTGCTTTATGCTCTTCAATATTAAATTGCAGACCAAGTCTTTCTAAGACTTTTTGTGAGAAATCCTTACTCCTGAGCATATGTCCAATCAACATTCGCTCTGCTGTATGGTATGCAGGAAGTAGCTTTTTCTTTGCAATTGGATTTCTTTTCATATGATTTGACACGGCATTTTTTGCCTGTGGCTGTTGAGAGACATTTGACTGTCGTGATTGGAAATGTTGAAGTTGTTCTTTAAGTACATCTATTGACAGATCAAACTCTTTTGAGAGTTGCTTCAAATAAATTTCTCTTTCAACAGCACTTTGCAGGTGTGTTAAATCCGCTAATACATTTTCAATGTATTGGAGTCTTTCCCCTTCATTTTGAAGGTTCTTCCCCCTGCGATAATAACTCATTTTAAATGTCATGAAAGGAACAGTTGCCCCTATTACATCGTTTCTGAATTTCTCAGATCCATATTTTTTGATGTAGTCATCAGGGTCTAAGCCTTCTTGAATCATCGCTACCTTGATTTGACACCCAGCACTCTGTAATACTTTCGCAGCTCTTATAGTTGCCTCAACACCGGCTGAATCAGAATCATAACATAGAACCACTTCATTTACGTTTCTTCTTATGATTCTTGCTTGGTCCTCCGTTAACGATGTTCCCATTGTCGCAATCGCATGCTCTACTCCAGATTCCGTTGATGAAATAACATCTGCAAACCCTTCGTACAATACAGCTTGTTGGTTCTTACGAATATGTATTCGTGCTCGATGGAAATTATATAAAATTTTGCTCTTATTAAATATTTTAGTCTCAGGACTATTTAAATATTTTGGCTTTTCCTCGCTTAAAACCCTTCCAGAGAAAGCAATGGTTGACCCATTATGGTCAGAGATTGGAAACATAATTCTATTCCGAAATCGGTCTAAAAAGTCATCAGAGTTATTCTTCTTTACTAACAGTCCTGCCTCTTCCATTAAGGAAAGGTTAAAGCCTCTCTTTGAAAGGAATTTAGTAATAAAATCCCAAGAGTCTAACGCATAACCAATCTCAAATTTATCAATGGTTTCCCTTGTAAATCCTCTATTTATTAAATAATCTAAAGCTGATTGACCCTCTTTTGTATTTACTAATAAATGATGATAAAATTTCTTTAAGAGTTCATGAGCCTCAATCATTTTCTCAGCGTCTTTTGAAAGAGTCTTCCCTTGATCTGTGGGTGAAATAGTAGGTAAGTCTATTCCGTTTTTTTCTGCTAAAGTCTGAACAGCCTCCGTAAAGGAAACACCATTATGTTGCATGATAAAGGAAAAAACATTACCACCTGCACCACACCCAAAACAATGAAAGATTTGTTTGTCAGATGATACAGAAAATGAAGGTGACTTCTCTCCGTGAAAAGGACATAATCCAAAATAATTTCGTCCTTGTTTCTTCAATTGAACATATTCACTTACCACATCAACGATGTCAGAAGTTCTTTGTATTTTTTCGAGTAAATCTTCAGGGATTCGATTTCCCATACTAACAACTCCGTAGTAGAGATATTCTATATTTTTTTAGAATCTCCTTCATCTTTCGACAAAATTTTTTCTAATGTTGTGATAAAATTTAAAATATCTTCATCGGTGAACTTTTTGGGACCTTTAGAATATTTACCGCCACGTCTTTCCATTGCGGAAATGTATCGATATTGTAAAGCTGTATCAATATTTGTTTCTGTATATTGTTTTCCCCTTGGAGTTATAACAATAACATCTTTTTTCAGAAGCAGTCCTGCTAAACCAATATCTTGTGAAATAACAAGATCTTTTGCACGTACTTGATTAACAATATATAAATCAGCTTCTTCCTTACCAGTATCAACAAAGATCCATTCTCCACCAAATGTTTTAGTCGTGGTATGATTATAGGATGCAACAAACGTAACTGGTACATTATACTTAGTTGCACAATCCATAATCTCCTGCTTTACTGGACAAGCATCAGCATCAACATATATTCTTTGTTTTTTTTCGGCATAATTCTCTATTCTACATCACTCCGAAAGATTCCTTCTTATTCAAACCCTTATATACAAATATTCTAGAAAAGAAGGTAAAATCCTTTTTTGTCGAAAAACTTTTCCTTCGATTCCTTGACAGTTTACAATTAATAGTTTATTCCCATAAGTCAAGTTCTAAACCTAAAAAAGTACTTTTTATCACAATTTTTTATTATAATACAAAGTATTGCAAATTTCTATCCTTTTTTACATTTAGCTTTCCTTATTATTTGAGAGTCTTTTTCAACTTTTCATGACTTATTGTTTTATATATTTTCCTCACATAAGACAAGGTGACAGATAGTTTGTGATGAGACTATCTGTCACCTTTTTATTTTATTATCCATTCTGTTTATTCATGATATTTGCAATGATATTTGCTGTCTCTTCAACTGCTTTATTTGATACATCCACCACGTGACAACCTATACGATCAACAATCTTATCAAAATATTCTAATTCCTCTTTAATTCGATTGATGTTTGCATAGAAAGCTTCATCGTTTAATCCTAAAGATTTCAGACGCTCTCTTCTTATATGATTTAACTTTTCAGGCATAATTCTAAGACCTATACATTTCTGGGCAGATACCTTATATAATTCCTCAGGTGGTTCAACTTCTGGAACAATCGGTACATTCGCTACCTTAAACCTCTTATGAGCTAAATATTGTGATAATGGGGTTTTAGAAGTCCTTGAAACTCCAATTAATACAATATCTGCTTTTAAGATGCCTCTAGGGTCTCGACCATCATCATATTTTACAGCAAATTCAATGGCTTCTACCTTCTTAAAATAATCGTCGTCTAATTTCCTAACACGGCCAGGTTCATACTTTGCAGGAATCCCATAGGAATTTTCCATTTTATCAATAAGCGGTCCAATAATATCGTAATACATTACACCTTGTCTTGTCGCTTCTTCAATTAAACAATTTCTAAGTTCTGGCACAACCAGGGTAAAACAGATAATGGCTTCATCTTGTTTTGCTAATGAGACAACTTCTAAAATTGTTCCTCTATCTTCAACATAAGGAATGCGTTTAATTTTTGTGTTAGCCGAAACTCCATTAAACTGACTTGCAGCCGCTTTAACAACTAGCTCTGCCGTTTCACCTACAGAATCAGATACAACATAAATCAAACGATAATTCATTCTATCCAGCCCCTTTTACACTTGCTAGCTCTTATTCTTGTCCAAAGCTAACCAATATTTTTGTCATATTCGTCTTTGTAATTCTCCCGATAACCTCTAACCCCTGATCGGTATCTTTTACGACAGGTAACGCATCTATTTGTTTATCAATCAATACATGGGCTACATCTAATATAAGATCCTCCTGCCTGCAAACGGTTATATTAGGCATCCTTGTCATAATAATATTTACTGGGATTGTTGTTAGCTCCTGTTTCCCGATGCTTGTCCTTAATAAATCCTTACGTGATAGAACACCTACTAAGTAGGATTTATCGTCTACGACAAATAAAGTTCCTACATCCTCTAAGAACATGGTACAGATCGCATCGTATACAGAAACATTTACACTTACCACAATCGGAATTGACTGATGGTCTTTTACCTTTAGTTTTTTTAATTCATCTGTTAATACTTGAGTATTCGTTTTACCTGTATAATAATAACCAACACGTGGTCTTGCGTCTAAATATCCAGACATCGTCAAAATTGCTAGGTCGGGTCTGAGTGTTGCTCTCGTTAAATGCAATTGTTCAGCAATTTGTTCACCTGTTATCGGCCCATTCTCTTTTACAATTTCTACAATTTGTTCCTGCCTTTTATTCAGCTCGATTTTACTCACCACCTTAATCTAGCAACGTCCATTTATCAATATGAATTTCCTATCATTTTCGTTTAGCTATATAGAATTATTATATACCTTGAAATGGATTTGAAAAGTAATTTGTTTAAACAGTTTAGGTATAGCTATCAATTAACTCCTGCTAACTTGTGTAAGTGTGTTTAAAAAAAGAGAAAAACAGATGCATGAAATCCACTAAGTCTCTGAACAGTTAAAAAGGTCTGACCAAAGTCAGACCCTTTTCACCATTTTACTTTCATGCACGTACTTATAACTTATTTTACAAGGATCATATCCATTTTAGCAAAACTTTCAATTAGTTTAGCTAACTTAACCATTTGTGTTAAACGATTATTTTTCACTTTTTCATCTTCAGCCATTACCATTGTATGTTCAAAATATTCATTGATTACAGGCTTAAGAGCAGCTAACAATTCAAATATGCTCTCTTCTCTATTATCATTTTTCATAGTTGATATCTTTTGGTCGGCATCTACATACGCTTGGTACAGTGCTTTCTCATAATCACTTTCCAATAGAGCTTCATTAATCACATGTTCTGACCCTTTTTTAGAGATGTTTATCACACGCGCAAGAGCTTCAATTGATTCTTTAAATTCAGCTTCTAAAGAACGTTTAGCAAGGACGCGGGCACGCTTTGTTAAAGAATTCACTTCTAGGTTTGAAGACTCTAAAACAGCATCAACAAGATCATAACGAATCTGTTCTTCTGCTAAAACATATTTTAATCTCAATTTAAAGAAAGTAATAAGTTCTTGGTATGCTTCATTTGAGACTTTGGTTTCATAAAGTTCAAGGGCAAGCTTAAACAGCTCATCTAACCCAATTTCATATCCTTTTGCTTTTAAAATATGAACTATACCACTAGCTTGTCTTCTTAATGCATATGGATCTTGTGAGCCTGTCGGGATCCTACCGATAGCAAAGAAACCAGCAATTGTATCTAACTTGTCTGCAATAGCGATCACAGCTCCAATTGTAGATGAAGGAGCTTGGTCTTCTGCGTGACGTGGCATATAGTGCTCATTGATCGCTTTAGCTACTGCTTCTTTTTCTCCTAATAGCCTTGCATACTTTTCACCAATTTTCCCTTGTAATTCTGGGAATTCATAAACCATATGGGAAACAAGATCAAATTTACAAATAGCAGCTGCACGTTTAATATCATCTTTTTGCTCATGTGTTAAGTTAAGTTTTTCAGCTAATATGCCGGACAATTGAACAATTCGGTTTACTTTCTCCCCTAATGTTCCTAATTCCTCATGGAAGACAATTTTGTTAAGCTTTTCATTTGCTACATCAATTTGCAGCTTTTTATCTTCTTCAAAGAAAAAGTTTGCATCAGATAGTCTTGCTCGAAGCACCTTTTCGTTCCCTTTCGCCACATTCTCTAAGTGGTTATGGTCACCATTTCTTACTGTTACAAAATAAGAGAGTAAGTCACCTTCGTTATTTCTTACTGGAAAATATCGTTGGTGCTCCTTCATCGTTGTAACTAACACTTCATCAGGTAGAGAAAGATATTCTTCTTCAAACTTTCCAAATAACGCTGTAGGATATTCAACTAAATTATTTACTTCTTCTAACAATTCTTCATCAATAGGAATGATCCATTTGTTTTCACTTTCCAATTCAGCTAACTGATTTCTAATTGCTGCTTTTCTCTTATCAGAATCCGCGAGAACAAACTGTTCAAGTAACACAGTTTCATATAGACCCGGGTGAGCAATCTCAACTTTACCACCTAAGAACCTATGACCATATGTGAATGAGTCAGTCTTTACACCAGCTATTTCAAATGGAATAATTTCATTCCCAAAAAGAGCAATAAGCCATTTAATCGGACGGATATAGCGAAGTTCTTCACTACCCCAGCGCATATTTTTAGGAAATGATAATCCTTTAATTAATTCTCTCACTTCCGTAAGCAATAGTGTTGAGTCTTGACCTTTGATGAATTTTTGGACATGCGCATATTCTACACCGTTTATTTCTTTGAAGTAGATGTCTTCAACAGTCGCACCCTGTCCCCTCGTGAATCCAATTGCAGCTTTTGACCATTCTCCACTTTCAGTCATAGCAATCTTCTTCGCAGGACCTTTCGCCTCTTCCTCTAGATCTGGTTGTTTTTCAGCGACATCTTTTACTAAGATCGCTAATCTTCTTGGAGTTGAATACATCTTTACATCTCCAAAGGACAACTTCTTTTCCTCAAGCCAATTAGTTAGCTTTGCTTGTAATTGATTGATTGATGGTGTAACGTATTGGGCTGGAATTTCTTCTAAACCAATCTCAAGTAATAAATCTTTTTTACTCATCTCGATTTCCTCCTCCCTGATTTAACATTGGGAATCCTAATTTTTCTCTTTCATCATAAAATGTCTTAGCAACTTTTCTTGCTAGATTTCGAACACGACCGATATAGCCTGTTCGTTCTGTAACAGAGATCGCGCCTTTCGCGTCAAGGAGATTAAAAGTGTGAGAACATTTCAAGACATAGTCATAGGCCGGATGAACAAGTCCTTGTTCCATTTGACTAATTGCTTCTTTTTCATATGTTGAGAATAATTCAAAAAGCATTTCTGTATTAGACGTTTCGAACGTATATTTTGAATGCTCATATTCAGGCATTAAGAAAATATCTCTAACTGTATAGCCTTTAGTCCATTCTAAATCAAAAACATTTTCTTTATCTTGGATATATGAAGCAAGTCGCTCAATACCATATGTAATTTCAGCTGAAACTGGTTTACATTCAATCCCGCCAACTTGTTGAAAATAGGTGAACTGTGTGATTTCCATTCCGTCTAACCATACTTCCCAACCTAATCCTGCACAGCCTAAGGAGGGATTTTCCCAATTATCTTCTACAAAGCGGATATCATGCTTTAATGGATCAATACCTAAAGCACGCAGTGAATCTAAATAAAGCTCCTGAATATTATCTGGGGAAGGTTTCATGATAACCTGGAATTGATGATGCTGATAAAGTCTGTTAGGATTTTCTCCATATCTACCATCAGCTGGTCTTCTTGAAGGTTCTACATAAGCTACCTTCCATGGTTCAGGTCCAATACTTTTTAAAAAAGTATAAGGACTCATAGTTCCAGCACCTTTTTCAGTGTCATAGGCCTGCATAAGCACACAGCCTTGATCTGACCAGTGCTTTTGAAGCGTCAAAATCATTTCTTGAATATTCATTTCATACACCTCCATAAAATATAAGCAACAACATAGGGAGGGCTCACTTTTTACCCATATAAAAAGCTCTCATCCCTATGTCAAACTGTCTTGACATAGGGACGAGAGCTTACCCGCGGTTCCACCCTATTTGCTTTTTGTCAATTCAAAAAGCCACTTTTATCAAACTGCTCCAGAATGCCTTTCATTATGGTCTAATCCTTAGCTCACACCAACCTAAGGTCGCTTCCATTAGAGAAACATAATTACTTCTTTCCTTCAACACAGAGTTTATGGTTCATTTATACTTTGCATATTAATCGATTTGCTTTCAAATGTCAACTTAGGACTACAGTTTATCTTTCAATGAATCTAATTGATCTAAAAATCGTCGTGACTTTAAATTCAAACCTGAATATTCATCAAAATATGCCTTTATGACCGTTTTAAGTTCTATCTTGGTTTCATCCTTCACAGAAACATTCCCCAAACGATTTAAATCAAAATAATAAAATAGTCGTAACAGTTTAACAGTTGTTGGGGAGATTGGTATACGATAAGAATCTTTTTCAAAGCACCTGTGACATATGAAACCACCTGTTCGAATAGAAAAGTGGAAGGTGCCATCTTTGTTCCCACAAATCGAGCAACCATCTAATTGAGGAGCAATTCCTAAAACAGATAGCATTTTCATTTCAAAAATATTCACTAGAATATCAGGATCAACCTCATCATCTAAATAAAAAAGGGTTTGCTTCAATAACTCAAAAACGAATGGGTTTACTTCCAAATTTTCAGTACTCTTATCTAATAGCTCAACAATATAAGCTGCATAGGCAGTTAGGAAAATATCTTCACGAATACCTCTCAGAGAATGAATCGATTCTCCTTGCTGCAGACCTCCGAGCCCAGATGATTTTTGAAACAAAAACGTCCCATAAGTAAAAAGTTGGGTAACTGACGTAAGACGACTGTTCGGTTTCTTTGCGCCTCTTGCCATAACCCCAACTTTCCCTAATTCTCTGGTATATAAAGTTATAATTTTGTTTGTCTCACCATAATTGGTAGAGCGTATGACAATACCTTCACATTTTTGAAGCAAATTTCCTTCACCTTCCAGGTTCAGGCAAGATCAGGAAATTGGAAAATCCATTTCAGCTAGTTCATCCTCTTGATAATCGGGTCCATCATCATTCTCCTTTTCTAACTCTTTAAAAAGAAGATACGTATCAATGCTACCTGTTTGAGAAAAAACCTTCCAGGTAAAATCCAACATTTAAAACCCACCTTTCAGTTGTTAAGACCTAGCAAGCAAATATCCAATTTCTTTACATTTATCTTGACCTTTTCATCCCTATTTCATGTTAAACAATATTTGTTAATGTGTTTTATGAATAAGCATTATTTTCTCTAAAACACAGTAAAAGATGTTGATTTATAGAATTGGTTGTCTTGAAGCTATATCAAAATGTTAAGTGCCTTGACTAGCTTAGCTTTTAATATTCGTCTTCTCTAAAACCATAATCTCGTAATTGCGAAGCTTTATTACGCCAATCTTTTTGCACCTTAACCCATAGCTCTAAGAACACTCTCGATCCTAATAACGCTTCAATGTCAATACGAGCTCTTTTCCCTACTTCTTTTAACATACTACCTTGCTTCCCAATCACAATCCCTTTTTGAGAATCACGTTCTACAATGATGGTTGCCCCAACATAAATAGATTTGTTGTTTTCGCGACGTTCTAACGTATCCATCACAACCGCTACCGAGTGAGGAATTTCCTCTCTCGTTAAATGCAAAACTTTTTCTCTTATTAGCTCAGTAATAATGAATCGCTCAGGATGGTCTGTTACTTGATCCTCTGGGTAATACTGAGGTCCTTCAGGTAATACATTTTCAATTTGTTGTAATAACGTCTCAACATTATTACCCTGTAACGCTGAAATCGGAATAATTTCTTGGAAAGGGTACATATCTTTATACTGTTGAATTAATGGCAAAAGCTCATCTGGGTGAACTGTGTCAAGTTTATTTATGATTAGAAAAACAGGTGTTTTCGTTTGCTTAAGCCTCTCGATAATAAACTCATCACCGCGACCAAATCCTTCTTCAGCATTAATCATAAAGAGAATGAGGTCCACTTCTTTCAATGTATTTTGTGCCACCTTCATCATGAAATCTCCAAGCTTATGCTTCGGTTTATGAATACCTGGTGTATCAATAAAAACTGTTTGTGACACATTTGTTGTATATACACCTTGGATTTTATTACGGGTCGTTTGTGGCTTATCGCTCATGATTGCAATCTTTTGACCAATTACTCGGTTTAAAAATGTTGATTTTCCTACATTCGGTCTTCCTATAATTGAAACAAATCCTGATTTATATCCTTGTTTATTCATTTAAGTCCTCCGGTGAAAACGCTCCTGGTAGTAGTTCAGAAACTGTTAATTCTTGTATATCTCCATTTAGGTTTGTTAGTATCACTTTCATATCTTGCGGGCAAAGTTCTGATATCACTTGACGACATGCTCCACAAGGTGGAACTGGTCTACTAGTATCTGCTACAACAGCAATTGCTTCAAAGTCTTTATCGCCTTCAGAATATGCTTTAAATAAAGCTGTACGTTCTGCACAATTACACATGCTATAAGCAGCATTTTCAATGTTACAGCCTCTATATACCTTGCCATCCTTGGTTAATAAGGCCGCACCTACTTTAAATTTTGAATAGGGAGTATAGGCTAGTTCCCTTGCTGCTTTTGCTTCTACGATGAGTTCTTCAATTTTCACTATGATACTTCCTTTCGTTATTGGCGAGTAACCAACCATATCTTTATTTTACATAATTTCTAAACTCTTTTCACGTATTATTGCAAAATTGTCATTAAAATGTAAGAATTTTCGGAATTTGTCCCAATCATGGGATAAGATAAAACAGAGCCATTTTACCTCTATTTCTCACTCCTTAAAATCCTGGCTAATGTTTTCCATTATTGAAACAAATGGTTATAGAATAGAATTACCCCAATTATAGCGGAAAGTACTGCATAAACCAAAACCGCCCCTGCTGATGCATCTTTTGCAGATTTTGCTAATGGCTTGTACTCATCAGTCACCAGATCTACCACATGTTCTAGTGCTGTATTCATCAATTCTAACGCTAACATGCCACCAATTAAAAACAATAAAACAACCCATTCAAATATGTTTAGATGAAAAATAAATCCCATGACAATCACGATCATCCCTATGGAAACATGAAATTGAAAGTTTCGTTCAGATCTATACGTACGATATATTCCATTCCAAGCATACGTGAAGCTTTTTAGAAACCTCTGCCATTCGGGTGATTTAGGATCTTTTAAGTCCATAACGATCTAAAATTTCCTTTTGTTTAGTGAACATCATTTGCTCATCTTCCTCATTCATATGGTCATATCCTAATAAATGTAAAAAACCATGACAAGCTAAAAAGCCAAGCTCTCTTATAAAAGAATGACCGTATTCTTCTGCTTGTTCCACAGCACGTGGGATGGAAATAATAATATCTCCTAGCATAGGTGGTTGATCAAGACCGATAATTTCCATTTCACCTTCTCCCATTTCTTCAAGAGCAAATGAAATAACATCCGTTGGTTGATCTTTGTCTCTATATTCTCGGTTTATTTCTTGAATTCTTTCATTAGTTACATATGTTATTGACAGCTCAGCATCTTGTTTCACGTTTTCTATTTCAGCTGCAAAATGAAGCAGCCCCTCAATTGTGTTCAGCTGTTCTTGAGTTAATTCTTTTGTTTCATCAGTACTATCGATGATTAACCTCATCATTTACTCCCCTTTTGTTTTTTCGTTAGCTCTGGGTACTCAATTCTAGAATGGAATATACCCTTTAAGGACTCGCAAAATGATTTTGCTATAATATCTAATTCTTTAAGTGTAAGATCACATTCATCTAACTGATGATCCTGTAAACGATCTGAGATGATGGATTTTACAAGTTTTTCTATTTTTTCTGGCGTCGGATTAGACATAGACCGTACAGCCGCTTCGGCGCTATCCGCAATAGAAATAATGGCAATCTCCTTCGTCTGTGGTTTAGGTCCTGGATAACGAAATTCATCTTCATAGATTGAATCATTAGATTCCTTAGCCTGGTGGTAAAAATATTTTAAGAGTGATGTTCCATGATGCTGTTCAGCAATGTCGACAAACTCTTTTGGCATTTTATGCTTTCTAAGCATCTCAACACCATCTGTTACGTGTGCAATAATAATATTTTTACTCAATTGAGCTGACAGCTTATTGTGTGGATTTTCAATATTCATCTGATTTTCAATAAAATATTGCGGGCGCTTTGTCTTTCCGAGATCGTGATAATACGCGCCCACTCTTGCAAGCAACCCATTAGCACCTATAGCTTCGCACGCTGACTCAGATAAATTCGCTACCATTACACTGTGATGATAAGTACCTGGTGTTTCTGTTAGGATTTTCCGAAGTAAAGGATGGTTCGGGTTTGATAGCTCTATTAATTTCATTGTAGACAAAATACCAAATCCTGTCTCAAAAAACGGCATGAAACCTATCGTTAAAACGGAAGAAACTAAACCTGAAACGCATGCCATCACAAAATAAGAGGTAATTTCAACATTTGAGTATGTACCATTTCGAATTAGCATAATGGCCATTAATACAACTACATTTATTCCACCTACAAATAACCCGGCCTGCAGGATCTTAGAACGGAAATTATGTTCACCCAAAAACAATACTCCAGCAAGGCAGCCAAACAAATAATAAATTCCTACTGGAAAATTAAAGCTTCCCGTAATTCCTTCATTAAAGATCATACTTCCACATATAGCAAAAATCATACTCGTTAAAATTGCAAGTCGCTCATTTAAAAGAAGCTTTACAAGCATGACACCCATTGCCACTGGAACAATGTACCCGATATGATTATAATCAATTTTTTGGAATAAACTTACGATCTTCATTAATAGGATAGTTATAGCGAAAATCAAGCAATATAATAACAGAGAATTATTACGCTTTGCAATCGGACGATCTTTCTTCTCAAAATAATAAATAACAACGGTTAAAATGAGGAGAATAAGTATGCCTAATCCAATAAAAGGTTTATAGGATTGCTGATCATCTAAAAGACCAACCAAACCAAGCTTACGGTACACTTCTCTGTTTATTAGTTCATCTTCTTCGACTAGTATTTGTCCTTGCTTTATTTGTACTTCTTTAACGCTGTCTATAGCCTGCTGGCGCTTTTCTTCTGTTGCTTCTAAGTCAAATACATAGTTAGGGGTAATAGCAAATTTAGCTAATACCTGTGAGGCTTGCAATACTTCGGATCTAAGAGAAGAATATTGTAGTTCTTCTTCTACTTGCTTTTTAGCTTCCGTTAATTGAACAATAGGAATCTCTTTGCTCATAATATTGTTAACACCAGTTACTACAGCATCTTTTGCCATTTCAACTTCATCTTTACTTGCTTTAACTAACGGTAAGAAAGTATTTTCAGGGATTTTGTCTGTTATAGAACTCGTTAATTTTTGGCGAATTTCTTTTACTTGATCCTCTGGCGAAAGAACATTTTCTGACGAATCAGTAGCCAATTTAGCAGCCTCTATTTTTACCTCTAGCACGGTATCAAATATAGAAGATATTAAATCGACCTGTTTATCTGTAATTTCTTTCTTGAGTGTATATTGGTCTTCAACATTATCATTTGCTTCTTGTTGTTTTATTTCCGTCTCAACTTTGTCCTCTACAGTTGTTGGGGCATATATCGTTTGATCTGAAACAGTAAATAATTCAATGTCGACTGTTTCTGGTTTAACGTTACTATATAACGCTACAAATAAGACAACACCTAAAATAGCATATAATATAATATGTAAAAACTTAAATTCATTAAATTTTTCAATAAATTTATTAGTTTTTGGAGCTTGTTTCTTTTTACTATTTTTCATCAGCTTACCACCTTACCTCATCAATCAAAGATTAGAGGGAAACAACAACATTCTACACTCTTCTCTCATTATTTCCTTTATTCTCAAAATGTTCAACAAGTTTTTAAGTATAAGCAATCTTTCTGAAACATGATTTAGTATAAAGACCCTTAGAAAGGTAATCGCTTTCTAGGTTTTGTATTGGATTTTGATATGTTTATTTGGATTTAAATAGAAAAGTGACCCGAATTCGGGTCTCGGGTCACTTTTCATCCTTGGAGTTTTCGTATGCATGAATAATTTTAGCTACTAATGGGTGCCTTACAACATCTGATTGTTCTAGCGTTATAAACGAAATACCTTTAACAGCATCAAGTGTATGATTAGCAACCGATAATCCTGATTTTACACCTTTAGGTAGATCTACTTGAGTAATGTCGCCTGTTATAACCATCTTAGAACCAAAACCTAAACGAGTTAAAAACATTTTCATCTGTTCAGGTGTCGTATTCTGAGCTTCATCAAGAATGGCATACGCATCATCTAATGTTCTTCCTCTCATATACGCTAGAGGAGCAATTTCAATGGTCCCTCTTTCAATTAACCTCTGTGTGTGTTCCATTCCCAATACATCATGTAAAGCGTCATAGAGAGGTCTTAAGTAAGGGTCTACCTTTTCTTTAAGATCACCTGGCAAAAATCCCAGACTTTCTCCAGCTTCAACAGCTGGTCTTGTTAGAATAATTCGTTTGACCGTTCCAACCTTTAAGGCATTAACGGCCATAACAACCGCTAAATAAGTCTTACCTGTTCCGGCCGGTCCAATGCCGAACACTAAATCATTTTTTTGCATAGCTGATATATAGTGTCTTTGACCTAATGTTTTAACCCTTATCGATTTGCCTTTTGCCGTTTTCGCTATTTCTTGAACATATAGTTGTTCAAGCTGATCCAAGCTTTGTTCCTTAGCCATATTTATGGCATACAGAACATCTCTTTCACTAATGTTTATTCCTTTACGAATAATCATAAGAAGTGATTTTAAAAGCTCGTCTACCATTTTTACCTGTTCTGATTCCCCAGAAACATAGACGGCTTCACCTCTAGTAACGATTGAGACATTTAAATGTTCTTCCATTCTTTTTAAGTGTACATCATGATTACCAAATAAAGCCATTGCTTCATTCGGATTTTCTACTTGTTGATTCATTGTCACTAATTCTTCTGGCATCCTTTAATCTCCCTGAACAATTGGTGTAGTTTTGACGATATTTTCTAGCACTTGATAAAGAACCGTTAATTTTACTTTACCATTCTCCTCCTTCTCGTGCAAAACTTTTTCTCCAATTACTTCCTCATCTTCATCAAGCTGATCCTCAATCTCCTTCTTTCCACGATCCAAAGCTGCTTCCTTCGCTTGCTTAAATGTGTATTCGCGCTCTACCTCTTCTTTCTCAAGAATTGTCTCTTTTATAAAAGAAATTGGTAAAGTAAAGTTTAAAAACTTAAGGGAATGCTCATCATCCTCCGTCTCGAAGGTTGTAAATTCTTTCCCACCAAAGCCCCATAACGGAAGGTTAAACGAGCCAAACCTTAAGAAATACTTTTCTTTAGTATCTCCAGTTAGCACTTGAAAAGTCGTGTTTAAAGGAATAGAAATAGTGGATTTATACCAAGTCTCTCCATATATCTCTGCTTTTGCGGCAACTTCCTTTTGCTCTTCCTCTTTTCCGATTAACCCTGAAACTAAAACTTGCCCCTTTTCAACATGCTCATTTAATGTTGTTAACGGCTGTCCTTGTTCTACAAACATTTTCTTAATAACTGCTTTTTTATTTGCAACAATATGTCTCGGGCTAACAAGTTCCTCTTCTTCTGGTTGATTTTTTTCGACTACCTTAAGATGATAGGTTGTGCCAGTCAACTCTACTCCAACCCATGTGATTTGACTAATCGTATCTGTTAAAGATTTCTGAATATCATCTGGATTATCAACTAAAAATTGAAATTTTCCCGTTTTCACCCCAATTTTAGATAGTTCTTTTTTTATTAAATGCTCTGTCTCAGGTGATGCCCCCTTTACTTCAATCCCCCAAATCATATTTGATAAAATACAAATGACTGCAAAGAAACCAATTACACCTAACACAAAACCATTATTACGCCATGATTTTTTAATCAGAAAAGGAAAACCAATTCTTTTTTGAAATCGACATGAACACTCACTGTTTCTTACAATTGCTCGCAATGCATGTACATCTTGAAGCCGAATATAAAAGCTTAATCCTGTGTTTTCAGAACGCTTAACGCTCCAAATGGTTATATTTGATCTCATACAATCATTTAGGAATCGTTCAGTCCCTCTACCATTTATATTTACTTTAACGATTCCAAATAAAAAACTTGTCCATTGATTTTTCATGCTCATCCCCCTACCTTTACTTAAAAGACTATTTAATCTTATAGATAGGGAAATCTCGCACGTTATGTACAGATCTTCACCTTTATGTCGATCTTGTGCAACAGATTTCCCTTGTATTGATTCAATCTTTTATTCACTAAACTTATGACAATTCATCTAGATAAAGCACTTGAACTATCTTTCCTTCAAGAAGGATTTCTTCCGGTAGAATCGTTTTTATGACAAAGGCTTCACCTTTTATTAACAATTGACCCTGCTTTAATAGAAGACGGAGTTCAGTATCAGTAAAGGTGAGGAGTCCTCGATGATTTTCTATATAAATATGTAACTGTCCAACCATCGTAATTCTAGGAAGATCCATCATGACATCGGGCGGTAATTCAAATGTGTTCGTTACCCATCTCGTCAGCTGCTGTCGCCATTTTTTTGCCATAAAAAAAAGACCCCCTTTCATCTCATATGTATGAGAGAAAAGTGAGTCTTATAACATGATTATGCTAGAAGTTACAATTGTCTTCTTCTTTGATTGAAATGAGGATTTTTTCCTCTTGGTGCACCGAGTATTTCGCTCCAAACAAGGCCTTGAGCTGCCTTGTTTTTATCAATCGTTAATGGATCGGAGCTTATATTCCGGTTTACTTGTGGTTTTGGCTCCACCTTTATTGATCGTACCTCTCTTGTTCTAGATTTTTCGATAGGCACTTGAACTTGAACCGTATTTTTTAAGGCTTCTTCCCCATTTCTCTTCATACTTTCATACACTTCTTGTACGGTTTGAAGAGATTTTTTCTCTTGTGGTTTCTGGGATGTATCTCGCTCCTTAGAGGAAGCTGGCCTAACTGGTTTTGGAATTGGTCTTGAGTTAGACCTTTCCGGTTTTTTTTGCTCCGGCTTTTCCTTTTGTCTTTGTGGTTGGTTTGTATTTTCCTCCCCTTTACTCGAAGAGAAGATCCTTGAAAATAACCAAACGAGAACCCCCCATACGAGAGGGTTAGATAATAAATCATAGAACTCCATGAATCTTTACCTCCTTGCTATGAGGAAAGGATAAGTGACGTACATTTTTAGCCACCCATCTATACTGCTTTTAATAGTCATTATTGTCATTTTGGTCTTGATTTGACTTACCAATTGAATCTCTCATATCAGTGTCAGCAGAAATATTTTTAATGTTCATATAATCCATAACACCAATATTTCCTGAACGAAGAGCCTCAGCCATTGCAAGTGGAACTTTCGCTTCCGCTTCAACAACCTTCGCCTTCATCTCTTGTACGCGAGCAAGCATTTCTTGTTCTTGTGCAACAGCCATTGCTCTTCTTTCTTCTGCTTTTGCTTGAGCAATTTTCTTATCTGCTTCCGCTTGCTCCGTTTGTAATTCAGCTCCAATATTTTTACCGATATCAACATCCGCAATATCAATTGAGAGGATTTCAAATGCCGTTCCTGAATCTAAGCCTTTACCCAGGACAGTTTGAGAAATTAAATCCGGATTTTCTAAAACCTTTTTATGATTATCAGAAGAACCTATCGTACTGACAATTCCTTCACCAACACGGGCAATGATGGTGTCTTCACCAGCGCCCCCTACTAAGCGTTCAATATTTGCTCTTACCGTAATACGTGCTTTTGCTTTCACTTCAATTCCATCCATCGCGACACCTGCTATAAATGGTGTTTCGATCACTTTTGGATTTACACTCATTTGAACAGCTTCAAGTACATCACGACCTGCTAAGTCAATGGCAGCACATCGTTCAAACGTTAGTTCAATATTTGCTCTCTCAGCAGCAATAAGAGCATTTACGACACGGTCCACATTACCACCAGCTAAATAATGGCTCTCTAACTGATTTGTTGTAACATCTAATCCAGCTTTGTGCGCTTTAATTAACGGGTTAACAACTCGACTTGGAATAACTCGACGAAGTCTCATCCCTATTAATGTGAAAATACTAACTCTAACACCAGCTGCAAGCGCAGATATCCAAAGGGCAATCGGTACAAAAGTAAAGAAGACACCAAGGACAATAAACCCTAATATAACAAGTCCAATAATTAAAATTGCTGAAGCTTCCATAATTATGTTTTCCTCCTAAATTTTTATATAGTATCTCGAGTATGTATATAGTCTAAAATATATGCTCGAAATCTATTCATTTTTTATTTTGACTACTGAGAGGCTTATACATTGTTGATTAAGACCCCTCAGCAAGTTCCTCACACTTTCCTTCTACCTAATAAATTATAGTTCTCTTACGACAATTCTAGACCCTTCCACTTTTACAACTTTTAATTTGTTACCCTTCAGAATATAACTACCTTCAGTCACAACATCTAGACGTTCTTCCCCAATAATAGCTGTTCCAGATGGCCTTAAAGTTGTTAAAGCTACACCTTCAAGCCCTAATAATTCACTTCTCGTCTTATTTGAAACATAACCACTATCCGTATTTGTTGAATCTCGTAAGATTAGCTTTTTAAATAAATTCATTCGTTTTCCAAACACCTTTACTAATAATATGGAAACAACAATCGAAACTAAAATAGAAATCATAATGGAAATTGTCATCTGAACAAAATTTCCAGAAGCAATATAAAGACTAGTGACGATACTACCTAAACCTAAAATTCCTAATATACCACCGGGGACAAAAAACTCAGCAATAATAAAGATAATACCTAATATGAACAATAACACAGATTCAAGACCGGCTAATCCAGCTACTAAATGCCCATAGAAAAAGAGAAATAACGCAGTAAGTCCCATAAATCCAGGGATACCAAAGCCAGGAGAGTATAACTCAACAACAAGACCTATACTACCAATCGAAAGAAGAATTGGCACGACAACTGGATTTGTTATAAATCGTGCGACTTTCTCTGCAAAGCTTACTTCTGCTTTAATAATTGATGCATCTGAGAGGTCTAATTGATCTAATAGCTTTTGGAGATCTACTGCTGTACCCTCTGCATAACCTACTTCTATCGCTTGTTTCGTTTCTAAGGTTAGCAGGTCACCTTTTCCAGCAGCATACTCTGGGATATCTACATCTTTATCCGCCATTGCAAGAGCATATTTAGGGTCACGACCATTGCGTTCCGCTGATTCTTTCATTTCAGATAACCAAAGTGATTGCGCCTTATCATCCGCAGCATTTCCATCACCTGTAATTACTGCAGCTGAGCCCATTTGGCTACCAGGGGCCATATATATTTGATTTGCATTTAAAGCAATATAAGCTCCAGCTGAAATCGCTCTACGGTTCACATAGGCTGTAATAGGAATATCACTCGACCTTAATGTATCTGCAATATCCATGGCACCATCAACAGCACCCCCTAAGGTGTTAATTTCAAGTATGATGTGGTCCACTTCTAAATCCTTTGCTTCAGAAATAGTTCTTTTTATATATTGAGACAATCCTTTTTCAACAGTATCTTCTAAGGGAATGACATATACTTTCTTTTCTCCCTCAGCAGATGCAGCTGTATAAAATGAAAAGACGTGATAAATACCAAGCATAAGACCTGCTATTACTAAAAGCTGAAAGAAACGCTTTCTCATTTAATATCTCTCTCCTCCTTTCTATCTCGTATTAGTATATACGAATAAAGAATGTATTAGGTTTCATTTTTTAATGTTATGAAATTTTTCATATGTATATCTCTCGTTTTTCATGCCCTTAGTATTAGCATAGCATTATTTATCAACTATAGCGACACATACCCTTTTATAGGCTAAATTCTTTTACCTCTTAGGTTTATAATCTAATGAAGGGATAACTATCTATATCACTAATCCCTCTACTAGCTGTAAAACATGATATAACAAAAAGACACCCTAAAATTTTAGGGTGCCTCAAAGTCATTTATGATAGCTGTTGTTGTACAAGCTTGTTAACAAGACTTCCGTCTGCTTTGCCTTTCACTTTGGGCATGAGTGCTCCCATTACTTTCCCCATATCTGCTTTAGATGAAGCATTCACCTCAGAAATTGTTTGTTGAACAATTTCTGCGACTTCTTCTTCAGAAAGCTGTTCCGGCATATACTTGACTAAAACATCAATCTCCGCTTGTGTTTTTTCAGCTAGGTCCAAACGATCAGCATTTTTGAATTCTAGGAGGGAGTCTTTACGTTGTTTAAGTTCGCGAGAAAGAACCGTCAATTCTTCTTCATTAGACAATTCATTTTGGCTAAGCTTAATTGCTTCATTTTGTAAAGCAGCTTTCACCATTCGAATGACAATTAATTTGTCTTTTTCTTTGTTTTTCATCGCTTGTTTCATATCTTGATTCAATTGTTCAAGAAGACTCATACGTACACCCTCTTTTAGAATTTGCGCTTTCTAGCTGCTTCAGACTTTTTCTTACGCTTTACGCTAGGCTTTTCATAGAATTCGCGCTTTCTAGCTTCTTGTATTGTACCACTTTTAGATACAGTACGTTTAAAACGACGAAGAGCATCTTCAAGCGACTCGTTTTTACGAACGACCGTTTTTGACATTCTCTTTCCCTCCCTCCGAATACAACCAATCGACATCTTTAAATAAAACATGTCTTTTAAAAACATGTACTTTGCAATTATAATATAACGTCTTATATAGGTCAACTCATATAGTAAAAAGTTACGTGTTTCTTTAGTTGTTTGAATTATTCATATATTATACGCTACGAGCAAAGAATGATTGTACGTATAGGATAAAGGTTAAGCCTATTTAGAAAATTGAACGATTTTGTTAGTCTCTCGCCAAGACAAACGATTCATTAATAATCTGAATTTGATACTTCACCTTTTACAATGGCTACACCAGAACTTGCTCCAATTCTTGTTGCACCAGCAGCGATTAACGCATCTGCTCCTTTTGTGTCTCTTACTCCACCTGAAGCTTTTACACCAATAGTAGGTCCCACTGTTTTTCTCATAAGGGTAATATCTTCGACTGTTGCTCCACCAGTAGAGAATCCAGTTGACGTTTTCACGTAATCTGCACCAGCTTGTACTGCTAGTTCACACGCTCTCACTTTCTCTTCTTCAGTAAGTAAGCTTGTTTCAATAATAACCTTTGTTAATGCTTTATTACTTGCTGCATTTACAACGGCTTCTATATCACGTTTCACAAGCTCATCATCTTTGTCCTTTAACGCACCGATATTGATAACCATATCGACTTCTGTAGCACCATTTTCGATAGCATTTGTTGTTTCAAATGCTTTTGTTTCAGGTGTATTTGCCCCAAGCGGAAATCCGATAACTGTACAAACTTTCACATCGCTATCAGCTAATTGTTCAAAAGCATACTTAACCCAAGTAGGATTAACACAAACCGAAGCAAATTGATATTCTTTCGCTTCATTACAAAGTGTAGTGACTATTTCTTTTGATGTATCTGCTTTCAAAGCTGTATGATCAATCATATTTGCGATTTTTGACATATGTATCTCTCCTATCATTTATAGTTGTCCGACATCTTACATCTTATCATTTTCTTAAAATAAAAACGAGTACAAATTTAATTTGCACTCGTTTCCTCTATTTTAAACAATTATGATGTTAAACGTATTTTTTCAGTTGGTTGTTCATCAATTACACGTACGAATTGACCTTCGTTATAAGGGTATCCAGCTTTCACGATCTTCACTTTAACAATTTTGCCTATCATCTCATCATTAGCTGGGAAGATAACTTTTAAATAGTTGTCTGTGTACCCTACATATAAGTTTTCTTCTCTACCTTCTTTGAATCTTTCTTCAGGAATTACTTCAAGTATTTCCTCTTCAAACTGAGAAGCATATTCTTTTGCTAACTGATCAGACAGTTGAATTAAGCGATGAACGCGCTCATTCTTAATCTCTTCATCCACTTGATTATCCATACGCGCTGCAGGAGTTCCTGTACGCTTTGAGTAAGGGAATACATGTAGTTCTGAGAACTTATATTTTTTAATAAAGTCAAAAGTCTCCATGAACTCTTCTTCTGTTTCTCCAGGAAACCCAACAATAACATCTGAAGTTATAGCTAGACCTGGTAATGCTTCTTTAAGTCTATCTAGACGTTCGGCGAAAAACTCCATTGTATACTTTCTTCGCATACGTTTTAATACAGTATCTGATCCCGATTGAATCGGAATGTGTAGGTGTCGAACTACTTTATCTGATTTTTTTAAGACCTCAATAACATCATCAGAAATTTGACTAGCTTCAATAGAAGATATGCGGATTCTCTTTAATCCTTCTACTTTCTCATCGAGGTCTTTTAATAGCATGGCTAAATTATAATCCTTTAAGTCTTCACCATAACCACCTGTATGAATACCTGTTAACACAATCTCTTTGTAACCAGCATCAACTAATTGCTGAGCTTGTGCAACAACCTCTTTAGGATCACGTGAACGCATTAGGCCGCGCGCCCAAGGAATAATACAAAACGTACAGAAATTGTTACAGCCTTCTTGTATTTTTAAAGAAGCCCTTGTACGATCTGTGAATGCAGGTACATCTAACTCTTCATAAACACGTGTTTTCATAATATTACGAACACCATTAATTGGCTGACGCTCTTGTTTGAATTGCTCAATATAGTCAAGCATTTTTGTACGATCTTGAGTTCCTACAACGATGTCAACTCCAGGTATAGCCATAATTTCGGCAGGAGACGTTTGAGCGTAGCATCCTGTCACACAAATAACGCCATCTGGGTTTTTACGTATTGCACGTCTAATAACTTGTCGACTTTTTTTATCACCTGTATTAGTTACTGTACATGTATTGATAACATAAACATCCGCAACGCGTTCATATTCAGTACGCTCATATCCAGCTTCTTTAAAAAGCTGCCATATTGCTTCCGTTTCGTAATGATTAACCTTACAACCTAATGTATGAAATGCTACTGTAGGCATTTACGATCACCTCGATAATTCGAAATAATAAGAAACAGCTGATAATAAATATAATGGTGCTGTTTCCGTTCTTAAAATTCTTGGACCCAAACTACATATATAAAAGTTATGTTCTTCTAACTGTTGAACTTCTTTTTCTGTTAAGCCGCCTTCTGGACCAAAAACTGCTAATATTTTGTCATTCTCTTTCGATTGTTCAAATGCCTTTACAAGGTTTAGCTTTTCACCTTGTTTTGCAGATTCTTCAAAAGCGACAATCTTAATATCATACTCCTTTGAATGCTTTAAAAGCGTTTGGAAAGAAAAAGGCTCTGTCACTTCAGGAACAAGATTACGATAAGATTGTTCCGAGGCTTCCTTTGCTATTTTATTCCAACGTTCAACCTTTTTACCAACCTTTTTCGACTCTAGTTTCACTATAGAACGAGCAGCATTAAAAGGGATAAATGAAGAAGCACCTAATTCGGTGCCCTTTTGAATAATCCATTCAAGCTTATCCCCTTTAGGCAGCCCGCTCGCAATGGATATTGAAACTGGTAGCTCTCGATTTACTGACATCCATTCTAATACGGAACAACTTACTTGGTCATTGGTCATTTCATCAATTACACAAAGAGCTTCAAATCCATCACTAGTACAACAGGTCACATGTTGACCTGGCTGCATTCGAAGTACCCTTGATATATGGTGAACATCATCACCATGGATGGTGATTGTCCATTCAATTTCATTTTTCGTTTCTTTTATAAAATACCTTTGCACGACAGTCACCTAACTTTTTTTAAAGAGTCAACCTGCATTCTTTTTGGCAATAAACGCGACCCAGTCTTCCATTACCATTGTTTCCTCAATTTTAAAACCTGCTGCTAATAATGCATCTTTTACTTCTTGCTTCTTATTCTGAATTATTCCAGATGTAATGAACGTCCCATTGTCTTTTAGTACCTCATATGCTTGGTCAATAAAGCGAACAATAATCTCGGCAAGGATATTGGAAACAATTAAATCTACCGGTCCCTCAACACCGTCTAGTAAATTATTTTGTGAAACATGCACCACTTCTTGAACTTTATTTATCTTACAATTTAGCTTTGCAGAATCAACTGCAACCTGATCTAAATCATAAGCGTCAATTTGCTTTGCCCCCAATTGAGCTGCAGCAATACTTAAGACACCTGAGCCTGTTCCCACATCTATAACTGTATCATCTTTTTTAACAGTACGTTCAAGAGCTTGGATACATAAGACTGTTGTTGGATGAGTACCTGTTCCAAAAGCCATCCCTGGGTCTAATTCAATAATTAATTCATCAGAACTAACCGGCTCATATATTTCCCAAGTAGGAACAATTGTGAATTTTTCAGAAATTTTGACAGGGTGGTAATATTTCTTCCATGCTGTCGCCCATTCTTCTTCATTCACTTCACTTATTGTAATATGATTTTTTCCCAAGTCAATGTCAAAGAGTAGTAAGTTGTTTATAGAGGCTTTTATCCCATCAACTGTCTCACCTAGAAAGCTATTTACTGGTAAGTATGCTTTAACTAGCACACCTTCTTCAGGATAGTCTGTTGGATCTAGTTGGTAGATTTCACCTAAGGCTGTACTTCTTTCTTTCATAAGGTCTGCTAAATCCTCAATGACTACCCCGCTTGCTCCTGCCTCATGTAAAATATTCGAAATGGGTTCAACTGCTTCTTGTGTCGTATGAATGCTTAATTCTGACCACTTCATGATCTACCAACTCCTATCCTAGCTTTCGTTATTAATGTTTCCGACTTTATGTCTATATTCTGTGTATGACTTATGGTGGACTATCCATAGGTGACCCCTTTAGACCAACCAACATAAGCAATCACCACGCAATAAGGTAAGTTTCTAACATATTTTCAGGTAAAAGGACTTGAAATAAACTAAAGTTGCTAAGGACAGGTTACACTCTCTTAAACCTGCCCTTTATTTTTATTTATTTAATTCTTTATTCACCTTTAAATGCACGCTTCACCTTATCGAAGAAACTTTCTTCGTGTTCATCTGGCTTTGTTCCATTTATTTCAGCGAATTCACGTAATAGCTCTTTTTGTTTTTCGGATAAATTCGTAGGAGTTAACACTCGTAAAATAACGTATTGATCTCCTTGACCATATCCTCGTACGTTAGGAACACCTTTTCCTGTCAAACGGAATTTTTTCCCTGTTTGAGTTCCTGCTGGTACTTTAAGTTTTACTTTCCCGTGTAGCGTCGGCACTTCAATTTCATCTCCAAGTGCAGCTTGGGCAAATGTTAAAGGCATTTCGCAGTAGATGTCATCTCCATCTCGCTCAAAGAATTCATGTTCTCTCACTTGGAAGACAACATATAAATCTCCTGGAGGTCCACCTTTTACTCCCGGTTCACCTTGTGCAGAGACACGTAATTGTTGACCATCATCAACACCTGCTGGAATTTTAACTGAAATCTTCTTACGTTTTTTCACTTTTCCAGTCCCACGACAAGTACCACATTTATGCTTAATCATTTTTCCGGTACCTTCACAATGATGACATACTCGTCTATTTACAATTCTTCCAAATGGCGTATTTTGTTCAACACTCTGTTGCCCAGAACCACCACAATGTGTACATGTTTCAGGTGATGTTCCTTTTTGAGCGCCTGATCCGTCACATGTCTCACACGTTTCTTCACGAGGAATTTCAATTGTTGTTTCTTTTCCAAAAACTGCTTCCTCAAAGTTCAATGTCATTGTATATTGGAGATCTGCACCTTGACGTGGTGCATTTGGATCACGTCTTCTTGTTCCACCGCCAAAGATTGAGCTGAAAATATCTTCGAATCCAAAGCCATCTCCACCAAAACCAGCACCGCCAAATCCTTGATTTGGATCCGTATGGCCAAATTGGTCATATTGCGCTTTCTTTTGGTCATCGCTTAATACTTCATAAGCCTCTGTAATTTCTTTAAATTTCGTATCTGCATCGGCTTCTTTATTAATATCCGGATGATATTTCTTTGAAAGCTTCCTGTAAGCTTTTTTTATCTCATCTTTACTTGCGTTATTACTTACCCCAAGGACTTCATAGTAATCACGCTTGCTCATAAATTTCTCACTCCCGATTTTTCTCACATAAGGTAGATTGTATCATCGAAAAGGAATGGAAAGCAAGAAATAGTTAGTGGTACTTCCCCACATCCACTTCCCTTTTTTCAATTATCCAAAAAAAGCCAAAGTCAAGACAAGCCTGACTTTGACTCTCACCTTACTGTGAATTATTTTTTATCTTCATCTTTTACTTCTTCGAATTCTGCATCTACAACATCATCGTCGCCATTCTTACCAGCTTCTGCACCTTGTTGTCCTTCTGCTTGTTGCGCTGCTTGTTCGTAAAGTTTCATTGAAAGCTCTTGTACGATTGTTTGAAGCTCTTCTTTTTTCGCTTTAATTTCTTCAAGCTCGTTCTTTTCAATCGCAGCTTTTAAAGCGTCTTTTGCTTCATTCGCTTTCGTAACTTCAGCTTCGTCTACTTTTCCTTCTAAATCTTTTAGTGTTTTTTCAGTTTGGAACACTAATTGATCTGCTTCGTTACGAAGTTCAACTTCTTCTTTACGTTGTTTATCTGCATCAGCATTATCTTCTGCTTCTTTCACCATACGTTCGATTTCATCATCAGATAAGCCAGTGTTTGATTTAATTGTAATAGCTTGTTCTTTGTTGGTACCTAAATCTTTTGCACGTACGTTTACGATACCATTCTTATCAATATCGAATGATACTTCAATTTGAGGTACTCCACGTGGAGCTGGTGGAATATCTGTTAATTGGAAACGACCTAATGTTTTGTTGTCAGCTGACATTGGACGCTCACCTTGTAAGACGTGAATGTCTACTGCTGTTTGATTATCTGCTGCAGTTGAGAACACTTGTGACTTACTTGTTGGGATTGTCGTATTACGTTCAATAAGCTTTGTAAATACTCCACCCATTGTTTCAATACCAAGTGAAAGTGGTGTCACATCAAGTAGTACAACATCTTTTACATCACCTGTGATAACTCCACCTTGGATAGATGCACCAAGAGCAACAACTTCATCAGGATTCACACCTTTATGAGGTTCTTTTCCTAACGCTTTTTTAATTGCTTCTTGTACAGCAGGAATACGAGTAGATCCACCAACAAGGATTACTTTATCAATTTCGTTAGCTGAAAGATCAGCATCACTTAATGCCTGGCGAACAGGTCCCATTGTTCTTTCTACTAAATCAGAAGATAATTCATCAAATTTAGCACGAGATAAGCTAACTTCTAAGTGAAGTGGGCCAGCTTCTCCAGCCGTGATGAACGGTAATGAAATTTGAGTTGATGTTACACCTGAAAGGTCTTTCTTCGCTTTTTCAGCAGCATCTTTCAAACGTTGAAGGGCCATTTTATCTTTAGAAAGATCAATGCCGTTTTCTTTTTTGAACTCAGCTACTAAGTAATCGATAATCACTTGGTCAAAGTCATCTCCACCAAGACGGTTGTCACCGGCAGTAGAACGCACTTCAAACACACCATCACCAAGCTCAAGTACAGATACGTCAAACGTACCGCCACCTAAGTCGTATACAAGGATTGTTTGATCCTCGTCTGTTTTATCTAAACCGTATGCTAAAGCAGCTGCAGTTGGCTCATTGATAATACGCTCAACTTCTAATCCAGCAATTTTACCAGCGTCTTTTGTAGCTTGACGCTCAGCATCGTTGAAATATGCTGGTACAGTGATTACTGCTTTTGTAACAGGCTCTCCAAGATATTCTTCTGCATAAGCTTTTAAATGTTGGAGAATGATTGCTGAGATTTCTTGAGGAGTAAAGTTTTTACCCTCTACTTCAACTTTGTAGTCAGTACCCATATGGCGTTTAACTGACATAATTGTATTTGGGTTAGTAATTGATTGGCGTTTTGCTACCTCACCAACTTGACGTTCACCGTTTTTGAAAGCTACTACAGAAGGAGTTGTACGGTTTCCTTCTGGATTTGGAATAACCTTTGGTTCTCCGCCTTCTAAAACTGCGACACATGAGTTTGTTGTACCTAAGTCGATACCGATAATTTTACTCATAAAATAGAACCTCCTATGTAATCATATAATTTTATTGGTTAACTTTTACCATTGCAGGACGAATCACTCGATCCTTTAATTTGTATCCCTTTTGAAGCTCATCTACTACTGTGTTGGATTCATAGTTTCCATCCTCAACCTGCATTACTGCTTGGTGAAGATGTGGATCGAATTGTTCCCCAACAGTCTTGATCGCTTCTACGCCCTCATTTTGAAGAGCTTGAACAAGTTGGTTATATACCATGTTCATACCTTGCAACAATGACTTTGTTTGCTCATTGTCAGCTTCTATTTGTAACGCTCTTTCAAAATTATCAAGAGCAGGTAAGATTTCAGTAGCCAAGCTTTGTGCACGATATTTCTGAGCAGCCTCTTGATCTAAGCGACTACGTCTTCGAAAGTTATCGAAGTCTGCTTGTGCACGTAGCATTTTGTTCTCAGTTTCATCTAGTTTTGCTTGAAGTTCGGCAATTTGCTGGACAGATTCATCAACTGATTCAGTTTCTCCTTCTTCAGTTGCTTCAGCTCCATCAACAACCTCTACATCCGCATCTGTTATAACTTCCTCGATTACTTCTTCTTGATCTGCAACGTTTTTTTCATTTGCCATGATATGTTTCACCTCCCTTAAAGGCATGGGTTTCTATTGTATTTAGCTAAATTGTCTAGTTATCAACATCATGCTACTATTAGCCATCTTTAAGACATGGTAAGCGGATGGAACAAAGAGCTATCCCATCCTTTTACAATATAGCCAAGCATATCATTGGTGATACAAACTGGTTAATGTTTTTGACAAGTCTTTTGTCATTCTGGTTAGTAAACTAATAACTCTAGAATATTCCATTCTAGTTGGTCCTAATACCGCAATAGTACCAAGTTGTTGATTTCCCAAAGAATAGGTCGCCGTTATAAGGCTACAATTTTCCATCGCAGAATTATCATTTTCTTTTCCTATCTTTATAGAGATCCCTGCAGAATTTGTCTTTAATAATCCATAAAGCTCTTTCTCCTGCTCAATCATCGTAAGTAACGAACGAATCCTACCAATGTCAGTAAACTCAGGCTGGCTTAACATATTCGTTTTGCCACCAAAGTAAATCTTCTCACTAGAGTCCATAGTTAGGGAACCCGCCATTACCTTAAGGAATGTATCATAATGATCCAGATGGTTCTTAAGGACTGTTACAACTTCTTTAAAAATTTTATCTTGCAACTCAATTAAAGGTACACCTGACAATCGTTCATTTAAGATATTCACCATTTTTTCAATATCACTCGGATTAATTGAATCTGGAAAGGTAATGGTCCGATTTTCCACGTGGCCAGTATTCGTTACAATAATTGCGACCGCTGTTTCAGGATTAATCGGAACAATTTGAATTCGTTTTAACCGATTATCATTGACCTTTGGCCCTAAAACGATCGATGTATAATTTGTTAAGTCTGACAAGATTTGTGCAGATTTTTGAACCACTTTTTCTAATTCAAAGATTTTCTCTGCATATATTGACTTTATTTGTGAAACCTCCATCTTGGTTAAACGCTGTGGCGAAAGCATATGATCCACATAATAACGATAACCTTTCTCAGAAGGTACACGACCTGAAGAACTATGAGTTTTTTCAATAAAACCCAAATCCTCTAAATCAGCCATATCATTCCTTATTGTAGCAGAACTAAACGTAATTTCGTCTTTTTTTGCTAATGTTCGAGAACCTACAGGCTGAGCTGAATGAATAAAATCATCAATAATTACTTGTAAAATTAATAATTGGCGATCTGTTAACATTTATTCATCACCTCTGTTAGCACTCTTGCAATGCGAGTGCTAAATATATATAAAAAGTTATCAAATCAACAAGTAAATGTCAATTATAAAATCCTAATCAATTCTACGAAAAATGACTTTTTTCTCATAGAAAAGTCATTTTTTGTAAGTTATTGATTTATAATCACTTCACAGCTATTTTATGATAATAAAAATTCTTGGAAGACCTCATTTCCTAGTAGCTTTCCTTTACGTGTTAAGGAAATGAAATCACCCTCATTCTGTAACAGCCCTTGGTGAACAAGCTTCTTAACTGTTTCAGGGAACTTATCTTCTATTGATACACCATATTTTTGCTTGAAAAGAGAGTGGCTTACGCCCTTTGTTCTTCGAAGCCCCAAGAACATTTCTTCTTCCATTTTTTCACTTAATGTAACGTGATGAAGGTCTTGGAAGGCTTCATTCTTCTCTTTAACCGAATCAATGAATTTTTTCACTGGTCCAATATTAGACGTTCTTACCCCATTTACATACCCATGTGCACCAGCACCAAAGCCGTAGTAGTCCTCATTATTCCAGTAGGTTAGATTATGTTGACTTTCGTAACCTGGTTTTGCATAATTACTTATTTCGTACTGTATGAAGCCGTGTTTTTCCATTTCCTCCATTGCAAGTTCATACATTTCTGCTTCTAGTTCTTGTGGAGGCAAGGATAGTTTTCCTTTTTTCATTAAATTATAAAAAACCGTTTTCGGTTCAATAATTAAGGAATAGGCAGAATAATGTTTTACGTCTAAGCTCAATGAAGTTGTTAAGGTGTCTTGAAAATCCTCAACCGTTTGTCCTGGTAACGCGTAGATGAGATCTAGACTTAAATTATCAAATCCTATTTTTTCAGCTTGCTCAATTGTACGGAAGACATCTTTTTTCGTGTGAACCCGTCCAATTTTTTTTAGAAGCTCATCGTTAAAGCTTTGCACTCCAATACTTAACCGATTAACACCCGCATTTTTTAAAACGATTAACTTATCTTCAGTTAATTCTCCAGGATTTGCTTCTACTGCAAATTCAATTAGTTCACTCGTTAAATTTAGTTCTGATGTAATACCTTCTAGCAATCGTTCTAACTGTTGAGGAGTTAACGCAGTCGGGGTTCCACCTCCGATAAAAATTGTTTTCATCGGATCATCCGGCTGTTTTCCTGTTGCATACTTCATTTCTTGGATAACCATTTCAATATACTCATCAACAGGCTGCTGCTTAAAGAATACTTTATTAAAATCACAATAATGACATATATGATGACAAAATGGGATATGAATATAAGCTGACTGAACCATTGTTTCACCTTCTAATTAAGAAGCCGCAGACAACGGCTGCGGCTTTGTTTTGTTTGCACTATGCAAATTATATCTTATCATGTTTAGGAGACAAATGAAAAAATTAGTCCTCGTCCATTCGAAGTACAGCCATGAACGCTTCCTGAGGTACTTCAACAGACCCAACCATTTTCATTCGCTTTTTACCTTCTTTTTGCTTCTCTAAAAGTTTACGTTTACGTGAAATATCTCCACCATAACATTTTGCCAATACGTTTTTACGCATCGCTTTAATCGTTGAACGAGCGACGATTTTTTGACCGATTGCAGCTTGAATCGGCACTTCAAACTGTTGTCTTGGAATTAGCTCTTTTAACTTTTCAACGATAGCTTTACCTCTGTCATATGCTGAATCTCTATGAACAATAAAGGATAGTGCATCAATCTTTTCTGCATTTAATAGAATATCCATTTTCACAAGACTTGATGTTTTATATCCAATTAATTCGTAATCAAATGAGGCATAGCCTTTTGTATTAGATTTCAATTGATCAAAGAAATCATAAACAATCTCTGATAACGGAATTTCATAATTAATATTCACGCGATTTTCATCCAAGTATTGCATATCAATAAAGTTTCCACGTTTCTTCTGACATAATTCCATAACTGCCCCAACATAATCATTTGGAACCATGATAGAAGCCTTCACATATGGCTCTTCAATATGATCAATTTTTTGTGGATCCGGCATGTTCGATGGGTTATCAATATTTAATATTTCACCATCTGTTAAATGCACCGTGTAAATAACACTTGGAGCTGTTGTAATAAGATCAATCTTAAACTCACGCTCAATTCGTTCTTGGATAATTTCCATGTGTAGTAATCCTAAGAATCCACAACGGAATCCAAATCCTAAAGCTTGTGAAGTTTCAGGCTCAAACTGTAACGAGGAATCATTCAGCTCTAATTTTTCTAATGCTTCACGCAAATCGTTATACTTTGATGTATCAATAGGATATAGACCACAGAACACCATTGGGTTTAATTTACGGTAACCTGGAAGTGGTTCAGTAGCGCCATTTTTTGCATTTGTTATTGTATCACCAACACGAGTGTCTCCTACGTTCTTAATCGCTGCAGTTAAGAATCCTACGTCACCTACATTTAATTCTTTCAACTGTAAAGGCTTAGGATTAAATACCCCAACTTCTGTTACTTCAAATTCTTTACCTGTTGCCATCATCTTAATTTTTTGGCCAACTTTAACTGAACCTTCAACAACTCGAATGTAAGCAACAACTCCACGATAAGCATCATATAGAGAGTCGAAGATTAATGCTTTTAACGGACCTTCAGGATCGCCTACTGGCGCTGGCACTTTTTCAACTACTTGTTCAAGTATCTCTTCAATCCCAATTCCAGCTTTTGCAGATGCTAATACGGCTTCAGATGCATCTAAACCGATTACATCCTCAACCTCGTTACGTACTCGTTCAGGCTCTGCGCTTGGCAAGTCAATCTTGTTGATTACCGGTAAAATCTCTAAATCGTTATCAAGTGCTAAATAAACATTAGCTAATGTTTGTGCTTCAATCCCTTGTGCAGCATCTACAACTAAAATAGCTCCTTCACAGGCAGCTAAGCTACGAGATACTTCATACGTAAAATCAACATGTCCAGGGGTGTCAATCAGATGGAATGTATACTCTTCCCCATCTTTTGCTTTATATTTTAATTGAACAGCATTCAATTTAATGGTAATTCCACGTTCTCTTTCTAAATCCATAGAATCTAATAATTGGTTTTTCATTTCACGTTGCGTTAAAGCCGATGTCTTTTCTAAGATCCGATCTGCAAGTGTTGATTTTCCATGGTCAATATGGGCGATAATCGAAAAATTCCGGATTTTCGACTGCCTTTGTAATTTTTCTTCTCTATTCATAATATGTTTTCACTCCTACATAGCTTACAAATACACTATTTCTCATTATAGCAATTGGGGGTGGAACATTCAATGGTTTAAAAATTAGACCTTAGCAAGAGTCTTCGTACACTCCTCCGCTATTAAATGAAAGCTGTGTAAAGTTTTTATGAATCTTGTCCTTTATCCTTTTCCCTAAGCAGTAAAAAAGAGCTACATAGTAGCTCCAAAGGATAATCATTTCTCACCTATTAGATGACCAATAGATTGAGCCATCCATTCAACAAGTGAATTCACTGCATGGCTTACAATGTTTGATAGCTGGATTCCCATTTGAGAGAAGAAGTTAAAGGCCTCCATTTGCTCAAGCTGCTCTTGTTTTTTTTGAAGATCTTGACTTGTCACTTCATTTCCAAGAATCGATGCATCGAATTCCCCCGTTTGTTTGCTCTCTACCTGAAAGGCTCCTTGAAAATCTGGATCTTGGTAGCCTTTCATATTAATCATTCCTTGGTTTGCCTGCTGCATTCCTAGCAGAACACCAAACAACAGCACGGAACATAGGAGAAAGCATTTGAGCATAAATTTAACCATTTTTTCTCCCCTCACATTACTTTTTATCTTCCTTTGATTCTGCGTTAACCTTTTCAGCCTGCCAATAGAATTCACTAAAGACATCCGCTATTGCAGATACCGAATTCTTTAATTCATCCATATTATTATCCACCCCTCCGAATTCAAGTAACATGGCGTTAGACGTAAGATCTTGATTATAGACACCATTTACTCCTTTTCCACTTTGTTTGAAGATTCCCCTACTTAATCCAGGATATTTCTTCTCTAAAAGGGAATGGAGCTCTTTTGCCAATTTTTCATTTTTCTCTGCTGTTGGATTGTCTCCACCAATAACAAATGCAATTTTTGCGTATTTCTTCCCGTTCATCTCTATTGTCGTAACGTCTTTTCTTTGTGAATCTCGATGTATGTCAATGATATAGTCAATATCTCTGTTTGTGGTCATTGCCTCTTGAACAACTGGTCGAGATGCTGTATAAGATTGGGCGTAGTTCCAGCCTTTTTGTTTAAGATTGGATTGAATATCCGTTTCCTCAACCTGATTTCCAATCCCTTGTTCATTTAGCGCCTTTCCAAGCAACTCACTTACTAATGTTACATTAGCATTTGAATGAATCGCTCGATTTGGGTCATCTTCCCCTTCTAGTAAAGGTAAATAGGATTCAGTATTGTGCGTATTGTAAATATAGACAACCTTTTTATCACCAGTTGTTAGGGCAGGAGGAGATTTTGCTTCATCACCCGCTTCTGTAACAACCTCGTTTTTGTCAATAGAAGCTTCTCTTTCTTGTTCAAGAACTTCAGTAGGTGGAGGAGATTCATAAGGCATATTCGTATAGTTTGTTCCATCCCCCGCTACAATTATTTCACTGTCAAAAAGAGAAAAGCCTGGAAGTTCCCGTCCCAATAAACTTCTTGGATCATCTGGGTTAATACTCGTGGCAACGGTAAAAAAGATAGATGTGAGCTTAATAGGCTCTGTTTTATCAGGTAGAGCTGATGTAAAGTACCGATTTTCTGCACTAATTAATTGTAAAAATGCTTCTCCACTAATATTGGAGGTTAATTCATTTATTGAGGATGACGTTAATCTATGTTCTGGCTTTAACGATGTTAAAACCCCGGATAAGACAAATGTCATAAAAAGTCCAATGAAGCTAATGATGATCCATTTTTTTATGCTTGTCCCATCTAAGGTCACGACGAATTGATTACGACGATTAGTATAATTGCGCTTCATTTTTCAATAATCCTCCTTATGCTTGTCTATCTAATTGTATGAACAAGCATAAGGAAGTAGAACTTAGTTTCATAGGACAATCGTAGGCTTATCAGTCCCGTCACCTACTCTACTCAATTAATGGGTGTAGGCTCCGGCATTATCCTGATCTACGTGTTGGTGAAGGGCTGCATTTAATCCGCTAGCAATAACATTAGACATATCATCTATAAACATATCGACCTCTTTAGGCGTTACCATTAAATTATGACCTAATGGGGAAAGGACCTCATGAATCAGCTTTCTTTTTTCCTCTTCTTCTAAGCCTCCGACAATTCCTAAAAACTGTTGTCTGTGCTCATCACTAGGCAGATCCTCATCTGTTAAGACACGCTTTTCACCAAAGGTCATCCCAGCAGGTGTAAGAGAACGTGAAGGCTTGTTCCCCTCGTTTATCTCTCTTCCAAAATGCTTTAAGATAAAATCAATGGTGTCACTCGTAATAGACACAGCATCAACAACTGTTGGAATCCCAATCGCAATAACAGGTATACCATAGGTTTCCTGACTCAGCGCTTTCCTCTTGTTTCCTACACCTGAACCAGGATGGATCCCTGTATCTGAAATTTGAATCGTTGTGTTCACCCTCTCAATTGAACGAGCTGCAAGTGCGTCTATCGCAATAACGAAATCCGGTTTTGATTGTTCAATGACACCAGAAATAATATCGCTCGTTTCAATACCAGTGATGCCCATAACTCCGGGTGCAATAGCACTAACTGGCCTAAAGCCCTCTTCTACATTTTCAGGCTGCAGCTTAAAAAGATGTCGTGTAATTACTAAATTTTCAACTGCTAAAGGTCCTAATGCATCAGGTGTTACATTCCAATTACCTAGCCCAACGACTAAGCAGCTAGCATCCTTACTAATACCAATTTCGTCTAAAAAGTGATGAAACTGCTTAGCAAATACATCAATTACTTTCTCCTGTAAGTCTGTATCCTTTTGTCTAATTCCTTGAGTTTCAAGGGTTAAGTACTTTCCAGGCTTCTTTCCAACCGTCTTAGCACCTTCCTCATCAATATCAATTGATGAAATGCTAATTCCTTTTTCTTCCCATTCCTTTATAATTACACCTGAAATATTACTCTGATTTTCAGCTTCAGGAGAATCAACTTGCATTTGTTCTACTACCATTGCTCGTGCTTCAACAGCCAAATCAGTACGAACCGAATATTGACTTAGGTCTAATTCTTTTTCTTTCATAAAAAATACCTCCCAAATCGTTCCTGCTATGTAGGGTTTCCATTTATGACCATAATCATTCCTATTGATGTAGAGAAGATGAACTTCATTCTGCAAACTAATGAATGGAAGTCAGTTAAGGTATTCCATTACATATCTCTTTCGCTTCAATTAGTTGCAGTTCTTTCTCCTAAAGAATCTATTAAATAACCTATATCTTTGGTTTCACAGCATCGGATTACTCGAAAGAATGTCTTAGAGGAATTTTTTACAAGAACATAATGCGATGAGGTAAGGTGGATAAAAGTGAGTTTTCCTTAAAAATAAATATTTAATGTCTTTTTCTTAGTATTTATCATGATTATTTCATAAAAAAATTGTGTTTCAATGTATTTTCCTTTACAGAAGTATTGCAATATAGATGGCTGTTTGATAGAATATCTTTTGTTCATGTAAAGGTAATGGTCGAGTAAAATAGATCTCGATTTACTTCTTAGGAGGTGAAAGATATGCCAAATATTAAATCTGCAATCAAACGCGTAAAAACTAGCAATGAGCGTAACGCTCATAACTCAGCAATCAAATCTGCTATGCGTACTGCTATCAAAAGAGTAGATGCTTTAGTATTAAACAGTGATGTTGACAATGCAAAAGCTGCACTTCTAGAAGCTAACAGCAAAATTGATAAAGCTGCACAAAGCGGTTTAGTTCACAAAAACACTGCTGCTCGTTACAAATCACGTTTAGCTAAAAGTGTTAACGGATTAACTGCATAATCATAAGAAACGTGCTTTCTTATAAATAAAAAACGATCCTCCATAAGGATCGTTTTTTGCTTTTTTATCATTGTTATTTTCCTACTTGTTGTCCATTAAACAGCTTCAATAAAAAGAGTTCAAGGACTAGCTGTTTATCTTTTTTTCCTGTTTTCATTTCATAATCCGCTTCCGCTAAATCGATTAATAGTTGAGCAAGCTCTCCTTCTGTGAACAATCTTGCTTGCTGCATAGCTAATTTCACTCTAAATGGGTGAACTTTCACAGTACTCGCAATTTGCTGCTGCCCATACCCTGTATTTGTTAGTTCTTTCACCTGAAGAATAAGTCTGAATTGTGTAACGAGTAGAGACAATATTTTAATTGGTTCTTCATTATTCTTTAACAAATCATAAAAAATTTGTAAAGCTTGTTTACTTTTCTTATGAATGACAGATTCAATAAGATCAAAAATATTTTGTTCTAATGTTCTAGAAACTAACAGGTTAACTGTAGCAGAACTAATCGTTCCTTCCTTCCCTACATATGTACATAATTTTTTCACCTCTTGAAAAATAACCATTAAATCTCCTGCTGTTAGGAGATAGAGCTGTTCCAATGCATCCTTCTCTATTGTAACTCCTTCATGTTGACTAATGTTTATAATCCATTTTATTGTGTCTTGTTCTGACAATGAATTCATTTCGACGACTCTGGCTTGTTTTTTTATACTTTTTGTTATCTTTTTTCGCTCATCGAGTTTTTCATAAGGAGCAACAAAAACAAGAATGGTGTAAGGAGCAGGGGATGATAAATATTGCTCTAATTTTTCAATCTTATGTTCAACTTTTTCTTTCTTTTTTTCACTTGTTAGAAAGACAGGATTTCTAACAACAACTACACGCTTTTCCCCCATAAAAGGCAAGGTCTCTGCGTCTTCTATCGCTATTTCGATTGATTCTTCTTCCATATCATAAACAGATAGATTAAAATCTTTTTCTTCCTCTTCTAAAGCCGCATTCATAATATGTTGGACGGTTTCATTCATAAGATAGGATTCTTTCCCAAGTAACAAATAGGTTGAATCTACCTTCTTCTTTTCAAGTTCTTTCCATACGTCAAAAATCATGTTTTTACTCCAATCGTTCAATCATGTGTTAATGGTAAAACGTTCTGCATGGATTTGCAAGTGGAAGAATAGAGGAATGAAGGGATTAAACAATTGAAAATTCTCTATGGTAAAAAATCCTCAAAAACAGCAGGTATTAAAAAAAGGGAATAGCTTCTCCTACTGAGCCTATTCCCTCTTATCTATGTGAACGTCTTTTCACAGGTCCTAGGTTCCTGATTCGAGACGATGCTCCAATTTCAGTATTAGTTTTAACAAATCGTGTATTTCTATTGGTATTGTTTATTAACAAACATGGGAATAATAGCATGAACTGTTAAATTAGATGGTATCATGATGTAGATTTTTTATTTGTAATCGCTTATACTTATAATGATATAGGAGGGGTAACAATGAACGAATTTGAAAAAAATGTCCAAAGTAAACGTAATGACGCTGTAGATTCTGGTGTAGGTTTTGTTGCTTCATTTGGATTTTTTGCGACGATCTTTATAATAGCAACGGTAATAAAATTAATTGGTTCTTAAAAACTCCAACGTAATCTTACATAGAGACTGCTCAGATAGCAGTCTCTATTTCACTTTTCCTTTGATACTTCATCATATGGAGGATGGGCATGAAACGTTCCTACATCGCCTTTAAATTTATACAATATGGAACCATCTAAGTCAGTTCGTAATAGAGGAATATTTCGAGCAATTAATTTATCAACTACTTCTTGATGCGGATGTTGATAACGGTTTTGATATCCTGCTGAAACAATTGCCAAGGAGGGCAAAGTTACATCCAATAATTCCTCAGAAGTCGACCCTTTACTTCCATGGTGACCTAATTTCAATACATCAATTTTCAGATTCGGAAACGTTTGAAGCATTTTCTTTTCACTTTTGATCTCAGCATCCCCAGTAAACAGCCAAGTTAAGCCACCTATTTTAGATAACAAAACGAGCGAGTCATCATTTTTGCTTTCTGTAAGCACTGAAGGAGAAACCGCATGAAAAGGTAACCCCGTTTCATGCCACACATCACCAGCTTCTAGGACTACTATCTTGATATCTTTTTCTTTGGCTACAGTCAGTATCTCCCTTTCTAAATCTCCTCTTGCAAACTCTTTTGGAATAATTAAATGTTCAATTTTTATCTTATCCATGAGATGTAAGGCCTCACCTATATGATCATAATCACCATGAGTTAGAATAAGTCCTGTAAGTTTTGTGACCCCTATGGATTTCAAGTAAGGCATGGTGATCGAATCAACTAACGAGAACGGTTTACTAGAAATTTGCCAATTTTCCTGTGGGAACGTCACCCTCCCCCCTGTATCAATAAGATACGTCCCATTACGATATGGCATTTTAATAAAAATGGAATCTCCTTGACCAACATCAAGTGTGAGTACTTGACCATTTGGGTTCATAAAAATGGTGAAAAACTGAATGAGACCACACAACAAGAACGGAAGTACCGCTTTTAACAATCCCTTCACGTGAATGTGTGCTTCCATTTCCTTAAATAAATAAAAAAGACCAACTAGATAAATAATGAGAAAAAGAAGTGTAGGACGTCCTGTCGTAATCGTCATAAAAGATAAAGAAGAGACAAAAAGCACAACATGGTGAGAAGATTCTAGAAGGAAATTAAATAAATGGATAAGTGGCGCCCCTAAGGAAGTAGTAAGTTCTACTAAATAAGAAAAAATTGCTAATGGTAAGATAACAAATGAATAAAAAGGAACAAATAACATATTCATGATCAGACTGACAAAAGAAAATTCGTAAAAGTGATAAATCAATAATGGTAATGAACATACCTGTGAAATAAACGAAACCAACAGTAGTCGAATAAGCTGATTTGAACCAGAGGTAATAATCGTGGCGGAAAGTAGTAATCCAAAGCTAACTGCGAAGGATAATTGGAATCCTACTTGAAATAAATAATAGGGATTGACTGCCAACAAAAATAGATAGGTAGCACTAATAACATCTAAAGGAATCTCATCACGCTTTATCAGCTTTAAAGTAAAATATAAGATAACCATAAGAGAGGCTCTTATGACAGATGGCGCTGCTCCTGTCATGATGATGTATAAGGGCAATACACAAATCATAATAAGTTTGGCCTTTTCATGTGTTAATCCAAAATAAATGAATAAAAAATAAATACCACCTACTAATAATCCAACATGTAATCCTGAGATTGCTAGTAAATGAACAATCCCTAACCGCTGATATGCACTTTCTATCTCCTGCTGCAAACTAGATCTTTCTCCAAATAGTAAGGCTTGTACAACACCAATAGATTCTTTAGAATAATGGTTTTCAATAAACTGTAGTCCATTCATCCTTATCCTTAATAAAGAAGTGTACACGTCACCTGAAGATGATTGACAATGATCAATCTGCTCCACATTAAACTTCCAATGGATATGATGGTCATACAAATATTGTTTATAATCAAATGCATGAGGCATTGTTGGAGCTTTAGGTTCTACTAGTTCACCACCTAATAAACATGTATCTCCAGGCTTCAAGGTACGTAGCTTTTCCTTTTCCTCCTTACGATTTATAATATAAGAAGCTATTACCTCTTCCTTTTCCTTTGTTTTCACATTAAAGCGTAAAGAATTTCCATCTAAAGAGGGCATTTCAACAATTGTACTAACAGAGGTAAAATCACCTTTTTTTAATTTTGAATGATTGGTTTGATCAATACATACATAGATTCCAATATAGAGTAAGAACGTCGTGATACAAAGCTTAAATAAGAATCGATTACTTCTTATATAAAGAAAAATAAAATAGAAGCAAGAAAGAAATAGAGCAAATGGATGAAAAGAAAGACGGCAAAGAGTAATTGACAAAGTTGCACTAATTGCTAAAAAAATAACATATCCTCTAATAGCCTTCACCTCTCACTCCCCTTTTGACATCATGGAAGGTTTGCAGCGGAGAAAGAAACCCTTTACGATTTTCCTCCGCTACCTTTCCTACTGCTCAAATAAAGAATTGGCTTTTTCTCTTAATTCATTCTTTTCTTCGTCACTAATGTTAGCTGCAGAAAGTTTAGTAAGTAGATATGATACAAACTCAATCTGTTCTTGATTATTTTGACGGAGAAGATTTTCATCCAGTTCCACATGCTCTACGTTTACACCAGATTGCTCAAAAAGTTCAATTGCATAAGGATGATTCTTATAGTTTACTGCATAATATACTTTTTGAATTCCTGCTTGAATAATTGCCTTACAACACTGCAAACATGGAAAATGAGTCACATAAATTTCCGCTGCTGCTGTCGGAACTCCAAACTTTGCGCACTGAAGAATGGCGTTCATTTCTGCGTGTATTGTTCGTACACAATGGTTATCAATCACATAACACCCTTCATCTGAACAATGTACTCCACCGGCAATTGAGCCATTGTATCCTCCTGCTATAATTCTTTTATCTCTAACAATCGTTGCACCCACTGCTAATCTAGTACACGTACTTCGTAAAGCAAGTAAATGACTTTGTGTCATAAAATATTGATCCCATGAAATCCGACTCACCTTTAACAACCCCCACCAGACATTTTCCTCCATTAGTTTACCGAGAATCCTTTTGTTCCGTCAATTTAATATTACTAGATTATTCATTTGTAAAAGATATTTTTATAAAGAAATGTTAGTCTACTGTAATAAACTCCTTTAGCTTTTCCAAAGATTTGTCACCGATTCCAGACACGTCTAATAGGTCTTCAATTTTTTGAAAAAGACCATTTTGTTCCCGGTGTGTAATAATTGCTTCCGCTTTTGCAGGTCCAATTCCATTTAACGTTTGAAGCTCTTCAGACGTAGCCGTATTTATATTAATTAATTTTTGTTTTTCATCGTCATTTTGAGGTAAAGCTGAGGTTATATATAGATTTTCTGGCTGCTCTCCTTGTTTTGGTATATAAAGCACCATGCCATCTTGAAGAGGAGCAGCTAGATTCACTGCTAATTCATCTGCTTCCTTCGTAAATCCTCCAGCTTTTTCAATGAGATGATGGACACGCTCATTCGCTCCTACCTCATAAACTCCTGGTACCTTAATTTCTCCTTTAATATCGATCACCAATGGTAAAGCTTGTTCTGCATTTGTCTCTTCTTCCCTGCTTTCACCTAGTTCTACATTTCGATCACTACCTTCGTCTATTCCATCAAGTGAGATGATATCTGAAGAGGAATCATTAGGATTGCCTAAAATAAAATAATAGGAACCATAAATAGCCAACCCTAATATACTAATGAAAATAAACAGCCATTTTTTATTTTTAAGAAAATAATTCATACATCCACCTCAATTTATTTGTTTTTAGTGATAATTCCAATCAGCGAAAAATGAACCTATTAAGATAATGACAGGTGTGTGGTTCGTTTAAGTCATAAATAGGAGGTTCTAGGGACTTGGTTATAGCCATACAAGCCGTAAAGACGAGGAGAAACCCTCCTTTTGCGAGCTTACATTTGAACAAGGAAAAAATGGTTACTGAATGAAATGAAACAGATCACCTTTATTTTTTTGCTATTCATAAAAGTATTTCTTACAACATATCGTGTATGAGAGAGCCATAATATAAGGAGGGAAATACCTTGAAAGTTGGTTTTATTGGAACTGGAAACATGGGAAGAATCTTAATTGAATCGTTTATTGAATCAGAGGCTATTAAGCCTTCGTTTATTAATATGACAAATCGAACTCTTGAAAAAGCTGAAGCAATTGAACAACTGTACCCTGAGGTTAACGTACTCAAGTCTGCCGAAGAGGTTGTCACACATTCAGACCTTATTTTCATCTGTGTAAAACCATTAGACATTTATCCACTTTTAAATAATCTCAAACAGCTACTCGAGCCAAGTAAATGTCTCATTTCTATTACTAGTCCGATAAATGTTCATCAGATTGAATCTTTAGTGAGATGTCAAGTAGCAAGGGCGATTCCGAGTATTACCAATAGAGCTTTCTCAGGTGTCTCACTTGTTACGTTTGGAGAATCTTGTCATCTATCGACAAGAAAAGCAATTGAAACTATGTTTGAGAAGATTTCTACACCTGTTCAAATTGAAGAAAATGTAACAAGAGTTGCATCTGATATCGTAAGTTGTGGTCCAGCTTTCTTTAGTTACTTAATACAGAGATTTATTGATAGTGCTGTAGAAGAAACAGATATTACGAAAGAGCAGGCTGTTTTATTAGCAAGTGAAATGCTCGTTGGGATGGGCAACCTGATTGAAACCGAGCTTTATACACTACCGACCCTACAAGAAAAAGTCTGTGTTAAAGGTGGTGTAACCGGAAAAGGAATCAATGTGTTAGAAAATGAAGTCGGAGAAATGTTTAATAAGGTGTTTCAAGTCACACACGAGAAATACTATGAAGATATTGATGAAGTCTCAGAACAATTTAATTCAGTAACAAACAAATAATTCTTTTTTTATTAGAAGATTCCTGCACAAACATAATTATTTTTTTACCATGCTGTGAAAAAGCTTACTATTGAGTTTTTGAACGTCATTGATTAGAGGGAAAGGCATGAGACCTCTTCTAGAAATTGGAGGAGTGCCAGGGGGAGATCTCACGCAGTCAGACAAAGAGGAGACTCCCTAATCGCCATAAGAAGGCGGATGTCTGTAAAAAAAGTGGATTGCACCCACCTATAGGCGACAAGCAAAAGGCGAATAAGAACCGACGGAGCTTTTTGCCAGGCTTATCACTATAGACTTGACGTGCTAGTAGGCAGCAGAATGTCGAAGTACTTATCCGCAATCGATTCATTTTATAATACGCTAAGCAATCAAAAAAAGGCGAGCGAAGGCTCACCTTTTTTCACTTTCTCGCAATAAAGAAAATTCGTTCAGAAGTAGCTGTAGGCTCTTGTTCCAAACTGAAATCTGCACATATATGTACCACTTTAAAGGAGGCAGCTTCTAGCATCTCTTTATACTCATTTATCTGGAACGTTCTTTGAACATGTAGCTCATCAAATCGTTGATATACTTCATCATCCTTCACAAAGAAGGTAAGATCATGCTCTATACTATTCTCTTCCTCACCTAAATAAGAACTCCATATATAGCTAATTTCTTCATCTTGTTCTGCAAACGTGGAATTGGCAAAAATCTCGTGAATTTTATAAACCGAATGAACATCAAAAATAAACAGGCTATCTGAATTCGTATGATCATACACCTGTTTAAATGTTTGTTCTACATCCACTCTCGTTTGCAAATAATTTAACGAATCACAGCAAATAGTGACAACATCAAATGGTTCTTGAAAGCCTGACAGCTCCCTCATATCTTGCTCTACAAACAAAATGTTGACATTGTTATCAATTGCTTTTGCCTGTGCCACAGTTAACATATCTTCACTCAAATCAACACCTGTAACAGATAACTGCTGTTTTGCCAGCCTCACTGCAATCTCACCTGTTCCACAGCCAAGATCTAATACAGACGTAGCTTCTGGATGATAGCGCTCGATGGCAATTCCAATAAATGAAGCCCATTCTTCATAGGGAGCATCCTTCATAAGTTGGTCATAAATAGAGGCAAAACCTTTGTAGATCATTGACTAAGCTCACTAGCAAGATCTTCTATCGGGGCATCTCCCCATAAACGTTCGAGGTTATAGTAGCCTCTTTCATCCTTATGAAAAACATGAGCTACTACATCGCCTAGGTCAATTAAAATCCATCGTGCTTCATCAAAGCCTTCAAGTCGCTTAACAATAAGACCTTGTTCTTCCGCTTTTTCCTTCATTTCTCTTGCTATTGCTTGTACTTGTTTGTCAGAATTACCATGACAAATAAGGAAATAATCTGCAATTAAAGATATCCCCTTCATATTTAAGGCGATAATATCCTCTGCACGTTTACTATCTGCTGCTTTAGCCACTGTTGTTAAAATCTCTCTCTCACTCATTAACAATCACTTCCTCCTTCAAGTATTAACGAATTATATGTTTTAAAAGTATCTGGATAAACAGCCTGATTCTTTTTCAACAAGAACATAATGGTATTTTGCAATGATTTCTGCAATGCTTTATCTAAACTTACCTCTGCTAATTCACGTACTTCCTCCACACCTGGAAAAATACGTCCTGGTTCAATATAGTCTGCTACATAGATAATTCTTTCAAGCAACGTCATATTAGGACGTCCTGAAGTATGGTATTTAATAGCGTTTAAGATATCTTGATCTTTTATACCGACTTCTTTTTTTACTAAATAGGCACCTACAGGGGCATGCCACAATTCACTATTATACTCTAACAGTTTTTTAGGAAATTCCTGATCTTTAATGATTTTCTTCATTTCCTTTTTAGGTCGAAATTTTGCATAATCATGAAAGATCGCAGCTATTTCTGCCTTTTTTTGATCTTCTCCATATTGTTTAGCCAATTGAATGGCCGTTTCCATGACGCCAACCGTATGAAGATAGCGATGTTCTGTTAATTGCTCTGACACAATTTGTAATGCTACATCACGTTCCATATAAATGATTCTCCTCTATATATCTTTTCACTTCTTCTTGTAAAAGATAAGCTGTTGTTTCATTCTTACTAAGTCTCTCTCTTAGCATGGTAGAAGAAACTTCAAACAAAGGAATATCTATTGTCGTAACAGGGTACGGTGATTTTGTTTCATAACCACGTCTGTTTACACCAATAAAGGTAATCATATTTACAAGTTCATCAATTTTATGCCATTTAGATAAATATTCAATCATATCTGCACCGATGATAAAGTAGAATGAATGCTCAGGGAATTCTTCATGTAAAAGTTGCAATGTATCATATGTATATGAAGCGCCATCTCGTTCTAATTCAATAGTACTCACATGGAATGCAGAACAGTCTTTAACAGCAAGCTTTAGCATTTCCAGACGATGTCTGCTGTCCGTAAAATTATCTGCTTGCTTATGTGGCGGTACTTCATTGGGTATAAACCATATTTCAGATAATTGCATTTTATGGAGGACTTCATTTGCAATGAAAAGATGGCCAAGATGAGGAGGATCAAAGGTTCCTCCTAATATTCCAATTTTTTTCATCATTCTCTCCTCTTAGGATCCAGATTAGTTTGGTAATTTCATTTGTTTGTTCTCTTTTGATTCTTTATATAAGACAATTGTACTTCCTATTACTTGAACAAGATCAGCCCCTGTTCCATTTACAATTTCTTCTGCTACAACATTTTTATCTTCCTCACAGTTTTGGAGAACGGATACTTTAATTAATTCTCTAGCTTCTAAAACATCAGTCAGCTGTTGAATCATATTTTCGTTTACTCCACCTTTTCCTACTTGAAAGATTGGGTTTAAATGGTGTGCTTCAGAACGCAAGAAGCGTTTTTGTTTACCTGTTAACATGTTGTTCCTCCTAATTTGTTTATCACGATCTTCGACATTCTCTCGATTGATGGTACTTGATTTGTCCATAATTCAAATGCAAGCGCAGCTTGGTGGACAAACATCCCTACTCCATTATGAACAACTAATCCCAATTCTTTAGCTTCTTCTAAGAAAGCAGTGTGAATAGGGTTATAAATAATATCACTTACGACAGCCCCTCTTTTTGCTTGACGTAAGCTCATAGGCTTTTCATTCCTATTAGGATACATCCCGACTGCTGTTGTCTGTATGATGATATCATAATCTGCTAATTGTTGTTCTGCTTGTGAGATGCCGAATGCATGACTTTTATTTGGAAAAGGACATTCTTTAATTAGCTCTTCTGCCTTGGATACTGTCCGATTACAGAAATCTATATGCATACTGCCTTGATTCGTCAAGGTGAAATAAATGCCTCTAGCTGCACCACCAGCTCCAATAATTAATATTTTTTGATCCTTTAATGGCTTATTTATGATTGATTTTAGGGAGCTAACATATCCATTTCCGTCCGTATTATACCCAATTAACCTACCGTTTAAATGAACCACTGTATTAACTGCTCCCGCAATTTGGGCTGACTCATCTAATTCGTCAAGTAACGGAATAATTGATAGTTTGTGTGGAATTGTCACATTAAACCCTTTAATATTTAGAAGCTTCAAAGCCCTAACAGCCTCTTCTAAATTAGTTGGTAAAACGTGAAATGCCTGATAATAATGTTCTAATTGTAACGCTCTAAAAGCATCATTATGAATATCAGGTGACATTGATTGCTCCACTGGACTTCCTATTAGACCATATAGGTTCCCCATAAACCTCTCTCCTCTACTATCAAATTAACGAATTTCTTAATGTTACATTAACACCTTCAGGAGCATACGCGATGACTTTTTTTCCTGGTTGATTCACTGTAACCCAGCCTAAACCCGAGAAAACGATGTCCGTTTTCGCTTCTTTGATAGTAAATTCATGAGGAATTAATTTAGGAAAGGTTGGTACATCTTCCTTCCTTGGTGGTGAAAGTAACTCACCTGCGTGTTTTTCATATAATTCATCTGCATTTTGTTGTTTAGTTCTGTGGATTTTGAGCTCATTAGGTAAATAACATACAAATGATTCTCTTCCACCGGAAATATAATCTAGCCTAGCAAGTCCACCAAAATAAAGTGTTTGTTCTTCATTTAACTGAAAAACCATTGGCTTTATTTCTTTCTTTGGACTTAGTAGTTTTAAATCTTTTTTATCAACATAATGAGCCATTTGATGGTGATTAATAATACCTGGTGTATCGTATAACGACGCACCATTATCAAGTGGGATCTCAATTAAGTCCAATGTAGTGCCCGGATAGTGAGAAGTGGTGATCACATCATTTACTCCTGCCACCTCTTTAATCATACGATTAATAAAAGTAGATTTCCCTACATTTGTACACCCAACAACATAGACATCCTGGCCATTACGATATTGGTCAATTAGCTCTGCAGCTTCTTTTATCCCATGCCCTTTTGCTGCACTCACTAGACATACATCCACTGGTTTTAGACCTAATTCTTTAGCTTCTCTTTTCATCCAATTAATCAGTTTTTGTTTTTTAACCGATTTAGGAAGAATATCACTTTTATTCCCAATTAAAAGAATTTGATTTCCCTTTACAAAGCGGTGTAATCCTTGAAGCCAGCTCCCATTAAAATCAAAAATATCGACAATTTTAACAATTAAGCCGGGAGATTCCCCAATACCATGTAAAATCTTCAGGAAATCGTCATCTGTTAAAGACACATCCTGAATTTCATTATAGTTCTTTAATCGAAAACAACGTTGACATATTACTTCTTCCTTTGTTAATGCACTTTCAGGAGCATACCCTAATAATTCTTCATTCTCTGTTTGAATGGTTACTCCACAGCCTATACATGAAAATTGCTGTTCTGACACTGTTTTATTCCTCCCATTGAATCATTCCTTTACGTTTTAAGCTATCCAAGATTCTACGTTCAATCATTCGATTAATTCTCGTATAAAAACCGTCTGTCGATGCTACTGGCACAACCAAAATGGTTTTGAAACCATTTCTGTTACCACCTAGTACATCAGTCAATAGCTGATCACCAATCACAACAACATCCTCTTTTTTCAGCTTCATATCTTTAACAGCTTTTAAGAAAGCCTTTCCCATCGGTTTTCTTGCTTTATAGATAAAAGGTATATTTAGCGGTTCTGAAAAAGCCTTTACTCTTGATTCATTATTATTTGATACGATTGTAACCTGCATCCCATAATCTTTTAATTCTTTAAACCACTCTAAAAGCTCAGGTGTTGCGTTAGGTCGATCCCATTCAACTAACGTGTTATCTAAATCTGTAATGATTCCTTTTACTCCACTTTCTTTTAATTGCTTAGGTGAAATATGATAGATACTTTTTACATACTCACCGGGTAAAAATTGTCGTAGCATGAGTTTAAACACCTCATTATCATTTTTTTGCCAACTTACATCATATCGAATTAATACGATGGTTTCAAAACAAACTTATACTATATGAAAAAAAGCTCACATTCATCACAAAAACTTTTCGACAATATCCGACTCTCTTCAACAGTTGTGGATAATATTATACACATTATCCCCCTTGTAGTTATTCACTTTTCCATCGTTATAAACATTATACCCACAGCTTATCCACTTGTAACTGTGGATAACAGAACGGTTGTTCTCTTTTATTATTCATGTTAGATTTAAATTAATAGAAAATAATAACAATAACAAATAAGAAATTACTGCGCTGCTAAATGCGTAAATAACGGTTAGGAGGTGTGAGCCACAAAGTTGGCCTAAACCATGAGAAAACTTTCTGACGAACTGTTAATTGAATCATACTATAAAGCAACTGAAATGAAACTACACGATGATTTTATAGAGCTTATTTCATTAGAAATTAAACGCCGTTCTTTAGGACATGTACTTAAAGCTTCCTCTTAAGCTATAAACCGAGCCTTCTATACGGCTCTTTTTTTGTTTAACTACTTGCCTTGTGCCATTCATCTTACTCCTATTGTTTCCATGGGATGCATTTACTACTCTTTTCCCTACTATGTATCATCTTATAGAGAATGCTATTATACCATTAGTTATCAAGTACCTCTATATAAAAATCACTTGGAAAACCCGACTGTTTCCTTATTTATGACGAAAGGATACCTTCTCCATTTTTAGAGCGCTTTCTTACACCTCTATAAATGGAACTCGAAAGGTAGCTCTTTCGATTTCTAAACATAAGACCCAACATTTAATAAGATCATTTTCATATAAGTTATTGTTTCTGAAAAATGACAAATGACAGAGTCAACTTTTTGTACTAGTTTTTTCTATACTAGGACCGTGACTCTTGTGTTGCTCTCGAACTTCTTCCGTATATATGGAAACTCTTTAAATTCATATTAAATACCCGCAAAGTTTAAGAAAAAGAGAAAAGAAAAAGCAACCCTCACACGAAGGTTACTCATTCATCACAACGTCATCTTCTAAAAGAATTATAATAGTAATATCCTCCACCTAAAACAAGCAATAATATGAAAAGAACAACGATAAACGCAAACCAATATCCATACCCAATGCTTCCATACGTTGGATAATAAGGATAAGGTCCTGGACCATATGGTGAATAACCAGCCACTTCTACTTCCTCCTTATCATCATTTTATTATAGATATATGACTCAATAACTCTCTTCGCTTAGGCTACCCTCACCCATAATAAAAAAATATTTTAGCAAGAATGAGAAGTTCTTGCATTGTACAGACACGAACAAGTTCCCTCTTACATAAGAATGTGTTATAGGCTAACGCCTACATAAAGTTCTAGCGGAGGTGGAGGTATGTCTGGGCTTATATCAGCACTAGGTTTCTTCATAAAAGAATTAGTGTTTTTAGTATCTTATGTTAAAAATAATGCCTTCCCACAACCTTTGTCTGCTTCAGACGAAAAGAAATATTTGCAGCGAATGTCAGAAGGCGATGATTATGCGAGAAACCTTTTAATCGAGCATAACTTAAGGCTCGTTGCACATATTGTTAAGAAATTTGAAAATACTGGGGAAGATTCTGAGGATTTAATCTCAATTGGAACAATTGGTTTAATTAAAGCGATTGAAAGTTACTCACAAGGAAAGGGAACGAAACTTGCTACGTACGCGGCTCGTTGTATAGAAAACGAGATTTTAATGCATTTAAGAGCTTTAAAGAAAACAAAGAAAGATGTTTCCCTTCACGACCCAATTGGTCAAGATAAGGAAGGGAACGAAATTAGTTTAATTGATGTTCTCAAATCAGAAAACGAAGATGTCATTGAAACGATCCAATTAAATATGGAGTTAGAAAAAGTGAAAGAGTATATTGATATACTTGATGGAAGGGAAAAAGAAGTAATTGTTGGCAGATTTGGACTTGATTTAAAGAAGGAAAAGACTCAGAGGGAAATTGCGAAAGAACTAGGCATATCACGTAGCTATGTTTCTAGAATTGAGAAAAGAGCTCTCATGAAAATGTTTCATGAATTTTACAGAGCAGAAAAAGAAAAACGTAATCGAAAAAAAGAGTAGTTTTAAGATGAAGAAGCAAGAGGTTATCGCTTCTATTCTTGATTTTATAAAACGAAAGAGGTTGACTCAAAAGGTTGTTAAATAACGACCTTTTGAGCACCTTTTCTTTATCTTTCGTGTAGAAACAAATAATTAGGCTTTTTTAATGAAAAAAGAGGGATTCCTTCCCCTTATTGGTTTCCATTTTCCTCTTTTTCTTTCGTTCTTTTTATTGTTTTCTGCATTTTTTAAAGTTATGTGCAACGCAAAGAAGCCCCCAGCGTAAGACACTTGACTCCTGCGGGAAGTGAGGAAAGCAAGTGACTGGAGCGCAATGGAACGTCCCGGTTTTTACGTTACCTGAATTAAAAAGATAAAAGTATGAAAAGAGGCTAACCCAAGGTCTAAAATCTAGACTTTTGGGTCAGCCTCTTTTCCATTTATACTTTTTCTTATACTCCATTGCTAACAATATAACTTTCAGAAAATCTAACGTTCATTTACAACAAATACCATGATGAGCAACAAAAAAAAGTGCTCTCTCCTTAGAAGAGAAATAGTTGTAGCTAGTGGGAAAGCAGACATTTAGGGCTACTTAATCAGGCAAATGCCTTTACGATTTATCATCTCATCATTTCAAGTCTTATCCTAAGCTAGGCAGTGTCCTTCACCAAAGTTAAATGTACCAATAATTTCATTTTATGCATAGTAAACGCCTCCTAATTTTTATTTCTTCAAGAATTACATATTACGGAAAAGTTCGTACTCTCTTTCCTTTACCCCTTCCATTCTTCGGGTAATTTCTTTGTTTTTCTCATAAACTTCTTTTGATTCATTTTTTCTAGTAATTGATAATGTAATGAAGAATAAGTTGATCGTCATAAGTTATCACCTCCTTTAAAAAACCTCTTTGGTCCTATACCTCTTGCATGTGATGTAACACAGGTTGCCTGTTCTTTTGGAGGGATTTTTCTTCATTTATCGATCTATCCGTATTGATAAAAACAAAAAATCGCCACAGGCAACCCGTGACGATAAATAACTATATTTAATCGGTCACAAGTTCAGTTAATCAACCTGTGGCGATATACTTATCTATGAAAGAAAAGTAAGTACATTAAGATCGAAAATCTACACCAGTTTGGTCGAATAATTCTATGAAATTAGATTTGCTTAAGAGCATTGATAATGTTGTTACTTTAATCATTTTCTTCGACCTCCCTATTAGTAAATTTGTGATTCTATGGTAATTATATCCACAATTACCAAATGTGTAAACCATTTTTTCCACCTTCTAAAAAGTCTTTATATTCAGAAAAATTAATTTATAATAACGATTAATAAATCATCACCTTAGTCATTAGCAGACCACTCAAGTCTTCTCCTTAACTTGCATCACTAGTGAAGCATTTAGATAAACTTAAGGTCCATGCCTATTTAGTAAAAAGCGCGCTTTTTATGACTCGAACGGATGGTAACTGAGGCTATGAAGCTAGACAATAAAGCTAAGGATTTTGCTTAGCTTTTAAAGATTTAGGCTGTGGTCATGTTTAATGTGGATTTTTGCTATTTGTTGATTGGAGTGAAGGACAGGATAATCGTGCGAAAGAAGCGTGTCAAAGGGAGACCCTTCAGGAGCTTAAGTCGAGCAGGCACTCGGACCACCACAGGAAGAATCGCTTTTTTTAAGAACCGCTAGTTGAGATTTTTAATTATTCTTTCATCTCGGAAAAAGCAAATGACTGCATCGGACACCAATTACATATAACAGAGCCAAAGTTAAAAAATAGGTATAATACACAAAAAAGACTGAAGGCAAACAATGTTACATCTGTTTGTCTTCAGCCTTTCAATCATTAAAGTTCTTCTTGTTCATCTAACTGTTTTTTATAGTTTAACGAAATCCTAAAACAACTGTAAGATCCAACAAGAAAAAGGAATGTTGTTCCCATCATAACCCAATCGTAAAGAGGTTCTTTACCTTGGCCTGGTAAAACAACACCAATATATAGGAAAACACTTGCAGCTAATAAAACAAATGCATAGTTTTTATAATCTGAAACTAAATTGCGTAAGTTTTTTTTCGTCATGTCAAATCACCTACTAGTCATGTCATATATATACAATAACATAGTCTAGTAGGTTCATAATCATGTAATTTTCTCCAATTACCATGGTAAGGATACTAGTGCAGTTCACTATGATTGTTTCTCAGTGTTTACAAAGCCTCTACGATCTTTAGTACCAATTGTGCCGAATGCTTTCCTGCTTGATCTAAGAACTGATCAAATGATATGTTTGATTCTTTTCCTGCGATATCAGATAATGCTCTAATGACAACAAACGGTACATTAAATTGATGACAGGTTTGAGCAATAGCTGCCGCTTCCATTTCACCAGCATGTAGATCATTAAATTTACTACGTATAAATTCCACTTTAGTAGGATCACTTAAGAAAGAGTCTCCAGTTACAATAAGACCTTTTGCCACTTGAATGTCTTCAATTTCCTCTGCTTTTTGTACAGCAATATCAACTAGCTTTTGCTCAGGAAGATAAGCTGCAGGTAAGCCTGGAACTTGACCATATTCATATCCGAATGCTGTTACATCAACATCGTTATGACGAACCTCAGAGGAAATGACAACGTCACCTACATTTAAAGATGGATGAAAGCCTCCTGCAGACCCTGTATTAATAACATAATCAGGTTTGTAACGATCTAGAAGCAACGTTGTACTTAAAGCTGCATTGACTTTACCAATACCTGATTTAAGAAGGACAACATCAACTCCATTATATGTACCCTCAGTAAATTCACAATTAGCAATTACTTGCTGCGTACGATTATCTAATTTATCACGAAGAATAGTTACTTCTTCCTCCATTGCACCAATTATAGCGATTTTCATTTTGTCAAATCCCTTCTTATTATCACTTTGCTCAAAATGTCTGTGCTTGAATGAACACATCGACATTTCTGTTACATGTTAGAGTGTACATATTTAGTGAAGATAAAGCAAGAATGTTCATCATTCTCTTAGCACAGGATCACCATTGGAATCAAATCTATCGTCTGGTATAGTATTTCTGTAGATCATGTTAGGAGTGAAGGAAAAAGGATGAATTTACAATTAGATTTAATTAAAGATAAAGTTGAATTTTTCGAGGCAATAAATGTAAAAGAATTAGAGAAAAAGATTAATGAGCAAATTGTCAATAATCAGGCACTTTTACTTTCCGTACATTCTGTTTCCCATAATGTACATAGTACTCCCGATGGTAGAACGATTTATACAGCAGTTGTCCATTTTAAGGCCTTATAAAGCGTGTGTATATCTAATACTATGTACTAATTTTTCCTTTTCTTATGTGTTATGGACATGAATGAATGTAAAAAATAGGGTTTTTGAACGAAAACGACTTAAGGTTGTATGGAGGGGAAGTGCGAGACTCCTACAGGAGGCTCTCCGTCCGCTCCGCGAAAAAACGAGCAACTGGAGCGGGATTCAACCAGACCAGACACTTGATATATAGCCAAAATGTAAAGGTAGCTATATTTCTTTAGATTTGTGTTTAATAAACATTTAAGGAATTGATTTGCTTATTGGCTAAAACAAATTTTCGTGCACACTAACGCTCACTTTTCTAGAAAAACAAAACAAAAAAACCATCCTCTACAAGCGTATACGAGGATGGTTTTACCATTAATTCAGCTTTTCAATTTTTATTGGCTTCCAGCCTTTATTCTCAACCCATGTAATATATACCTTATATTTAATGGATTGGTCTTTAGGTGAAATAGTCCCTACAGCATCATTAGGTGAACCATTATTACCTAAAAACCATATAATCATATCTGATTCAGGAATACCTGTTGCATAACTTAGGGCCTTCGTCATTTCTGTCCAGTCCTGGCTACCCTTTGTATAGTCTGCAGTGTGAGGCTCGGTTTGTGATGTACCTACTGGTGACCAGCCTGGATTTTCAATTGTTTCTGCTATTTCAGACTCCGGATCTCCTTCTGTAATAATAGCTTGATCTGAAGGGTCGTTCAGTTCTTCTTCGCTACCTTCTTGTTGATCTGGTTCCCCATCACCGTCTTCATCTAGCGTTGATTCCCCATCCGCTTTATTTTCATCAATTTCTTGCTTCTCTTCTTTTGCTTCTGCGTCATTTTTCTCTTCCTCATTCAAGAGCTTGACGTCTGGTTGTTCATTGTACTTTGCTGTTTTTTCAGAGTTTCCTCCAAGAATGAGCTGAGAGCCTACAAATAGAATAAGAACAAGTACAAGACCAATCAATGTATTTAATACTATATTACTTTTTCTTTTTTTATCTCTTTTTTCGAATCGAGAATGATTTAATTCATTATAACTCAATGTACTACACTCCTTTGTCCCTCATACCTTCATACTTCTTCATAAATTTACGTTATTATCTATCTAGTCGTAAATAGTAAGTAAGAAGTTTCAACAAAAAAACGATTAGTTGTAGAATACATTATATACCATGTTCACTCTACGTCAATTTGAACTATTTTTAGCGTCAAAATTCGCAAGTTCATTTACTATATCATAAAAAGCCGCATTTGTCCCAGCTTCTGCACTTGTCGTATCCATTTCGACCACGACAAGTGCGTATTTAGGTTGATCGGCAGGAAAGTATCCAGCGAACCACTTATTATATAATGTTTCATTTTCTTCTGTCATCTTCCCAGTTTGAGCTGTCCCTGATTTACCTGATACCTCGTATGAAGAAGATTGAAACCTTCTTCCGGTTCCTTCTGAATCTGTTACAACTAAGCGTAACAAATCTTGTAGCTTTGCAGCCGTGTAGGCTGAAATTGTATCTTGATTATCGATGTTTTCATTAAATGTAAACATCGTTGTTCCATTTTTATATAATATACTATCTACGATACGAACCGATTCTTTTTGTCCGCCTCTAGCGATTGTGCTCATCATATTCGCAACTGCAAGCGGTGTTATTTTTACATCTTTTTGTCCAATTGCCGTCTGATCAATTGCTCTTGGGACCTTTTTATCATTTTCATCCCCCCAGATTTTCCCCTCTACTTCTTCAGGGAATTGTTCAAAGTTAGTGTAATGAAATACTTCTCCATTCCAACCAATTGATCCTAATAACCCAAGTTTTTCAGCTGTTTCTTCTACCACATGTTCGTTCTCTTCCATTAATTCTTTAGCTAACGTAGTGAACGTATAGTTACAGCTTTTAGCAAAGCTTCGTTCAAATGAAAGGTTCCCATCGTCTTGCCCACCATCATTTTCACCATGTAAATTAAGATTACAATTAAACGTTCTTGTCGCATCATCTAATCCATATTCAATCGCTGCAGCTGAGATGACAGTTTTGAAGATAGAACCTGGAAAAAGAGGACGTAGCATATAGTTCATAAAGGTATCTTCATCCGATCTATCTAATTCTGGCTTACTTACCATAGCAAGCACATCATTCGTTTCAACATCTAGTAAGATGAGTCCTCCTTTTTCGATTTTTTGGTTAGATAAAATCTTTTCTGCAGCTGATTGTATCTCTGTATCTATAGTTGTTTCAATAGTAACTGGATAAAAGGGATTAGAATCAGCAATATACTTAACATTCACTCCAAATAATGGATTTCCATCTCCATCTACATGATAGAGAAGCTTAGTTTCTGCATCAGGTAACAAAAACTCATCAAATGCCTTTTCTAACCCTGTAATCCCAATTTTTGTTTTATAGGACAAGTCCTCTCTATCAGGATATTTTGATCGTAACTGGGTTGCATTTTCACCAGTTATACCTAATACATGCTTTGCGATGTCTTGATCTACAGCTGTTTGCTTATATACGCCAAAAACACCTGGTATGCTTAATTCATTAATTTCTTTTAATTCTTGGTCAGTCAAATCCACTCCCTCTTTTTTCGCTAATACAACAGGCTCCTTCGCATCAACTAAATAGCTTCTTATTTCTTTATCTGATATTCCTACAATGGAGGAGAGTGAGTCGACAGACCACGTAATATCCTTTAAGAAAGGAAATAAAACAAGCGAGGGCTCCGCATCCTCTTTTAATGCTACTCCGTTACGATCAACAAAACGGCCTCTCCCATCATCAATGACAACTTCCTGTGTACGTTGATTTACACTTTCTTGGACTAGGTTAATTCCTTTATCTGTAAAAGATTCTGTGTGTATTAGTTGAAGATCTGCTAGTCTGTATAGATATAAGAAGAATATGAGGATAAATATAATTCCTATTGAAATAAAGCGTTTAGAATGACTCATATGAAGCTCCTTCGTTTTATTTAAGGTGATCCAATGAAAAAGCTCTCCTACTAAATGGCACTATCATATAATGTAGCTGTTTATCGTTTCTACATTCATTTACAGTAGGGCCTTCTTAAGCTCCAGTTTGGTAGATGTAACTCATACATCTAATGTCCCCAGGAGCCTCAAGTATTGATTCCATTCACCTTAACTATAGCTACACTGCGAGAATAAAAGCCTAAGGAAGCCTTTGACAGCCTGGTGCAATAAGACCATATAGAATACTAGGTGTTCTTTTCTTATCATCTATGACCTTGAGGAGCTGAACCTAGATATCAAAGCACTACTCCACCAACGATACGTTTTTAGTTTCCTATACAACATAAAAAACACCTCGTCTCCATTTTCGACGAGGTGTTCATGATCTAAACCTATTTTAGCTAATATTCACGATTTTCACGAGCATTTCTCCACCAGGAGTTTGTACAGTTACTTCATCTCCAACTTTTCGACCAATCAAACTTTTCGCAATTGGTGAATCATTTGAGATTTTGCCTTCAAAAGGATCTGCTTCTGCGCTACCTACGATTGTATACGTTTCTTCATCACCAGCAGGAAGTTCAGTAAAGGTCACTGTTCTACCAAGCGAAACAGTGCTTGTATCAGCTTCACCTTCAATAATTTTAGCATTTCGAATCATATTATCTAAAGTCGTAATTCGACCTTCTACAAAGGCTTGTTCTTCCTTAGCGGAATCATACTCGGAGTTCTCAGAAAGATCACCGAAGCTACGAGCGATCTTGATACGTTCGACAACTTCTTTACGCTTAACCGTTTTCAAATATTCAAGCTCTTGCTCTAGCTTTTCTTTACCTTCTTTTGTCATAGGAAAAACTTTTTCTTGTGCCATGTTTATTCCACTCCTTCTTGTAGACTGTCCCTGTCGTACTGAGTCATTAATAAAATCGTTTTTCTATCTCTTGATATATGTTAAAAAGGTGTATAAGGTTAGCTAAATCTAATCTAAACAAGCAAATGATAGATGATCTTTAAATTACTTTGCTGCTTTAAGTAAATGAATGAAATTGCCCCCCTAAGAAGACTAGTGGTATCTATTCTTCTTAGACTCGTATATTCATGAAATAGAACCTAGTCTATTACCTATTCATTATACCCGTTAGTAACATTCTTTTTAGAGAGCCCTACTATAAAAGAATAAAGTTGTCTTAAAATATGTAAAAAAGTAAGGGCAAAAATCGTTTGCCCCTCCTTCTCCTCAACCAAATGTCGATATTTAGAAAGACTTTTTTCAGTATAACATCGTTAAAAAAGTTTATCACTTTCCAAAACAACAGTTATTTAGAATAGAGTCTATAGAAATAGCTAAAAAATGACTTATACATAATATGAACACAGTAGACTTTATCTATGCTATGTTATTACAAAATGGCGTTTAGTTCAAGAATTGTTTGAATTTTTGTTACCATTAAATCAATTGCTACATGATTTTGTCCGCCTTCAGGGATAATAATATCTGCATATCTCTTCGTTGGTTCAATAAACTGATTATGCATTGGACGGACAACAGTAAGGTATTGTTCAATAACAGAGTCAATTGAACGACCTCTTTCTTTAATATCTCGCAACAGTCTTCGGATAATTCTTAAATCAGCATCTGTATCCACGTAAAGTTTAATATCCATTAAGTCACGCAGGCGCTCATCTTCTAAAATTAGTATTCCTTCTAGAATAATAACATCCTTCGGCTCAACTACTATAACATCCTCAGATCTCGTATGCAATTTATAGTCATAAACAGGCTTATCAATCCCCTTATGCGAAAGCAATGAATGAAGATGATCTATCAATAAGTCATTATCAAATGCCAGTGGATGATCATAATTTGTATTTAATCTTTCCTCAAAAGGAAGATGCTTTTGATCTTTATAATAATAATCCTGCTCTAGCATTAAGATAGAGTGACCCTTAAAATGCTCATAGATTGCTTTTGTCACACTTGTTTTACCAGAGCCAGAGCCACCTGCAACTCCTATTACAACCGGTTTTTTTGCCATAGGTTTTAGAACCCCTTTCGCATCATGTTGTTCGTGAAGACCGGTTTATCTACTTTGAATTTCACAATTTGTAGTGGATGACGTGCTGCATCTAGCTCGTTTCCTTCTTCATCCCAAATCTTCTCTATTGTTTGTGTAAAGTTCTCAATCTCAGGTCCGAAAAATTCAACTAGTTCGCCTGGCTTGAAGTGGTTTCTTTGCTGTAAAGTGACCATACTTGTTTCAGGGTCATAATCTAATACTAGACCAACGAAATCAAACGTTGTTTTCTTACTATGAGTTCCGAACATTTGTTGTTTAGAGCCTGGCACACTTTCGAAGAAGGCAGAAGCCGTTTCACGGTTCGCACACTTATCAAGCTCTCTTAACCATTCAGGATCAATTTTAAAGTTCTCAGGATCGGCACAGTATGCATCAATTACTTTTCGGTACACGCTCACTACTGTTGCTATATAATGTATTGATTTCATTCTTCCTTCAATTTTCAAACTATCAATACCTAGTTCAATCATTTTAGGAATAGATTCTATTAGGTTTAAGTCTTTAGGACTCATTGCAAACGGCGCATCTTTTTCATCAAATAAAGCCACTTCGTTATTGTCCTGTAGCTTAAATAAATCATAATCCCAACGACATGATTGACAACATCCACCACGGTTAGAATCACGTGCCGTCATATGATTACTTAATGTACAACGACCAGAATAAGCAATACACATCGCACCGTGGATGAATGCTTCAATTTCAATATCTACTTTTTCTTTCATTTCTTTTATTTCTTCTGCACTTGTTTCACGTGCTAAAACTACTCGCTCAAGACCTTCTTCTTTCCAGAATTGAACAGCCTTCCAGTTTGATAGAGATTGCTGTGTACTTAAATGCACTTCTAATTTAGGTGCTACACGACGACATGTTTCAATAATTAGGGGATCTGCTACAATTATTCCAGCTACTCCTGCTTCCTGTAACCCTATTAAATACTCATCTAGTCCGTCCATATTTTCATTGTGAGCAAAGATATTTGTTGTTACATATATTCTTGCACCATATTTGTTCGCAAATTGGACACCTTCTGCCATTTCAGCTTGTGAAAAGTTGTCTGCATTAGAACGTAAACCATATTCTTGTCCACCAATAAATACAGCGTCAGCCCCATAATGTACAGCAATTTTCAATTTTTCAAGGTTTCCAGCTGGTGCTAGCAATTCAGGTTTTTTCGTAATGACTCGCTTCCCATCTACTATTGTTGATATTTTATCTGCGATTGTAGTCATTGTTTTCACTTCCTTACATTGTGTGTTTTTACTATTAATAAACGGTTTCCTTGAAGAAGAATCCTGTATCTAACGGACGGTTTTTAGCTTGTAGCTCTTCAATTTCAGAAAGCAAGCCTTCCTTTATTTCCTCGTATTTATCTTGATCAGCAATGTACGTATCAATGGCTAGACGATATTTCTTAGTTACGTCAAGAATGTACTCTGAAGTTTGTAGGATTCCATCAATCTTGAAACTATCAATCCCTGCATCGATCATTTCACCAAGCTCATCTATAATACACATATCATTAGGACTCATAATATGGGTTCCATTAGCATCCTCAAAGATTGGATACTTATTATCACGTTCTGGATCAAATAAAAACATCGCTTCTTCTTGATCTCGATTTTCAATTTTCAATGCTTTTCCTTGATACTCAAAGTAGTTACCTAATAAGGAGCGTTTAGATTGGAACATACAAGTCATCCCATGTACTTGTACTTCGATTTCTACTTCTGCGTGTTCTTTTGTTTCAACAATTGCATCCATACTCAGTTCACGAGCAAGGACAGCACGCTTAGATCCTTTTCTTCCCCAGTAGTTACACGTATGCCAGTTTGTTGCAGTGGTTTCAGTATTCCAATGTAATTTCATAGATGGGGCAAATTCTTTAGCCATCATCAGTACAGCAGGATCACCATAAACAACCGCATCTGCTCCCGCTTCCGAAGCAAACGTAAGATATTCTCCAATTTCTTCAACTAATTCATTATGGAAAATAGCATTCATTGCTACATACACTTTTTTTCCGTGCTGATGCGCAAGAGCGATCGCTTCTTTTACTTCTTCTCTAGAAAAATCCCCCGCTAGGCGTAAACCAAACTTTTGCTCACCAATGATAAATGCATCTGCTCCAGCATCAATAAGAGGAACAATTTCGTCAACTTTTTTTGGTGTTACCAATAATTCCGGTTTCTTCACTTTTAAACACCTCTAACCCTTTCAATTCTTCTTGTAACTGCGATCCCATCACCTACAGGGATCATTGTTGTTTCGTAGCCTTCTTTTGTAAATAACATTTTATTGTATTCATCGAGCTTTCTTACAAGCGTACGTTGTCTTCTTGTTTTTAGTAATGATCGATCCCTTGCTACTGTGCCTTTAAAAAGCACATTATCCGTGTAGATAACACCATTCTCCGAAAGAATGGGTTCATATAGTTCAAAGAACTTTGTATACTTTGCTTTTGTCGCATCTATAAAAAAAGCATCGAATTCCCCATGCTGCTTTATCTTCTCAGAAAGTAGTAATGCATCACCGAGATATAGTTTTATTTGATGATCAAGCCCCATATCTTTCACGTGGATCTTAGCTTGATTATAGCGTTCTTCATCTAACTCAATTGTCACTATCTCAGTCTCAGGTAATGCTAACGCCATTCGTATTGCTGAATAACCGATGGCAGTCCCAATTTCAAAGATTTTCTTTGGTTGTTGCATTTTTAATAATAAAAGCAACACCTCAATACCTGGTTTTTCCATAATTGGAACACTGTTCATTAAGGCATATTCTTCTATTTTTGTAACATACGGAGGCCTATCAGGAATTAGGTTCTCTATATACGTTAGTACATCTTCACTTAACATGATTGCCCTCCCAATTCGCAAACATCTTACAGATCTTTCTCTATTTTTATCTCGATTTAGTGTGTCATTCTTACTTATTAATCGTCAAAAACAAACTATAGTAATGAAAACATATATAATAAAGAGTCCATATCTACCTAAAAAGAAGAGCCCCAAAAAATGAGAACTCTTTTGTCGTCTTTTATCAAATCTAGTCATTCTATAACAACTCGATATATTTTACCACAACAAGAAAGGGAATGCGAATATTAAATTCACCCTCCCTCCTAGTTAACGACAGCAAGAAATTAATTACTGATTTGTAATATGTGTGTTTTTCTCTTTATTATGTTCATCTAACGTTTTCGTAAAGATAACTTGTCCTTCCTTCGTTGCAAGGAAGTATAAGTAATCTGTCTCTTCTGGATTTAGAGCTGCTACCATGGACATTTCACCTGCATTCGCGATAGGTCCAGGCGGAAGGCCAGTCACTTTATAGGTATTATAAGGAGATTCAACCTCTAAATCTGCATAAAGAACACGATCTTTATGCTCACCTAAAGCGTATAAGACAGTTGGATCTGTTTGAAGCATCATGTCTTTATCTAATCGATTATAAAATACACTTGATATTTTTTCTCGATCCGCTTTTGCTGTTGCTTCTTCTTCAATTAATGAGGACATAGTCACAAACTCGTGTATAGTCATGTCTTTTTCTTGAATTTGAGCGTAATATTTTGTGACAACCTCATGCATTTTACCTATCATTGGTTCTACTATTTCCTCTATTGTAGGATTTTCCGTATAGTAAGGATACGTTGCTGGAAATAAATACCCCTCAAGAGCATACTTTACTTTTTCACTAAACAAATCATTAGTAAGAAGGTCCGGATACTTATCCCTCATCGCGTCAATAAATGTCTTGTCAGTAAGTTTTTTAAAGATATCTTCCTCATCGTAGGTTGTGTTGTTTGCAATAATAGATGATATTTCTTTCAATTGACGACCTTCAGGTATGGTTATTTGTAAAGCTACTTCTTCCATTACCTTTCCCTTTTTCAGACTTAAAATAATGTCGTCAAATGTCATTGATTTTTTCAGCTCATAATCACCAGCTTGAAAATCAGATTCATTTTTGAATTTGATGTAATATTTAAAGATACGATCATCTTTTATGAGTTGATTTTCTTCTAAAATTTTCGCAATCATTGATACCGATGATCCAATTGGAATCGTGACATTAACTGTTTTTTGATCTGCTGGATCTACAGGCTGTAAAGCAGATTTTATATATAAATAACCGCCCCCAATTAATCCTGAAAAAGCGATGACTAAAAGAATAAAAACGGTCAATACAATTTTCCGGACAACCTTTGCCTCACTTTGTTTCTCTAGAAGTTTTTTACGAAAAGAATCCTTCTTTGAATCTTCTTTCATATATATCCTCCTCTCATCCCAACTATTATACTACAATGTTCTAAATGATTCGGCAATTTTTTCAATTCTTTTCATATCGGGAAGGAGAAATTAGTTCCATTTTTCTAAAAGATCTTTACTGTGCTTTTAAATCTTTTAAGAAGGTTTATACACTAACTCTAGTCCTGCTACTCATTATGGCTATTCGCATCAAATTTTTCAGTAAAGCTTGCTTAGAAGCGAAAAAACACCTTCCTTCCTTTAAACAATAAAAAAGCAAAAGAGGTAAGTCCTCCTTTGCTTCTCTTTCTTACTCTTACTCTTCCTCTTCTTCGTCAAGGAATGTATTTAACATTTCTTCAATAAGATCCCATTCTTCTTCTGTTTCGATTGGAGCAAGCTCTCCATCTTCACCTTCTGCATGTGGGTTGAAGCTTGAAGCGTGAATCTCAATTTCTTCACTATCATCTTCTTCAGCACCTACTGGGTAATACAATACATATGATTTCTTAAATTCTTCTGACTCGAATGTAAAAAGCACCTCGCATAATTGCTCATTTCCATTCTCATCAATTACAGTAATTTGTTTTTCGCCGTGATCCATTCTATTCACCTCATTAGTTAATTAACTTTCATTTATCTTATTAGTAGTAAGACCATATTCTTTTTAGTGAGTCATTCTAATTTAAACTATCTAAGTATCCTTGTAAAATCATCACTGCAGCCATCTTATCTATGACTTGTTTTCTTTTCTTTCGGCTAACGTCAGCAGAAATTAACATGCGTTCAGCAGCCATTGTTGTCAAGCGCTCGTCCCAGAGAATAACCGGTAATTGAAATTTCTTTTCTAACAATTGAGCAAAATGTTGACTTGCTTCAGCTCTTGGTCCAAGTGTCCCATTCATGTTCTTAGGAATACCTAGTACAATTTTCTCAACAGAATGCTCACCAATAATCTCTGAAAGTCTTCCTAACTGATAGTCATGACTCGCTTCGTTTATCTTAATGGTCTCAATTCCTTGTGCTGTCCAGCCTAACTCATCGCTTACTGCTACGCCTAATGTTTTCGTACCAAGATCTAATCCAAGTATTCGCATAATAGATGCCTTTCATTTTGTACTAAGTAATAGGAAATGGTCTAAACATACATGAACTTGAATATCTTACCCAAAATCCATTCCTCTAAAACCTTACGTTCTCTTTTGTAAATAAGATTTAACTAGCTCTTCGATCAATTCATCTCGCTCAAGTTTGCGAATTAAATTCCGTGCATCACGATGACGTGGAATGTAGGCAGGGTCTCCTGAAAGCAAATAGCCTACGATTTGATTAATAGGATTATATCCTTTTTCTTGCAAAGCATCGTACACAGTGTAAAGGACATCATTTACATTCGTTTCGACCGTTTCGTCAGAAAAGTTAAATTTCATCGTTTTATCAAATGAACTCACATTCGCACCTCTTTCTCAGATTCATGAATGGAATCTGCTTGTCCAATCTTACTTACATTTTACACTACTTTTTCAATTTATAAAACGGATTCAACCCATTCTTCGACATATTTAAGTGCTTCTCCTAACTTTTCAGGGTTTTTAGCACCAGCTTGAGCCATTTCTGGACGACCGCCGCCTTTTCCACCGCATCGTTCAGCAACTTCTTTAATTAGCTTTCCAGCATGGTAGCCTTTATCAACTAAATCCTTCGTAACTCCAGCGACCAAGTTAACTTTTCCGTCTTCAGCAGCTCCGAGAACAACAATAACGGATTGTAACTTATTTTTCAAGTCATCCATCATTCCTCGTAAGCTATTCATATCTTTCGCATTCACTTTTGCAGCTAGAACGGTTACTCCATTAATTGTAATTGCTTGATCTACAATCGTACTGGCTTCCATGTTTCCTAACTTAGCAACTAAAGATTCATTTTCACGTTGTAGAGAACGGTAATCTTGAAGTAACCCATTAATTCGTGAAATAACATCCTTTGGATTCGCTTTTAGCAGATCTGCTGCTTCTGTTAATTTGTTCAGTTGCTCATTAATGGATTGATAAGCAGCTTTTCCTGTAACAGCTTCAATTCTTCTTGTGCCAGCTCCAATACCCGATTCGCCAACAATTTTGAAAAGACCAATCGTTGCTGTATTTTGAACATGACATCCCCCACAAAGCTCAAGACTATAGTCGCCTACTTGAACAACACGAACAATGTCACCATATTTTTCACCGAATAATGCCATTGCTCCCATTTCTTTTGCTTCGTTTAAGGATTTATAATCCGTATTCACATCGATACTTTTCCAAATTTTCTCATTCACTATTTGTTCAATCTGAGTTAATTCATCCTGTGTCACTTGACCAAAATGTGAAAAATCAAAACGTAATCTATCCTTCGTCACTAATGATCCCGCTTGATTTACATGTGTTCCTAGTACATCTTTTAATGCCTGATGTAATAGATGAGTTGCTGTATGATTTTTAATAACTCCAGAGCGGTTCTCACCTGCAACAGTTGCCACTACTGTATCTCCCGATTTAATCTCTCCACTTTCAACGACAACGTGATGAAGGTTTTGTCCATTCGGAGCCTTTTGAACATTTTTCACCTTTAACGTCACTGCTTCATTAGCTAATGTTCCTTCATCAGCAATTTGTCCACCACTCTCGGCATAGAATGGAGTTTGATCTAAAATCAGCTGGAATTCATCACCTTCAGAAGCACTTGTTATCTCTTCTCCATCCTTTACCATGACAATAACATGTGCATTTTCAACCGTTAACTTTGTATATCCAACGAATTCACTTTCCGCTTTAATATCTCCAAGAACCCCACCTTGAACTTGCATAGAGTCGACTTTTTGAATAGCAGCACGAGCTCTGTCTCTTTGACGTCCCATTTCTGCTTCAAAGCCCTCTTGGTCCACCTTCATTCCCTCTTCTTCTGCATATTCCTCAGTTAACTCAACTGGGAAACCATATGTGTCATATAAGCGGAACACATCTTCTCCAGGGATAATATCTTGACCTTTGTCCCTTTGAGTCTTCATGACTTCATTTAGGATAGCCAGTCCTTCATTTAGTGTTTCATGGAAGCGTTCTTCTTCATTTTTAATGACTTTTTGAATAAATTCTGTCTTGGTTTTTACTTCAGGGTAGAAATCTACCATGATTTCAGCAACCACAGGAACCAGCTCAAACATAAATGGACGGTGAATATTAATCTGCTTTGCATAACGAACTGCTCTACGTAGCAAACGACGTAATACATAGCCGCGTCCTTCATTTGAAGGTAGTGCTCCATCACTAATAGCAAAACTTACTGTTCTTACATGATCGGCAATTACTTTAAACGCAACATCTTTCTCTGCATCTGTACGATACTTTTCACCTGAAATTTCTTCAGTAGCTCGAATAATTGGGATGAAAAGATCTGTGTCAAAATTTGTCTGAACATCCTGGATAACAGAAACCATTCGTTCTAAGCCCATACCTGTATCAATATTTTTCTTTGGAAGAGGGGTATATGTACCATCTGGATTATGGTTGAATTGAGAGAAAACAAGATTCCATACCTCTAAATAACGGTCATTCTCTCCACCAGGATATAACTCAGGATCGTTCTGGTCATTTCCATATGCTTCTCCTCTATCATAGAAAATTTCTGTGTTAGGACCACTTGGACCTTCGCCTATATCCCAGAAATTCCCTTCCAGACGAATAATTCGTTCTTCAGGCACACCAATCTTATCTTTCCAAATATCAAAAGCCTCTTGATCTTCTGGATGAATCGTTACAGATAGCTTGTCTGGATCAAATCCAATCCACTTTTCACTTGTTAGGAATTCCCATGCCCATTCAATTGCTTCTACTTTAAAATAGTCCCCAATGGAGAAATTACCTAACATCTCAAAAAACGTATGGTGCCTAGCTGTTTTCCCGACATTTTCAATATCATTTGTTCGGATTGATTTTTGAGCATTACAAATTCTCGGATTAGCTGGAATAACACGCCCATCGAAATACTTCTTTAAAGTTGCTACACCACTGTTAATCCATAATAACGTTGGATCCTCATGTGGTACAAGAGAAGCACTTGGCTCAACTGCATGTCCTTTCTCTTTAAAAAAATCTAAGAACATTTGTCGCACTTCTTGAGACTGTAAATTTTTCATATGTATCCTCCTTATTCATTTTACCTTTATCACACAAAGACTTTCTTTGGTAGTAGACAAAAAACTCCCGTCTCTGTGAAAAGAATGCATTCTTTACACAGGGACGAGAGTTAGCTCGCGGTACCACCCTGATTATGGACATAGTGCCCATCACCTCTAAAACCGTAACGTGGTTTAAACGGCAGGTTTTTCTGCACTTAGGATTAGCTTTCTGTTTGTTCCTACTTAGAATCTTTTACAGCCAAGGAAGATTCCTCTCTAGAAGCGGTAACAACATACTTATTCCTTCATCGTTTTAACAATATTCTAACGTGAATTATAGACAAGCTCCACATAATTGTCAATGTTGGCTTTGTTGTCTTCTTAACGACACTGCATGAACTAGCATCACCCTTAAGATCACAATGATTGGCACGGCCAGCATTAATCCAAGTATTCCTGCGATTTCTCCTCCAGCCAAAAGAGCAAGCATGATAATAATTGGGTGCATATGGAGACTCTTCCCCACAACGAGAGGTCCTAATATATTTCCCTCAATAAATTGTAAAGCCATTATGATGATAATGACAATAATGACGGTTTTAGTCGACATAGTGGCCGCAATGATTACCGCAGGTATAGCCCCAATGATGGGACCAAAATAAGGAATAATATTTGTAATACCGATCAATAATCCTAAGATCAGTGGATACTTTATACCAAAAAACCATAACGAAACAAAAGCAAGTAAACCTATTATGAAACAAACAAACAATTGACCTCGAATGTAATTTCCTAGAGAGTGGTCAATATCCTTTAAAAATTGAATAGCCTCATTTCTCCATTTTCTAGGGGTTAAGTACCACCCTGCCTTTTTCAATTGATCAAAATCCTTTAACATATAAAACACCAAAAAGGGAATGATGGCCAATAGCAAGATGTAATCAAAAATGCCCTTCAAACTATTAATGACATTCTCAATTGTTAATGCTAGCCACTCCTCAGTCTTTTGAAACATTGTATCAATTCGTTCATTTACGCCTACTGGCCATCTATCGGTCTGATCATGAATAGACTCTACCCAATTTGTATAAGACATTGAAAGTTTTGGAAAATTCTCCGATAAGTCTCGTAACTGATTTACTAATACAGGAATCCCTCTATAAATTCCATATCCAATTAAGCCGAAAAACAAAAAATAAATGATAAGAATGGAAATCGTCCTTGGAACTCCTGTACTATGTAGCTTCTCTATAACAGGATGGAGTAAATATGTAATAAAAGCACCAATTAAGAAGGGGATCAGTATAGCCTTAGCAATAAGATAAAAGGGTTCCCAAATAGAGTATAGCTTAAAGAACACATAGATGGTGAGTAACCCTAATAATGTAATCGAAATACGTAACAACCATTTTATATGACGATCCCTCATGATGAGTCCCTCCTCGTATTCATTAGTGTAGGATGAGAACAATATTTTATTCATTCTTTGGTGATTTCCAATGTTAATTGCAAAACATGCACACTAAAAAGAGAGCCAGATCCTTATCCGGCTCTCTTTCTTTTAAAACATTTTCATTACTCGTTTTCTCATTTTTTTCATCGAACGATTAGATGTCATGTTTGTATTTCTTGCAAGATGATATGCTGCTGCACCTATTCCTAAAGAAACAATTGAGGTTACTGTTCGGTTCAAGACAATCTCCCCTTTACATGATTATGGATCGTTCATCATCAGAAAACAAATCATCAAGTGAACTAAGTGTCCCATCTTCCTCAACTTGATGTGTTAAAATTTTCCCTTTATTAACAGAAAGTTCAATAAAGCAGCTCCAACAATAATATTGATTTACACCGATCTTCCCTAGGTCTTTACTTTTACAATTCGGACATGATAACAAACGGGCACACCTCTTCTTATCTTCTTATAATTCAATGACGATCGCATCCTTGCTAATAATCAGTGACTCACTACTTGGTCTGATTACTTTTTTACCTTCTGTAAGATCCGCAAAAAATCCGTCCGTCAACTCGTATGCCTCAATTGTGCCCATTTGTTCTGAAAAATATACGTCTTCCAACAAACCAAGCTTATCCCCTTCTTTAGATAGGACTGACTTATGGATTAAATCCTGGTATGTGTTATACGAATATTTTTTCTTAAGGTCATGAACGGAAGTTAGTTTTTCAACTTGCTCAATCATTACACCATTTTCTCCAATTGAATCAATGAATTCAATTGGTAAAAATCGATCTCGTTGAAAAAACCCCTTACCTTCCATGACAAGTCCGATGATTGAGCCCTGGGATGATACACACATATTTGAAATGTGTCCAATCAATTTTGCCGAACTGCTACAATAAACAGGTAGTCCGTTAAGCTTTGAAAATGTTCGCAAAGTCATCTCCACCTCTCCGAACATTTATAGAGTTCACCTTGAGCCTAAAAGTCATTCAGAGAAACCTTTTCCAACAACCTCATTCTGGTCCTCTTCATCATTTGTTCAATCAATGATAATGGACTATCTCAAAAACCAAAAGCTTCCATAGTATAAAAAAGATAGATCATTGGTGACGCCATAACAGTACGGTTCGAGTTCTAAAAAGATATACGATCTTTTTTAGCTTTATCAGGTGGTACAAATCGATACCAAGAAAATACCTTATCAGGGGTTGAATGTATGTTAAGTATAGTTTTTATCGAAACTAATAAATCAGGCTCAAGTAGAGAAGCTATAAAAGCAGCGGAAGCTATGGGATATTTCACTATTTTACTCACAGCAAAACAGAAATTCTTGAGCCAACGAGAAGAATTTCCTGATGTACATGAAATGTATTTTATTGAAGACTTATCAGTTGAAAAAATAAAAGAAAAGCTGACCTTTCTTTCGACTCAATCAAAAAAATTGAAAGCCATCATCAGTTTTATTGATCAGTATGTATACAGAGCCGCTCAATTAACAAAGCTATATTGTGATTCAAACATGAATAGTGAATTTATTTGTAAAATGTTAAACAAAATTCAAACAAGAAAAGCTCTTAAGCATTATAATTTTACTCCTTTCTTTTCTGTGTACAATCAACATTCAGAAGATCTCAAGCTTTTTATTAAGGAGAATAAAAATAAATTACCTCTTATGGTTAAGTCTCCTCTTTCTACAGGATCTAAAGATGTAATATATGTTAAAACCCCATCAGAATTTAAAAAAGCAATGCGTTTACTTATTTCTAAATATCCAGAAGTCCCTGTATTAATCGAGGAGTACTTAAAGGGACAACAATACTTAGCTGAAATACTTGTTCATAATGGTAGCTATACAATTGTTGCATTTGTCGAACAAACGTTATTAGAAAAGGAGCGATTCATTGTTATTGGATATGGGTTGTTACCAGAAATAAGCGAAATCCTCTATAACAAGCTCCATCAGCTTGTTTCATCAATTGTTGATGAGTTTAATATGGATAATGGTTCATTTCATATTGAACTCAAATATAGCGATGATCAATTAAAGTTAATCGAAATGAATCCTAGAATATCTGGTGGAGTAATGAATTCACTTATTGAAGCCGGATCTGGCATTAATCTAGCAAGGGAAATTGTCAATCTCCATGTAGGGGAAAGAGTAAATATGGTAAAAACAAAAAATCAATACGCATATGCACGTTATCTAATTACACATACAACGGGTGTCCTTGAGAAAGTAACGGGCAAAAACCGCGCATTATCACTACCAGGAGTTGAAAGGGTCTATATAAAGCCTCGTAAAGGGGCAAAAATGGGATCGCCTCTCTCAATGGGAGATAGATGTGGCTATGTTTTGGCTACAGGCGGCTCGCTAACCGAAGCAAAAGCTAGAGCCTTAGAGGCATCACAAGAAATAGAATTCCATATAGCCCAAGATAAGGAGCGAGGTGTCGATCACAATGATTAGTGTTGGAATGCTCTCACATCGTAAGCATCCTACTACTGTTTTTAAAGCTTATGCTTTCGCTGCAGTAGCTAAATTAGAGGATGTATTGTTTTATTTTTTTTCGCCAAGCCAAGTAGACTTTAATAAGAAAGTGATACGAGGCTGGATTTATGAAGATGGGGAATGGTGTGAAAAGACTTTCCCTTTTCCTGATGTTATTTATAATGCAAGCTCTCCAAAAACAGAAAAGCAAAGAAAAATTATCAGAAAATTGGAGGATTATATCCCTTTTACTAGCTATCCAATTGGTAACAAGATGGAAGTTTATCAAAAAATCGAAGATGGAAAGGTTTTTTCAGATTACTTAATTCCTACGGTTCATGTTAAAAGTCATAAATCTATTTTCTCTCTTTTATCTCACACGTCAAAAATTGTCTTAAAACCTATAGATGGAAGTAGGGGTAGAGACATATTTTTTATTAAGAAACTAGACACAACCTTTTTCATTTTTGATGGTAAAAAAAAATATAAACTACCACATTCATTGTTCCCCCAATTCATTAAGAAAATAATCCAAAAAAGACACTATCTTTGTCAGCCTTTTATCCAATCCTATACGAAAAATAACTCAACCTATAGCATCAGACTACATGCACAAAAAGGTAAAAATGGAAGATGGGAATTAACCACGATCTTTCCAACGATTTCTGATAGTAGTTTTATCGCAAACCTTCATCAAGGCGGTACAACAATGGATATTATTGATTTTCTAAAACAAGAGTTTCAAGAGGACTATTATAATGTTAAACGTTATTTAGAACGATTTTCTCTCATGTTCTCTGAACACTTCGATACATTATATTCCTATCCCCTAGATGAATTAGGTATTGATATTGCACTAGATGCTACTAAAAAGATCTGGATATATGAAGTAAATTGGCGACCTGGTACACCACCTCTTTTCTCATTAGAACTAGAGGTTGCTAGACAAAAGATTCTATATGCTAAGCACATTGCAAAAAACACAGAGAAATTATCCTAGTAAAATAGAATATCCCGTAGTGTTCCTTTTAACCAACGTTAGTACGTACACAACACCATTTTTTTCTAAATTAAGGAAATCAACTATACAAGAATTATTTTCTATCATAACCTATATTGAAAAGAAAATATTACTAGAAAGGAATGATTATTTTGGATTTTTGTTGTAACCAAAATAACGTAGCAGATGTATGCTGCAAAAAAGAACAACCTAAAGTAGTATCACCTAGTGTAGAGTGCTTAAAGGTTAATTCTGTTATTTGTACGAAAGCTGTACAAAAGGTTGCTGAATTACAAGTACCAGCAATAGACTTACTTCCAGCTGGAACTGACTTAACTTTAGTTTCATTCTCAAATGTTGTTGCAGATCCAACAGGTATCGTTATGAGGGGAACATTAATAGAAGATAAAGTTGTTAATTCTGGTTATGTCCCTATTACTGCAGATATCAATATTTTAGGAGTAACATTACCAATCTCTGTATCATTAAACTTACCATTCCAAGCTGAAACAGATTGTCCGGGAGCATGCCCTGGAGATGACTTACAAGAAACTGTACCTGTAATTGAAGCAGTATTAACACCAGTAATTACTCCAGGATTAACAGTTGGAGATGTTGCTTCACTTGGCTTTATCACTTTTAAAGTTATCATCCGCACACAAATTACTGTATCTCGTGAGAAATTAGTTCAAGCTGGCGTAACTGTATTAGGTGATATTAATCAAGATCGCTGCACTACATTCCAACCAACCTCACCTACTGCTAGAACGGTAACATTCTTTAACGGAAATTAACGGTTATTACTCATTATCTGCGATAAAATGATGTGTAAGAAAAGAGAGGGTGACTCAAAAGGTTGTTAAATAACGACCTTTTGAGCACCCTTTCTTTATCTTTCGTGTAGAAACAAATAATTAGGCTTTTTTAATGAAAAAAGAGGGATTCCTTCCCCTTATTGGTTTCCATTTTCCTCTTTTTCTTTCGTTCTTTTTATTGTTTTCTGCATTTTTTTACAGTTATGTGCAACGCAAAGAAGCCCCCATTCAATCGTATTTTTTTGGAGGCCACGAATTGAAAAGCGTCTGAACTGCTGATTATGTTTTATTTGTCCAAATACACTTTCTACATCACATGTTCGTTGGCTATATAATTTTCGTCCTTCTTCACTCTGAAGACGTTCACGAATCTTTTTTCGTATTTTTCTGTCGCTTTTCTCCAAACAAATGTATATTGATTTGCGTTTGCTTCTATCTTAGTCCCATCAACAAAATAGTGCTCCAGCTTTACCAATCCTTTTTCACGTAGTAACTCTACAATTGAAAAGAAGACTTGATAGATAATGTCTTTCATACGATCAGATCGAAACCGATTGATCGTTCGAAAATCAGGAGTTTGACTACCCGATTTTTTTGTTGTTTAATTATTCTTTAAAAAAGACTGTTTTCGTAGGGGTTTTGCTTCTATGAATACAATTTTAGAACGATAGTGGAATGGAACGTCCCGGTTTTTACGTTAACTGAATTAAAAAGATAAAAGTATGAAAAGAGGCTAACCCAAGGTCTAAAATCTAGACTTTTGGGTCAGCCTCTTTTTTTGTTAGAGGTGTATGTTCCAATAAAATAAAAGTTTTTTTTATATTCATCAATTGTCATAGTACGATCTTTTTTTTACATATACTGGTGAAGTGAAATTTACTTAAGGAGGAGAAAAAGGGTGGAAACAAAAAAAGAAAATTGCTTAACAACTGAAGCTGTCCTGATTCAAAGCGTTCTCTGTTCTAAAAAGTCCATATTAAAAGCACATTCCAAAACCATTCTGAAAAACAAAAAATGCCATAGCGTTCAGTTTATACCTGATAACTCTAGTATCACAATTAAAGGAACACTTATTAAAGATTTAGTTGTGCTACAAGGAAGTATCCTTGGCAGTCTTATTGTAAATGGGAAACATCAGAAAAATATTACCTTGTTTTTTCAAGAAGAAGTAACGTGCGAAGGGGCTTGTCCTGGTGACTCTTTAAAGCTTACAGATCCATTTGTTGAAGCCATTATTCCTCCACAGGTAGTAAGTGATGGATATCATGATGTTGTCGTATTGAAAGTAATATTAGTTGTTCAAACGACCGTAATTAGAGAAAAAATAGGTAAGATAAATGTGACCATTCTAGGTGATGTAAATGAAAACAGATGCAAAACCCCTCCTACTACCCCATCCGTTATACATTGTCATACTAATGATCACCACCATAAGGAGCATGCGCTTTTAACCTTAGAGGATTATGAAGAACTTGATGAAGATTTCACATGTGTAGAAGAAGAATTTAAAGATTAACTAGCATTAAACTTCAACTTACTAAATTCGAAAGAGAGATGAAGAGCCTCATCTCCCTTTTCGAATTTTTTATTAGCTTTCCACCATAAAGTCATATGGAGTGATGTTTTCCATTCCAATATTTGCGTCCTTTACTGGGAACGGCAAATGTTTTTGCAATTCATCTACTTCCTCATTGCCACTTAATTTTCGTTTTAATGATGTTTGTCTTTCAGAACTATCATTATTAGAAATTCCCCATTGTAGTGCTTCTCTTTCACCACAAAGAATTAAGGATCGTTTACTTCTTGTAATAGCTGTATAAATAAGGTTACGTCGAAGCATCCTAAAGTAGCTTTTTAAAATTGGCAGGATAACAATTGGGAACTCACTGCCTTGAGATTTATGAATTGAACAACAAAAAGCATGTGTAAATTGGTGAAAATCCTGCTTTGTATAAGTCACTTCATTTCCATCAAACGAAATGACGATCATATCTTCTTTTTCCGTATTCTCTTTTGCATAAAAAATAGAAACAATTTCACCAATATCTCCGTTAAAGACATTTTGATCGGGTTGGTTGACAAGCTGAAGGATTTTATCACCGTTTCTATAAACGACGTCCCCAAACTTTAATTCTCGTTTGGTTGAAGCTTTCGGGTTAAACAGTTCCTGTACAAGTTTGTTTAGTTGATCAATTCCTGCTGGGCCTCTGTACATCGGTGCTAAGATTTGAATATCCTTTGATGTATAACCTTTTTTAATTGCACTTTTTATAACCTTTTCTATTACGTCCTTCATTTGTGCTTGAGAACATTGAATAAATGAGCGGTCTGACGTCGGAACAGCAATGTTCGTAGGTAACGTTCCATGCTTAATTTCATGGGCTAATTCAATTATAGAAGAGCCTTCGGCTTGACGATAGATATCGGTTAATCGGACCGTTGGAATCATGGAAGAAGCTAATAAATCACGCAAAACTTGTCCGGGCCCTACTGAAGGAAGCTGATCCTCATCACCAACCATAATAACCTGCATGTTTTCAGGTACTGCTTTGAATAGCTGGTTCGCTATCCAAATATCCACCATCGAAACTTCATCAACAATTAGTAATTTTCCAGCTATAGGGTTATTTTCATCATGCTCGAAACCATCAGATCCATTCCACTTTAGGAGACGATGAATGGTTACAGCAGGTAAACCTGTTGCTTCACTCATTCTTTTTGCAGCTCTTCCTGTTGGTGCAACAAGGACAATTGGAAAGGGCTCTTCTTTTTTATAATCCTGAGGTTCAAGTGAACAACCATGCAAATCAGCATAAAGCTCAACTATCCCTTTAATAACTGTTGTTTTACCAGTACCTGGTCCACCGGTTAATAATAGCATCGGAGACATTAAGGCTTTCTGAATCGCATCCTTTTGGGTTGGAGCATATTGAACCTTCAGCCTTTCTTCTAGGTTCCCTAGAGAGAGTAAAAATTCAGATTCTGGAAAGAGATCCTCATACTCTGTTTGATCAAGAATTCTTTTTATATTCTTAACTAGACCTTGTTCCGCATAAAAGAGTGAGGGCAAATATGCTCGATCCTCTTCCACAATCACTTTTCCCTCTTCCGTTAAAGCAATGATTTCATTTGAAATCTCTGTTTCCACAATTCGCTCTTGACTCGAATGATCTAGTAGCTTTTTCGTTTCAATAATTAATTGCTCTAGCTTAATAAAGACATGTCCATCTTGCAGACTTAGCTGTTCAATAATGTAATGACAAGCAGCTTTGATTCTTTCTGGACTCTTTACCGAGATCCCAATCTGTTGTCCTAATTCATCCGCACGAATAAACCCTATTCCCTCAACATCCTGAACAAGCTGATATGGATTCTGCTGTATAACGGATAATGTTTCATCCTGATAGGTTTGATAGATTTTCATGGCAAGCTGTGGCCCAAACCCTACTTGATTGAGAGAAATCATAACCTGCTCAAGCCCTTGATGAGAAACTAATGCTTCTACAAGCTGTTTCGCCTTTTCTTTTTTCACTTTAGGAATAGCGTCTAACACAGCAGGATTTTGAAGGATTTTAGAAATCGCTGATTCACCTAAATGATCAACAATCGCCTCAGCTGTCTTTTTCCCTATCCCTTTAAAAAGGTCACTTGATAAGTATTGAATAACCCCTTCCTTCGTTTGGGGAATTTCCTTCCGAAAGTGCTCTGTTTGAAACTGAAGGCCAAATTTTGGGTGGTTTGTAAAAGACCCAAAAAATGTATAGGTCTCATCTTCATGCAGGGTTGGAAAATAGCCCGTTACAGTTATTTCTTTATCATCTATTTCTTCACTTGTTTCTTGAACTCTTACTTTTAAAACGGAGTAAAGGTTTTGTTCATTATGAAAGATTACAACCTTTACAAGCCCTTTTACGAAACGTTCATTTTCCTCAAATAAATCTGCACTCTCCTGCATGAAACGTTACTCCCTTCGTATTCTAGATAAATATAAGCCTATACGACTATTCTATAGAGGAATTAATTATCTTTAAAGCATGCCCAGCCAACAAGTGATCAGGCTGAATAGATAGAGCCTTTTCAAGCATGGTAATAGCAAGTTCTTGATTTTCCTTAAACGCATGTGCTACCCCTAAATTATAAAACGCATCAGCGTGTTTCTCATCTACTTGAATAACGTCATTAAATTGAGTAATCGCTTCATCTATCATTTCATGCTGCGCTAAGCATAATCCATATTGAAATTTTGCATCAGTATCTTCTGAGTTTAACTCTGTTGCACGCTGAAGGTATGGTAAAGCAAGACGGTTTTGCTCGAGATTCATAAAGGACATACCAAGCATAAAATACACGTCACTATGATCAAGACCCTTTTTTAATGCTTTTTCATACATATTTTTTGCCTCATTGAAGTTATCTTGATTAAAATAAACATTACCGGCTCCATAAAAAGCTGTGGCTGCATCTTTATCGATTTCAATTGCTTTTTCATAAAACTTTAAAGCCTTTTCTGGTTCATTAACAGCAGAAAGTAAGTTTCCGAAATTAATATAGCTAATAGGATCCTCCGGGTTTTCTTCAATTGCCTTCGAAAAAGCCGTCGCAGCTTCTTCAAAATGACCTTTTTGCATTTCTTCTATACCATGTTGATTGTGTTCCATCTATGTACCTTCTTTCTAAATAATCGTATTAGTTTACTACCTAATAAAGAAAACTCTTCACATCATAAAAGGGCTGACGCCACTAAAAGTGTCAACCCTTCTATAAACTAATTTACCCTACATACCATAGCTTTTCACCGTTTTTAAATACTTCATCTATAGTACCGCCGCCTAAGCAAACCTCTCCATCATAAAAGACGACAGCTTGTCCAGGAGTAACAGCTCGAATAGGCTCTTTAAATGTAACCTTTGCTGTTTGATCGTCTAGCATTTCTACCGTCACTTCGCTATCTGCTTGACGGTATCTAAATTTTGCTGTGCACGTAACTTTTGAAACAGCTGCATCTGAAACCCAGCTAATATTAGTTGCCGTAATCGAATCTGAATAGAGTAATTCGTTATGGAAGCCTTGCTCTACAAATAAGACATTTTTCTTTAAGTCTTTCCCAACAGCAAACCATGGATCACCACTACCACCAATTCCTAAACCATGACGTTGTCCAATTGTATAATACATTAAACCATCATGCTTCCCTTTCACTTCTCCATCTAGGGTTTGCATGACACCAGGTTGAGCAGGTAAATACCCACTTAGAAACTCTTTAAAATTACGTTCTCCGATGAAACAAATGCCAGTACTATCTTTCTTTGAAGCAGTTGCTAAGTTTGCTTTTTGGGCGATTTCACGTACTTTTGGTTTCTCTATATCGCCTAATGGGAACATAACTTTTGATAATTGCTCTTGACCAAGTTGATTTAAGAAATACGTTTGATCTTTATTATCATCAACGCCTCGAAGCATTTTATATTCCCCATCACGATACTCTACTTGTGCATAATGTCCTGTAGCTAAATAATCTGCTCCCAATGACATTGCATGCTCGAGAAATGCCTTGAACTTTATTTCTTTATTACACATAACATCCGGATTCGGTGTTCTACCTGCTTTATATTCATCTAGGAAATAAGTAAACACCTTTTCCCAGTATTGTTTTTCGAAATTCACCGCATAATAAGGAATTCCAATTTGATTACAAACTTCTATCACATCATTATAATCTTCGGTTGCTGTACACACACCATTCTCATCCGTATCATCCCAATTTTTCATGAAGATACCGATGACATCATAGCCTTGTTCCTTCAAACGTAATGCTGCGACGGATGAGTCAACTCCACCCGACATTCCTACAACAACCCGTATATCTTTAGGATCTCTATTCATCCTTTTCACCTCCAAGTTACTCTAAGCTGTTACTCTCTTTACTATCTTTGAAATTTCATTTGCTGCATAACGAACATCCTCAAGCGTTGTCCCATACCCAAAACTAAAACGAACGGATGAAGTCAGCCGATCCGAATCTTTTCCGAACATACTCACTAAGACATGAGAAGGATCAACAGAACCAGCTGTACATGCGGATCCACTTGATGCTGCAATACCAGATATATCTAAATTCACTAAAAGTGATTCAATATGTGTGTTTGGAAAATACACATTCAACACATGTGCTAAACCTTGAGAAGGGCTATTCACGTCATAATCAAGGTGTTGTTCCTTAAATACGCTTATCATAATGTCTTTACACTGTTGATAAAATTCTTGTTTTTGGCTAGGCTCCTTAATTGAAAGGGAAGCCGCTAAACTAAATCCATAAATTCCTGGTACATTTTCTGTTCCAGCTCTACGTTTTAGTTCCTGTTCACCACCATATAAGGAAGGTTGTAAGCTAATACCAGATCTTACATAAAGAAACCCTACACCCTTAGGCCCGTTGATTTTGTGGGAGGAAGCTGTTAATAAATCAACGCCTAATTCCCCAACATGTAATCTCTCTATACCATAGGCTTGAACCGCATCTGTATGGAAATAAGCCTGGTGGTCTTTTAAAACCTCACCAATCTCTTTAATAGGCTGAATTGTACCAACTTCATTATTACCATACATAACGGAAACTAGAATGGTTTGATCCGTTAGATTAGATTTTACTTGCTCTACCGAAATATAGCCACTTTTATCAACCGGTAAATAGGTAACATTAAACCCATTTTTTTCAAGAAACTTACATGCATGCAGAACAGCATGATGCTCTATTTCTGTTGTGATAATATGATTTCCTAGTGTTTTATTAGCAAAGGCTGTTCCTATAACGGCTAAATTATCGGCTTCCGTGCCGCCGCTTGTAAAGATAAGCTCAGAAGGTTTTGCACCAATTGACTTTGCAAGGCTTCTCCTTGATTCATCAAGTATTCTTCTAGCGTCTCTCCCAAATGAATGAATGCTTGAAGGATTTCCGAATGATTCTTTCATTAACACAAGCATTTTTTCCGCTACTTCAGGGTGCATAGGAGAAGTAGCAGCATGGTCAAGATAAATACGTTTCATTCACAGGCCTTCTTTCTATAAAAGACTCGATTGTTTTTAGACTCTTTTTTATACGATACTACTATTAAATATGAATGGGTAAATATATAGACATCATTCATATAAAAGACTGTTAAATTATTGTTGAGATTTAAGAAAAACGTGTACGTAAGGATTAGATGTTAGAATTGAATCTAAGAAACAAAGTATCTATACGTATACGGCTGATTATTAAATATAAAACATATAAGGCTCTTGATCTCCATCTTTATGGTTTGCAAGATCCTCTAGTGTGGTATTATCAAGAACGTCCTTTACCGCATCACGAATACGAATCCACAGCTCTCTCTTAGCAGGTTCTTCATCCTCTAGCACCTCAACAGGACTAATTGGTCCTTCTAAGACACGAATAATATCTCCTGATGTTATATTTTCAGGTTCATCTCCTAAAATATACCCACCATACGCCCCACGAATACTTTTCACAAGTCTCGCATTCCTTAAAGGAGCAATTAACTGCTCCAAGTAATGTTCAGATAAGTTATGTGCTTGAGCAATGCTCTTTAATGAAGTAGGTCCTTCCCCATGCTTCTTTGCAAGCTCAATCATGATAGTTAATCCGTAGCGTCCTTTTGTTGATATTTTCATAATATCCCCCTTAAGCTCTTTTATCTAGATAGGTTTCATGTACCGTGTTATTCGGCTCAAATAGCTTTAAAAATAAATGATTCGTTGTTCTTTCACAAAAAGGAATCATGATTCCAGCGATATAGCCTAGTGATAAAGTGGTTACAATTGTTCCGATGAAAACAGGCCCACCAAGTAACCACCCTACAGCTAAGACAATGATTTCAAGCGTTCCTCTTATACTAGATATTGATTTTCCTGTCTTATCTACCAGTGCAATCATTAAACTATCCCTAGGTCCAGCTCCGCATTTAGCTGATATATATAACCCCATGCCATATCCTAATATGACAACTCCTACAACTAACATGATAAGCTGACCAAAGAATGACTTCGGTGTTTGAAGAAATGGTAAAAAAAGAAACATATCTATAAAAATTCCAATTGTTAGCATATTAATAAAAGCACCAAGTTGTGGTCTTTTTTTCATTAAAATGGTCGCACCTAATAGCACGAGTCCACCCATAATGATGGTCCATGAACCAATTGTTAAGCCGAATTGATAATATAATCCAATATGGAGAACATCCCAAGAGGATACTCCTAAATCAGCTTTTATTGTAAGGACAATTCCTAAAGACATGATGAGGAGCCCAACGAAAAAAATGATCCATCTCAGTAAATTCTTAACCACGTCTTTGTTCCTCTTCATATTAGCCCCCATGCTAAAGAAAGAATGTATTCTAACTGATACCGGACGAAAAATCAATTAGTTTTGCTTTAACTTCATGTGCCATTATAGCATATTATAAAACAAGAAAGCACTTATAACCGACAATACAGCTTGGAAATACTAGTTTATAAAAATCTTTTCATAAGCTTTGTTGCTAATCAATAAAAATGGAAGAAAATAGAGTTATTTTCACACGATACTCCGGTAAGGAAGAACAGAGGTACTCACCCAATACGAAGCGAAAATACCCTGTACATAAGTGTAAATTCCGCCACCATTGATCTCACTAACAATTTCTATGCGAACTCTTTGTAACACCTTCTAAGAAGTTGAGTTCTTTTTGAATTGTTCAAGCTTCTGATAAATTCCTGAAAGACGTTTTTCTTCACCAGCCTCAATCGGTTGATAGTACTTCGAATCTTTAAGGTTGTCGGGTAAGTACTGTTGGTGTATCCAACCTCCGAATGTGCCAATAGGATAATCATGTGGATACTTATATCCCACATGACCAAGCGCCCTAGATCCCGCATAATGTCCATCTCTTAAGTGTTTAGGTATATCTCCAACATTTCCAATTCGTATGTCTTGAATCGCCTTATCTAATGCCTTATAAGCAGAGTTTGATTTTGAAGATAGACACATCTCAACTACAGCAACAGATAGAGGAATTCTGGCCTCAGGAAGCCCTAGTCTTTCACTTGAGGTTACTGCGGCTAACACTCTTTGACCCATACTTGGATCTGCTAAACCAATATCCTCATAAGCAATAACCAGTAATCGTCGATTCAGTGCAATAAGGTCGCCTGTCTCAAGAAGATGGGCAAGATAGTACAGAGCAGCATCCACATCACTCCCCCTAATACTCTTTTGAAGACTTGATAATAAATTATAAAAATGAGATCCCTTTTTATCTCCATACACCCCTACACGCTCAATCATGTCTGCAATAACTTCATCTGATAGCTTATAGGTTGAATGTTCCTTTGGCGATGCATAAAGGATAGATTCTAATAAAGTCAAAGATTTTCTAGCATCTCCATTAGAGCCAGCTGCCATTTTTTTCACTTGCTCATCGGTTACCTCAATTGTAAATTTACCAAGGCCTCTTTTTTCGTCTTTAATAGCGTTCCATAATAATGCTTCAATATCTTCTCTTGTTAACCTGGTTAATTGTTTTATTTGACCACAACGACTTCTTATGGCAGGATTCACGTCGTGATAAGGATTTTCTGTTGTTGCCCCAATCAAGATAATATCTCCTCTCTCAACATGAGGGAGTAAATAATCTTGTTGAGCTTTATTAAAGCGATGGATCTCATCTAAGAATAAAATAACCTTCCCCGTTAGTCTGGTTTCTTCCACTACCGCCTCCACATCTTTTTTGCCGGCTGTTGTAGCGTTTAATGCAAAAAAAGGAATGCTTGTCGTACCTGCAATGGCATAGGCAATTGATGTTTTTCCAATCCCAGGTTCCCCGTACAAAAGAATGGAAGGAACATAGCCATTTTTTATCATTTTATATAAGCTTGTATGTTTTCCAATAATCTCTTTTTGTCCAACAATTTCATCAATTGTTGTAGGTCTCATTCGAAAAGCAAGCGGTTCACCATTCAACTCAATATACCTCCTATTTAATCCCTAGTATGATTATATAGGTAATAGAGGAACTTTCAAAGAATAGAGATTCAGATTGTTTTTCCATAATGATTGCACTTATCTGTTATAAAACATAGTTTAAAGGATAGCATAAGAAAAAGGTGTAACATTAAATAGGAGGCCGTCATGAAGAAAAGACAGGATGCTTGGTCAAATGAGGAAGATGAACTCTTAGCCAAAACAATTCTTGCTCACATTCGTGAGGGAGGTACCCAGTCTGCTGCATATAAAGTGGTGGGAGACAAAATTGATCGGACAGAATCAGCTTGTAGCTATAGATGGAATTCTGTCATACGGAAAAATTATAAAGAAGCCATTAAAGAAGCTAAAAGAAAGAAAAATTACATTCGTACATCTGAAGAGGAGAGTGTTCAAGACACATCTCTGCTATCAACAGAACAATCAAACAGTGTACATCAGGATAAAAAAGTGCATTCGGCTTTAACATTAGAAGACTGTATAGTTTTCTTACAGCAGACATTATATCAGCAATCCTCATCAGCTACTGATGAGAACTCCATGTTAAAAGAAAAAAACAGCTTCCTAAGGGATCAAAATAACGAACTAGTGAGTAAATATAATGAGTTAATCAAAGAAAAGGAAAAACTAGAGAAAGAATATAAGGTTCTTATCCATGTTTTAACAGAAATAAATGACCAAACTAAAGAAAACCTTTATCAAGAAAGAATACATTAAACAGTAAAAAAGATAACTCATACATATTCTCACCCCAAAAATCGAGTAGGCTCTATAACTAGATCCTAACAAAGGAGAGAAACATATAATAGGCCATGATTATTAGAAAGCTCCTGTAGCTAAACACTAAAACAACGTACACATTTCTTCATCATTACCGATCATGCAAAAAAGAAGACTGAAATACTCAGCCTTCTTTTTCTTAGTCTTTTACTCTTTTAATTTCTATATCCTTTAACAACTTCGTGATAACATGACCGCCCATAATTAATCCTGCTACAGAAGGGACAAATGCATTTGAAGAAGGTGGCATTTTTGCCTTGCGTATTGGCGCCGCATCATTACCAACCTCTTTACGTACTTCTTCACGAATGACAATTGGACTTTCGTCTGAGAATACAACTTCAATTCCCTTACGAATTCCTTCTTTTCGCAATCTTGTTCGTATCACCTTCGCAATTGGATCTGTATGAGTTTTTGAAATATCAGCAACTTTAAATCTCGTTGGATCCATCTTGTTCGCTGCACCCATGCTTGAAATAATAGGAATATGACGGTCTAAGCATTCTTTCATAAGATGAATTTTATACGAAATGGTATCAGATGCATCAACCACATAATCTAAGTTGTGAGCAAAGAACTGTTCATACGTTTCCTCTGTATAAAACATTTTTAAAGAGACAACTTCACAATCTGGATTTATATCTTTTACTCGTTCTGCCATAAGATCGACCTTTGGTTGTCCAACAGTTGAAACAAGAGCATGAATTTGTCTATTTACATTTGTAATATCAACGTCATCTTTATCAACCAATACTAATTTACCTACCCCTGATCTAGCAAGAGCTTCTGCAGCGAAGGAACCTACTCCGCCGATTCCCAGTACAGCAACGGTACTATTTTTAAGGATATCTAAGCCTTCTTTTCCAATCGCTAATTCATTACGAGAAAATTGATGTAACAATAAATTCAACTCCAATTAATTCTTATTGTGCAAGATACATGACAGTATTTTTACCTGAAAATGAATATAACATACATACTAAGAAAAGCAAGTGTTTTTATTAGATAAGTAGGATTACGAGCTTAAAGATGTGGTGAACTTTTAGGAAACTTACTTTCGTCTCGTCATCGATCTTATGTATATAGTAGCTATACAAAAAAAGCCAATGATCAAAGTCCTTGGCTTTGTTGTATCTATGTAGTCCCGATTGTGCCGTCATACGATTCCCTCGTTTTGATCCCGCACTCAGCAGGTGGGTGCTCTGTTCTTTACGTATGTAAGTCCTCTTTACCGTAGATAAGGCATTTACTCTGTAAAGAAACATGAGCTCCCGTAGAATTAATGTTAGGTCAAAACTAGGTGTAGAACGAACACATCAGGACTTTTTAATAGCTTTTCTTAAACTGAGTTGATATATACTATTTCCAAACAAGTAGTTACCATTTATGCTGAAAGGTCCCTTAAAGAAAGAGTCTACAAACATCTTTGTTAGTAAAATCTTATCATAATGCACGATCGGTTTCAACTTGGTTGGAACCTTTGTTTACAAACGAATTAATCTCTTAGCTCTATATTTAACTCTTCCAATTGAGCTTCACTTACAGCACTTGGCGCATTTGTTAGTAAGTCACTAGCACTCGCTGTTTTAGGGAATGCTATTGTGTCTCTTAAGTTCGTACGTCCAGCTAATAGCATAACAAGACGATCAAGACCAAGGGCGATTCCTCCATGTGGAGGTGTTCCATATTCAAATGCCTCAAGTAAGAAACCAAATTGTTCTTTTGCTTCTTCATCTGAGAATCCTAAGAGCTTAAACATTTTTTCTTGTACTTCTTTTTCGAAAATACGGATAGAGCCTCCGCCTAATTCGTATCCATTTAGAACAATATCATATGCTTGTGCTTTCATATTCCCTGGATCTGATTCGAATAAACCTAAATCATCTCTTTTAGGCATTGTGAATGGATGATGTGCTGCATAATATCGTTTCGTTGCTTCATCATATTCAAGTAATGGCCAATCAACTACCCATAAGAAGTTGTATTTACTTTCATCAATTAGGTTTAGGTCTTTACCTAATTTTGAACGAAGAGCACCTAGTGCATCCGCAACAACTGATTTTTTATCCGCTACAAACACTAATAAGTCCCCTACTGAAGCTTCCATTGTTTGTAACAATCCTTTTTGCTCTTCTTCACTAAAGAACTTAATGATAGGTCCCTTCAAGCCATCTTCTTCTACTTTTAACCAAGCTAATCCTTTTGCGCCATATGGAGCAACGAATTCTGCTAATGCATCCATATCTTTTCTAGAATAGTTATCAGCAGCGCCTTTAACATTTATTGATTTGACTTGTCCACCATTCGCAATGACAGAACTAAATACCTTCAATCCACTATTTTTAACAACTTCGCCTACGTCAACAAGCTCTAAGCCGAAGCGAGTATCTGGTTTATCAGAACCATATCTACCCATTGCTTCATCATATGCCATTCTCGGGAAAGGTAAGTGCACGTCAACGTTCTTTGTTTCCTTCATAATTCTTGCCATCATGGCTTCAGTCATTGACATAATATCTTCTTGACTCATAAATGAAGCTTCAATATCAATTTGTGTGAATTCAGGCTGGCGATCAGCACGTAAATCTTCATCACGGAAGCAGCGAGCAATTTGATAGTATTTATCAAAGCCTGAAACCATTAGCAATTGCTTAAAGATTTGCGGTGATTGTGGTAGGGCATAAAATTCTCCATCATGCACACGACTCGGTACTAAATAATCACGTGCACCTTCTGGCGTGCTTTTTGTTAAGATAGGCGTCTCAATGTCTAGGAAGCCATTTTCATCAAGGAAGTTGCGCATTGATTTCGTCACATGATGTCTCATTTGAATGGTATTAAATAATGCTGGTCTTCTTAAATCAAGGTAGCGATATTTTAAACGAATATCCTCTGACACTTCCTCTGACTTATCCTCAATCTGAAACGGCGGGTTTTTCGCTGCATTGATAATCTCAACTTTATCTACAATCACCTCAAGTTTTCCAGTAGGGACATTAGGGTTAATTGTTTCTTCGCTTCTTTCCACAACTGTTCCTGTTATATCTAAAACATATTCACTACGTACTTTCTCTGCAATCTGTAATGCTTCCTGTGAGTTTTCAGGATTAAAAACAATTTGGACAACCCCTGTGCGGTCACGAAGGTCAATAAAAATAACGCCTCCAAGGTCACGTCGTTTTTGTACCCATCCTTTTAAGACAACTTGTTGACCAACTGCTGATTCTGGTACTTCTCCACAATAATATGTACGACCAAACATGTAATCCTCTCCTTTTTCCTTTAAATATTTTGATGTAAATATGAAATAAGCTGATCTATTGCAACGTCCTCTTGACTGCCTGTTTCCATATTTTTTAAGGCAACCACATTTTTCTCAAGCTCATCATCACCAAGAACAGCTACATATTTTGCGTGATGACGATCTGCAGCTTTAAATTGAGCTTTCATTTTTTTATCTTCATAATCCTTCTCTACCTTTAGACCAGCATTTCTTAGTTCGTACACTAATGAGACCGCTCGATCCTTCGCAGCGTCCCCCATCGTCACTACGTAACAATCGATCGTAGTTTCAATAGGTAGAGTAATATTTTCTGCTTCCAGTGCAGCTAAAAGACGCTCAATACTCAAAGCAAATCCAATACCTGGTGTTTCGGGTCCACCAATTTCTTGGGCTAGTCCATTGTAACGACCTCCGCCACATAAAGTCGTAATTGCGCCAAAGCCTTCTGCATTACTCATGATCTCAAAGGCTGTATGGTTATAATAATCAAGACCTCGAACAAGATTTTGATCAACTTCGAATGGTATGTTATTTGCCTCTAAGTATTGTTGTACTTTCTCAAAATATGCTTTTGATTCTTCGTTTAAATAGTGAAGAATAGATGGTGCAGTAGCCATTAATTCATGGTCACGATCTTTCTTACAATCAAGAATTCTTAATGGATTTTGTCGTAGACGACTTTGGCAATCAGAGCAAAACTCGCCAATTCGTGGTTCAAAGTGAGCAATAAGTGCCTCTCTGTGGGCTTTGCGACTTTCAGCATCACCAAGGCTATTAATCACTAATTTTAAGCTTTGTAGACCAAGCTTTTGATATAAAGACATGGCTAAGGAAATGACTTCTGCATCAATTGCAGGGTCATTGCTCCCTAGTGCTTCCACACCAAATTGAACAAATTGACGAAAGCGGCCACTTTGAGGACGTTCATAACGAAACATCGGTCCAATATAATAAAGCTTCGTTGGCTGCGCTGGATTAGCATATAGCTTTTTTTCGACAAATGAGCGAACTGTTGATGCGGTTCCCTCTGGTCTTAACGTGATGCTTCTTCCTTTACGATCCAAAAAGGTGTACATTTCCTTTTGAACAATATCTGTACTTTCTCCAACACCGCGAGCAAATAATTCAGTGTGCTCAAAAATCGGCGTACGAATTTCCTTATATAAATAGGTATCACAAATCTCTCTTGCAGTTTTTTCAACATACTGCCATTTTTCAACTTCTCCAGGCAGAATATCCTGAGTTCCTCTAGGAATCTGGAATGACATTTCTTACTCCTCCAATACAAATTTTATAAAAGGCCTTTTTCTTATCCTTCAATTCCTCTTTATTTCATAAAAGATAGAAAGGAGTTCCTTCTCCTATACAGAGAGAAAAACCTTGACCCAGGGGAAAAATCCAGCATTTGGAATTTTTTTAGGAAAGGCAACAATCGATATGAAAATACCTTTGTGAAAAAAACCAACCAGTTATTATATTCATATTACAAACTTACATCTTTAAATAGGTGACATTTTTCATTCAAGGTTGAATAAACGAACCGACTCTCTCGTTTCCTAAACGACAAAAAACCCCCGTTCCTACATAAGTAGGGACGAGAGTTATACCCGTGGTTCCACCCTAGTTGAAGTAGTTCATACACTACTCCCACTCAAACAGTTAACGCCTGTAACGTTCATTTCCTACTAAACAGATGCTTTTCAGAAAGAAACCTAAGAAGTGTTTTTCAGAGAAGTCATCATGTAGAAATGCTCTCAGCCTAAGGCATTTCCTCTCTAGTCATGTGTATTCTTTCTTACTTTTCTCCCTCAACGGTTCAAATTAATATGTAAGTTCACTCAATGTAATTACTATCGAATTTTATCTTATCATACGTATCTTTCTGGTATATTGTCAAGAACGATTTAAATGTTTTTTTAAATTCTTTACTTCTCTAAGAGATATACCAAATTCTGAAGCTAATTCCATTGAAGTGTCGCTTTGTTCCTTTACCATAAAATCATGGAAATTCACACCAAATACATCCCGTGTAGAGTGTGATAATTCTCCTTTTTGACTATTTCTCATTTTTTCAAGCCTCCGTGTGAAATAGATTGACAAACAGTTGGTTCTTTTTTTATATGGCTCTGTACGTCGTGATGTTTCATTTTCGATTACCTGCATACGCTTTACATAGGCGATTTGGGAGCCTTCTCGGCCGTATCCTTTTTCACCATCTTCCCTCGTCTAGCTCCAATTAACAAAGAGCAAAAAGATTCTATTCATCAAAAAAATCCTTACCTTTTAATGACGGGTTATGTATATAGGTGAAAATTTCTAGCGATAGTAAATAACATTTCCAAAATTAGAAGATTTTATTTCACTTTTTTAGAGGATTGTCGATATAAGTAGAGAATTGGTTAAATTAGCTAAAACATAAAAGGAGGATTCATCTTTGATTCGCAAAATATCGACCGTACTTATATGTTTAACAGTAATCTTCATGGGCACATCTTTTCCTACTGTTAAGTTAGCAACTGCTGCTGAACAAGTAACAATTAATGTCGATTTGTTAAATGTCCGTAGTGGTCCAGGTCTTACATATTCCATTGTTGCCAAAGTTAAGCAAGGACAAACCTATAATGTGACCGAAAAGAAAAATGATTGGGTAAAGATTAAACTTTCCTCAAGCTCATACGGTTGGGTGGCTGGTTGGCTAGTGTCGACGAAAACAGTGACACCTACAGCTTCTACCCCTTCTGTTACAGCAAACTCGAGTACAGTAACTTCAAATGCAACAGGTCTGAGATTCCGTTCAGGTCCTGGTACTTCCTTTTCCATCATTGGAGTCTTCGATAAGGGAAAAACAGCTACATACTTAGAGAAAAGCGGAGAATGGGTTAAAATTTCGTATTCTGGTAAACAAGGGTGGGTTTCTTCACAATATGTGACATTGAAAACTACTTCAACTCAATCTACTTCCAACTCAAGTACTTCAAGTACTGGTACTGCTAAGGCAACTGTTACTGCCACTTCACTGAACGTAAGAAGTACAGGGTCAACTAGCGGGAAAGTAATTGGTAGCCTAAAAAAGAATGAAACAGTTACCATTGTAAAGGAACAGGGAAAGTGGGCTGAGGTACAAAAAACCGGGCTAAAGGGCTGGGCTCACCTTGATTATTTAAAAAAATCAAGTACAAGCTCTAGTACTTCTACTTCTACTTCTACAGAGGTACCTAAGGAAACAACCACACAGGTCACTGGTACGATTACGGCTACTTCATTAAATATAAGGGACAGTGGGTCACTGAGTGGGAAAGTGATTGGGTCTGTATCAAAAGGTTCAAAGGTCACGATCCTGGAAGAGAAAAATGATTGGTACAAGATTAGTTTTGGATCAAATAAGGTTGGTTGGGCTGCAGGCTGGTATATTAGCAAATCTAGTACGACAGCGACACCTACGAAACCTGAATCCACATCATCTACTAATCAGCAAGTAAAAATTATTTATAATGGAACAAACATACGCTCTGGAGCATCTACTAGTCATTCCATTGTGAAAAGAGCAAACACTGGAGATACATTTGAAATTGTCGGTACTTCAGGAGATTGGTATAAAATCAATATTGGAAGTAGTCATACAGCCTATATTGCAGGATGGGTAGTTGAAACGAACGGGGTTCAAACACCTGTCACAAAACCAGGTTCAGAGCAATACGTAAAAAACAAAACCATTGTGATTGATCCAGGTCATGGAGGTCAAGACGGTGGTGCAGTGGGAACACGAGGAACATTAGAAAAGAATTTAACTTTAACAACAGCGAAGCTATTATACGACAAGCTAAAGTCTGCAGGAGCAAATGTTTTCCTAACAAGATCTAACGATACCTATATTAGCTTGAATTCTAGAGTTAGTACTTCTCATTACCGCAATGCAGAAGCATTCCTAAGCCTGCATTACGATAGCACAACAGATAGAAGTGCATCAGGCACAACTACTTACTACTATAACGCATTAAAAGATGCGCCTTTAGCTTCAAAGATAAATACAGAAATGGTTAAACAAACGAAATTACGAGATCGAGGAATAAAGTTTGGGAATTTTCATGTAATGCGTGAAAATAGAGTCCCAGCTGTTCTACTTGAATTAGGGTTCGTGAGTAATCCAACAGAGGAATTGACCGTGAATACATCTAGTTACCAAGAGAGAGCTTCTCAAGGAATATATAACGGATTAGCACAATATTTTAAATAAATATAGCTGATGGTGCCTAAACAGAGCACCTATTAAAAAAAGTGACTCTAAGTATAATTCAACTATACTAGGAGTCACTTTTTTAGTTAAAGTCTAGCATTAGCGCCTAGTTGATCCTGCACTTAAACTCTAGGCGTTTTTTTCATTATCAGCTTTCTATCAGTAACGTAACTGGACCGACATTTGTGAACTGAACATCCATCATTGCCCCGAATGTACCTGTTTCTACTTGTACTCCCTTTTCTTTAAGGCAATCGTTAAACTTTTCGTAAATTGTACTTGCAAAGTCAGGCTTCGCAGCATTCATATAGTTGGGTCGTCTCCCTTTTCTACAATCACCATAAAGAGTAAATTGTGATACAGAAAGAACTTGGCCACCGATATCAAGTAATGAGTGGTTCATCTTTCCACTCTCATCTTCAAATATCCTCAGATTAACTACCTTATCAGCTAAATATTCAGCATCCTTTTCTGTATCCTCATGAGTTACACCTACTAGTACCATGACACCCTCATGAATCGAACCAACTACCTCATTTTCTACTACTACTTGTGCATTTCGTGCTCTTTGAACAACTACCTTCACTAAATAAAACCTACCTTAATTCATCATTCTTCTTACAGAGTATATATCAGGAATTTGTTTAATTCTTTCAACGACTTTATGCAAATGATTAATATTAGAAATAGAGATCGCCATGTTAATTGTCGCTACTTTATTACGATCTGATTTACCGGAAACGGATGAGATATTTGTTTTCGTTTCATTTACGGCTTGTAGCACTTCATTTAATAAACCACGGCGATCATATCCAAGAATTTCAATTTCTACATTATATTCTTTTCTTCTTGATTGCGGTTGATTTTCCCATTCCACATCAATTAGACGTTCCTTCGCATCCTCAGTATGAACATTTGTACAATCATCACGGTGGACAGAGACTCCTCGTCCTTTAGTAATAAACCCAACAATTTCATCTCCAGGTACCGGGTTACAGCATTTCGAAAGACGAATTAGAAGGTTATCAATCCCTTTAACTTGAACGCCTGCATCCCGTTTACGAGACGTTGTAGATGAAACGGGTTTTGTTTCATGAATGACCTCTTGGATTTTTTTCTCTTGTTCTTCTTGGTCACGCATCTTACGCCATTTTTCAGTTAAGCGATTTGCAACTTGGAGAGCGGTCACACCGTTATAGCCTACAGCAGCATACATATCCTCTTCATTAGAAAAGTTAAACTTTTCCGCTACTCTTTGTAAATTTTCTGAAGTCATCACTTCTTTAACTTCAAAATCTAAATTCTTGATTTCCTTTTCAACCATTTCTTTTCCTTTTTCAACGTTTTCTTCACGACGTTGCTTTTTAAAGAACTGGCGAATCTTGTTTTTTGCTTGAGAAGTTTGAGCTAATTTTAACCAATCCTGACTAGGACCGTACGAATGCTTGGATGTTAGAATTTCAATGATATCCCCGGTTCTTAACTTATAATCTAACGTAACCATTTTCCCATTTATCTTAGCTCCAATTGTCTTGTTTCCAATTTCCGAATGAACTCTATAAGCAAAGTCTATTGGTACAGAGCCTGACGGCAATTCAAAGACATCTCCTTTAGGAGTAAAGACAAAGACCATGTCAGAAAATAGGTCAATTTTAAGAGATTCCATGAATTCTTCTGCATTTGTTACATCATTTTGAAATTCTAAGATTTCTCTAAACCAAGAAAGTTTCTTTTCCAGAGTTGTTTTTTCGTCTAGATCTTTTCCTTCTTTATACGCCCAATGCGCAGCAATCCCATATTCAGCTATTTGATGCATTTCGAATGTACGAATCTGTACTTCTAGGGGATCACCCTTGGGACCAATTACAGTCGTATGCAACGATTGATACATATTTGCTTTAGGCATTGCAATATAGTCTTTAAATCGACCAGGCATCGGCTTCCAGCATGTGTGGATGATGCCAAGTACTGCATAACAATCCTTTATACTGTTCACCACAATACGAACGGCTAATAAGTCATAGATCTCATTAAATTGTTTATTTTGGAGAGCCATTTTTCGATATATACTGTAAATATGCTTAGGTCTCCCCGAGAACTCAGCCTCAATATTTACTTCTTCTACTCGATCTCTCACTTCATCAATTACTTGATCAAGATATTCTAATCGTTCTTGTCTCTTCTTTTTCATTAGGTTAACGATTCGGTAATATTGCTGAGGATTCAAATAGCGTAGTGATGTATCCTCTAATTCCCACTTGATCTTTGATATCCCTAATCGATGTGCTAATGGTGCAAAGATTTCTAAAGTTTCATTTGATATTCTTCTTTGCTTTTCCTGTGGTAAATGCTTAAGTGTTCTCATATTATGTAACCGGTCTGCAAGTTTGATTAAAATTACACGTATATCTTGCGCCATAGCTACAAACATTTTACGATGGTTTTCTGCTTGTTGTTCTTCTTTAGATTTATACTTTATTTTCCCTAATTTTGTAACACCGTCGACAAGCATTGCAACTTCATCATTAAACTCTTCTCTTAAATCTTCTAATGTTACTTCTGTATCCTCTACAACGTCATGTAGAAATCCACCCGCAATTGTAGAAGGATCCATTTCTAAATCTACTAATATACCCGCAACTTGTATAGGGTGAATAATATATGGTTCACCTGATTTTCGATATTGCTCTTTATGAGCATCTTCTGCATAATCATAAGCACGTTGAATAAACCCTATGTCTTCACTAGATAAATACCGCTGTGCCTTGTCAATCACTTGTTCAGAAGATAGTACTTGTTCATTAGCCATGGAATCACCTTTTATTATGGAAACTTTATTTACCTCAAGTTCAAATGGAGGCTTACTACACAATTTATATTAAATAGGCTATTCTACTTATAGTTGTCTTTAATCAAAGGTTGTTGTCTTATTATTTGTACAAGAAATAGGATTATTTACTGATGTTTTAAAATGGAGCCTGTTCATAAATAGCTCTGTTTTCCGCAGTCTGTCCGACAAGCTCCTTGGCTCATTCGCCTGCAGGTCCTCCATTGACTCCTAGTTCCTATAAGTCAATCTATTCCTTAAATTGATGAGGAAAGAGCATCTTATTTTTTCAATCCAATCAACAGGCTACAAATAATCAACTTCACAAAAGAAAAAATAAATGCTTCGTTTCGACCTTCAACAATTCTTTGAGAAAGACTATAAAACCTATATCCTTTTATCTGTTACATCTTTATCATCGCATTAGAAATTTTACTATATTGTAACTATTATCAATAAAAACGAAGAAGATGTAAAGAGAATTCACTCTATTTCATGGAGTCAAATACTGGTTTTCTTATTTCCTTCCATTTTCAACACGTTTTCGAATTTCGTTTCTTTTCACGAAACAACTTCTCATTTAAAATACGTTCTACCAAATTCTAAAGGAAATGAAGATGGTTTGTAGAAGTGGTTCCTAGTTCTTGAGGATCGTCTTGGTGTTTTACTGATGCTAAATTGAGGATGTTTGTAAGAAAAGGATAAGCTACTTGTTCAACCACACGGCTCGATATAGCTAGGGAAAGACTGAACATTACATTCTTACCTTATGAAAAAAGCACCCATAAGAGTGCTTTTTAATTTTTTTCGAGAACTTATTTCTTCTAGATGTAGTAAAGAAGAACAACTATCAAGTTTAACAATTAATATGTCATTAATGTTAAAACATCGTATCCGTCTAAAAGATTACGACCATCTAAATAAGAAAGTTCGATTAAGAATGCAATTCCAGCAACAACTCCACCTAGCTCTTCGACTAATTTGATTGTCGCTTCAATTGTTCCTCCTGTTGCAAGAAGGTCATCTGTTATTAATACTCGTTGTCCAGGCTTAATTGCGTCTTTATGAATTGTTAACACGTCTTTGCCGTACTCTAAGCCGTATTCAACTCGAACAACTTCACGTGGAAGCTTCCCTTCTTTACGAACCGGTGCAAAGCCTACACCTAAAGAGTAAGCAACTGGGCAACCGATAATAAATCCTCGAGCTTCAGGTCCTACAACAAGATCAATTTGCTTTTCTCGAGCATACTCTACGATTTGATCTGTCGCATATCTATAGGCCTCACCGTTATCCATCAATGTCGTTATATCTTTGAATTGGATACCTGGTTTAGGATAGTCAGGTACGACTGTTACGAATTGCTTTAAATCCATTTTTTCTTTGTCCTCCTTATACATTCACAATTGCCTCTTTTGAGCTAGCTTGAAATCTTGATTCAAACCATTCTTTTAGTTGCATATATGATGTATATAATAGCGTTTTTTCTAATTCAATCTGCATTAATTTATCTGCATAGGTTTTCGATTCTGCTAAGTCTCGTTTTTGAGTCGTAGAATTTGTCGAAATAACACCATTTTCTATTGTAACAAATTCTAGCTCAAAAAACACCTGTGACATAAATTCTATTGTTTCTTTAGACCATCCTTTATGTTTGGCAAGGAGTTCACCTTGTTCTTTTAGATGAAAGGACCCCTTTTTTAGTAAAAAGCCATAAAACCACTTAAAATGCTCTCTTGTAGGAATCGTAGCAAAAAAATGATCTGCTTCTTGCATAAAGACGGAGTAAACCCTCGCAGGCTTTCCTTTTTGAAAAAGTGAATCCATCAATTCTAATGACGGTGGTAAGTCAATCATTGCAATATGGCGGTCTTTCACATCAACATTTATTGCATCATCCTTTGATTGAACGAAATGGCAAGTTTCTGCCACTCCTTTCTCCTTTAACAACGTATATGTTGATTTTTTAAACGTAATAAACAAAAGCTCCTTGTTCAGATGCATCTTTAAGAGTCGGTCAATATTACTCGATCCTCGCAAATCAAATAACTGCCAATCCTCGACTTTAACATCTTGAAGCATAATTTGAGGCTTACGGTGATTATTCCATTCATTAATGGTAAGCTCCCCGATTGCGGAAATAGTAACATAGGGAGATAATTCATCATGAATATGGCCTAAACCAAAGCCTACACTATCTAATTGATGTTCATTTTGTGAGAAAACAAGCTTTAGATGAGTTTGATCTGCCCCAATTTTTCGAACATTCGCCAGGGTAACGTCTACAACTTGCACAATTGGTTTTGGATTATTCATCCCAAAGGGTGCAAGTAGTTGCATCTCTTCAATTGACTGGACCGTGATTTCCTCAAGTGAACAGCTTACATCAACCTTCGTTATCGGTGTAAAATCATTTTCAGTTAGTTGACGGTTTGCAAGATCAATTAATCTTTGCCTTAATTGATCGACATGATTGACATCTAATGTCATTCCAGCTGCCATTGGATGTCCACCGAAATGGGGTAAAATCTCTCGACATGTTGAAAGGTTTTCAAATAAATCAAAGCCTTCTATACTTCTTGCCGAGCCTTTAGCCGTACCCTTTTCGGGATCAATACTTAGCACAATTGTTGGTCGGTAATATCTATCCACTAATCGTGAAGCAACAATCCCTACAACACCTGGGTTCCAATTTTCCTTTGCTATAATTAAAACTGGGTTGTTTTCAATGGGATAATGAGTTTCAACTTCCAGAATAGCTTCTTCTGTCATCTGATTTACTAATTTTTTTCGTTCTTTGTTAAGAAGATCAATTTCTTCCGCTAACTCCGTTGCTTCTTCTATATCCTCTGATAATAAAAGATCTACTGCTGGATCTGCCGATTGTAATCTTCCCACTGCATTAATTCTAGGCCCTATCGAAAAACCTATTGTATCTTCATTAATATCGTTCTTCTGCACATTAGCAACCTTTAACAAAGCTTGTAAGCCTACACGATTCGTTGACTTTAATTGTTGAATTCCTTTTTTAGCAATTAATCGATTCTCTCCATGGAGAGCTACAAGATCTGCAATGGTGCCTATTGCAGCAACTTCTAGTAAGTCAGTCGGTACTTCACCTAAAAGGGCAGAGCTTAGTTTAAAAGCAACCCCAACACCAGCTAGCTCTTTAAAAGGATATGAACATCCAGGTTGCTTAGGATGTACAATGGCTAATGCATCTGGTAGAACAGGCCCTGGCTCATGATGGTCTGTAATAATCAAATCTATTCCAAGTTCCTTTGCAACCTCTGCTTCATGTACCGCAGCAATTCCTGTATCGACAGTGATAATTAACCCATAACCACTTGAATGAGCTTGTCTAAAAGCCGCTTCATTAGGACCATATCCTTCAGTAAAACGATTAGGAATATAGAAATCTACGTTTGCTCCCATTCCTCTTAATGTCGTCAGTAAAACAGTTGTACTACTAACACCATCGGCATCATAGTCACCATATATTAAGATTTTTTCCTCTTGATCTATCGCTTCATTAATTCGATGAACTGCCTTGTCCATATCTTTTAAAAGAAAAGGATCGTGAAAATCTTGTTTCTCAATGAGTAAAAAGGCTCTAGCCTTTTCGATCGTTTTTATACCACGATTTACGAGTAGTGATGCAACAAGTGGCGTAATCTCTAATTCTTCTACAAATAGTTGGATTATCTCTTCATCTTTCTCTTGTTCCAACCATCTTGTTTTTGCTTTTAACATACTTTCACCCCTCAACCATCCCATTATACAAGAGTGGCTAAGGGGTTTCAATTTAAGGTTTATTCCAGTTTAGTTAGTCACAGAAGTTTTTAGGGTGTAACTCTTACCTACTCTTTCTTTTCCATTGGTACATCATCTTTAGGTGTTTCATCTAGTAAAGTAGACTGTTTTGACTCTACTGACACATTGTCTTCTTTCCCTTTTTCAAGCTCTTCTTTTAATTTAACATTTTCTTTTTCTGCTTGTTTCCATTTACGTTGTATAGCCATTATTCGAACGACGCCTGCAGAGGCAACTAAAAATCCCCCCATAAAAACTGAGCCTAAAATCACAAGAATTAATGGCCATTCGGCCGTACCAAACAAATAATCAACTTTAACCGCATCAACATTAATTACGGCAAAAACAGCAATAATTAAAGCAAATATAATGGCAAACACTAAACTCCATTGTCTCTTCATACTATGTACCTCCAATAACGTTAAGGCGAATAAGGATTTATATGAACAAGAACGTTTTGCACATGCTCATGTTCTTTCATCAATCTTTCTTTCACCATCTTTCCAATGTTGTGACCTTCCTCAACCGTCATATGTGGATCAACCGATATCTTTATATCCACAATGACATAATGACCATGCTCACGTGCATGTAGCTCATCGATTTTTTTTATCTCCGCGATCTGACTAACTGTATTTTTTAACTCAATAATATCCTCATCATGTAGAACATGATCAAGTGTTGTATGGATGGATTCAGACCCAAGCTTCCAGGCCATTCTAATAACCAATAACGAAACGAATAATCCTGCGATTGGATCAGCATACACTAACCATTCAATTCCCATTCTTTGTCCGATAATGGCAGCACCAATACCAGCTAAAGCAGCAAGTGAAGAGTAGACGTCTGAACGATGCTCATAAGCATTTACGATAATGGCATCACTTTTAATCCTTTTACCCAATTTATACTTATATCGAAACATCCATTCCTTTACGATAATTGATAAAATAACGGCATAGATTGCAAGCAGTTTAGGAGCTTCAATCTCTTCAAAAAAAGCTTCAAATGATGATTTTCCAATTTCTAACCCTACTAAAAATAATAAAACCGCTACAATAATTGCAGCAATTGATTCTGCCTTTCCATGCCCATAAGGATGATCTTTGTCTGGTGGTTGTTTTGCAGCTCTCACCCCGATAAAAACAGCGAGTGAACCTGCAACATCTGAAGCAGAGTGAACTGCATCGGCTATTAACGCTCGACTATCGGAAATAACTCCCACTACACCTTTAATAATAGCTAGAATAATATTTCCTACCACTCCAATCATGGCAGCAAACTCGGCTTGTTTAAAACGATCTTTATTATCCAATTTATTCACCTCTTTATTCAATACAATTTATTGTAACCAAAATGGGATAATAAATAAGGGTCTCCCCTTTTTTTCGTGACTCAATGATTTTAGGCAAATTCTTCCTTAATCATACCACGATTTTTATAAAGGGGGACCCTAATCATTTGTTAAACTTGAGGCTCATCACTCAATTTCTTTGGCATATCCTTTTTCTTGTTCAATTGCTTACTTTTCCAAATTAACCAAAGCTGCGCAGCAATGAAGAGGGAAGAATACGTACCTGAAACCAATCCAACCAATAACGCGATAGAGAAGTTGGTAATAGACGTACTACCAAAGATCAACAATGCAACAACCGCAATGATCACAGTCAATACAGTGTTAATTGATCTTGTAAAGGTTTGCTGGAGACTACGATTCACAATAAATTGTAAATCTTCCACTGTTTTTACCTTTTTCTTCTTATAAAGCTCACGTATACGGTCAAATGTAACGATGGTATCGTTTATTGAGTAACCTACGATCGTTAATACAGCTGCGATAAAGGTAATGTCAACCTCTAGTCGAGTCATACTAAAGAACGCGATAATAAAGAACGCATCATGTAATAAAGCAACGATGGAAGCAAGCGCCATGTAAAATTCAAATCGAATCGATACGTAGATAATAATACCAATAGAAGCAATTAACACTCCATACAATGCATTTCTTGCAAGCTCTTTCCCCACTGTTGGTGAAACGGTACTAACATTAGGCTCTGAGCCGTATTTTTCTTTAAAGTGATCTTTGACTTCCGCAATCTTTTGTTGATCAAGTACCCCGATGAAGCGAGCTACACCTATTTCATTATCCGCACCTGCTAATACGACGTCATCAACCTCTAAATCAAGCTTTTTCATCTCATCTTCAACATCTTGTGCTGTTAAGCTTTCGGTCGCTAGCACTTCAACACGTGTTCCACTTTCAAAATCAATTCCTAAATTTAATTTAAATACCACTAAGAGAACAATTCCTACAACTACTAAGGCAGATGATAATAGGAAAAACTTCTTGCGGTGTTTTAAGAAATCAACAGAATCAAATCTTGTTGGAGCAATCGTGTCATCATTTGTATCCTCTATATTGATAATCTGATCTTTTTTCACACCAAAGTAAGATTTCTTCTTATCTAACCAGCGGCTTTCAACTAATAATGCCAATAGTATTCTTGATAAGAACACAGCTGTGATAAAGCTCACAACAATACTGATCATAAGCATTGTGGCAAAGCCTTTTACAGAACTTGTCCCAAAGAAGAACAAGACTGCACCTGCGAGCATTGTCGTAATATTCGCATCAAAGATTGTGGCAAAAGAACGCTTCGTACCTGCTTTAAAAGCAGATCGAACAGTTCTTCCTAGTTTCAATTCTTCTTTTATTCTCTCGTATGTAATGATATTTGCATCAACAGCCATTCCCACACCAAGGATAAGAGCTGCAATACCCGGTAAGGTTAAAACCCCATTCATCCAATCAAATACTTGAAGAATGATATAAATATACGTTGACAGTGTTACTACAGCAATCATTCCTGGTAATCGATAGAAAAGAACCATGAATAAGAAAATAATAGAAATACCAACAATTCCAGCTAACACAGTCTGGTCTAATGCTTGTTCACCAAATTGTGCTCCTACAGATGTTGAATACATCTCCTTAAGCTTCACGGGAAGTGATCCCGCATTAAGAAGATCGGCTAAATCCTGTGCTTCAGTGATGGTAAAGTTACCTGTAATGGTTACATCTGTTTGATTAAACACTTGATCTACATTTGGAGCTGATAAATACTTTGGAGCTTCCTTCGTTAATTCCTCTTGATAAGAATCTCCTTCTTCATAATCAAGCCAAATAACTAATTGATTATACGGGTCATTGCCGACAATTTCTTGCGTAACCTCTTTAAATTTAGAAGCGTCCTTTAGTTTAATAGCAACATTCGGCGCTCCTTTATCATCAAAGGATTGTTTTGCTCCACCCTCTACTAAATCAGAGCCATTTAACATTTCCTTATCTTCAAAATCACGGAACGTTAATTCTGCTTGAGTTGATAATATTTCACGTGCCCTGTTTTGATCATTAACACCCGCAAGTTGTACACGAATACGGTCTTCTCCCTCAATTTGAATGTTAGGCTCACTTACTCCAAGAACATTCGCACGATTTTGTAAAGCCTTTACCGTACTGACGAGTACATCTCTTGTAATCTCATCCCCATCATTCGCAGGCTCAACTTCATATAAAATTTCAAAGCCACCCTGCAAATCTAACCCTAGAATAATGTTTTTTGTCACTTTATCTGTATTCAATCCAATAAGACTTCCTACAGCAAGGACAAGTAAAAAAAACGCAATGATGCGTCCACGCTTAATCATTATGTATCCTCCTCGAATTCCTGTATGTATGAAGTGTTTCGTGGTGTATAAAATTTTCATCTTAAATGTACTTTTAGATTGGTAAGTTATGTATATCTACCTGTAAGTACCCTACTATAGATTCCCTTCAGTTATAAGAAGTTTCCAGCAAACCATTAGTGTAAAAGCCGCCTTTTTCAGTTTTACAAAACCATTGGTAAGTAAGGACTAAAGTGGGGGTGTACAATAAAGGCCTGTTTATTTTCATTCTACGACAGGATTTTCCTTTAACCATTATAAAATTATACGACGTTTTACCTATTAGAAGCAATCTTAAATAAGACCTTTTAGGATATCTTTTCCTTCTTCACTTTCAAACCAGCTCCCGCCTTTAAACGATTCAACAGTTGCATAATTCATAAAATCACCGACTTTTAACGACAAGACATCTCTGACAACTTCATATACATGTAACTCAGGAGTTTTTTTCCACTTTTTGTTTTTTAGAAAGGACCAAAGTTTTTCCTCTGAAACATCCTCGTAGCCTAATAAAATAAATTCCTCAAGTTTACTTTTTATTGCTGGTTTCACATGATCTCTAAATTGGTCAAACGGTTGTCTATTCATAAACATTCTCCTCTCCTAAGAGCTTCATTTAGATGTTTATATACATTTTTTTCATAAGAAACCTCATACATTGAATGGTTCTCATTCTTTCTTGCTACTTCATATTATTTTTTACACTTTTTTTGAAGCAGCCATTGCAATGAAATATGTTTATTAAAGAGAAGCTCTGCCCACTAAAAACATTATCAGAGAACTTGTCATGCTTGGTCTAATTCCCTGCATATAGTAATTGTATAGTATTCTACGTTATTTGAGAAGGCAGGGAAAAGAATGTCAAAGCAAACATTTTTGAAAGGGACACTTATTTTAATTATCGCAGGCTTTATCACTCGTGTCCTCGGTTTTATTAATCGAATTGTTGTTGCGAGATACATAGGTGAAGAGGGTGTTGGGATTTACATGATGGCTGTCCCTACACTGGTTCTTGCAATCACTATTACACAATTAGGTTTACCTGTTGCCATTTCAAAGCTAGTAGCGGAAGCGGAAGCAAAGGGAGATCAACGAAAAATTAAAAAGATCCTTGTTGTTTCCTTAACTATTACGGGGACACTCAGTTTACTCTTTACTCCCACCATGATTTATTTAACACCATATCTAGCAGAAATGTTTCGAGATAGTCGAACCGTTTGGCCATTATATGCTATTGCTCCTGTTGTCCCTATCGTCGCCATTTCATCTGTTATACGCGGTTATTTTCAAGGAAAGCAAAATATGCGTCCTGCTGCTATATCTCAAGTTATCGAACAGGTTGTTCGAATTTCATTAGTGGCCATTTTAACAAGTGTTTTCCTCCCCTATGGAATTGAATACGCAGCAGCTGGTGCCATGATCTCTGCTGTCATAGGAGAATTAGTTTCTCTTGTATATTTAGGAGCTATGTTTAAGGTGAAAAAGAAAATAAAAATTAGAAGAAATTTTGTAAAATCTGTTCAAAACGGAAAAGAAACTTTTCAACAATTAATGAATATTGCATTACCCACATCAGGTAGTAGATTCATTGGAACAATCGGCTGGTTTTTTGAGCCTATTGTAGTAGCTAATAGTTTAGCAATCGCTGGCGTTGCTACTGCTCTAGCAACAAAACAATACGGAGGGTTAACAGGCTATGCTTTACCTTTGTTAACATTACCTTCCTTTATCACGTTCTCACTCTCAACATCTTTAGTGCCAGCAATTAGTGAGGCAATGGCCAATAATCAGCTAAAACTTGTGGAACACAGACTTCAGCAGGCTATTCGCTTATCCATTGTTTCAGGTGGGCTTGCATGCGTTGTTTTATATGTTTTTGCAGAGCCTCTTATGACTGTGATGTACGGCAGCAGTCAATCAGCGATATTTGTACAGATAATGGCACCGTTTTTTATCTTTCATTATTTCCAAGGACCACTGCAGGCCGTTTTACAAGCACTTGATCTTGCAAAAGCAGCAATGATTAACAGTTTAATTGGAGCAGCAGTCAAAACCGCGCTTATTTTCGCCTTAGCTACTAGACCTTCTCTTGGAATTATGGGCGCTGCTTTAGCTATCGTTATTGGGATCATGCTTGTCACATTGTTACACTTTGGTACAGTACTAAAGGTAGTACCTTTTACTATTCATGTAAAGGAATATGTAAAAAGTTTAGTAACAATGATTCTCGCCGGTATCACAGGCTATGTCGCTTATGAACATCTCTTTACAAACAGCTCTCTCCTACTAAAACTTATCTTATCCTTATTATTGACTACTCTTTGTTACTGTGTTCTTTTATTTATACTAAGGTTAATTGAAAAAGAGGAAGTTCAAAGAATACCATATGTAGGAGCATTTTTAGCAAAATTCATACCTGTAAAGTAAGAAGGCTTTCCCATATAATCGAGCACCTCTCACTATACATAGTCAAGAAAATTTCACGGCTAACTAGATATGAATCTAAAATACTACACTATCTTTATAAGAAAGCAGCCGATACGAGAGATTGGTTTAATTAAAAACAATAAAAATCCGTGAATTCTTATGAATTCACGGATTTTCATTGTCAACAAATTTAGGCATAAAATAGTTATTTTCTCTACGCTACAGACATTAAGAAAAGAGTCTTATTAAATAGACTATCTGATGAAGTGATTGAGGAGAGTGTGAGACGAAAGACTACTCAAAAAGGGGAGAGATTAGCCTTCTACCCCGCCTGAACTACACTCGAATCATTATCTCTTATTATTTCTTTTCATCCTTCACATCAATGAAAAAAACACCCTTTCCAAACGTACATAAAGAAATATCCTTAATTTCCTTATACCCCAGCTTCCGTAGCTGCTGTCTTAACCATAAATTGGTTTTATTTATGGTTTCTAAATTTCCTTCTTGTATCATTCCGTCTACAACTAAAGGTACCTGTAGTTCTGGTTGTTTTTTCTTATTTTTTTGTTTTTCAATGACGGAAAGTTTCCCTGTCGGTTCTAAAATTGCGAATTCTACATCTCCAACATTATTAATATTTTTGTCTCTAAGCTGAGTCATCAGATCATCAAAATTATAACGCTGTGTTCTCATCGCGTGCTCATCTACTTTTCCACGATTGATTATAATTGTCGGCTTTCCATCTAAAAGATGTCGGATTTTTTGATTTTTCAAAGAAAGATATGCCAACGATATTTGAATAATCATTAATAGTGTCATTGGTACGATTGTATGGATGAGAGGATCCTTTTCATCTTCAATAGCCGTAACAGCCATCTCAGCAATCATAATGAAAACAACTAAATCAAGTATGCTTAGCTCACCTATTTCTCTTTTCCCCATTAATCGAAAGATGATCACAATGAGAAAATACAGAAATAAAGTTCTCGCTACCATAATTAAGTAAATCTCCAATTGATTGCCTCCTTCTTTCTTGCATTTCCTTTCTTACCTTTTTATTAGTTTTGGATGTTTTCCTACCTTTTATGTGTTCTTTTATGTTGTGAAGTGAATTAAGTATCGAAAATAAACATAGACCGACGAAATGGCAAGTGAGATCACAACGATTGGAAAACCAACCTTCAAAAATTCTATGAAATGAATAGGCTCTTTTTCTTTCGCTGCTAACCCAGCTACGACTAAATTGGAGCTTGCACCAAGCAATGTCCCATTCCCCCCCAAACAGGCTCCAAGTGCTAATGACCACCATAACGGATCTAAATTTGTCATCCCATAATCCTGAAACTCTGTTATCACGGGGATCATAGCTGCAACAAATGGAATATTATCAACAAAGCCAGATAAAATACCAGTCATCCATAGAATGAGCATAGAGGTTTTCGGTAGATCTCCTTCTGTATAGAAAACAAGACCTCTAGCAAGCTCATCAATAATTCCTACTTCTTCTAACCCGCCAATTAGCATAAATAATCCCATAAAAAAGAATAATGTTCCCCATTCAACTTGTTTAAATACTTCTTCAGGTTTGTATTCATTCTCTGTAAGAAGTAAAAGTAACAATGCTCCAGCTAGTGATACACTTGTTAAGTCAACATGTAAAATGGGATTTAACACAAATCCCGCTATCGTGAGGCATAATACACCTAAGGATTTAGGTAATGCAGCTGTTACCTTTAAGTAATGAGAAGCTTTCATTCTTGATAATGTCACTTGATCAAGTTGATTTTTCTTTAGCTTTGGCCAATACAGAATGATTAGGTACCCGAGAACAACTGCGTAAATAAGGAGAACGATGGGACTGAGATGAAATAAGAACGCATTAAAAGTAAGGTGCTCGACCGCTTGCCCTATCATAATATTTGGAGGGTCTCCAATTAATGTGGCTGTCCCACCAATATTTGATGCAATAATAATGGAAATGAGGTACGGCATCGCTGGTATATTAAGCATCCTGACAATGGTTAAGATAATGGGAACTAATAAAAGAACCATTGTCACATTCGCTAGAAACGCCGAACCTATTGCTGTTAGTGTTGAAATAACAAGCAAAAGAGGGATTGGTCGTCCACCAACTGCCTTAGCCATTATGATTGCTACATATTCAAAGACACCGGTTTTACTTGTAATCGCTACAATAATCATCATAGAAAATAACAAAGCAATTGTATTCCAATCGATATACGACAGAAAGGCTTTGTTCACATCATAAATTCCAACTACAAGCATAATGACGCCGCCTAATCCAGCAGCTACCGCACGGTCAATTTTCTCTGTCATGATGACCAAATAGGTAATCACGAAAATGACGACAGTTAGTATGGTTAGCATGATAAATCCCCCTTTAAAAAGCTCAGGTCGTCTCGTTCAGCCTCCTAACAGAAATACAACACGTAGTTTGTCAATCTATTAGGGAAAAATAAACAATCAACTGGTACAAGAGTTAATTTATTATTTTTCCTACGAGGTGATGGAGCTAGACATCAACTTTATGTAAACTACTTTTTCTTATCTAATTTTCGGTTCATTTTAAAATCCGAATGTAGGATTTTTTACGAAATAAATTTTTTTCTCTTTGAATAGGAAGAAAAGATCTCTTCTTGACATAAGGGTGCAGAAGTTCAGTGTTTAGTCTTATCATCTTGATCCAGACACGATCCTCTCCGAGTCAAGTTAATAGGATTAAAAGGTGAAAAGCACCTTTTTAAAATGTACATGACTACCTTTGAGCTCGTTATTTTAAAGTGCGTTTGAGACCAAAGATTCTTCTCATTCTCCAACTCAAAATAGATGACTTACAACTATGTGTACATGTCCTCTATATCAATATATGATGCAAGTCCACCAAAATATTTATAGTCTATTTTTTTCTTCTATGAATATCCTTTAATAAGACGAGCTGCAACAAGCTTATAGGGGGGACTATTTAAGTGGAAACAAAGAAATGGGGAAAAGGAATTCTTTATGGCCTAATAACCGTCTTCACAATCGCATTAGTAACGAGCTTAGTCTTTTCATTACTCTTAAAATTCACTAGTCTTACAGAATCTTCAATCACATGGTTTTTGTTAGGTCTTTCTGGATTAGCCTTGTTTATAGGAGGATTTGTCGCTGGTGGAAATGGACAAGAAAAAGGATGGCTTATCGGCGGGTTAACCTCCTTGCTTTATTCCATCATTATTTTATTGTTTAAATTTTTAGGTTATGGAGAAATTTTCACAGTAGAAGAGTTAGTATATCATGGAGGCTTTCTTCTTATCAGCATGGTTGGAGGAGTATTCGGTGTTAATATGGTAGCTGCTAGGACGGCAAAATAAAAAAACAGGGCAATTACCCTGTTTTTATTTTGCTCTTTTCACGACAAATAGTATGTATGTAAGGAATACATATTAGTCTTTTACTACTTCTTTTACAGAACGACGGTCAAAAGTTAAACGTGTACCGTCGCCAACCTTTAAAACAATCTTATCTTCATCAATTGAATCTAAGATGCCATGAAGGCCACCAATTGTAACGATTTTATCACCTTTTTGTAGGCTGTTTTGCATTTCACGTACCGCTTTTTGTTGCTTTTGTTGCGGACGAATTAATAAGAAATAAAAAATCGCAAACATTAATACTAAAGGTAAAACTGTACCTAATAATTCCATTCTTTTTTCACCCCTTTCAAATAATTAGAAATTCTTAGCATTTGGTTTGTTAAAACCGTATTTTTCAAAGAATTCTTCACGGAAGTCACCTAAACGATCTTCACGGATAGCTTGTCTTACTTGCTCCATTAAGTTTACCAGAAAATATAGGTTATGATAAGAAGTTAATCGTAAACCGAATGTTTCTTCCGATTTAATTAAGTGTCTAATATATGCTCTAGAGTAATTACGGCATGTATAACAATCACAATTCTCATCTAATGGACCAAAATCTTTTGCGAACTTAGCATTCTTCACAACAAGTCGACCTTCACTTGTCATTAATGTTCCATTTCTAGCAATACGCGTAGGGAGAACGCAGTCAAACATATCAATTCCACGGATTGCGCCGTCAATTAATGAATCTGGTGATCCTACTCCCATTAAGTATCTTGGTTTGTTTGAAGGCATCAAAGGTGCTGTGAATTCTAATACTCGATTCATTACGTCCTTCGGTTCACCAACAGATAAACCTCCAATTGCATAACCAGGGAAATCTAAAGAGATTAAGTCTCTCGCGCTTTGCTTACGTAACTCCTCATACTCTCCACCTTGAATAATCCCAAACAAACCTTGATCATTTGGACGTTGATGAGCCTCTAAGCAGCGCTCTGCCCAACGGCTAGTTCGTTCTACTGATTTCTTCATATAATCGTAGTCAGCTGGGTACGGTGGACATTCGTCAAATGCCATCATAATGTCAGAACCAAGGTCATTTTGAATGTGCATAGCCTTTTCAGGTGATAAGAATAGTTTATCACCATTTAAGTGATTACGGAAGTGAACGCCTTCTTCTTCAATGCGGCGGAAATCACTCAAACTAAATACTTGGAAACCACCTGAATCTGTTAAAATTGCGCGATCCCAATTCATAAATTTATGAAGACCACCAGCTTCTCTCACAATCTCATTACCTGGTCGTAGCCATAAATGATACGTGTTACTTAGAATAATTCCTGCGCCCATTTCTTTTACTTCTTCAGGTGACATTGTTTTTACAGTTGCCAAGGTTCCTACTGGCATAAAAACAGGAGTTTCAAAGCTACCATGTGGAGTATGAACTCTACCTAACCTTGCTCCTGTTTGTTTACATGTTTTAATAAGTTCGTAACGAATTGGTGATGTTGACACCTTTTTTCCTCCTTACATTGTGTGAATCGTTTCACACAAGTTGAACATTTTGCGAATTGGTACATCGTCTCGCTTTTAATTAAATAAGGCTGTTTTCATTGTCTTTGATGTTTGAGTAAAATGAGATAATCCTCTGCAAGGAAGTCTAATGGCACTTTTTTCTTATATGTGCACCTCTTATGCGATAAAAACACCGTTTCTCACGTAATAATCATTATGCACGTTAGCAACAATCCTTCTAAAAAGAACCTTAAATAATTAGCATTGCATCGCCAAAGCTAAAGAATCTGTATTTTTCATTTACAGCTGTCTCATATGCATGTAGTACATGATCACGACTGGCAAGTGCACTTACAAGCATGATTAAAGAAGATTTTGGTAGATGGAAATTTGTAATCATCCCATCGATGCCCTTAAACTCATAGCCTGGATAAATAAAAATATTCGTCCAACCATTCTCAGCAGCAAACTTACCATCATGCTTTGTAGCTATCGTTTCAAGCGTTCTAGTTGACGTTGTACCAACAGAGATGATTCTTCCACCTTGTGCACGTACTTCATTTAACAGAGCCGCAGTGCCATCTGTTACCTGATAAAATTCAGCATGCATTTCATGCTCTTCCACTGTATCCGCACTAACTGGACGGAATGTTCCAAGTCCAACGTGCAATGTAATAAAGGCAATATGAACTCCTTTTTGCTTTAATTGATCTAGTATTTCCTCTGTAAAGTGCAACCCAGCAGTTGGAGCTGCTGCAGAACCAATTTCACGTGAGAAAACAGTTTGATATCTTTCTCGATCATCAAGCTGTTCTTTAATATACGGTGGTAATGGCATTTCACCTAAGGAATCTAATACTTCATAGAAAATCCCTTCATAATCAAACTTCATCAGCCTTCCGCCATGATCACTCGAACCTACACACGTAGCTCTAAGTTTGCCCCCACCAAAGGTTACAATTGTCCCCTCTTTTACACGCTTTGCTGGCTTAATTAACGTTTCCCATACATCATCTTCTTGTTGTTTTAGCAACAATACTTCAATGCTTGCACCAGTATCTTCTTTCACACCGAAAAGTCGTGCAGGCATAACCCTTGTATTATTTAAAACAAGACAATCACCTTTTTGGAAATAATCCAAAATGTTTTTAAAAGACTGATGCTCAATATCCCCGGTTTCTTTATGAAGAACCATTAATCTAGAAGCATCTCGTTCCTTTAAAGGAACTTGTGCAATAAGTTCTTCAGGAAGATGGAAATCAAATAATTCTACTTTCATGTTCTACACCTAATTTCTACATACTTCATTTTTATCTTTTGCTTTGTTCGTGTGTTTGTTGCTCAAAATGACATCCCCTTACTAGCCCATTATTTAAACCGGCCAAGTAGGGAGAATACAATTGATAAGACAATACTAATCACAATACATGTAACAATCGGGAAGAAGACCGTTGTATTTCCTTTTTTAAACATGAGATCACCTGGTAGTTTACCAATAAATTGCATAAAAAATCCAATAAGTAAAAGGGTTCCACCAATGATCATTAGAATTTTTGGGAACTCAGTCATTGTTCGGTGCCTCCATTTTAAAATGAGAATAAACTAAGTCGGTCACAATTCTCCCTCTTGGTGTTCGTTGAAGGAATCCGATTTGTAGCAAATAGGGTTCATAAACGTCTTCAATCGTGTGTGGTTCTTCACCTATTGTTGCCGAAATCGTATCAATTCCAACCGGGCCACCACGGAATTTTTCAATGATTCCTAATAAAAGTTTATGATCTATATGATCAAGTCCTAGTTTATCTACCTGTAGCTTTTCTAGAGCATCGGTTGCTAATTGATTTGAGATTGAATTCTCACCTACTACTTGAGCGAAATCTCTTACTCTCCGCAAAAGACGGTTTGCAATTCTTGGAGTCCCTCTTGATCTTCTCGCCATTTCAACTGCTCCACTATATTCAATTCCAACATGTAAGATTTCTGCCGTTCTCTCAATAATATTGGCCAGCTGACTCTCATTATAATACTCTAATCTACTCAATACGCCAAAACGATCGCGCAAAGGTGCTGTCAATAACCCCACTCTAGTTGTAGCACCAATTAAAGTAAACGGAGGAAGATCTAGACGAACAGATCTAGCTGTAGAGCCTTTTCCAATGACAATATCCAAACAAAAATCCTCCATCGCAGGATATAAAACTTCCTCGATGGATCGATGTAAACGATGAATTTCATCTATAAATAAGACATCTCCTGGTTCCAATGCTGTTAATATGGCAGCTAAGTCACCAGGTCTTTCAATAGCTGGTCCGCTAGTTGTTCGAATATTAACACCCATTTCATTCGCAATGATGGTCGCAAGAGTGGTTTTCCCTAATCCTGGAGGGCCATAGAGGAGTACATGATCTAACGTTTCACTTCTCATTTTCGCAGCTTCAATGAATACTTTAAGGTTATCTTTCACCTTATCTTGACCAATATATTGGGAAAGAGATTGAGGTCTTAAACTATGCTCAATATACGATTCTTGGAAATCTGCTTCTTGTGAAACAAGCCTTTCATCCATATTCTATCACCTTACTTTAATAGCTTTTGCAATGCTTTTTTCACATACTGATCCGTAGACAAGCTTTCATTCTGTAAAGAAGGAATAACTTTCTTAATTTCTCTTTCAGCGTAACCTAACACTTTAAGTGCTTCAACAGCTTCATTTAAAGCATGGTTGTCAGTTTGCTTTTGTTCCAATTCTTCCTGATTAAATAAATCTGGCGCATACAGTGCCGCAACATCCCCTAATTTCCCTTTTAGGTCAAGGATAATTTGACGTGCTGTTTTCTTCCCAACACCAGGAAACTTAACTAAGAACGTATCATTTTCATTTTCAATTGCTTCAATAACCTGTGAAGGATCCCCTGAAGCTAAAATCGCTAACGCCCCTTTTGGTCCGATCCCAGTAACGTTCAACAATTTCATAAACAATGCTTTTTCCTCTCGGGAAGAAAATCCATACAAAGCAATAATATCTTCTCTTACATGCTGATATGTATAGATTGTGATTTCTTTTTGATTATCTTTTCTATAACTGAAAGGATTTGGTGTATGGATTTGGTAACCAATACCTTGATGATCAATTACGATATACTCAGGGTTAACATAATCAATCGTCCCTTTAATAAATTCTATCATTACATTCACCTCTTTGTGACTGTATTTCATTGTATCAAAAAAAGGTAAGAATCAGAAGAAATATCTACAATACTTGTAAAAAAACACGTACATCCGTTCCCTTATTTTAACATTTACCAGTCTTAATGCCCATTTCTTTGGAGAGAATTCACACAATAAGGGGGAAGCGCTCAAGTACCACCTAGAACTTGAGACAAAAACGCCGAACAACATTTTTCACATTTTTAATGACGGTAAAAAAGCTAACTTAGTAAAGATCCTCTAAGTTAGCTTGCTTTTACTTCTTTTCTGTTTTCGAATAGGTTTCTAATGTTTTTAATACTTCTAAATATTGATCTTTTGATTGAATTCTTATTCCTTCTATTAACTCAATATGCTTATGACTCTCAAGCTTTTCCATATCAATTTGAAAGAAAGACTGAATGACTTCGTTACTCGTTGGTTTACCGTTAAAAATGGATAACGTTCCATCTCCTGCAAGACCAAAGTACCCATTTGTCTTCAATAAGGGGGAAATATCATCAATATCTTTTTTTAAAACAATTCTCTCTTGATTATGTTCTACTAGCTGCCAAGAGGCGAACATAGCCCAAAAATCCTCCATCGACCCTATTGTTTCTTTTGTTAGTTCTTCACTTACTTCACCGTCTAAATATTTTCTCTGTAAGATCACATTTACAGTTATAGGTTCTTGGATGTGTGATTCTTCGGCTCTTAGTGGCTTTTGATTCGCTACAGAAATAACTAAGACAAGTAAAATAAAACCGATAACGGTAAAGATTCGATCACGATGAAACATTCTCACCTATCTCACCTCATTTGTCATTCTATTTTCTTCTCTATGTATTTTGACCAATTATAGAAGTTTTAACCAAAAAAAAATCTTTTCTTATCTACACACTAACGCACTACTTTACTAGTTAATCCATATTTTTGGATGTGTATTTTACTAAAAAAACAAGGGGAATCCCCCTTGTTTTAGTTACGATCATTAGTAAATGGGCGTTGAATAGCATCTCCAAAGTCGTTCATTAATTCCTCTACATCTGCATCAATGGTTTCACGATCTCCACCATTATGGATGTCATTATCAATATTTCGAATGCGGGTAAAGGTACCTTCATCGGTCACGACTTGTACATCTCTTCCATCCGTCATCTTCTTAACTGTGTTCATAATTTCCTTTTTCATATCTGCATCATTTCGATCGTTTGTATCAACTGCTACAATGACATTATTATCTGTTACCAATACTCTTGCATCGTCAACATTGTCCATCTTCTCGACAGCATTTTTAACCTTTTCTGACACTGCACCATCGCCACGGTTATAGTACCCAATTTCATTTAAATGACCATGATAATTAGCATCACCACGACTAAAGCGATTATCTCTAATTAACCCTTCATCTCGGTCTCCTAAAGGTACAGTCGGATTCGCCATGTTTTTATCATTACGTTCATTTACACGACGGAAATAGTTGTCCTCATCATCCATTCCGTCCATCATTTCAGTGATTGGACCTTCGTTGTCAACATCTGTATCCTCATTTGAATAGTATCCAATTGGTCTAGCACTGTCATCATAATTTGTATCTAAGGCACCTTCATCACCATTACAAGCCGTAAGACCTGAAGCTAATACCGCAATTGCTGTAAATGTAGAAGCCTTTTTACCTATTGTCAAGACATGACCTCCCCGATACTATTAAGCAAAACTTACTTGCTCAACCTTATCATGTACAACAATAAAGGATTTGAAACTGTTACATAACGGTAACTAGTTAAATTTTTTCTATTCCCTTTTCACTCATTTCCATCGATTATATTCTCACAGGATAAATGCTCACATAAAAAAGCAGAGGAAACTCCCTCTGCTTTTACCTTATTCCGTATTCCGATTTAATCTTCCTCTTCTTCTCGTTCAAAATTAGGCATTCCAAACATTTGTTGTTGATCTACACCTTGTTGTGGCGCATATCCATAAGGATTTTGACCGTACGGAGCATACCCTTGATTCATTGGTTGATACATTGGGTAGCCACCATATGGCTGGGCCATAGGATACCCATATCCTTGTTGTGGAAATTGTGGAGCAGGACCTCCACACCCACAATCTTTGTCATCATAAGCTGGTGCTGTTTGCTGAGGATATGGCATATTTGGCATTTGATCATAGCCTTCAGGTGCCTCACCGTAAGCTCCCATCACTTGGTTAGGATACCCTAATCCAGTACCTGGAAGAACTGGAGAAACAGGTACACCAGCATATGGATTTACAGGAAATCCAGGAGCATAATGCGCCGGTGCTACAGCTTGCTGTTGATAGGGCATATTTGGCATGTTGCCCATTTGCTCATGATCATAGTCCATATCGTCGTCATCCTCATATTCAGCTGGACTAACTGCAGTTGGATATGGTTGCTGGTGAGCTTGATTCGGCATCATTGATGGACCATATTGGTAAGGCATTTGCATTGGATAATATGGTGGACATAACCCTGATCCTGGTAATACAGGTGAGACAGGCACCATATATTGTGGTGCTACGTATTGCGGTTGCGGTTGGTACATAGCTGGTTGTGTATAGGTTGGCATTTGCATATGTTGCATATTTGGGACATTCGGCATATTAGCCATATCTTTGTACTCCTCCTCATCATGATGTTGTTCTTGTGGTAAGTAATATGGCTGAGGCGCTTCCGTTTTTGCATCATATTTTTCATTAGGTACTTCTTCATCCATTTTTGTCATATCTGGTAGCACATTTGCTGGTTTAGGTGGTAGCTGCGGATTTGCCATTTGAGGCATCATTGCCATATTCACCGTATAATAATTATTCACATCAAGACCCGTATATACCGGATGTTGAACATTAGGTACAGGCGGTATATAAGGTTTTGATGGTTTCTCTGTTACTGGTTCCTTTGGCTTTGTATCTTCTACCTCCACAACCGCTTTTGGTTTTTCCTTCGCGAATGGATGCTCAGTTAAAGGCATTTCTTTTTTAATTGTTCCTTGTTGAATTGGAGCTTCCTTTTTCACAGCTACATTCCCGGACGGTACCTTAATTTTCATTCCAGGCATAATTAAATCTGGATTACTGAGTTGTGTATTCATGTTTTTTACTTCTTCAAAATCTACACCATATTTTTTTGCAATGTTCCATAACGTATCGCCTTTTTGCACAATATGAATTTTCAATGCTTTCCCTCCTAAGCATAAAAAGTAATTCCCTGAGTAAATACATAATGTGATCATTATGTTAAATAATAAAATAAGCATGATGCCATAATCTTCATAACAACTTATGAAGAATAATCAGTAATTATGAATAAAACATCTGAAATTGACTTCTTCCTTCGTATGAAGGCTTATAGTCATACATATGTAGACAACATAAAACTTATTAAAAGAATTTCTTTTTTAGTATTTGCTAGGCTGTTGCTAAATGGGGGATTCTTTCCGTTCTTTCCCAATAAAAATAAAGAGGGTGACTCAAAAGGTTGTTAAATAACGACCTTTTCAGCACCCTTTCTCTGAAGCGCAATGGAACGTCCCGGTTTTTACGTTAACTGAATTAAAAAGATAAAAGTATGACAAGAGGCTAACCCAAGGTCTAAAATCTAGACTTTTGGGTCAGCCTCAACGTTTCTATAGAAAATAATCACTTTAAAAATCATACATATGCTAGCATACGTTCTAAGGCCAATACTGCGTCCTTTGTTATTTCTTCTGTAACAACGATTTGATTTGATAATTCTCCTCTTTCTAATCCTTCTAGAGTCCATACTAAATGAGGGAGATCAATTCGATTCATGGTTAAGCAAGGACACATAAAAGGATTTAACGAAACAATATTCTTATCTGGATGTTGTTGAATGATACGATTTACTAAGTTCATTTCTGTTCCAATTGCCCACTGTGTTCCGGATTCAGCCGCTTCAATTGTCTCTATAATATACTTTGTAGAACCTGCATAATCAGACAAGCTGACTACTTCACGACTACATTCTGGATGAACAATAATATTCATGTCGGGTTTCGTTTTACGGATATTCTCAATATTTTTCACAGTAAAGTTTTCATGAACTGAACAATGTCCTTTCCATAGAATAACCTTCACATCCTCAACATTCCCCTCATACTCAAGCTCATTAGATAGAGGGTTCCAAATGGCCATCTCCTCTAATGGAATCCCAATGTCGTAAGCAGTATTTCTTCCTAAATGTTGATCAGGTAAAAATAAAATTCGTTCTTTTTGTGTAAAAGCCCACTCAAGCATTTTTTTTGCGTTAGAAGAAGTCACTGTTGCTCCACCGTTTTTCCCAACAAATGCTTTAATAGCTGCAGTTGAATTCACATAGGTTAATGGCAATATAGTATCTCCAAACAATGCTTGGAGCTTATCCCACGCCCGGTCTGTTTGATTAATATCTGCCATATCTGCCATTGAACACCCCGCACGCATATCAGGTAGCAGCACCTTTTGATGCTCAGAGGTTAGCATGTCTGCTGTTTCAGCCATAAAATGAACTCCACAAAAGACAATATATTCAGCGTCTTTATTTTCAGCTGCTGCTTGAGCTAATTGAAGAGAGTCCCCTGTTACATCTGAAAACTGAATAACTTCATCTTTTTGATAATGGTGACCTGGTATATAGAGTCTTGAGCCAAATTTTTCTTTAATATCTCTTACTCGTTCTTCCATTTCCTCTACTGAACGATTCTTATAGGATTCTGGCATCATTTCATTTTTTTCATGTTCTACTATATCTAAAAGTTCCATCAAAATTCCCCCTTATTTAACGTTTAAACTAATATCTAACGATTTATATGAATGAGTTAACATACCAAGTGATAGATAATCGACATTTGTATGGCGATAATCTGCTAAGTTATGGAAACCGATTCCACCTGATGCTTCCGTAATGATTCCATTTGGTGTAATTTCTACAAACCTCGCTACTTCATCTGGTGTACGATTATCAAACATGATGACATCTACCCTAGCTTCAATTGCTTCATGAAGCTGTTGTTCAGATTCAATTTCAACTTCAATTTTCACCATGTGTCCGGTTTGATTTCTCACTGCCTCAACAGCTTTCGTAATAGATCCAGCAAATGCAATGTGATTATCTTTAATCATGACACCATCATATAGTCCAAAACGATGATTAAAGCCGCCTCCACAACGAACAGCGTATTTTTCAAATAACCTCAAGCCCGGGGAGGTTTTTCGCGTGTCACAAATTCTTGTATGTTGTGATTGTAGAATGTCAACTGCTTGGTTGGTTACTGTTGCAATGCCACTCATTCTCTGCAGTAAATTTAGAATAACTCGCTCTCCACTTAAAATAGTCGCCATGGAGCCTTTAACATCTGCAATGATTTCACCTTTTTTTAGAACTTCACCATCACGCTTGTGTACATTTACATCAATGGACGATCCGAATAAAGCATAGCCTTCTGTTATAATGGTCGCGCCTGAAAAGATTCCATCTTCTTTTGCAATTATGATAGCCTCTCCCACACCAGAATCTCCGAATATCGTTTGACTCGAAAGATCACCTTCCCCTAAATCCTCTAGGAAAAACTCCTCTAGTTTTCTTCTAACTTTTATTTCGTTCATCTCTAAACCCCCACATGAATGTCATCTTTACAACAAATAACCTGCCGTTGTTTCCAAAAATCATTATTTTGAGCTGGATAATCCTTTCGAAAATGTCCTCCTCTGCTTTCCGTTCGTTTTAAGGCCGACATGGAAATAATCCAACCAATAGTTACCATATTTAAACGTTCAATTTGCTCAATTGTGAAATCCTTCACATTAAAATCCCAAAAATTTCGTTTCTGATAAGATTCGAACCACTTTACTGCATATTCAAGTTCACTCTGCGTTCTCAAGATTCCAACATAGTTAGTCATAATGTCCTGAATTTGTTCTTTAGTAGGTAATTCCACATTACATACTCCTCTATATTGATCGAGGCTTTCTTTTAGATAGCTACTATAAGACGAAGTTAATTTTGTTGAAAGAAATTCAGCTACTCTTTTTCCAAAAACCAATCCCTCTAAAAGAGAATTACTAGCAAGGCGATTTGCTCCATGTACACCTGTACAAGCCGCTTCCCCAACAGCTAGTAAGTGCGGTACATTTGTTTCTCCATGTTCGTTGGTTTGAATTCCACCCATTAAAAAATGCATACCTGGTGCCACAGGAATCCACCCTTTTTCTAAGTTAATTCCATTATCTAGACACATTTTTGTAATTGTAGGAAATCGATTTTCAAATTGAGAAATCTTTGTAATATCTAGATAAACGGAATTCCCGTTTTTCATCTCATCAAAAATAGCTCGTGAAACAATGTCTCGTGGAGCTAAATCTCCTAGTTCATGGATCTCTTTCATAAACCTTTCACCTAGCTGATTCTTTAAGACAGCCCCTTCACCTCTGACAGCTTCTGAAATAAGACCAATGCATTTACCATTTTGATAAAGCATCGTAGGATGAAATTGAATGAATTCCATATCGGAGAGTTTAGCACCCGCTCGATATGCCATCGCAATCCCATCACCTGTTATCACGTGTGTATTTGAAGTATGACCATACACTGCTCCACATCCACCACTTGCAATAATGGTATAATCGGCGGTGTATGTAGTTAATTTCCCTTCTTTATTCTTAGTCACCACTCCTATGCATTGATTGTGATCAACGAGTAAGTCTACAGCCATTTCGTCTTCAACAATATGGGCTTTTTCACATACTTTTTTATATAAGAACTGAGTGATTTCCCTTCCAGTCGCATCCCCACCAGCGTGAACGATCCGATTATGATGATGGGCCCCTTCCTTACTTAGAAGTAACCTTCCATTTTCATCCACATCAAAGGTCATTCCCCTTTCAACCCAATCGAGGATTTCCCGCGAACCTTCCTGAACCAGTAAGGCAACATTGTTCTCTTGATTATGAAAGCACCCTGCTTCTATTGTGTCTTGGTAATGACTTTGCCAAGAATCATTTGGACCTATTGCTGCTGCAATACCGCCTTGTGCTAGCATTGAGTTACTTTCAACCCATGAGGATTTTGTCAGTACTGTCACTTGTTTATTTTTAAGATAATAAGCAGCTGAGAGGGCCGCTAGACCACTTCCAATAATTAAAACATCTGTTTGAGGCATAATACCCTCCTGTAATTTACACCTGTCTTGACACCTATATTTACATAAATTTAAAATAATGACAAGTGTTTTTATACATCAAACAAGAACTTTTATCTATTAACTGCTCTTTTTATGTGAGAGAATAACATCACTCATCTACTGAGACATTAGGGGGAGAACGAAAATGATTTACTTAGATTATGCTGCTACCACTCCAATGAGTGACAACGCTCTAGACATGTATGTTAAGGCTGCTAAGAAAGCATATGGAAATAGTAGTAGTCTTCATGATATCGGGGAAATGTCAGCTCGTACGTTAGAAGCCTCAAGAAAGATAATTGGGGATTGTATTCACGCTAGTGAGAAGGGGATTTACTTTACAGGTGGCGGTAGCGAGGCGAATGTTCTTATTATTCAATCTCTATTAAAGAGTTTACCTTCTACTAAAAATCATATCATTACAACAGAAATTGAACATTCTTCCCTTCATACTTTTTTTCAAAAATTAAAAAATGAAGGCTATAAAATTACTTTTTTGAAAACAGATTCAAAAGGACGTATCTCCATTGAGGAGGTAAGACAATCAATAAGCGATCGCACCGGTATTATTTCCATTCAACATGCGAATTCAGAGATTGGTACGATTCAGCCCATCCAGGAGATTGGTAAAATCGCGAAAGAAAAAAATATTCTTTTTCATAGTGACTGTGTTCAAACCTTTGGAAAAATCCCTTTACATGTGGAGGAGTTAAACGTAGATGCTCTTTCAATTTCTAGTCATAAAATATACGGGCCTAAAGGAATTGGCGCTGCTTATATAAATCCAAGCATACATTGGCAACCCGTGATTCCAGGTACAACACACGAATCAGGATTTAGGCCTGGAACAGTTGATGTACCGAGCATAGCTGCCTTTGCAACAGCAGCAAAAGACATAGTAAGGAAATTAGAAGCCAACTTAGACCACTATCACAACTTAAGAAGGGAATTTATTGATTCCCTTACTCTTTATAATGAAAGAATTACATTAATAAATGAAAAGGATCCCTCTTCATTACCAACTATATTTCCACTAGTCGTTCACGGAATCGAAGGTCAATATATGATGTTAGAATGCAATCGTTTCGGTTACGCCATCTCAACTGGAAGTGCTTGTCAGGTTGGCATGCAAGCTCCTTCTCGTTCTCTAACAGCAATTGGTTTTCATGTACATGAGGCTAAACAATATATTAGAATATCAACAGGGATTCAAACAACAACACAGGACCTACAATCTTTACTCAAGACCATGCAGAAAATTATCCATCAATTTACTAGGTAATCGGGAGGAACGATCGAGTGAAAACGGAAAAAATTCTCGGCGAAGAACGAAGAGTATTAATCTTAGACGAACTAAAAAAATCTACAAACCCTATGACAGGAGGAGAGCTTGCTACCTTAGCAAATGTAAGCCGACAAGTCATTGTACAAGATATTTCTTTGTTGAAAGCAAAAAACCATCCGATTATGGCGACAAGTCAAGGCTACGTTTATCTTGCTTCACCTGATAATCAAACAAAAAAACAAGAGAGAATCATTGCATGTAAGCATTCGCCAGAGCACACTGCAGACGAATTAACCATACTCGTCGATCACGGAGTATTTGTAAAAGACGTGATTATTGAACACCCTGTATACGGAGACTTAACTGCCTCCATTATGGTCGGAAATCGGAATGACGTGAAAGAATTTATTGCAAAAATTAATGCGAATAATGCCTCTTACTTATCAGAATTAACAGAGGGCATTCATTTGCATACCCTTCAAGCTGATTCAGTAAAACAATTAGATTTAGCTTGTGCTGCACTAGAAAAAGAGGGGTACTTATTTAAGGGATAAATAGATAAACACCAGGTCAAGGTTACATATGCCTGGTGTTTATTTATTGTTTCTATTCTTTTATAGCCGTCTGGATGTTATACGCCTTATACGAACCTAGTAGCTTCACTCGACAGCCTAAAGCCTCTAGTTCAGCAATAGCACCTGGAATTAAAATATCATCAACACACATGTCAATATCAATGATAAAGAAATAATGACCTAAACCCGTTTTCATTGGACGTGATTCAATCTTAGATAGGTTTAATTTTCTCCATGTAAAGGCAGACAAAACTTGATGTAAGGCCCCAGATTGATCAGATGGTAATGTAATCATTAACGTCGTTTTTTCTTTACTTACTGACAGTTTTGGGGATTCATATTCATGTTTAGTAGAGCATAAAATAGCAAACCTCGTATGGTTATACTCATAATCATGAATGTTTCTTTTCATAATCTCTAGCCCGTATTCTTTAGCTGCAAGCTGATTAGCAATAGCAGCTACACACTCATTCGGGTGCTGACTAACATAGGAAGCCGCTGCACTTGTAGACGTTGCATAATCATAGGATATACCTTTAAAGGTTTTATGTAAAAATTTATGACACTGTGCAATAGCATGTGAATGAGAATAAACCCTTGTAATGTCTTTCCAATTCTCTCTATTCTCAGGATGAACCATAAAATGTTGCTCAATCGGGGATACAATTTCCCCTACAATGGTAAGAGGCTGTTCATGGATGAGATAATCAATTGTGAGATTCACAGACCCCTCAATTGCATTTTCAGTCGGAACTACAGCATAATCGATCTCTCCATCAGCAACAGCATCAATACACTGTGGAATTGTCGAATACGCAATTTCTTTCATATCATGATCAAAAAAAGCTTGTACCGCTAAATGTGTAAATGTTGCTCTAGGTCCTAAGAAACCAACCTTTTTTACCAACAAACCGTCAACTCCTTACTTGACATCAAGCACCTTGACCTAATATTTCAACCTTTTCCACAAATTCTAACCTTCTTAATTTCATCATGAGCTGATTAATATCTTCTGTCATTCCGTTCGTATTTAGTGAAAGAGTCACATTCGCTCTCCCTTGAATTGGAATTGATTGATGAATAGTAAGAACATTACAACCTGCATTTGCTACAACTGATAATAAGTGTGATAATGTCCCACTTCTGTCTTCTAAATGAAAAAAGAGGGTAATTAACTTTTCTTTCACCATTGTATGAAAAGGGAATACAGCATCTCGGTATTTATAAAATGCACTTCGGCTTAAATCCACTCGTTGAACCGCTTCAGCTACTGAATCTACTTTTCCTCTTTCAATTAGCTTCTTCACTTCAAGTGTTTTTTTCATTGCTTCCGGCAAAATATCTTCTCTCACTAAATAAAAGGTATCATCCTTCATGATGTGCCTCCCAAGAATTTTCTCCAATGTTCTTAATTTATCATAATATTGGCTAAATTTCTAATTTTTCTTTTAAACAACATGTTAGTATATTTCCCAATACATTCTGAGGTTGAAAAATACAACTTAAAAAAGAAGAGCTAAAATAGCCCTTCTTTTCCTAGTTAATCCTCTCGTTAGAGAATAACGACTATTCAATGAACTCAAATTCATAGTCAAGAAGCTTTACGATATCTCCATCTTTTGCTCCTCTTTCACGAAGTGCTTCATCTACACCAAGCCCTCGTAATTGTCGTGCAAAACGTCGTACTGATTCATCGCGTGAGAAGTCAGTCATTTTAAATAACTTCTCAATCTTTTCACCAGTTAACACATAAGCACCTTCACTGTCACGAGTAATCGCAAAGTTAGGCTCTTCTTTCTTAAATTCATATAATACACTATTTTCCGTTGTTTCTTCTTCATGTAGCGGGAATTCAGGTGTTGTTTCTAATGTGTCAGCTACTGCATATAAAAGCTCGCTAACACCCTGTCGAGTAAATGCTGAGATTGGGAATATTTTCACATCATCTTCAAGCTTTCCTTTAAAGTTGTTTAAATTCTCCTCAGAATCAGGCATGTCCATTTTATTTGCAACGATTATTTGTGGTCTTTCCGTTAATCGCAAGTTATATTCTTTCAATTCTGCGTTAATGGTTAAATAATCTTCATAAGGATCTCTACCTTCAAGACCAGACATATCAATAACATGCACAATTACACGTGTTCTTTCAATATGTCTCAGAAATTGATGACCAAGCCCAACACCTTGGTGAGCTCCCTCAATTAAACCTGGGAGATCCGCTAAAACAAAACTTCTGCCATCTTCTGTTTCAACCATACCTAAATTTGGTACAAGAGTTGTAAAATGATATTCCGCTATTTTAGGTTTTGCTGATGAAACAACAGATAATAAAGTAGATTTTCCAACACTAGGGAAGCCCACTAGTCCAACATCAGCTAACACTTTTAATTCTAAAATAACGTTACGTTCTATTCCTGGTTCACCATTCTCTGATAGCTCCGGTGCTGGGTTAGCTGGTGTTGCAAATCGAGAGTTCCCACGGCCACCACGGCCACCTTTAGCAATTACAGCCTGCTGACCATGTTCTGTTAAATCGGCAATAATATGTCCAGTTGCCTCATCTGTTACGATCGTACCAGGAGGAACTTTAACAATCATAGGAGAAGAGTTTTTCCCATGCTGATTCTTTGACATCCCATGTTCACCACGAGGTGCTTTAAAATGACGCTTATAACGGAAATCCATTAACGTTCTTAAGCCTTCTTCTACTTCAAATACAACATCTGCTCCGTTACCGCCATCACCACCAGCCGGACCACCTTTTGGTACATATTTTTCACGACGAAAAGCAACCATACCGTTACCTCCGTCGCCTCCCTTTACATAGATCTTGACCTGATCGACAAACATTGTCTTCCTCCGTTCTCATTCCTACATCATCTGTTATACTTACGAATTCTAACTAAAACCATACTTCTTTTTTAGATTTACTTGTTAGGATAAGACGTTACACGTAACCTTACAAAGAAATAGTTGTGTTCAATTCAAATGTATCAATATGAAAATCATCTGGTAGTAGCTTAGTTCCTTCTGAAGAATGAAGCCATTCTTCAACATGATGAATATGATTTATTTTCCCTTCGAAATCTACCTTAAACTTCACGGTTTCGTGACCTGTGGTGTCAGTATCAATTGTGATGCACAAATGATTTTCATATGTGCTATCTACTGTTTGGTTTAGTATACCCAAAAAACCACTGCACCATTGCGTGACTCTCTCATCAAAATGCTCTAATACAGTTACGTCACCCAATACCTCGTATTCAACATAAATCGGATGATTGTTCCAATTATACGTTAATAAAAAACTAGCAAAGCATGGCATTTTAAGATTACATAGTTTTGACTCTTGTTGCGCTTCAATCACAATCTCTTCAATAATATCTTTAATTCGATCATATTTTTCTAATGATAAATTTCCCTTAATAAGCTGTAATTTATTCATCCAGTCGTGTCGTGAATGACTTAATATATTGACAATTTTCAAGTCGTTCTGCTTGTTATCGTTATTCATATTAATTCTCCTACTGTTTTAAAAATAGTGGATTAAGGAGTTATACTCATTTAGACTGCATTAAAAATTATATCAAACATTGTATACGAACATAAGGGAATTTCATTAAATACTATGGAAAGATTTTTTAGATGAGTAGTTAAAATATAGGGGCCATTTTAACAAGCATAAGAAGTATCATTAAGTTTGATCTGATTTATGTTCTATGAGCCCTCTCTATAGTAAGGACAAACAAAACGCTGCTCGTTTTTTATATGATAAGCACAAGGCACCCTCTTTGTTTTGTCCCAGCCTCTGTTTCACTTCCTAGCAAAAATGACTTATGACTTAGGAAATGTGAACTTCTCTCTTTAGCCACTAGCTAGACTCAAACAAAAAGATAAGAGACAAAAGGGTAACCTTCCTTATCAGTTTAGCTCTGTTAAAAGTAGTTGTTCATTTCCGTTACAGGCATTTCCTTGCCGCGTGCGGTCCTGGAGCTTTTCTAACGTATCCGCTTGCAGAGTCTCATGCCATTCACTCAATCAGTACAAAAAATAAACATAAACCATTAACAAAGTCATCAGTTTAAAAAAACTCTAACCTAAGATAGGCTAGAGTTTTTTTAGCTTATGCTTCTTGTGCAACTGGGTATACACTCACTTTTTTACGGTCACGTCCGAAACGTTCGAACTTAACAACACCGTCAACTTTAGCGAATAGTGTATCATCTCCACCACGGCCAACGTTCTCACCTGGGTAGATTTTTGTACCGCGTTGACGGTAAAGAATTGAACCACCGCTTACAAATTGACCATCTGCACGCTTAGCACCAAGACGTTTAGAGATAGAGTCACGACCGTTTTTAGTCGAACCTACTCCTTTCTTAGATGCGAAGAACTGAAGATCTAATCTTAACATGAAGTTTCACCTCCTGCTTCATTAAGAATGGATACCGAAATATATTGTTCATAATCTCTCTCGATTGTTTGGAGTGATACAAGCATTCCTTCTAACAATAGTTGAACTTTATCACTTATCGATTTATCAAGGTCAGATGGTAATTTAACTCGTAAATATCCACCTTCTCCACCTTGTTCGATTAATGGTTCAATTTCAGTTAAGCTTAGCACTGCATTAACAGCACCAAAGGTAACAGCTGATGCTCCGGCACAAACTAGGTCCTTGCCATGTTCAGCGAACTCGGCATGTCCAGACAAGATAAACGAACGAATAAGTCCCTCTTTTGAACGATAAACCTTAGCATTTATCATTTCAAATCGCCTTACGCGTTGATTTTTTCAATAACAACTTTAGTGTATGGCTGACGGTGACCTTGTTTTTTACGGTAGTTTTTCTTAGCTTTAAATTTGAAAACAGTGATTTTCTTTTGACGACCATGCTTTTCAACCTTAGCAGTAACAGTCGCGCCAGAAACAGTTGGGCTACCAACTTTCACGTCGTCTCCACCTACGAATAAAACTTTGTCAAACGTAACCGTTTCACCTTGTTCAGTACCAAGCTTTTCAATGTAGATTGCTTGACCTTCTTCTACTTTGATTTGCTTTCCACCAGTTTCAATAATTGCGTACATTCAAATGCACCTCCTATAAACTCAGACTCGCCAGAACTAGGTGTATGTAAGAACATCACTTAATAACCTTACTCCGAGCGGTTGTAGCACGGGTGCGCTACAGTCATAACATTAAAAATAATATCAAATTAACCAGTCTTTTGCAACATTTTTTTATTCAGAGTTTCTTTAGGAGTTTATACGTTTCATAATTGTATCGTTAGATCCTACATATTTTATATGATACGTAGGAACGGGATGTGAAACTTCCGTAAAATATAATGTACATTTTAATGTCTCTTCTAAGTGAGCTTGATGTTCTAGTCTTTCACCCTGCACTAATTCACTAACATCCTTTGTTGCTTCAATCCAAATCGCTTCATCTTCCATATATTGATAGCTCCAAAGCTCTCTTTCAAGTTTAAAAGCTACCGATTCTGGACTAATTATTCTTCCTGTTCCATTACAGATCTTACAAGGAGTTGTCATATGGTGAAGATGAGTTTGACGAACTTTTTTTCTTGTTAGCTGTAATATATTTAACTCGGTAAAACCTATTACTTTGTGTTGCACATGATCTTTTTTCATTTCAGTAGTTATTGTGTGTAAAACAGCTTGTTGATCTGCCTTATGCTTCATATCAATAAAATCGATTAAGATGATACCACTTAAGTTTCTTAACCGTATTTGTTTAGCAATTTCTACTGCAGCTAACTGATTTGTTTTGAGGACGGTGTCACGCATCGATAATTTCCCGGAAAATTTTCCCGTATTGATGTCGATTATCGTCATTGCTTCTGTTTGCTCTATAATGATATAAGCTCCGTTTTGAAGCCATACAATTTGCTTAGTTAGCTTGTCAATTTCTTGTTCAATTTTATATGTAGAAAAAATAGGCTCTTTTTTTTCATGATATTGAATCGTACAGTGAGGGAATTCATTTTTCAGGTACTTAAATCGGTCAATTTGATCAGTTAGTAAGGTATCTCCTTCTTTAACTGCTAACTCCATCATGATTTTTTCAACAAATGATCTAGCCTGTTGAACACAATACGGTTTTTTTGTCTTTTTTTCAGGTAACGCTAAAAACTTGTTTTTCAATCGGTTATACTCACTTATGAGCTCATCATTTGTTTTATACACACTAGCTGTTCGAAATAAGATACCTTCAGATCCCTCTTTTAATTCATTAGCAAGCTCCGATAGTCTCTTTCTTTCATTTGAATCCTCAATTTTCTTTGAAATAGCGACATAATTACCATAAGGCATATACACAAGCGTTTCACCAGGATACTCAATATTTGTCGTAAGCTTAGGTCCTTTTTGAGCAGTTCCCTCTTTTACAATCTGTACAAGCAACTGCTGTCCCTCTTGGACATAATGAGATATTGAAGGCTTCTGCTCAGCTTCCTCACTTAATTGATAGGTAACTACATCATTACGATGGAGATAGCCATTGTGCTCCATCCCAACATCCACAAAGGCTGCTTGCATACCTGGGAGTACTTTTTTTACTCTTGCTGCATATATGTTACCAATTATTTCATCATCTGAACCTTTAGACTGATAAAGTCCCACTAATTTGTTATTTTCCATAACCGCAATTCGTACTTCATCCGTCTTTTCGTTAATAAATAGTTTTCTCACGCCTTTAACTCACTTTCCTTACACACGTTTTACCCATACTATACCATATTCTTTCATCATGAAGGATTAGTAGGGATAAACAAGATCTCCAACTCGTGAGTCAACCAGCTTGGTTGAAAAGTATGCGTGCAATAATTCATTTTCATCTAATTCAGATAGTTTCAATCCTTCTCTTTCAACAACAATTGAGTGTTTACACCCTCTATGAAACTGAAGAAGTACTTCGTGAATACTTTCCGACTCTTCCACTACTATTGGCTTTAATTTCTTAATGGATTGTTGTTTTCCATAGTACCTTTCCATTAAGAATCTTAAATGCCCATACATTCGATTCTTATGCTCATGATACAAACTATAAAGAAGGAAAATAGTAATCATCCACATATTTAAATAATGCGGTGAGGTCAATAAAATACCAATGATGTAGATCATCAAGCTAATCACTGATGTAACCATCATGTAAGCATGTGCCTTTCGATAAGAGAAAAATTGAGAAAAAAAGATAAACAACAATTTCCCTCCATCTAAAGGCCATACTGGTAGCAAATTAAAGAAAAAAATCGAGAGGTTATAAAACGTGAACATTTCGTAATCCGCACTTTGAATAATCATTCCTGAATACAAAAGAAAGGCTACTCCTTGTAACCATAGATGTTGAAGAGGCCCAGCTAGCACTACGATAAGCTCTTCCTTTAGTGACCGGTTACCATGCTCTTCTACTTCTGCAACACCACCAAAGGGGAGCAGCATTATAGATTTTATCCGCCAAGAAAAAAAATGAGCACTAAATGCGTGGCCCATTTCATGGATAAAGACAATTACCATTAACATCATCAGTAATTTGAAACTTGCAGTAATAACACTAATCCCTATCATTGCCCATAATAATGGGTGAATATGAATTTTCGCTAGTAGATTTACATAATTACTCAAATTGTATCACCTGAATTGGGTCGATGAAGACATCACCCTTTTTAATAGCGAAGTAATACGTTCCTTTATTTTCATCAGAGAGCTTCGTCTTCCCAAGCTCGGTTCCTTTCTCAACGAAATCATATAAAGCGACATTGATCTTATTTAAGTTTCCATACCATGATTTCGTCCCATCTGCATGCATCAAGACAATTGTAAGTCCTGTGTCAGGTTTTTCACTTGCCTCAACGATTGTCCCTTCACTTATTGCTTCAACTGATGGTTTGTTCGTCTCAACCATAATTCCTTGTCCATTATCTTGGAAGGATTCTAATACTTTTCCAGATGCAGGTACAGCAAGTTGCGCCATCTTTGTTGGTTCTTCCTCCGTCTGTTTCTCTCCATTATCATTAATATTAAATAATGCCAGAGGTTCACCAAACTGATCTCGATACCAGGTTGAAACCGCAGCAAATTGAAATTCTTCTTCTAGAGAATAAGTGATAGCTGATTTTGCTTGGTCGAACATTGGAGAACCATTTTTAAAGACAATGGCCGTAACCAACACTAAAACAGCAGAACATAAAACTTTAAACATAAATACTTCCGTTCGAAATAACGGGTGACCCGTCTGATTATTACCTGGACCCACTTCATAGCTTGGTGGTGTATAAAGACCCCCATGCCTTTCTTCATCTGACATGAATAATGATGTTTGTCTTGTATCCGTGTGTTTCGGAGACATAACCCCACGTTCTCGTTTTCTTTTTGCAATTCGTTTTCTTACTTCATCCGCTCGATGACTCATCCCCATCCATCCTTTTAGCAAGTTTATACAAGTGTATGCCTTGTCCCCTTCAGATATGAGCACTTTCAATCTATTTTCAGCTCACGGATTCTTTTTTTCTTGAGGGGAGGAAATAACCTATTTTTTTAGCCATTTTCATAATCTTTGTTTGCCAGTTTAGTAAGATCGTATAGGGTACATTATTTATTTTTTTTCGAATCAATAAAAAAAGGCTACTAGAACATTCTAATTAATTATAGAATTTCCAATAGCCTTTTCTATGTATGTTTAGACTCTCACGCCAAAAAACTTCTTTAGCTTCACAAGCATTCCTTTGTTAGGTTCCTCAAGTGATTGAAGTGGCACCGATTCTCCTAATATACGTCTAGCAATATTACGGTAGGCAATAGCAGCTCGATTATTTGGATCCATCGCAATCGGTTCTCCATTATTAGATGCTTTAATGACATCGTCGTCATCTGCTACAATACCAATTAAATCAATTGATAAATGTGTTACAATCTCATCTACGTCTAGCATATCACCATTTTTCACTAGATGATTACGAATACGATTAATAACAAGTTTTGGAGGCTCAATGTCCTCTTGCTCAAGGAGTCCAATAATTCGATCAGCATCACGCACAGCAGAAATTTCAGGGGTTGTGACTACAATAGCTTTATCAGCCCCAATGACCGCATTTTTATACCCTTGCTCTATTCCTGCTGGGCAATCAATAATAATATAATCATAGTCTTGCTTAAGCTCATGAATTAATTTCTTCATTTCCTCGGGCTTAACCGATGTTTTATCACTCGTTTGGGCAGCAGGCAATAAGTAAAGGAGGTCCTCAAAACGTTTATCTTTTACTAGCGCCTGGTGAATTTTACAACGCCCATTGATTACATCTACTAAATCATAAATGATTCTATTCTCCAAACCCATAACAACATCAAGATTACGAAGACCGATGTCTGTATCTACTAAGCAAACACGCTTGCCCAATATAGCTAAAGCTGTCCCTATATTAGCTGATGTCGTTGTTTTTCCAACTCCACCTTTACCAGAAGTTATGACAATTGCTTCACCCATTGTTAGATTCCCCCTTCAAACCTAGTTAAATTAGGTCGTAAATGAGTAAGTTGCTGTAATCGTTCTATAACCATCTCATCCTGTTCATTCATATACGCACATTCCATCTCATTTTTCCCTTCATTAGGTTGATGATCTGGTGCACGGTTGATATATTCACTTATTCGTAGTTGAGCAGGTCTCATAAAAGAGGCAGCAATAACAGCATCGGCGTTTCCTTCAATTCCTGCATGTGCAATCCCTCTTAACGCTCCCAATACAAAGATATTCCCAGATGCTATTACTGTTCCACCTGGATTTACATCCCCTATTAAGAGCAGGTCACCTTTCACTTTTAGAACTTGACCTGACCGAACAATCTTTGCAACGGACACTACTTCTGTCTCTCTTTTTAATCTGAGAGCCTCTTCTTTCGTCATGACGTTGCTTTCAATGGACTCAACTACAAGATTTCGTTTTTGCTTTATGACTAGTTCTAATTTCTCACGTTGTGATTTATTTACAAAGCGATTTCCAACTTTAACTTTGACCCCGATAACAGGTCCATCTTGTTGGATGTATTGTTTTAAAGATAGCATTTCCTCGAGTTCATGGAGTAATTGATCAAAAGAACATGAATCATCGAGATGTAACGTTAAGCCATCTTTTGTTCCTTTTATCGTAACAAGTTGTTGTTTTTGGACCTTCATGACGTTCACCTCAACGATTGTACTATTCGACAGAAATGCAAGAAACCCTTTTTTCTCACCTAATAATCTATGAAACTTTTTTAGACAAGAAGAAATACGTCTGTTTTTCCCTTTACAAAGCAGTAAAAAGGAAACACTGTGTTCATGTTATGAGCCGAAGATATAGCGGAAGCATGTAGGTCTTCCGCTCCATTATCTTACTTCTTTAGTATTTCTCAATTATTAATCCTCAAGTTCCGCTTGTTTTAATTTAGTTAGAAATCCTCTAAAAGGAAAGACAAACAGCAGTGCTACAAGTGTGTTAAGAGCTAATGTTGGCAGCAATCTATACATAGTAAAATCATAAGCCTTCATGCTTGTAACCCCAGTAGCCAAATTCACTCCGTACACATAAAATTCGAGCACCGAAATAGCTAACACAATAAGTAATAGGACGATGAGTACATGACCATGTATGACCTTCATTGCTTTACTTATTAGATAGGCAATCATGGCATAAGGAAATAAATAAATTCCGACAACCTCAATATAGACAATATCATGAAGCAGACCAAAAAAGAAGCCGAATAACATTCCTTGTGTTCGATTTAAGTATACAGTGATAAAAATAACGACAATTAAAACGAAACGTGGGACAAATAAATGATCCTCTGTTGCAAACGGAAACTGAACTAAATGAGCAAATGTACTCTCAGAAATAAAAGCAAAAAAGACGAGAAAAGGAAGTAGGAAACGTCTCACGATTCCTCCTCCTGTTCTTCTTCAAGCGTTTCAATTGGATTGTCATATGCCGCAATACGTTTTGCTATCCAGACACGGTCAATATCATAGAAATTAGCAGATGGTTTTACATATGCCATTTGCTCTAACCCATATGTATCAGGCTGGGCTTCAACTATTTCACCAATAATAATTCCACCAGGGAATACACCACCGGTACCAGAAGTTCGAACCTTTTGTCCTTCAACTAATTCAACATCCGATTGAATTTTTTTAAGTAATAGAAAGCCTTTCTCTTCATCATAGCCTTCAATTAGTCCAGTAACTTTACCATTTGGTGGTTCTTCTTTAGAACTACTATCCACATCTTCTTCAGTCTCCTCTTCTTCTGGAAGAGGTAATACTTCTGCAGATATTCTATTTTTTAAATCTGTAGCGCTTAATAACTGGACCGTAGACTTGAATTGAGAAACGGTTTTCACCTTCCCGATTAACCCTTCTGCTGTCACAACAGCCATGTTGGGCTCGACTCCATCTTGTTGACCTTTATCAATTGAAATGTAATCATACCATCTTGCAGGCTCTCTACCTATAACAGCAGAATAGATGGGGTCATATTTTTTCAGATCTGACACTTGTCCAAGTTCAGCCTGTAATTTTTCATTTTCAGTTTTATATTCTTGAAGATCGGATTCTAATTGCATATATTCTGCAAGTCTACTTTTTAACATTTCATTTTCTTCGTAAGTATTCTTCAGATCTGAGACATTTTCAAAAAAGCCTGATACATAGGCTGCAGGCTTGTGGACAATCGATTGAAACACACTAACAGTATCCTGAATAAATTGTTCAGGCCAAGTAAGTTTACGATCTTCCTTTATCGAAAAGCCAATCAATGCCACTAAGATGATAATACTTACTAACAACAAGATAAGGCGTTTATTTAGAAAAAATTGTGGCATATAGAACACCCTCTTAACTTAGATTCCATACTAGAAAAGCTGAAGGACCCTATCAAATTTAGTAGGTCCTTTTTTAAGCTAAACACCAACACTATATACTCATAAAAATGCAAACCAATATTTCTAATTACTTATTGAAATTCGTTGCATGAATAGTCACATTAAGAAATAGCGTAAGGCGCCTCGACGCAAAACACTAAAACATACGTACAACTTTTTATACACTTTTATTTTTAGAAAAAAGGAGACTAAACAAATGAAATGCTTCCCACATCTATATGTTTAGTCAACCCTTTATTAACGACTATCTTTAGCTTTATTCTTAAATAAATGAATATGTTCTAATGCTTTTCCAGTACCAATTGCAACACAATCTAATGGATCTTCAGCTATTAAGACAGGCATATTCGTTTCTTCGCTAATAATCTTGTCTAAATTACGAAGTAGTGCACCGCCACCTGTAAGAACAATACCCCTATCCATAATATCCGCTGCTAGCTCAGGCGGTGTTTTTTCAAGTGTATTCTTAACTGCATCGACGATCGTATAGACCGTATCCTTTAATGCATCTGAAATTTCTTCTGCCGTAATTTCAATCGTTTTAGGAAGACCCGTTAATAGGTCTCTTCCGCGAATCTCCATATTTTCGACTCCATCAGGAGAACCCGCAGAACCAACTTCAACCTTTATAGCCTCAGATGTACGATCCCCAATCATGAGATTATAGGTTTTTCTTATATATGTAATAATTGCATCATCCATTTCATCACCAGCGACGCGTATTGATTGACTCGTTACAATACCACCTAATGAAATAATCGCAACCTCGGTTGTTCCGCCCCCAATATCAACAACCATACTACCAGTAGGTTCCCATACAGGTAAGTTCGCTCCAATCGCGGCAGCAAAAGGCTCTTCAATTGTGTAAGCATCACGAGCTCCTGCTTGTCTTGTTGCATCAATCACGGCTCTTTCTTCAACAGCTGTAATACCAGATGGTACACACACCATAACATATGGCTTTCTTGAAAAAACACCTTTTGTTTTTGTTGCTTGCCTAATATAATACTTCATCATCGTAGCAGTTGTTTCATAATCTGCTATTACTCCATCTTTCATTGGACGAAGTGCTACTACATTTCCAGGAGTACGTCCAATCATATTTTTTGCGTCGTTACCAACAGCAACAATTTGTTTTGTATCTGTTTGTAAAGCAACAACTGATGGTTCTCGAACCACAATTCCTTTTCCTTTTACAAAAACAAGTGTATTAGCTGTCCCTAAATCTATTCCAAGGTCTCTTGTACCAATACCGAACATAGGGTGTATCTTCCTTTCTGAAACGAATATACTTTTTTATTTAAGTTTTTTCCTAATGATCTAAAAAAACCGACAAATCCATCTGTAAAGATAAAAAGAATCAACAAGTGAATTTTCGATTTACAGTCTCGTACTACTCCTTTAAGAGAGATGCCTGTTTTTTATAAGACCCGGGATAAGAGAAAAAACTTTCCTTTTGTAGGAAAATTGAGAGAATCAACCTTTTTTATTACTGTAGTGATAACTACCTTCAATGAATGAAGTTGAATATTGAGATACGTTTCTTCATCTTTCCTGTATGAATTTTAAAGGAGATCTAGTCGAATGACTAGTAACCCAGAAAAACTCATAAACCTTATTATATCGTAATTACGTAAAAAAAAAAGTATTACACGTAGCCTTTTTCTTTCAAACTTACATATTTTTGTTCTCCTATGATAAGATGGTCCAAAAGTTCTATTCCTAACATCTTCCCACATTCAACTAAACGTTTCGTGACTTCGATATCTTCTCTGCTCGGTGATGGATCGTAGGGTAGGAGTCATGCGCCTTCCTTTGTTTTCAAAGTAGGTTTCACCATTCCCCCCTCAGAACCGTACGTACACCTTTCAGCGTATACGGCTCGCCAGTTGACTAAATCGGAAATTCACTTCTCATCGAGGACGTGATGGCACTTATAACATAGGGCAAGTGTTAATCTGTTTTACGGCAAACCTTGTCCAAGTATGTTAGGGGCCTCTTGCATGGCTATTAACTTAACAAACGAGATAACCTTCCATCTGACCTTCTGTACCGCATGCTTGACATTTAGTAGTAATATACTCTGTTTCATACTTAATCCTACCTGAGTATTGTATGGGACCTCTATGTTTTGGGCAAATCTTTTAGTTTAATGAATGGATAAAGTTTTTCTTTGCCTTTAGTATCCCTACTAACCAAACATAATACCCCTTGTTTAGATGTTCTCATGCTTGTGGCTACTTTCTTTGAGGTGCTTCTACGTTTATTAGCTATGGTTTTAATGAAGCTACTTTCCGCTAAATAAAATAACCTATCAAGATGATGATAATTATTAGCTAGCTTGTAGTAATTTGCAATTTCTTTTAGTTCAGCATTATAGGTAGAGAGAATGTCCAATTCCGAATTGTTCATAAGCTTTGATCGATGCACAATGGTGAAATCATCTAAGTGACCATATCCATTCTTTAATGCAAATTCTTTCATTTTCTTTGTAGGAATTTCCAACTTAATTGCACCTGATAGCGTTCGTTTTTTCAATGCGTGCTTTTGGTTTTTATCCGTGAGCCTTTTCGCCTTTATCTCATTCCGTTTTCGAAACTCGTAACCAAGAAAGGAAATAGGATGGTCCATATGTGTGATGAGTGTATTTTCTTCCCTTAAAGTAAGATGAAGTTCCTTTAAAAGAAAAGCTGTGATTCTTTCTTTTATATATAATGCACTTTGTTTAGAGCCTGCAATCCCTATAACAAAACCATCATCATAACGGACATATTTCATTCTTTGACCATTTTTATCTGCAGGATTAAATAAAGATGCTTCAATCTGCTTCGTTTTAAGTTGTTCGATGCTTAGAGCTAATTCATTGCGATCTTCCCAATTGACGGAATGTTCACTTCTCACTCTACCTTTACCGAATTTATCCATTAGGTTTTCCATATACATATCGAATTGATGAAGGTAGATATTAGCAAGTAAAGGTGAGATAATCCCTCTCTGTAGTGTGCCACAGTATGTTTTGTGATATGTCCTATTCCCCATTACACCACATGTTAGTGCATGATGAATGAGTAGTAAAAAGCGACGATCCTTAATTTTCTTGGAGATAAAATTAAGGAGGACAGAATGGTCAATTTGGTCAGAGTAGCCTTTCATATCTCCTTTAATACACCATGTTAAACCTTGCCATGTATTTTTCACTTGAGATAGAGCAGTGTGACAGCTTCTTCCTTCCCTAGTTCCATGAGAATTAGCTGAAAATACTGGTTCATATATATGGTCTATAATCATTCTCATAACTTCCTGTACGAGCTGATCTTTAACATTAGGAACTTCTAAAGGTCTCTTTTCCCCACTTGAATTTCGAATATAATCCCTTTCTACAGGCGTAAAACGGAAGGTTCCGGCTTTTAGTTGCTCAATTATGTCATCTATTATCTGTAAACCAAAACCATCTATTGTTTCATCAGATGCTCCTTTTGGTAAGCTTCCTCCATTTGGATACAATTCTCCATATGCTTTCATCCATAGCTCTTTGTTATACATCAGACGGTAACAATCTGTGATCATGTTTCCTCTTTGAGAAGCTTTCCATATAACGTCCAACTGTTGAAATGGATATTTTGCCATATTCATGACTCCTTTCTCATAGACGTTACAATCAACCTGTCTCCCTTCCCCCTGCTAAACTCATTACAAGCAAACGATTGGGTACTATGGAGACTCCGTTACCATATGCAATTTTCATAGACCTCTATCTAATAGCCATTTGGCACTTGCACTTAGGTAATCCCTGAATTATGTCATAATTTTAGATGCGTGACGGTTAGGTATCCCTTTCGACGGTTTCCTCTAGTTGAGGATTGAAGGACAAACCTTACGATGGACAGGGCTCTGGCGATACCCAACAGATACAGTTAAAGATGTATCTCCCATTTTGTCCTCATTGCCTGTTAGCTATCGTAGACAATGGCGCACCCATCGCTCATTCGTCTAGGATTCAAGCAGTATAGCTTTTACCATACATCACATTAGTCTGAAGAACTGAATCAACATAGATAGCTTAGTCGTCTCTTCTCCTTTTCACATCATGCTCTGTTCCCTTTATAGGTTTCCCCTCAAGGTAAGATGCTGACCATAGAACCTTGTAAGGAGTTCTAGATTTCAAAGAAATCGCTAAAATTAGACACCTTACAGGCGCACTCCAGAAGGATGGTTATGAATGCATATTAAAGATGCTGCCGAACGTTTGAGAGCTTCCTTGTAAACCTCCCTAGGATGTACTATCGAGGCATTTAAACTCCCGATAAAGACTGTTTGTTTATGAATGACTTGGTTTTTAGTATTTAAATATAAACAAACAAAATGCTCCTGACTGAGAAATCGCATTTCTTCCATTACATAATTCGCTCCATCCTGAGGTGAGCGAATCACATAGCGGTCATCATAAGTAAGACGATTCATTCTTCTCCCCAGCTCTAAGGCAGCAAGTATTTGAACAGCCTTGGCAACCCCAATTCCAGAGATGGTCGTAATCTCCTCTACAGATGCATCCTTAAGCATTCGCAAGCCCTCAAAGTGCTTTAATAAACGTTGGGAAAGATCTAGGACTGATTCTTTTTTTGTTCCCGTTCGGAGTAAAATTGCCAATAATTCTTGATTTGAAAGTTTGTCCGGTCCTTCTTTTACTAGGCGTTCACGTGGTCTTTCATCTTCGGGAAAATCACGAATTTTGAGAGCTGATAAATCTTCCATGTCTCCTCCTTCGCTTCCCCATCTGCTCAAGTAAATTGACTCATTCTATCTTTTTTCTCAACATACCGTTTTATCCCAAAAAAACGGTATATTTGCACGGAATCCTTGCTATCATTGGTGAAAACCAATTTTTTCCAGCTCTCTTTTCAGTCTTGCAACAGGCAAACCGACTACTGAATAATAGTCACCATGAAGTTCTTTTACTAATAAAGCCCCATATCCTTGAATACCATAGCCACCGGCTTTATCCATTGGTTCACCTGTTCTCACATAATCTTCCATCTCTTTTAAAGACAAAGGATAAAAGGTAACCGTTGTTTTTTCATAAAATGTGCGCATCCGACCTTGATAGCATATAGATACTCCCGTATATACATCATGTGATTTAGCAGATAGAAGCTGAAGCATATCGATAGCCTCTGCTTCCGTTTTGGGCTTTCCTAGCATTTTCCCTTCATAAACGACTAACGTATCGGAACCAATTACATACGAATTTTTGTGCTGTTCCGCAACACTTTTAGCCTTTTGTTCAGCAAGAGATTTTACCATGTCAGCTGGATCTAGATTTTCATCTATGATTTCTTCAATTGAACTTGGTATGATCTCAAAAGGGAGTCGAAGCAGCGCTAGAAGTTCTTTTCTGCGTGGAGATGCTGAAGCTAAAATGAGGTTTTGGGTCATGTTGTTATTCCGTCCTTTCTTCGTTTCAGATTAGAAGATACTTCTATATCTTACCAAACGATAAAAAGATGAACAATTTAAGAAAAATTAATTTTGTCGTAAAAATTCTTCAGAAAGTACTCCTATGAAACCAAAATAGAGGCTGGAACAAATAAAGAGCCAGGCACCCTCCGATACAATCTATGTGTGCACTAGATGAATCAGTGCATTCATATAGTCGTTACGATAAGGTGCCAGGCACTTCTGTCCCAGCCTCTTCGAGTAATTATTTGTACAGAGATTGAACAACATCTAACAAGGATTGCTGCGCTTTCCATCCTTCTTTTGTACGAATCTCTTCTACCGATTGTAAGAGCTTTTCTCTTGACGATTTCTCCTCTTCCGATACATGTAATTGTTTGATACTATTTTCAATTGTCGCTAATGTTTCTTCCCCAACGTTCTTGCCTTTTATAGATGCAGCTGCATGAGATGAGAGCTCATATAGAATAGCTGACCATTTTTCTGGCTCATGACTCGTATGTATGTTTACCGTTAATTGTTTCCCTCCCCAGAATTCGGTAAAGCCTTCTTGCTTATACTCCTCATTTAAATAATCGGTTTCCGCTTTTTCTTTTCCAAGTCCAGCAATCACGGTAAAATTCTCGTTTTGTTCAAGGGTAGTGGAAGCCAGTCCTTTTGATTGGATTGAGGATCTTACAGTGGTCGCTCCTTCGTTCGTTGAGAATATGCCACCTTGAACAGCGTACACTTCAAGAGTAGCTGAAGAGGTTGAAGCAGCCGGAGCTTCTTCCTTTGTAGCACCCTCCTTATTTTCAGCTTGCTCACTTGCGTTATCACTTGGTTCTTGGTTTTGCGTAAGTGGTGTCGCTGTAGCAGGCATATCTTCATTCGACATTAGATGTAGCGCAATGTAGCCAAAACCAATTCCTACTCCCACCGCTAAAAACAAAATCGAGACCATTTTCTTGAGCGGAAACCCCAATGAAATCGCCTTTTTATTCTTTTTAGGGTATATATAAGGAGTAACGGTCTGATTGGAATGTTTTTTATTTTTCCATTTTGTCGGTGTGACAACCTTCGGATCCTCTTTAAATATAGATTCTTCTTCAGGAAGTAGCCATGGAAATTCATCCTCTTCTTCTATAGGTTGCTTAGCTGATGCTACCTCATTTTCAGCTTGTCGCTTTTCATCCCAGGTCGAAACAGGTAGTTCTTCAACATTGGCATTAGATTGTGACACAGGACGGTCTTTTCCATTTATTTTTATTTTTACATGATCTACGTTTTGTTTGTCCATATGTCTACCACCCTTTCTCATTCGCACATAGTAACATAGCTTTAATGCTATCAAAAGGGCTAAAAAAAAGAACAAGACTTTTGTCGTCTCGTTCTTAAAAGTTTTCGTCAATTTTCTTCCTTTTTTTCTTCTTCTTTTATTAAATCAACAAAAGGATTTTCTTTTTCACTTGGATTTGGTGCTGTAAACGGAGGAAGCTGATCTTGTAATTCCTCAAGCTTTGGAAAATAAAACGTCGATACAATCAAGGTATAATCATAGGATGTTTGCAGATCTTCAACTACTTGAAAAATTTCAGGTAATCCTGTTACTTGGATAGACTCTACTTGTGTTATTCTTTGAGTCGTTTCCAAAATTTTCACAAACTCCTCGAGTTCGTAATAACTAGGTGATTGTACACTTAATTCAACTGTTAATTTCTGAACACCTTCCGGAACGATCTCTGGTACAGCCTCATCCCCTACAGTCTCTGTATCTTCAGATGCACTATCAGGATCTAATTTTTCATCATATGCCTCTACTAGTTCATCACCTGAGTTATCTGCTCCAATTGTTTCTCCTTCTGCAAACGAAATAGAGCTTATTGTACTATTCGTCATGGTTTCTGCCTTTTCCAATTCAAGTAAAAATTGCTCTTCAAATGGACTTACCGGCAGAATTTTTTGCAATTCTACAGAGGATAACATTGAACTTGACACTCCTGTTGTATCTTGCTGTAAAGTCTCTATTAACTGATTTTCCGTGTCTAGCTGGTTCTGAAGTGTTTGTATATCTGTATCCTTCGATTGAACCGACAGAAAGAATAATAAATAACTACCTATTCCAATAAGAACAACGGAAATGAAAAGGATGATCGTATGCTTTCTATTCCAGTCTATCATTCTTCTGTGCCCTCCTCTGCTATCAATTTAAGGACATCGCGATTTACAGTTAATTGATAGGTTGCTAAGTAACGAGGGACCACATCAATCTCTTCCTCAGACAACTGGATTGTTTCTATAGTTGTTAGCTTCACATCTTGAATAACCTCAAGATCTTTTAATCGATTAAGATAAAATGCTGCTTCTCTTGAGCTCTCAAATTGAATGACTAAATGTAATGAAGAACTATTTACATAATCGAGAGATGCGAAAAATCCCTTTTCTGGGAGAATTCTTGTTGTTTCTTGTAAAAGCGGAACAAAATCAACCGGGTATTTCTCAGACCAAGTAACCGCATTTTCCAGTTCAGCGACTGCATTTGTAGAATCTGATGTAACAGCCTGTTGTTGAAGTACTTCTGTTTGTTTTTGTGCTTGTGTAACTTGCTGTTCAAGATCAGATAACTCACTGTTTTTTTGATTAATCATAATATATAGCGTAACTGAAGCAGCTATCAGGATGAAGATTACAATAAAAATAACGAGAAAATTAGTGTAGTTGCGTTGCTGCTTCTGTGGTAATAAATTTATTTCAGCTAACATCAACTTTACACCTCTTTTAACGCCAGACCAAGAACGGTATGAAATTTACTCGGTACAGCCATATTTTTAGTCGTATAAATGCGATCCGCAAAATGTGTAATGGGTAAAGAAGGAATCGAATCCTTTACCAAAGTAAGCAATTGATCAATATAAGGATTATCTCCTACGAGTGTAACCTGTGTAATTTGACGATCGCCTTGATGAATCGTAAATCGATAAAAATTAATAATTTTTTCAATTTCTTTTACTACATCACGAAATTGAACGTACAATACCTCTTGATTTTTGAGCTCATATTGATAATATAATTGGGTTTCTTGATCTAATTGATATGCCCATTCACGTGCTGCTAACCCATCTAATTGCATATGTCTAGTAAAAATAGGTTTTAATTGTTCAAAAATACTAAAATTAATGGAATCAAGCTTCACTTCAATTAAAAGCGTATTCTCTTTTTCTGTAGTATGCTGACGCTCATATAATAGTCGGTACGTGCTTAATGAGGATAAATCTGCCACATTTGCTTCTAGTTTCACACGATCAAACAAGGCAGTATATTCTTTCATCACTTTTTCCGGAGCAGCAAATAATAGAATTTCCTTTTCTGACTCCGTCTCATCTAAGAGCACAAAATCAAATACAGGCTCTTCAAATGGAAGATGAATAGTATTGCCTAACTCCAGATAAAGGTATCCCTTGATTTCATCTTCTCTTAGCTCTAGAGGGACCTTCACCTTTCGAACACTTACAGAAGAATCAGGTGTAATAAATCGAACCTTCTTCTTTTTAAGACCCCAGTCTGATAGACATTGATCTATGATCATAGATAGCTTTTCAGCATCTTTAATACTACCGTCCATCATCACTCCCTCTGGTAGGTAGCTCTCGACAAACCGATTAACAATGAGAGGATTTGTCGATTTTAATTCTAAAAGCTGTATAGAATAATTTGAAATGTATAAGCTAACATCTGCTTGATTTTGACGGAATAATGTAAAAGCCATTTTAAAAACCCCTTCTTAATATAAGTAAGAAAAGAAGTGAGACATGTAAAGATCGATCATCTCATTACCAAAAAAATAAGCTAGTAGTGCTCCAATAACGAGGAATGGACCAAAAGGGAATGGTTTTCCTTTCTTTACAACACCGGTAGCCATTCCAATTAACCCAACAATTGTACCAATGAGTGTTGCGAGAAAGAAGCTTAAAAGCACAAGCTTCCATCCAAGAATAATCCCAAACACAGCAAGTAGCTTCATATCGCCCCCACCCATTCCACCTCGACTAACTAAAATAATCAATAGAGGAACAATCCCCCCGATTAAAAAACCTAAAAGAGGATCCCACCAAGGAGTTGCTGGTACTAATAAGATCCGTTCTCCCGCAAATAATACTAAGAAAAACAGATTGACCTTATCTGGAATAATCATATATTTTAAATCAGACACCGTAACAATCATACACAGTGAGATAAGAGACCATGCTAAAATCAATTCTTTTGACCATCCCACCAATAGCGGTGAAATCGTAAAAAGAATTGCAGTTGTTAATTCCATTGACGGATATAAAGAGGAAATATGCGTTTTACAATTTTTACATGTTCCACCTTGAAAAAGATAAGAAAAGACTGGAATTAATTCTAATGGTGATAGCTTTTTATTGCATACTGGACATGCTGAACCAGGATATACAATTGACTGCTTTAGTGGAATACGCAACCCTACAACATTGTAAAAGGAGCCCAGAACGAGGCCAAGAATAAAGATGTAGGTGTATAGGAAGATGGTTGTTGGCATGGGTTGGGGGCTCCTTAAGATAGTAAGATAGATAGTCTTGGTAAAAGACTATCTATCTTTAAAATTTATATTATTTAACTCCATCAAGAACAATATCAGAACGTACTAAATCACTAGCATCTTTTGCTATACCAGCAGAATTAGTATAAGTAGCTTTAGCAGTAGCTGTACCACCTACTAAAGTTACTTTAAAAACAGTCGGTTTTTTATAGTCATCAACTGTCACTTTAGTCTCAGATGCAAGATATACATTCCCTTTACTACTTGGGTCAGTGATTGGTTCTAAATGACCCGCCGAAATTAGTTCAGCCAGTGTTACTACATTATCAGTTCCAACTTCATCACCTGTTGTAGCAAATAACCTAGCAGCATTTGCAATTTGCTTAGCATTAGCGATATGCGCATCTTCTTTAGAGTTATTAATCATCCCACCAATAGCTGGAATCGCAATAGCTGCGATAATTCCTAAGATGACAACAACTGCTAAAAGCTCGATAAGCGTTAAGCCACGCTCATTTTTTACTAGTTTCTTAAACATGTTTTTTCCTCCTAATATATATTAGTTCTATTGCCCTAAATCTATCCTTATTATACACGATTAGTCCTGCCTATGAATAGATAAATTTTGTAAATTTACATCTGTACATGATTGAAAATGTCGAACATAGGAACAATGATCGCAATGACTATAGTCCCGACAATTCCTGCTAGTAAAACAATCATTAATGGTTCTATTAATGATTTTAGTCGATCTGTGCTATTTTCTACCTCTTCTTCATAGAAATCAGCTACTTTTCCAAGCATTTCATCCAACGAACCTGTTTCTTCACCTATTGCAATCATTTGAGTGACTAGAGGAGGGAAGGCCCAATGCTTCTTCATCGGTTCTGTTAGTGAACGACCATTTTCTAAGGAATTCCGTGAATCCACAATCACTTTTGCTATTACTTCATTTTCTACTATCTTCTCAACAATTAATAAGGATTGAAGAATAGGAACTGAGCTAGAAAATAACGAACTAAGTGTTCGTGTCATTCTCGCAAGGACTGCTTTTTGTATCATACTTCCAAAAATCGGCATACGTAAAGCTGCTACATCTAAATAGTATTTCGTTTGCTTGTTCTTTCTTAATGCAATAAATGTTACAACAACCACAATGAAGAACAAAATAACTATATACCAGTATTCCTGCATGAATATACTTGAATTCAAAACAAAGAGGGTAATAGCTGGTAATTGAGCTCCAAAGCCTTCAAACATAGAAACAAAGGTTGGAACAACGGATACTAATAAGAAGATAACAACGACTACTGCCACAATAGCTACTGCCATTGGATATGCAAGTGCGGATTGAATTTTTTGCTTTGTACGGTTTTGTTTTTCGTATTGGATAGCAAGACGATCTAGCGTTTCTTCCATGCTTCCACTAGCTTCCCCAGCTTTAATCATGTTCACAAACATAGAAGAAAAGATTTTTTTATGCTTGGCAGCGGTCGCTGACAATGCTTGTCCACTTTTCAAATCCTCTTCCATTTGCTCTAACGCGTTTCGCAATGCTTTACTGCTCGTTTGTTGAGCTAATATATTCGTTGCATCGACAATCGTAACACCAGCACGAAGTAGTGTCGCAAACTGTCTTAAGTAGATGACGAAATCCTGAAGCTTCACTGGATTTCCAATTGAAATATCCTTCGTTAACAATGTCTCGGGAATTTCTTCAATCGTTGTAATTCGAATACCAAGCTCACTTAGCTTTAATACGGCTTCACGTTTTGAGTTTGCTGTTACTCTCCCTGACTTTTTCCCTGAACGTTCTCGACCTTCATATTTAAATTTAGGCATTATTCAGACGCCCTTTGCTGATAAGGTAATGCAGCTTCAGAAGCAATTACTCCTGCTTTAACGTATTCAGATAAGCTGCTTTCAAACGATTGCATCCCTTGTGCGCGACTCGTTTGTATCACACTAGGAATTTGATACGTTTTTTCATTTCGTATTAAGCTTGACACAGCTGAATTATTTAAAAGGATTTCAATTACAGCTCGACGTCCTGATCGATCAATCGTAGGGAAGAGTCTTTGTGAAATGACACCAACAAGAACAGATGCAAGCTGCAATCGAATTTGTGGCTGCTGATTAGCTGGAAATACATCAATCATCCGATCAATTGTTGATGCAGCTGAGGACGTGTGTAAGGTTCCAAGCACTAAATGTCCTGTCTCAGCAGCTGTAATCGCTGTATGGATTGTTTCTAGATCACGCATTTCACCTACTAGTATGACATCTGGATCCTGTCTGAGTGCTGATTTTAAGCCTGATGCAAAGCTCATTGTATCAAAACCAACCTCACGTTGATCAACGACACATAATTGATGCTTGTGCAAATACTCAATAGGGTCCTCTAACGTAATAATATGGCGTTTCATTGTCGTGTTCATGAAGTTAATCATAGACGCTAATGTCGTTGATTTACCACTTCCCGTTGGACCTGTTACCAAAATAAGTCCATGGGGCTTTTCTACGATATTTTTTAAGGTTGGTGGTAAATGCAAATCATCCATTGAAGGTATGTTTCTCGGAACAATACGTATGGCAAGGGAAATGCACGAGCGTTGACGAAAGGCATTTACTCGAAAGCGAGAAACCCCCGGAATACCATAAGAGAAATCAAGCTCCCCTTTTTCTTCGAACATTGGCCATTTTGCCTGAGAAATCATTGCTTTTGCCATTCCTTCTGTATCTGCTGGCATTAAGAAATCTTCGCCGATTTTAACTAGGTCTCCATTCACCCTCATAATCGGTGGAACTCCGACGGATAGGTGAATGTCAGATGCATTCTTTTCAAAAGCAAACTTTAAAATAGTATCAATTTTTGATTTCATCCCTATCACCTACTCCGCTACCGCTACACGTAGAATTTCTTCTGTCGTTGTTAAGCCTTGTTTTACTTTTAGTAAGCCGTCATCAATTAAGAAAATGGTTTTATTCTTAGTCGCTAGCTCCCTTAGCTTAGACAACGACTCATTATTCATAATGACTCTTTTCATTTCATCATTTAAAACAAGTAATTCGTGTATAGCAAGACGACCTTTATATCCTGTCATATTACATGTTCCACATCCACGACCTCGAATTATTTTATCAATGGATAATCCTCTTTTGGCAAATATCTCCATTTCACGTTTAGTTGGAGGCTGTTCAGTAGCACAGTCTCTACATACTTTTCTTACTAACCGTTGAGCAACAACTCCAGTTAGAGAAGATGCAACTAGAAACGGTTCTACACCCATATCCATTAAACGAGTAATGGTACCTAAAGAGTCGTTTGTATGAAGCGTACTTAATACTAAATGCCCAGTTAAAGAAGCACGTACCGCTATATCTGCTGTTTCACGGTCACGTATTTCTCCGACCATAATAATATTCGGATCTTGACGTAAAATCGAGCGAAGACCTTTTGCGAAGGTCATCCCCACATTAGAATTTACTTGAATTTGATTTATTCCCTCAAGCTGATATTCAACAGGATCTTCAATTGTGATAATGTTTACTGCTTCTGAATTCAAATGATTTAGAGCAGCATATAAAGTTGAAGACTTACCAGAACCCGTTGGTCCCGTAATCAGAACTATTCCAGTTGGATTTTCGATTAAATTCATAAATCGTTTTTGATTTAAACTATTAAAGCCTAATTTATTTAAGTCGTTTAATGTGCTGCCTAAATCTAAAATACGCATAACAATTTTTTCCCCGTAGACAGTCGGTAAGGTTGATACACGTAAATCAATTGGGTGAAAATCAATGTGCATCTTAATACGACCATCCTGTGGGACTCGATGCTCTGTAATATCTAAATTTGCCATTATTTTTAGTCGGGCTGTTAAGACACTTTGCATATGCTTTGGAAAGGTTCGTTCATTTTTCAAAACGCCATCCACACGCAAACGAATTAATACTTTTGTTTCTTGAGGATCAATATGAATATCACTTGCCTTTTGTTGGACTGCGTTTTGAAGCATTTGGTTAACGAGTCGAACAATTGGTGAATCTTCACTCGTGATTTTTTCCTCTTCCACATCATTTTGAGCTGTTAATTCATTCATAATATCCGACATACTATCATCAATTTCATAGTATTTATTGATAGCACGTAGGATATCATCTTTAGATGCAATGGCCGTTTCAATTTGAAAACCAGTCGCTAATCTCAAGTCATCAATGGCATAGAAGTCCATTGGATCGGCCATTGCGACGAAAAGTCGATCTCCATCAATTTTAATTGGGATTAATAGATTTCTTTTCGCCATTTCCTTAGGAACTAGCTTCACTAGTTTTTGGTCAAAAGGGAAACGATACAAGCTTACATGAGGGATTCCCAGCTGAAATTCAAGAACCTCTATAAGCTGTTGTTCTGTGATATATCCTCTTTCTAGAAGAGCATCGCCAAGCTTTTGGCCCTTTTGTTTTTCCTTTAATGCTATACTTAGCTGTTCTTCTGTAAGTAAGCCTGCATCTACTAACAAATCTCCTAATCTTTTTCTCGTATCGTTCATTCAAGATCCCTTCTTTAGCAGAAATTATTTTACATCCTGTTCAGTAGGCTTTTCCCACATTCCATCCTGCTTGTCTTGCGTTTTTTGTTGATCCTGACTTTCATTCACTGCTTGATCTTCATTATTTGTAGACTCACTTTCCCTTTCAGTAGTCGTACTTTCTTCTACTGATTCGCCTTCTTCTACAATAATGGATTCACTTGGAGTCGTATCACTATTTGTAACAGGGTTAAGTAGTCCTGTTTCAATAATTTTGTGTACAGGTGGATAAAAATCTTCCGCGATTTCCTCCGTTTCAAGTAGCGCACCTTCTAGATCCTTGACGATTCTAGAGACTTTAACAAATAAACCGTTTTTTCCATCCTGAACAACCTTTTCTTCCTTTTCACCTAGCAAACTAGTATATCGCTTAATTTGTTTAGGAGGATATGTCTCCTGTTCTGAAAGCTTAAGATCATAGGTATAGAGAAAAGGTGCTCCGTGTACAGTAACAATGAAACTGTTGTTTGTTACTGTAAATGAAATGGTGTAGTCTGATGGATTAGGGTTAAACCATTTCAAATCAGATTTACCCGCAATAACACTAGCTTCATAGCCTAGTTCTACTTCATTTGGAAGCTCTAAACTAGTATGTCTTTCTACAATTTCAAAGTTTGTTAGTAATAAAGTTTTATATAAGGCAGATGTTACACTATTTATCTCAGGTGTATTGGGTTCTGCATGACTTCCTAAAAGCTCCACAACTGATATTTGTGATTGAGCCGGTACATGTATTGTTCCAATTTGATTGATAACTTTTTGGAGCAACTCCTGATCGAATTCCCTTGTGATCGTAGTTTCAGCTGCAATGGTGTTTAATTCCTGTTTAACAAATGCTTGAATAACATAATATTGTTGTTCATTTGCCATAGCTTTTACAGCGTCTACTAAGACCTGCTGTAATTGTTCATGATCAATAGTCGAGTAGCTATCACCCAGCTCTTCTTTTACCAATAAATCATAAACGTCCTTGTTTATTTCTACAGAAAGTGAATCACTTTTCCCCTCTAATACATCCTGAACAGTCTTTTGTATATCAATAAAAAAGAAATCCTGTCCAATCACAACATTCTGATCGTTAATGGACACCTGCAAATAGTCACCTAAAAACCATTGATCAACTTGTTTTGATACTTCCTCAACCGCTTGTTCTACTGTCATATTTTCTACTGTTACCGACCCAATTTTTGTACCAGGTTGAAACGTTCCCCCACCTGCCATAAAATCATATGCTCTTGCACCAATCTGTGAAAAAGCAATTAAGTAAACAGTAGAAATAAGTAGTACAACAAACGCTTTAACACCATTGTTTATCTTCACAATGAATTGCCCCTTTTTACATTTCAGTATTCATTGATAATTCTACAAATGTGCTCGGTCCTTCGTTTTGTGCTTTTTTAATATCCTCAATTGTTAAAACTGTACCTTTTGGAATGAGCACGGATTGATCTCCACTTAAAATGTCCTTTACGACAACTTTTCCTTCAAGTAGTTTAATTTGCTTTTCTTTTATCGCATCAATTTGATCATAGTTCAAGTCTTCATATACAACCTCTTCTTGTTTCGTAGGAGCAAGCTCATCGATTAACTCTTCAATCACATTGTCTTCTCCTTTTGTTTCTGGGGTATGAAGAAAATCTTGTTCAGATTTCAAAAGATCAGATGATGTTTCTTCCTTAACAACAAGAATATCTTTCCCATAAGTCACTACATGCTCAGATTTCACAAAAACTGTTTGGTCGCTTACTACTAATTGTAGACCAATGATTGTACCGTTCTCTTCATCTACATAAAATTCCTTTGCTTCTCCTAGTAATTGACCCTTACGTGTAATTACTCTTGTATCAGTAATTTTTATGCGCTTATTAACAAGCTGATTTGCGATTGGAATCTCATTTAAGTCAATGATGGCATTATCGGAGTCTATAGTCACTGCAAACTCTCCTATTCCAATGACTTTACTAAATGGAATCGCCTTTACACTTACTTGCCAATCATCATGTTCAACTGTTAAAAAATCAACTGTTCCTTTTTCAGGATTGATAACTAATGATTTTACATTTCCAAGCTCAATTCCCGCTGTAATGCTAATAATCGGTAAACCTACAATTTCAGTACTTTTCTTCATCTAAATTCACTCACCTATTCAAAATATTTACTTTTGCTTAATCCATAATAGTTGTTCAAATAATAGTGGATACTTTGTTAAAGCATCCTTCATTTCTTGTAAGAATAGCTCGTACTCTAATTCCTTACCTGCCTCGACATAATAATGTAGAAGCTCACGTGCAAATAAGAAAGTATCTTTTTCAGATTTTGCATTATTCACTGTTTCAATCAATACTTTTTCATATTGTTGTGGTGAAAGAGTATTCTTATATATGCTCATTTGATCTAATAATAAATCTAACACGTCGTTAGGAAGCTCTTCATTTCTTATCAAATAATCCTGTTGCGGCTCTGTATGTTCACTATAAGCTTCTTCAACTAGAGGTTCTTGGAAATCGGAATATTCACTACCATTTTCTAAAGCTTTTTCTTCCATCACCATTTGCTCTTCTTTGAGTTGTTCTTGTTGTTCCTCTTCTAGTGCTAGCACTTCTGGTTCTTCTTGTTCTTGCTCAACTTTCATCATTGATTCTACCTGATTCTCTTCATCAGAAGCTATTTCTTCAACTGGTACAATTTCAGGATCCAGGGAATTCCTCTCTTCCCTATTAACACTTTCAGCTTCTAACAAATCGTCCAAGTAATCAAGTTCCATCGTTTCTGGCTCTTCTTTTTGATTTTCTTGTTCAGTGTTTTGATCTTGATCTCTTCCTTCAAATAACTCAAATAGAAAGTCGTCTGTCGTTTCTTGATTATCATTTGTTACTGGTTCGTTCATCTCATTAGATTCAATAGCTACAGCTACTTCTTCTATCATTTGATTTTTCTCACTTAATTCTTCTTCCCGTACATTTTGCGAATCTATAGAGTCAAAGAAATCGTCCAAAAAGCTTTGCTCCTGCTGTTCCTTATTCTCTTTCTCTACAAACGCCTCTTTATCATCATGGTTGACCTCCGACGCATCAACACTCCATTCTTGAGTTTCCCCTTGATGTCGTTCTAGTACATCAGCATGATTTATTTCAGGCTCACGATCCTCAACAGTTAATAATGGTTCATTCCATTCTTCTGTGATGACATTCTCTTCATGTATTTCTTCGGTGACTGATTCTTCGAAAAGGTTTGCTTTATTTCTTAATAAGTATGCGGTGGCACAAAGCAATAAAAATATTGCAACTCCTGATTGCCAAATTGGAATTACTTTTGATGTAAAAGTAAACACAATGGTTGATAAGAAGGCAATTAGTGATAAGACAATTTTTCCTGTCTTATTTAATCCAATTGGGACTAATAGCACAATTGGAATTAAAATCAGGAATCCAACTAAAATGAATACATATAAGTGCAAGAACTCACCCCACTTAATAATTAAGTATTTTTTCCTATTTTTCTAGCAAATATCTGCTTTAGAAACGAAAAAAAGACATTTCTCGACCATAACTTATTGTATAATAAACTTGACCTATTTGAAAGAAGGGATTGGAATGAAATTCAAATTGGCAAAACTTTTCACCCATACCAAAGGGTTTACATTAATCGAAGTTATGTCATCTATTCTTATTTTTAGTATTTTAACCCTAGGTATGCTTACAGTTTTTTCACAAGCAATGAATTACACACAAAAAAGCAAAAATGACACCATCGGAATATACGCTGCAAGAAATATGATGAATTATATGGAGCAAAAGGATTTTACGCAAATGAACCAATATGTAACACCCCTTACAGCCGACTCAGGCTCAAAAAAGGTGTTAGAAAAAAACATTTGTTTAGTTTGGTATCCAATAAAGGATACAAACAATGACGGTCTGGATGATAACGAGGAATTACGAGAAAGATGTAAAGCTACCTTTACCCCTTCCATTAATAATCGTGATTTTCTTGTCAAAGTGGAGCTTTCAAAGCATCAGGATGGAGAACTTCAAGACTCACTCATTCCTATAAAAGTCATTGTGAATTGGGAAGATGACAACGAATCCACTCTAGAGGGGTTTATAACACATGAAGAATATCGTTAAAAAGCTCAATAATGAACAAGGAGTTTCCCTGCTTGAAGTAATGGCAACAGTCGTCATTTCATCCATTATATTGGTTGTTTTTTATAATGTATTTACTATGGGAGTCAAAACCTACGAACGCGTAGGGGTTGAGATGCAGCTTAGGGATGAAGCTGATTATATCGTTTCCGCCATTATGAAGGAGCTTTATGAAACACCGATTAATTCTGTGAGAGAATGTGATGGAGTTGATCATTGTATAGAAATTGTTCAAAATATCGTATATGAAAAAAACGAGAATTTTTCTACACTTATTGATCAAAAGACATTAGATGAATCTGATGAAATTGTTACTACTATAATTTTCACACCAAACGCTGTCACATTAACGAAAAAAGAAGGACAAAATCCAGAAACAACATCAAATTTACTAAACAATAACTATCAATTATTATTCAACAATGAGGAAAGAACAAAAGTGAATCTAGAGTGTCTTGACAAAAGTAATCAGTGCGAGCAAGGTCTTATAGAAATGCAATTAAAGTTAGAGCATAGAAAATTCACTGATGGTCAGATGATTTCTGTTGATCCAATTGTATTAACAAGTAAATTCGGGTTTTAGTGAGGTGAACTGAATATGAAGAATGAAAAGGGGCAAACTCTATTAACCGTGATGGTAGTGTCGTTAATTTTCACTGTTCTTGGGTTAACGATTGTTGCTGCTTCCATTAATAGTAACGAAAGAACAGGAGTTAGAATTGATGAAGTTGAATTAACGACCAATGCTACTAAGGTATTGAACGAGGGGATAGCTAAATTCACAAAGTCAATTAACAGCTTAGAGTTAAATAAAATAAACCTTAGCTCACTTGATTCACAAATAGCACAAGAGATAACGAAATTAAATAGTGATATAACTGTTACTGACATCTCAGCAGAAGAACCATTCAATATTGATACAACTAAATATTACACTCGGATTTTTGAACTTTCTTATAAAGTTCAAAATGATGGTGATAGAGCACATATTGCACGTGTGATAAAAAGGAAGGTCTACCTCTCACCAACTCCAAGCTTTTTAAATTATGCTATAGGATCAGGTCCAGACGGAAAAGTTTATTTAAATGGTGCTTCCTATGTAAATGGTGATGTCTTTTCCGGAGATTTATATACAAGCAACATTGCTCAATATGAAGACGTAAATAAAGAAAAAATCAACCAACAAAACACATTATATCCTAGAGTAGACGGGAATATATACTTAAAAAAATCATTAAATAACGTAAGCCTTCCTCTTTCAAGTAATGAATATAAAGATGATTTTCATACGGATTCCAACAATTTAACTGTTAACCTTGACCTATCAGAATTTGTCCATGTTAATTTTCCTGGAACGATGTCACAGGTATTTAACCGTTTGTCGACTGGATTTCAGGATGATATGTTTTCTACACCTACGAACGTACACCTTGCAATTGAACAACTTATAACCAATTGTAAAAACGGTGTTGCTTCTACTTGCAATCAGACGGCAGAATTACTACCGATCTCACCTTTGTCAGAAAGTCCTGATTATAGTGCACTCGTAAGTAAGCTTACTTCAAGTAACGCCAAAACGTATATATATTATGCAAATAATTCAGGTGCCATTATTGATCCTTTAAAGGTACCAACTCCTCCGCTCTTTATTGAACAGGATGTGAAAATGGCCAATGATAGCTGGTTAATTGTCCATGGAGATTTAATTGTTAGACCGATTAATAAAACAATAATCTTACAAGGTAATATTATCGTAACAGGAGACTTAATTATTTCAGGTGATGAAGAAAACGATGAAACACCAGAAAATGATAATCTATTAGTTGATTCAACAATTTATGTATTAGGTCAATCAGAAATATCTAACACTAATATTAATGGATACGAACAAAAGCAGTTGGTTTTATTATCTAAAGAGCAGCTGTTAGTAAATCGAATAAATGAATTTAAATTGAATGATGGCACAATAGAAAAGCTTGATGCATTCTTCTATACTGAAAAAAGTGCAGAATTGTATGGGGTAGGTTCTTTATTCTTAATTGAAGGTGGAATCTTTGCTAGAGATAATTTAACGATAAACTCTATAAAGCAAAATGAAATTAAAAAAAGCTTCAATTCCGCTGATACTATTAATTTAAAAAACAGCATCGATCCTACTTCTCTACAAAATAGAAGTACTGAAAAGTCTAGGTTCCAGGTAGAGCACAATTTGAAAGTCTTAGCAGATCAAATTGACGCGTTACCCCGAGTAGATCACTATCTCGTTATACTAGACGAGCCTACAATTGAGAATGCACCATATGACGAACCTGCTGCTACTCCATAGAAAAAACCGCGGATCATATCCGCGGTTTTTTATTTTACCATTTCCCAAAGCTCTCTGTCCCGTCATTGTCACCTGTATCAGGATCTGTTGATTCTCTTTTCACGACAACAGTCAACGGTTCACTTACGATGCTAGGATGTTTAAAGTCAGCTACTGCTTTGACTTCTGTGTAACCAATTTCTTTAGCAGTAATGTACCAATCTCCATTTTCCTTCGAAATCACGATCGGATTTATTGGCGTGCTGAAATCATTCTTGATTTCTCTTATTAGTTTATTTGTAGCATTGATCGGATTAAATGACATGTACGATGAAATATTAACCTTTTGACCTATTTCTAATGTTAACGTACGCTGTGTAAACCCAATAGATTTTAACGGAACGATAACTTCTGTCACATATCTTAACCCCTCAACCTTCACGGCGCCAGAATTATAAACAACATCGAATGTAAATTGATAATTACCAGGCTGCGTGAATATCAATGGTAAGCTGTAACTTAAAGATGGATCTCCTTTGCTAGGAGGGTTAGGGTTAAATTTGATATTATTCAAGTTCATATATACAACATCTTTGTTGTTCTCTTTTATAATCGAAACTGAGTCATTTTGTTGTACGGTCACACCTGCTGGCAAAGTAAACTTAATAAATCCATTAGATAATGATGGATATTCAGCAGAAATATTGTCCGAAATATCTTTAAAGATATCTACTATGTTTTCTCCTGATGCACGTTCAGCCTTACCATTTGACTTACTAGATAATTCGGTTAGCAAGTTCATATCCAGCTGACTTTGTTCACCGAATCCAATAGATAGCAACGTCATTTTATTATTCGCTATACTTTGAGCTTGATCTCTTGCATGATTTTTAATATCACTTGGGACAGAAGGATTTTCTTTAGAATGAAAATAATAAGAATTATTATGCTCAATTACCTTTACATTTCGATTACCATTCGAGTCGTAATGCACGGTCTTCTTTCCATTAATAGTTGATCTAGTATCGGAAATGATATAAGAGGTTCCAGCCACTGAGACTAAATGTCCTGCAAAATATTTATTGTAATAAGCAAAGTAGCCATACATATTATAATAATCAGCAGCATTAATTAATTTATAGTAGCTACCACTGATACTTTCAACCTTTGATGAATTAGTTGCTTGACCATCCGTCATGAAGATAATATATTGATCTCTTGCTGAGCGATTCGTTGAATTAAGTAGAATATTTTCGGCGATTTTCAATGCCTCTGTATAGTTTGTTCCTCCTTCTGCAGGAACATTTTTAATTTTATTCGTAATCGTATCAGGATTTGTTTGAAGTGTAGAGATGGTGTAAGAAGAATTCACTCCAGAATCAAATGCCACGATCCCATATCGGTCCTGATTATTTTTTGAGTTTTTCTTAAATGTATTCATTGCTTGCTCCACGGCTTCCTTGGCGAGCTGAAGCTTTGTCTTTCCACCACTTACCACTTCTGCCATGGATCCTGATTTATCAAATACAATCACGACATCCATCGGCTTTCGCTCATTAGAAGTAGCCGTACCTTTTGGTTCTAAATTAAACGAAACATTAGTTGTTACTGTTCCATCATCGCCTATCTCTAGTGATTGCTTACCATTAACTGTCGCATTAATCGAGAGGCCGTTTACTGTAGCTGACGCCTTGTTTAATGGTATAAATTGAATTACGAGCAAAGACACTAGAAATATTGTAAATAAACGTTTCATCATTACAATACCTCCCACGACATATTCATCTAAAACAATAGACATATATAGATATAGTTCTATTATACCAAAAACAACGCACTAGAATAGTAGGTAAAAATAATATTTACAAAACAAAAACATATTTCGAGTTATTTCTCGGGAAATAGATGAATAGCATGGTTTAAGTTTTGATAAATTTACGTCTTATCCAACATATCCTGCAACTTTATTCCTACCAGCTCTCTTTGCCCCTAAATACATCGCTCGATCTGCATGTCGAATTAATGAAACGCCGTCCTCTGAATCATAAGGTGCAGAGGAAACTCCTAAACTAACTGTAAGGAATATGGATAGCATGTTAGAAGAGCTTTGCAACGCTTGATGGATTTCAAAAGGTGTGTTTGCAATAAAGAGTCTTAAGTCCTCCGCAAGCTGGAAGGCTTTCTCTTTATTTGTATTCTTCAATATGACAACAAACTCTTCTCCACCATAACGTGCTACAATCCCTTTCGAATGGAAAAATGACAAAAGTCGCTTTGAGAGCTGAATTAATACTTCATTCCCTGCTTGATGCCCATATGTATCATTTATTGCCTTAAAATGGTCTACATCTAACAAAATAAGAGAAAGTTCCTCTAATTTATTTTCTTTTAACATAGTAAAGCTTTCGTCTAATTTTCTTTCTAAATAACGATAATTATATAACCCTGTTAATGAACAATGTTCACTTTCTCTCTTAGTTACTTCATAGTTTTTAGCATTTTCTACTGCCACTCCTAAATAAGCAGAAAGTAAGTCCATAATCATTAATTGAGCTTGATCAAATGCATGTTTTTTATTGGAAGCAAGTATGACAATTCCAACTAGTTCTTCATTTCTCATGACGGGTACAGCAATAATACTTTCCACTGATATTGGAAGTTGTGACTGCTGAATATGTTTCCATTGTTTACGCGAATGAAAGAGCACACTTTTTCGCATCACATAAATATGTCCTGAAATCCCTCGGTCAGGAGATTTCGGTTCTTCAATATTGACAAAAATTTTACCATTTTCATATTTCCGTATAATACGTAGCTTGTCCTTTTCATAAATGTCGATTAAATAGGCTGCATCCACAGGAACCATGGAGATTACTTTCTCCATAAACAGATCAACTACCTGCTTAATTTCAAATCTTCCCGTTAATTGCTGACCAATATCACTTGCTTGTTTTAGGTATTGATTAACATGCTGGCTTTTATAATAGAGTGTTAGAATGATCGAAAGAGCAAGCAATGGTGTTCCGATAAATAGAACCGTATTAATTCCTACATCAAGATAGAGAAAATAGAGTGCTAAACCGATTGGAAAAATAATGATGGAAGTGAAGAACTCCCAAATAAAACTTTTCGTTAAGAGGTTAAATTTTTTCTTATATAAATACACCTGAAAAGCTTCTAGAAAAAATTGGTTTAATAAAAAAACAGTTAATTCATATCCGAATATAATCATAATAGATTGATAACTAAACGGAACCTCACCATGAGTACCACCCATATAGTAATACATCATAGCTCCTCCATAGGAAACAAGCGAAAACAAAAGAAAATTAAGCGGATATCTGTACGACTCTTTTATTCCAACACGCATCTTTAATAGGAGAACAACAATCGAAATTTGGGTAAGAAGTAATTCAATAAATAACCCGAAGTATAAAAATACGGCTAGCGAAACACCTTGAATAAAAAACACAGGTGTTCCATTAATATTAATTGGCCAAATTGACACTAAGCACATTAATAAAAGGAACGCGAGTATATCAATCTCCAATCCTTTTACTGTAGGAGGGGACAAATGATAGGAAGACCAAAAAAGAATGGGAGTAATACTCGCCCATAACACCCATATTACTATTTTTTTTCGCTTATTCACCTAAACACCCTCCAAATAAATCGTTCTTTAGTCCTTTTTTTAATAGTACCAAAAATTCTAATTTTTGTCACAACTACAAGCTATAAAAGAAATAGGTAGTTAGTTATATTGCAGCAAATATTCCCTTACAACTGAAATAAAGTAAAGTGAACCCGTTATGATGATGACATCTTCTTCACTTGAGTACCTATTCATCATTTCCAAAAGAGCTTGTTCCCAAGATTCAAAGAAGCCTTTATCCTTATGCTCGCATGCATTCATGAGATTTTGCGCTGTCTCTGCTCGAGGAAAATCAAAGGTTGTAAAATGAATAGAAGTAGCTATAGATGATAACCGGTCTATCATTGAATTATATTCCTTATCTTTTAAGGCACTGAACAAAAGATGAACCTTTCTATTAGGATAATATCCTTTTATTGTTTGAACAAGACTCTCTATCCCCTGATTATTATGAGCACCATCTATAATCACATCAGGGTTACGTTTAATCTGTTCAAATCTCCCTTTCCACATTGTTTTCTTCAATCCCTTTAAAATTGCTTCTTTCTCCATGCTCACCAAACCAGCAGTCACTAAATAATTTATTGCTGCTGTCGCTATGGCCGCATTCTTCACTTGGTGCTCACCTTTCATTTGAATATGAATCTTCTTAAAGGTTGAATAAGGTGTTTGTAGTGTAAAGGATTCACCATGTAGATCTCGAGAACTGTTAAAGGTTTTCACTTCTTGTCCCAATCGCCAAATAGGAGCATTATTTTGCGCAGCCACTTTTTCTATCACCTTAAGGGCTTCAAAATCCTCTACTCCTGTTATAAGTGGAACGTTAGCTTTAATAATTCCTGCTTTTTCAGCTGAGATTTCCGCTAGTGTATTCCCTAAAATATTCATATGGTCGAATCCCACATTCGTAATAACAGAAAGAAGCGGACTCACAACATTAGTAGAATCCAGTCGTCCTCCCAAGCCTGTTTCTAAGAGTAGATAATCTGGTTGATCATACTTCCCAAAATAAAGAAACATCATAATCGTGATAATTTCAAACTCCGTTGGATCCCCCAATTCAGTTCGACCCATTTTCTCAACATATGGTTTCACTTCATTCACAAGCTGAAGCATCGCATCATCCGAAATTGGCAGACCATTCATACTTATACGCTCATTGAAGGTTTCAATATAGGGTGAAGTAAATGTCCCAATCTTATAACCAGCTTCACAAAGCATATGTTGCATGTAAGAGATTGTAGAGCCTTTCCCGTTTGTCCCCGCCACATGGATTATCCGAAGGTTTTTTTCAGGTGATCCTAGTTGTTTCAACAATTCTTCCATTCGTTGTAATCCAGGCTTCACACCGAACTTTAATCGACCGTGAATCCAGGAGATTGCTTCATCGTATCGCTTAAACATTACTTCCTCTCCTTTGTAAGAAAAACTCGGGTATGTGAATCCACACCCGAGTTTTTCCCTTTCTTATCCTTTTAACTCTTCGATTCTCGCTAAAACAATCGTTCGTTTTTCGATATAATCTTGTTCTTTTGCTTTCTCTTCTTCAATAACCTTTTCTGGTGCTTTCTTTAAGAAACCTTCGTTTCCTAATTTTTTCTGAACTCGCTCTACTTCTTTATCTAGCTTTTCACGTTCTTTTTCTAATCGTTGTATTTCTTCTTCAATGTTAATTAGTCCTTCAATCGGCAATACAATTTCCGCTCCTGTTACGACTGCAGACATTGATTTTTCATTTGACGTAAGCTCTGTGGCAATTAGGAATGAGCTTGTGTTACAGAAACGTTCAACATACACGCGATTTTTTTCAAGCTGAGCAAGTATTTGCTCATCCTTCGCTCTAATTTGCATTGGGATTTGCTTACTCATCGGTGTATTAACTTCTGAACGAATATTACGTACTGCACGAATCACTTCAACTAAGAGCTTCATTTCAGCTGCCGCTTGAACATCTGTTAGCTCTTGATTTACAGTTGGCCACTCAGCAATTGTAATAGAAGCACCTTGGTGTGGTAGTGATTGCCAGATTTCTTCCGTAATAAACGGCATAAACGGATGTAATAATCTCATTGTGTTATCTAATACATAAGCTAAAACGGAGCGAGTGGTTTTCTTAGCTGCTTCGTCTTCACCGTATAATGGAAGTTTCGCCATTTCAATGTACCAGTCACAGAAATCATCCCAAATAAAGTTGTATAGAAGACGGCCAACTTCACCAAACTCATACTTATCAGCAAGCTTTGTTACATGTTCAATCGTTTCGTTTAGACGAGTTAAAATCCACTTGTCTGCAACAGATTTTTCTCCAGTTAGATCAATTTCTTCATAGGTTAAGCCATTCATGTTCATTAAAGCAAAGCGTGAAGCATTCCAAATTTTATTTGCAAAGTTCCAAGTTGATTCTACTTTTTCATAGCTAAAGCGCAAATCCTGTCCTGGCGAGCTTCCCGTTGATAAGAAGAATCGTAGTGAGTCAGCACCATATTGATCGATTACTTCCATTGGATCAACACCGTTACCTAAGGATTTACTCATTTTACGTCCTTGCTCATCACGTACTAGACCATGAATTAAGACATCTTTGAATGGTCGTTGTTCAGTGAATTCAAGTCCTTGGAAAATCATGCGTGATACCCAGAAGAAAATAATATCATAACCAGTTACTAACACATCTGTAGGGTAGTAACGTTTAAAATCAGCAGATTCAACGTCTGGCCAACCCATCGTTGAAAATGGCCAAAGAGCGGAACTGAACCATGTGTCTAAAACATCATTATCTTGATCCCAGTTTTCACTATCTGCAGGCGGCTCTTGGTTTACATAAACCTCTCCAGTTTCCTTATGATACCAAGCTGGAATACGGTGTCCCCACCAAAGCTGACGTGAAATACACCAGTCACGAATATTTTCCATCCAACGAAGGTACGTTTTTTCAAAGCGATCTGGTACAAAGTTAACTTTTTCCTCATCTTCTTGAAGCTTAATAGCTTTATCTGCAAGTGGCTGCATCTTCACAAACCATTGTGTAGAAAGATAAGGTTCAACTACAGCGCCACTTCGTTCACTATGACCTACAGAGTGCATATGCTCTTCAATCTTGAAAAGTACTCCTTGATCTTGTAGATCTTTTACGATTTGCTTTCGACAAGCAAAACGATCTAAACCATGATAGATGCCTGCTTTTTCATTCATTGTTCCGTCTTCATTCATCACTAAAATACGTTCTAAATTGTGACGATTTCCTATTTCAAAGTCATTAGGATCATGTGCAGGAGTGATCTTAACTGCTCCCGAACCGAATTCCATATCTACATAGTCATCTCCAACAATTGGAATTTCTCTCCCAACGATCGGAAGCACTACCTTTTTACCAATTAAATGCTTGTAGCGTTCATCCTCAGGATGAACAGCAACAGCCGTATCACCTAGCATTGTCTCTGGTCTTGTTGTAGCAATTTCAATTGATCCAGATCCATCTGCTAATGGGTATTTCATATGATAGAAGGCACCTTGTACATCTTTGTAGATAACCTCAATATCAGACAATGCTGTTTTCGTTTGAGGGTCCCAGTTAATGATATACTCACCACGGTAGATTAGCCCTTTATTATAAAGTGTTACAAATACCTCTCGTACAGCCTTTGATAACCCTTCATCAAGTGTAAAGCGTTCACGAGAATAATCTAGTCCAAGGCCCACCTTTGACCATTGCTCTCGAATATGCCCAGCATATTCTTCTTTCCATTTCCACGTTTCTTCAATAAAGCTTTCTCGCCCAAGGTCGTAACGAGATTTACCTTCTTCTTTTAATTTAGCTTCTACTTTTGCTTGTGTCGCAATTCCAGCATGGTCCATTCCAGGCAACCATAAAACATCGTACCCTTGCATACGCTTCATTCGAGTCACGATATCTTGAAGAGTTGTATCCCAAGCATGACCTAAGTGAAGCTTTCCTGTTACATTTGGTGGCGGGATAACAACTGTATAAGGTGTTTTGTTTACGTCACCTGTTGCCTCAAAGTATTTTCCTTCTAGCCAGAAAGAATACCTGTTGTTTTCAATTGCTTTAGGATCATATTTTGTCGGTAAAGATAACTGCTGTTCATTATTTTCCATGATCTGATTGTCCTCCTAATGGTAGTTATGTAAAATGTAAAGACTCTTCGTAACATCTTAAAGCCTTATTTATATGAATAGAAAAACAAAAACTCCTCCCGCCCGTAAAAGGACGAAAGGAGAATAGTTTCGTGGTACCACCTTTTTTTATAGACTAAAAAATAGACTTAGCCTATACACTCAACAAAATAACGGTTTTTACCGGTTTCTTCTACTCTTATTCAAAGAAACTACTCCTGGGCGACATTCTACTGCTTCATACTTAAGAAATCTTTCAGCAACTGATTTCTCTCTCTAAAAGCGATCGCACTATACTCTTCCCATTCTACGTATGTTTTGGCTCATTTAATTTTATATCACTTATATATTACTAAATAAATCTTTTTTTCGTCAATATGTTTACCATTTTTCCTTTATTTCATACAGGCACATGTCTTTTATTCTTTGCATAGTGTAAGACATATCAACCTGTATTTAGTAGGCTAGCCATCTAGCACGTGGCTACTCTTCATCACTTATATATTGAAAAAAAAGTTTAGGGAGGGTTAACTATTGAAGCGGAGATTCAATCCATACACACTTCCACCTTGGCTAAGACAAATTCGTGAAATCGGAATTCAAATCATTATTCCATTAACGATTTTCCAAGGAATCAGAACGGTATTCTTTCCCACATCCTTTGATGTGCTTTTACTTGGTTTGTTAATTGTTTTAGCAATTGCGTTTAAATATGATTGGATTTAATATCCATAGTACACAGATAATATGGATTAGTCCGAAGCGTTTCTAGGGCTTAAGCTCATTTAGATTAAGAAGAAAACTTATCGCTACTAAATCAACTTATAAGCCCTAGACGCCCTAAGATACTGCCATTTCCCTTACAATTTAATAGGAGGTGGATCATTCGTTAGTTGCTTTCGCCTCAGCCGCTTCTGCTTCTCGTTTTTTTCTTTCTTCTATTTCTGATAGTTTCATCACTACATATTCTATATTTTTGAATTGCCAGTAGGCCTTTACAAGCTTACGGTTTTTCTCTAGCTCTGTGTATGGATACGTATGACTCTGCTTAATTAAGCTGCAGATTCGATGTGGATAAGCTAAATAGGATAAGAATAAAAGCATTTCTTCATCCGTATAAGGATATTCCTTTTGATACGTATAAAACCAATTAACACAATCATCGCTTTGAACAGGAGTAGTTCTAGCAATTCGTGTGATAAAGAGAAGAAAATCATCTATCGGCGAAGCATATCTCGCTTGTTCGAAATTAATGAAATGTCCTTTTTCATTTTGATCATACAAAAAATGGTGTGCTGAAATTTTCCGGTGAGTTAATGAAATTCTTGATGTTTCTTTCTCTCCCATTTTCTCATACCATTCTTCGATTTTCTTTATCGAAAAATCAATAGCACGACTTACTTCAATATAATAGGTTACTGCTTGTAATTCAAAAGGAGATAAATAAAGCTTCTGCTCGCACTTTTCAACAAATGCTTCATAAAATGCCTTATTTTCTTCTAATTCCTTAACATACGTTTCATAATGCTTGGAAACCTCATGACCTAAAAGCGTAACATTCTGTTCTGTTTGTTTGTGAAGTCTCGCCATCTCTTGAAAGAGGTACTGATGTCGTTTTTCTCGCTCATCCTCTGGCTCATTTGGAAGCCATGGACTAACATAATAGTTCTGCCCATTATAATGAGAAATCAACTGCTGGTTGCGATTTAAAACAATCGGGACAAATTGGTTAAAATTTGATTGCCTTAACGATGAATAAGAATGTAGAAATTGTTGATCTATAGAGTTTGGCAACAGCTTCACTACATATGGTCCTTTGTTTGTATAGATCTTCATTACCTTAGAATTTACTTCCTCCCCATACTCTAATGTCAGATCATATTGTCGTAGTAAAGGCTCTATTTCTTCCATTTGAATGGTCAAGTGTAGGAAACCTCCAATCAATGAAAAAAACAGCTGAGGTATACCTTGCCCCATGCTGTTTTTCCAAGTATGCGTTTCATGCTAAAGCTCTTGTTAAAATCTAAGAATTTTACTTGCTTGTAGAATATGCCGGGATATATAGAATTTGTCCCTCGTATACATCTTGATCAGCATGAAAATTATTCACTCGTAAGATTTGTTGTGCTGATATTTCATAACGCTCACTGATGAGCTCCAGTGTATCTCCTTGTTGAACAATACACATTTTCACCCTTGAAAAATCTTCTTCATCTTCTCTAGCAAATAAACTTGTTAAGTAATGAGCATCCTTAGGATCCGATTCTTCACGTCCATCAAGCTCTTCGTCTTCATATTCATGAGGTTGCTCAGGCTTTGAGTAGAAGGAATATTGCACCTCTTTTTCTTCTTGTGGCTGATCTTCTTGTACATCTTGTTCCAAAAACTCTTGCTGCTCCTGTCTTACCTCAACAGCCTCTGGCTTATAAAGATCGTCCTGCTCAACACTAGTAGAATGTAACTCATCCCCTACTTCTTCCTTTTCTTCCTCAAAATAATTGAAGGATGCCACATTATCTGTTGCGCCTTCTTCTTCATCAACAGCAACTACTACAGTAGGTGTGTCAACAACTTGTTCCTCTTCTTCTTGGTCTTGTGAAGAGTGATCCTGATAAAATGCTGAAAATGGTGAGGCAATTTGCCTATCACTATCTTCCTCATTCTCTTTCTCGATCTCAGCAGTCGGGGTTGAAGGACTTGATGGTAAAGTGTCATCTCTATAAAGCGCCTCAAATGCTTCTTCCTCTGGTCGATCCGCTGCAATAAGTGTTTCATTCTCTGGTTGTGCTTCCGCTTCTTGTTGTGTTTCTTGACTAATTCCACTAATCGAGAGATCAGCCGTTAACTTTAAACATTTGTATTCTGGTAATTCATAATCAAATGACTCAATCGATACATACACTTCTTCTAATTGCTGAATTCGATTTCTAGGAATGGTAATATCAACTGGAAAGCGATGAGTTAAAATACTCGTTCCATCCTCACGAGTTACTACTTCATTCACATATCGAACATTCGCATATTCAAATTGCTCTCTAACATCGGCATTTTCATCTATTTTGTATTCACCTGTCAGCTGCAATGCACCTCGAATTGAAATGTACTGATCATGTTCGTGAATGGTAATGTCCGGATCTAAAGAAATAGATAAAAGTTCAGATACTTCCTGTCCTTTTTGAAACCACACTGACTCTTCTACAGAGAATCGTAATTGTTGGTCCTGTGACAAAAAAACTCCTCCTTTCAAATAGCCTAGTAAATTACTATGACAATACAGATGTATGTATGAAAGGAGAAAAATATGATTATTTTACAGATTTACCTATATGTTTATAAAAAAAAGCAAATAAATTGGCAAGAAACAAACAACAACAGATAGGATGAAAACTCCAATTGCCCCCGCTTTATTTTTCTGTTTCCAGACTATTTTCGCATACATAAACGTGTAAAGAGCAATATAGAGGACCAAAGGAAAGATGAACCATTTATACATTATTCTCCCTCATTTTCTTTACTCATTTTATGCGGTTTAAGCATTTTTCCCATATCATCAATTGTTACGATAAATTCCACCTGCACCTCAGCATCCTTGTATTTTTGCATCCAGTCATATGTGACATACTCTTGATAAGTAAAAAATTTACTTCTAACTGTTGAAGCCCAATTGAAGGGCTCGGCTTCAAATTCTGTCTGTGTTCGATTTATAAAACGTAATGCTTTACTCGTAAAACGCTCTTCAAGACTTTTTATTAAGATCTTCTGCTTATTCATATCTTCCACATAATCAATCATGCTAGGAAGAGACAGAATTTTTATTTCCATCCACTCTTGCACATATACCTTAGGTGTTGATTCGTCTACATTTACATTTACTTTGGTACGAATATTTGTAGCTTTACCAGTTATTCTTGTGTTTTCCTTTAAGGGATCTGGAAACGTAAACAATATTTCTGACGGCTTCACATCTTCTTTTAAGATTGCGGTTATTCTCTGTTCCTCACCTGTCATTGTTCCAATCATTTTCCCGTTCTTAAATACTGCCGCACCAATTGTTTGGATGGTTGTACCACCCTTTTTCTCAATTTCACCTGGCAAAAAATTGTCTTCATTTTCACTATTCTCTGATTCATCTGTTCCTTCATTCACATTAGTTGTTGTGTAAATTCCTAATGCTAATCCTGCTTCCGTATACGTCTCATGGAGGAAATTATGCAGAGTAGTATCAGGTACTAAGGCATTCCTTTTCCATCGTCTTGACATAAAATCGAAATATTTATGGGGGCTCGCTTCAAGAGCGGGTTTATTATTTCGGATAAACTCCTCTGCTCGTTCCTTTGAAATGATAAAATACATTGTTCTTCGTATTTGTCTATCACGAGTTAACATTTCTATCACTTCTAAAAATCGTTCTGACCTTGCTAATTTTTCACTGAAAACAATGGCTTTTGTATGATAAAAATTCACATTTCTTGTTTCCGACGCATTCGTTAAATCTCTCGCCGATAAAATATCTGGGGCATTCAATGTAATAGCCTGGACCTCTTCTCTGGAAGGATCGCTCCCTGGGTTACCTGCCATAGGATCGGCAATTTCATAAGTTATCGCAAGACCTTCTCCATCCTCTGCTAAGTCTATGCCTAACGTTAACACAAATCCTTCCTCTTCAATTTCAATTTTATCTGCACATCCACTACAGCTGATGAGGATGATAACAAGTAGCCAAAAATACCGTACGTGAGCTTTCATTTAGCCACTACTCCTTTCCATTTAGCAAGAGCCCATAAGAGGATAGGAAGGCAAACTAAGTAAATCCAGCTTGTATTAAGAACATATTGACTACGATAGACTAGGACATTCTCTACTGCATTGTCTGGAATAACACCAAGCATGATCGTTAACGCCGCAAAAGGTAGAAGCAGTGGCTCAAACTCTTTAATCTTAAGACTATAACTAAAAATCGCTACAGAGATATACAAATAGACAGCAAATCGAAGAATGCTTGCGACACTCCAAAAGGCTAAAAAGATAGCCTCTACATTCGATAACACACGTCCAACTTGAACCATTCTCGTTATCTCATGAAATGGATATAATACATTATCGATGATCGGAAAGTCGTATGTCATGAGGTACACAACAAAAAACACCGTTAACTGAAAAATAACAATGGAATAGCCTAAGATGCTTGCATTGCGAAATGTCCTATAATTTCTAAAGTAAGGATACAGAACAGAAAAGAAAAAAATATCTCCAACAATACTTGAATAGTTAACACTTGTTTTAACAAGAGACCCGATCCCATATCCACCAAGAGGGAAAATATATGAAATATGTAACTCTCTCCAAATGAGCAGAATTAAGATGATAAATGATACAGTAATATAGGGTACACTTATCCACGCGGTGTAGCCTATATTTAAAAATCCTCTCTTAGATACAAAAAATATAGCAACCATTAAAATGATGTAAAGCTGAATGGTTAGTGAATTAGGAAAATATAATGAATTTAAGATATCTACATAGCCTCTTGTATTTAACACCGTACTACTGTAGGCAATGAAAAATAAGGATATGCTCAAAATAAACCCTATATACTTTCCCGTCAGTGTGTAGATGATTTCAATAAGTCCTTTTGTTTCAAAGGCTTTTACTAACTTTATCAAAACGAGTAATGGAATGAGCATAAATACCCCTGATACGATCGGCACCATCCATGCTGAATGTCCAGCTTCTTTAAACAGAATTGTCGAGGTCATATCCGTTAGTTTTGATCCGATGGTTACTACAATTAGTGCAGTAAATTCCCTCATTCCTAGCTTTCGGTCCATTCTCATTTGGAATCTTCTTCCTCCTGACTCATTCTCTTATTTTCAGCTGGGAATATATTTAATGGTCTAAGCCACATTTTCCACAAAGGTGGTCTAATAATCATATCTTTAGAGGAAGGATAATGAGGTGCCATTGGAGATAAAAACGGGACATCAAAGGACTTAACGGAGGTCAAATAAGAAATACTCATGGTCATGCACAAAGCAATACCGAATAGTCCCCAAAAGGCACCAAATATAAGAAAAATATAGGTTGAAAGTCTAATCATATAGGTAAAAGACAGGTTAGGCACGGCGAAGGATGCAAGCCCCGTCACCGCAATAACAATAACTAAGATGGGACTAATAATATTTGCTTCCACAGCAGCCTGTCCTAAAATTAATGCACCTACAATTCCGATAGTAGGTCCAATGGGAGAAGGAACTCTAATCCCTCCCTCGCGAATTAATTCAAATGCGACCAGTAATAACACAACCTCAAAAATGGCAGGAAATGGTACTCTCTCTCTTGTTGCTGATATGGCAAGTACTAAGTCAGTCGGTAACATTTCAATATGAAAATTTGTCGCTGCAATATAGATGGCAGGTGTTAGAATGGTTGTAAAAATCGCTAAGATTCGAATGATTCTCGAAAAGTTCCCATATGCCCATTTGCTATAATAGTCTTCAGATGTATGGAACAAACTCCAGAATGTCACTGGTGCTATTAAACAGCTTGGTGAGCTGTCCATTAAAATAACAATATGACCTTCTCTTAAAAAAGACACCGCTCTGTCTGGTCTTTCAGTATATAGGATAGTGGGCACAATGGAATAAGGTCTCTCTTCAAGATGTTGTTCGAGTATAGCTAAGTTTTGAATTTCATCTTTTTTTATTTGACTTATTCTTTTTTTTACCTTTTCTACTAATTGAGGATTCACTGTATCTTTCATTGATAAAAGCGCTACTTTACTTAATCCACTCTCGCCTACTGTTAAATATTCGGTTATTAATTCATTGGAGCGTAACTGCTTTCTAACCAAGGAGATATTCACATTAATAGACTCAATAAATGCTTCTTTAGGTCCCTTTAAGATATTTTCATCCTGTGCTCTGTCTACACTTCTCTTTTCGAAGCCGCTCGCAGTGACTCGAAGCGGATATTTACTTCCTTCTACTAATAAGAGAGAGTTGCCCATAAGTAATTCTTTTTTTCCGTCTTCCATTGTCTCTACTTCCTCAACCGTTTGCGAGGACATAATATGATTCTTTAAAAAGGATGAGATTTCATTAGAATCAACTGATTTTTCCAGTGGAGCCCCTTGCTGCATAAGTGGTGTAAGAATTTCACTTTCAATCGTTTGAACATCACTCATGCCTGTTAAAAAAAACAAGGTTGCTTTTTTTTGTAATGAGTCAATAAAGAGTTCTCGAATGATAAAATCCTGATTTTCTGGAAAATAAAATAGCTCTTTTAACATATCTATATTCTTTACGTAGTCTTCCGAGAAGCTTGCATATTTCACTTGTTCTTCTGTATGTGATGCGGGTATTCGAGGACGACTTAGCTTCATTGAATACTCACTCCTTTAGAAAACCTAACCTAGTATGTATGTAGGGGTTAGTATGTCACAAGTAGCGTGTCATTTATTCATGTTTGTTGATACGAATAGTCATCCTGATTTTTATCATCCTCTTTGCTAATATAATGGCAGGTAATCTGTCATTTCCCATATACAACGCTTATTTCCTTCTAATCCCCATCTATTTAAACAACATAAACTAAAAAAAACCAAACGCCCAATCAAGAATTTGATCGGTACATTTGGTTTTGTCATAGCATGTTGACGGATTATTTTAATTTAGCAAATGCTCTTTTAGCAGCTTCAATTGTGTAATGGATATCTTCGTCGGTATGTGCTGTTGATAGGAATAGCCCTTCAAATTGAGAAGGTGGTAAAAACACTCCATCATTAGCCATACTACGATAATAGTGAGCAAAATAGTCTAAATTTGATGTTTTTGCTTTTTCATAGTTTGTTACCTCTTCATTTGTGAAGAAGAAACCTATCATAGATCCCGCTCGGTTAATTGTGTGTGGGATTTCATATTCCTTAGCTGCACTTGACAATCCTTCTTCAAGGAGATCTGCTTTACGTTGAAATTCTGAATAAGATTCTTTTGTTAATTGTCTTAATGTTTCGTAACCTGCTGTCATCGCTAATGGATTCCCTGATAATGTACCAGCTTGATAAATAGGTCCACTCGGAGCAATTTGTTGCATAATTTCTGCTTTTCCACCGTATGCACCAACAGGTAGCCCTCCACCAATAACTTTTCCTAAACAGGTGATATCAGGTGTCACATCATAGAAACCTTGTGCACAACCATAATCAACGCGGAATCCTGTCATAACCTCGTCAAAAATAAGTAAGGAACCGTACTCATTTGTTACATTTCTTAACCCTTCTAGAAAGCCAGGTTGTGGAGGAACAACTCCCATATTACCTGCTACTGGTTCTACAATGACACCTGCAATATCTTCACCAAATTGTTCAAATGCGTAACGGATGCTCTCAAGATCATTGTAAGGGACAGTAATTGTATTACTAGCAATCCCCTCTGGTACACCTGGACTGTCAGGTAAGCCTAAAGTAGCTACACCTGAGCCTGCTTTAATAAGTAAGGAATCCCCATGCCCATGGTAACAACCTTCAAATTTTACAATTTTGTTACGACCTGTATACCCTCTAGCTAATCGCAGGGCACTCATCGTCGCTTCCGTTCCAGAGCTTACCATTCGAATAACTTCAATTGATGGAACTCGTTCGATAACTAGCTTTGCTAATTCATTCTCAATAAGGGTTGGCGCGCCAAAGCTCGTACCTGATTCTACTACCTTCTTAATTGCTTCAACGACTGTATCGTTCGCATGTCCGTGAATAAGGGGTCCCCATGAGAGAACATAGTCAATATACTCATTGCCATCAATATCAACTATTTTCGCACCTTTTCCCCTTTCCATAAAGATAGGATTCATTCCGACAGATTTAAAGGCACGTACAGGGCTATTCACACCACCTGGCATTAACCCTTTTGCTTCAAGAAACGCATTTTCACTTTTTTCATAACTTCTCATGTTCATTCCCCTTCCTGGAGTTCAATAGTAGAAGCTTGTATCATTTGATTTTTAATAGCCATTTTTATTTTAAAGATCTTGGGTACAAATATATGGTTCTCTAAAAAGTGAGAGTTGATTTTTCATCCGAATAATGGAGAAGGTAGAAAAGAGCTACTAAAAAAACTAGTTTCTACTCCCTACACACAAAAAAAATAAATGAATTATTTCGCTTCTTCTTTCAACCAACGTGCTACATCTTTAGCAAAATAAGTGATCATTAAATCGACACCTGCACGCTTCATTCCAATCAACATTTCCATAACAAGCGCCTTTTCATCAACCCAACCGTTTTGAGCTGCTGCTTTAATCATTGAGTACTCTCCACTTACATTATAAGCAACAACAGGTATATTAAAGTTATTCTTCACATCTCTAATGATATCTAAATAAGCAAGTGCTGGTTTTACAATTAAGAAGTCTGCTCCTTCCTCAAGATCAGACTGGGCCTCTCTTAATGCTTCATCGCGATTAGCAGGGTCCATTTGGTAAGTTTTTCGATCACCAAATTGAGGTGTACTATGAGCAGCGTCTCGGAATGGACCATAAAAGGCACTCGCATATTTTACCGCATACGACATAATTGGAATATGACCATAGCCTGCTTCGTCTAATCCATGACGAATGGCAGCAACAAACCCATCCATCATATTTGAAGGTGCTATAATATCAGCACCTGCTTTCGCCTGACTAACAGCTGTTTTTGCTAATAAATCTAACGTAGGATCGTTCAAAATACTTCCATATTCAACAATTCCACAATGTCCGTGATCTGTATATTGGCATAAGCATGTATCTGCAACAACTACTAAATCCGGAAACGCCTCTTTAACCAAACGTGTAGCTCTTTGGACAATCCCTTCTTCGTTATATGCTTCAGAACCTACCTCGTCTTTATGGTCAGGAACACCGAACAAGATAATTGATTTTATTCCAAGTGATACAATCTCTTCTATCTCTTCTTGTAATAAGTCTAGTGAAATATGATACACACCTGGCATTGATGGAACTTCATTTCTTTTATTTTTTCCTTCTACTACGAAAAGAGGGTAAATAAAGTCTTCAGCTCTTAAATGCGTTTCTCTTACTAAAGCTCGTAAATTCGTTGTATTACGTAAACGACGGTGTCTTGCAAACTGGATATCCATTTAACATCCTCCTCTATTTTGCTCAAGATTAATCATGAGTTTGACCATATCATCAATTGTGTAAGATATTGGCATGAAGCCAGTAAAGCCATATTCCTCTAACGTTTGCTTTGTTATAGGTCCTATACAAATAAACGTGATCTTCTCTAAGTGCTTATGTAAATGCTCTTGATTTAAAACCTTCATAAAGCTATCAACTGTTGACGAGCTTGTAAACGTAATATAATCTAGCTCATCATGTAAAAGGTAGGTCTCTATCTTCTTGGCTTCCTCCATATCATGCGTTGTTTTATAAACAACCAAATCAGTCACATGAAATCCTTTTGCCGTTAATTCCGTCACAAGGACATCTCTTGCCAAGTTTCCTCTGACTACTAATACGGTACTCTTTTCAGGAAGAGCTCCCGCTATCTTTTCGGCTAATTTCTCTGCGACAAACTCCTCAGGGACGATGGAGACATCCAAATTCAGCTGTTTCATTTGCTCTGTTGTTTTTCTTCCGACTGATGCAGCAACCATATGACTAAGACTGTCATATGACATGTGATAGTGATCTATGTAAGCCTTAAAAAACTTTACACCATTCGCACTTGTAAATACTATGCAATCATAGTTGGAAAGCTGATCTAACGTTTGCTTGATCTCTTCTTTATTTTCATCATAGGGTTGAATTTGAAGAAGAGGAGCTGAGACTGCAACTCCACCTACTTCTTCTATTTTCCGAATAAATCCTTCTACTTGAGGTTTAGCACGTGTAATTAATACTCGTTTCCCCTGTAAAGGACTATTCTGTTTCATGAATGGTCTAGCTCCTCTTTTACTCTGTCAATTAAAGCCTTGGCTCCTTGACTAGTTAACGTTTGGGCTACTTCACTTCCTAATGCTACAGGATCTTCCCCACTTACATTCTGCTTATAAACCTCTTTCCCGTCTGGCGAAGCAATTAACCCTGTGAATGAAATGTGCATATCATCCGTTACAGTAGCAAACCCAGCGATAGGAACCTGGCAGCCACCCTCCATTTTTGTAAGGAATGTTCTTTCAGCGGTTACGGCTAACTTCGTTTTCTGATCTGTTAAGTTCGCAAGCAGCTCTAATAACTCTTTATCATCCTCACGACATTCTATAGCAAGTGCTCCTTGACCAACAGCCGGTAAGCATGTTTCTGGTTCCAAAAATTCGGTAATAATCTCTTTACTCCAGCCCATTCGTGATAAACCAGCTGCTGCTAAAATAATGGCATCATAATCTTCTGTTTTCAATTTATCAAGGCGTGTATCAATATTTCCTCTAATCCATTTAATGTCTAAATCTGGTCGTTCCATTAACAGCTGTGCACTTCTTCTTAAACTACTTGTGCCAACAACTGCTCCAGCTGGTAGTTCAGATAATTTTTTATGGTCTTTTGAGATAAGGACATCTCGATAATCTTCCCGATCTGGGATACACCCAATCGTTAATCCTTCCGGTAAAATCCCCGGCATATCCTTCATGCTATGAACAGCCATATCGATGTCTCCATCAATCATCGCCTGCTCAATTTCTTTAACAAAAAGTCCCTTGCCACCCACTTTTGATAAGGTTACATCTAATATACGATCGCCCTTCGTAACAATTTCCTTTACTTCGAATTCAAAAGGTAAACCGAACGATTTTAATTGATTAATAACCCAGTTCGTCTGTGTTAAGGCGAGCTTACTTCTTCTTGACCCTATTACAATCTTTCTCATAATTTCCTCCTACATCTCTATGCCAAATTAAGAATCCCAAAAATGAAATCTTGATAAACTACCAAATAAGAAAAAATTTATTAACAAAATTAAAAACGCGGCTAGATTTATAAATGCCACAGACTTTCCTTGTAATTCCTTGACAATTCTCACATATAAATAGACGCTATATGTAAGTAATACGGTAAATGAACCGAGCACCTTCGCATCATACCAATGGAAGTTTTCCAATTTAATATAGGCCCAAATGATACCTAATATAAGACTTAATAACAGCATTGGTACACCAATCACATTTAATACATACGACATATGATCAAGTTTAGATAAATCCTCTAAACGTAGGAGACGCTTTCCCCATTTTTTCTTTTTTAACAAATTATATTGTATGGTGTATAAAATTGAGAAAACAAATGATAGTGAGAACGCTCCATATGAAAGAATCGCCATCGTAATATGGATAAACAATAATTCTGATACAAGCTGAGTTGAAACAGCAGCAGATTCATATTGAGCTGGCGCAAACGTATGCAAAGCCATCATAATAAAGCCTATTACATTAGTAAAAAAGATAATAAATTCTGCTTTAATAAATTTGTTTAATACAAGTGAGAGTGTTACCAAGACCCACGTATAGAAATACAATCCTTCAAACACGTTAAGAACTGGGAATCTACCTGTTTCAAACATACGTGCAAATAAAAAAATTGTTTGTAAAAACCAAACAATAGAAAGCAACCAGAAGGCAGCTCGTTTCGCCTTCCGGTTATTATTTAAAAAGTCTATAAAATATAAAAGTACACATAATGCGTAAAGAATAATTGTTATTTCATTTAATCTAGTTAAGCTCATCTCCATAGCGAAAAGTCCTTTCACTTACGATTGAAGTGAAGCACGATAATTGAACACCTGCTCATTTTTAGGAGAAGGATTATGCAAGCCTTCTCTTTCTACCTGCTCATTTACATCATCTTCAATATTGAATATTTTCATAAACAACTGTAAAGACTCTTGAGCATTTGGTTCAGCAGATAGCTCCTTTGCTTTAACAATCGGATCTTTTAGCAATTGATTAATAATGCTTTTTGTATGCTTACTAAGAACTTTTCTTTCGCGATCAGTTAAATTAGGCATTTTTCGTTCAATGCTTTCCATTGTTTCCGCTTGAATATTCAATGCCTTTTGACGTAAAGCAGAAATAACAGGAACTACACCAAGTGTATTCACCCATTGCTTAAATTGAACAATCTCCGCTTCAATCATCAGTTCGATTCGTTGAGCTGCTACTTTACGCTCGTTTAAGTTTGATTCGACAATTCCTTGTAGATCATCGATATCGTACAAAAATACACTTTCAAGCTCAGATAACTTTGGATCTAGATCGCGTGGTACAGCTATATCGACCATAAAAAGTGGACGACCCTTTCTCATTTTTTCAACATGTGACATCAATTCTTTTGTGACAACAAAATCCTTAGCACCTGTTGAACTAATTAAGATATCTGCCTCCACAAGACCACATTGGAGTTCATTCATTCCTTTTGCATGCCCATCAAAGCGATTTGCTAGTTGCTCTGCTTTCTCTACTGTTCGATTCATGACCGTTACTTTCCCTACTCCATTCCCATGTAGGTTTTGAACAGCTAGCTCTCCCATTTTACCTGCACCTAAGATCAATACATGCTTCGAACGTAAATCACCAAAGATCTTTTTAGCTAATTCGACCGCAGCATAACTAACTGAAACAGCATTCGATCCAATATCTGTCTCAGAATGTGAGCGTTTCGCTAAAGTGACCACCTGTTTAAACAGCTGGTTGAAAATAGTACCGATCGTTTGATTTTCTTGAGCTAATAAAAAGCTAGAACGAACCTGTCCTAAGATTTGAGTCTCACCCAAGATCATAGAATCAAGCCCACATGCAACCTTACATAGGTGTTCAATTGCTCCATCCGCTTCATAAATCGTTAAATACGGAGAAATCTCCTCTTTCTCTAATCCGAACCAATTTGCTAAAAATGCCTTTATATAATAACGACCAGTATGCAATTGATCGACAACTGCATAAAGCTCAGTACGATTACATGTAGAAACAATCACATTCTCTAGAATGCTTTTTTGTTTTTTTAGCTGTTTCATCGCGTCTGCTAGCTCATTAGGCTGAAATGAGAGCTTCTCACGAATTTCAACAGGGGCAGTTTTATAATTTAATCCGACAACTAGAATATGCATTACCCTTTGCACCCCCAAATCCAGGATTGTTACTATAGTATAACATGATCTTAAACACGTTCTTCCTAAATAATGTGAACACTGTTTGAAACTATATGATATGATAAACTATGTTTAGATAGGTAAAAAAGTAGTCATTTATCATATTTTTCTTCTGTAAAACGATCTACATAATCAGACAATTTTCTTCATACTCTCTTTGAGTACAATAACAAAAAAAGACCTAATAATCAAGTTAATGGACTTGTTCACCTAGTAAATAATAACATATTTACATAAAGTATGGCTACGTTTTCATTCCTTGAACGATTTAATTAGAAACCAAGGCTATTTTCGAAAAAATTTGTTGCTTCTAGTAAGAAACATTATTGTCGATCTTCACTAACGGTTAGAAGTAAAAATAGGCAGCCCCTTTCTTTTAATCACCGTATATTCGTAAGAACAGTAAAAACAACAAGCTTTTAGAAAAGAGCCTTCTTATATACCTATATACCCATATATTTAACTATTAGAGGTGAATTCATGAAAAAAATATCCCTTTTCCCAGCAATCGTCATTTTTGGTATCGGTCTTTATTATTCTTTGCAAAAATTTGAAATTTATTTATTTGAGCATCAATCAAGTTGGCAATTTCTCCTTATTCTGTTGGGCTTCGCTTTTTTAATAAGTGGCCATTTTGAGAAGGACAATACAGCGATTCTTCCAGGTATAACTTTAGTCGGTCTCGGTATTCACTTTATTTATCACGGACGATTAAATACTTGGCCTGACCATGCACCGGCTTTTTTATTCATCCTTGCTGTTAGCTTCCTATTGACTTCTTTAAAAACAAAAAATGGAGCATCTCAAGGTGTCATTCTTTTCCTACTTGCACTCATTTTACATTTTCTACAAAGAATTATTGATTCCTTATCCTTCATACAGGCTGGAGTAACTTTACTTGAAACATATTGGCCTTTTCTATTTCTTTTAGTAGGTGGCTTTCTCTTATATAGAACAAGAAAAAGAGGGTGACTCAATTGGTTGTTAAATAACGACCTCTTGAGCACTCTTTCTTATTTTTTACAGGTACGCAACGCAAAGAAATCCTCATTCAATCGTTTCTTATTGGATTCCGTGCAATGAAAAAGGCTAACCCAAGGTCTAAAATCTAGACTTTTAGGTCAGCCACTTTTTTTATGAAGTATAGTCCTCAATGATTTTCCATGCTTCGCTTTTTCCTTGTCCTGTTTCAGATGAAAATAAAACAAAGGAATCATTTTTGTCCATGTTTAATTTCTCTTTAATTACTTTTGTATGCTTCTGCCACTTTGATTTTGGAATCTTATCTGCTTTTGTGGCCACAATGATTGCAGGGATATCATAATGCTTTAGGAATTCATACATTAAGACGTCATCACTTGTAGGCGGATGTCTTACATCAATTAATAATACAACTGCACGCAATTGTTCTCTTGATGTAATATAGGTCTCAATCATTTTCCCCCAAGCTTCTCGTTCTGACTTACTTACCTTGGCATACCCATATCCAGGTACATCAACAAAATGTAAAACTTCATTGATGATATAAAAGTTTAAGGTTTGCGTTTTACCTGGCTTAGAGGAAATTCTTGCAAGAGCCTTTCTTGCTAACATTTTATTAATAAATGATGACTTCCCCACATTGGATCTACCAGCTAATGCGATTTCAGGTAAGTTCCCTTCAGGATATTGGGCTGGCTTTACGGCACTTATTACGATTTCTGAGCTAGTAACTTTCATTCTTTCTCCTCTGTTAATGCATGTTTTAGTACTTCATCTAAATGAGATACAAGAACAAAGGTCAACTCATTTCGAACACTTTCAGGAATATCATCTAAATCTTTCTCATTATCCTTAGGTGCAATAATCTTTGTTAACCCTGCTCTATGCGCACTCAATGTTTTCTCTTTTAATCCCCCAATTGGTAGCACTCTACCACGTAGGGTTATTTCCCCTGTCATTCCAACTTCTTTCCTAACAGCACGACCTGTTAAGGCAGATATTAAGGCTGTCGCCATTGTAATCCCAGCTGAAGGCCCATCCTTAGGAACAGCCCCTTCTGGAACATGGACATGAATATCATTCTTCTCATGGAAAGCACTATCAATGTTCAATTCATTAGCTCTTGAGCGAATATAACTGAATGCAGCCTGGGCAGATTCCTTCATAACATCTCCAAGCTTACCTGTTAGAAGCAACTTCCCTTTACCTGGAGTTACTGAGACTTCAATGGATAAAGTGTCTCCACCAACAGTTGTATAAGCTAATCCTGTCGCTACACCAACTTGGTCTTCCAGTTCAGCTTGACCATATCGAAATCTCTTCTTCCCTAAAAAGTCCTCGATATTTTTGTCGGTAATGACGATTTTCTTTCTCTCTTGCTTTACAATCAATTTAGCAGCTTTTCGACATACCGCTGCTAATTGACGTTCTAGTCCACGAACACCAGCTTCTCTTGTAAAGTAACGTATGATGCTTTGAATGGCATCTTCACGAATTTGCAAGTGAGATTTTTTAAGACCATGCTCTTTTAATTGACGTGGTAATAAATGATCTTTAGCAATGTGGATTTTTTCCAACTCGGTATATCCAGCAATGTTAATAATTTCCATTCGATCACGAAGTGGACCTGGTATTGTCGCTAAATTATTCGCTGTTGCAATAAACATAACTTTAGATAAATCATAGGTTTCTTCGATGTAATGATCACTGAAGGTATGATTTTGCTCAGGATCAAGAACCTCTAGCATTGCAGAAGAAGGATCTCCTCTAAAATCACTGGACATTTTATCAATTTCATCAAGCAAAAAGACAGGGTTTACTGTACCAGCTTTTTTCATTCCTTGAATGATTCTACCTGGCATTGCACCTACATAGGTCCTACGATGGCCTCTTATTTCAGATTCATCTCGAACCCCACCTAATGAAATTCTTACAAAATGACGATTTAATGATTTTGCTATTGACCTAGCTAAAGACGTTTTTCCGACTCCAGGAGGTCCAGCTAAGCAAAGGATAGGCCCTTTCAAGGAATTTGTTAATTGTTGAACAGCCAAATACTCTATAACTCGTTCTTTTACCTTTTCTAGTCCGTAATGCTCTTCATCAAGAATTTCTTCTGCTACTTTAACGTCTAATCGGTCTTCTGTAGCCTTTGTCCAAGGAAGTGAAAGCAACCAGTCAATATAGTTGCGAATGACGGCACTCTCTGCTGAACTTGAAGGTACCTTTTCATACCGATCCAATTCTTTTAAAGCTAGCTCTTTTATATGATCTGGCATTCCAGCCTCTTCGATTTTTTCAGTAAGAGTCGAAACCTCACCAAGCTTCCCTTCTTTTTCACCAAGCTCTTTTTGGATAGCTTTCATTTGCTCACGAAGGTAATATTCTTTTTGAGTTCGTTCCATCGATTTTTTTACGCGCTGACCAATTTTCTTCTCTAACTGAAGTACTTCTTTTTCATTATGAATAATAGAGATGACTCTATTAAGTCTTTCCTTTACGTCTAATGTTTCTAGTATTTCTTGTTTCTCCTTTAGCTTTAAAGGTAAGTGCGAGGAAATAATGTCTGCCATTCTTCCTGGTTCATTAATATCTGTAACTGTCGCATACGTTTCAGCAGATATTTTTTTAGAAAGCTTTATGTATTGTTCAAAATACTCTAGCATCGTTCTCATTAACGCTTCTTCTTCAACACTTTTTGCCTCTGGATCAGGATGTAGCTCAATTTCGACTGAATAAAACGGATCTTCTTCGACAAAATAGATAATTTCTCCACGTTCAATTCCTTCTACAAGAACGCGAATCGTACCATTTGGTAACTTCAACATTTGTTTTATTTTCGTCAACGTTCCAATTTCAAAAATATCTTCCTTCGTTGGCTCATCTATCGAAATCTCTTTTTGAGTCGTTAAAAAGATCATTGAATCTTCCATCATTGCTTTTTCTAACGCCTGAACAGATTTATCTCTTCCTACATCCAAATGCAATACCATTGTAGGATATACAAGTAATCCTCTTAGCGGTAGGAGAGGGACAATTTGAGTAGTTGATTTCGCCATGCGCTAACACCTCCATGACAGTATATAATTGTTATTGTTCAATTCTATCCTATTCTTTTTCGGGTGTCTAATTGTAGCCATTAACTTTTGACCCATACGTAGTATACCCTAATCCGCTCATTTGAAAAAGAAAATGAGGAAAAGAATATAAATGGGACAAACTTTTTATAAATATGGGTACCTGTTAACACCTGGAGAACTTAGAAAATATATGAGGCTTTTCCTTTTTTAGAGTGGCTACAATCAATTATGTAGGAGATGCCGGTTAATATAATGAACAAACGTTCTTGTTTCTAATAAAAAACGCTGTTGATTGTCTAGTCAACAGCGTTTTTTATTTGATTACGTTGGTCATTACCCGGTAGCCATCGATGAAGCACAGCGCAAGTATCAGCACTTCACCACAGAGAATGGTCGTCGCATCTTAAAAGAACGAGTTATCTTGCCTTATTCTTCGTTTGTTTTAGTGACTTAGATTAAGCCATTTTTTTCATTCTCCTTAATGAATCAAACAGATTCCTGTTGCGGGAAATCTGTGTCTTCATCTAGGATTGAACGGTCTAACTCAGTTGGCGGGTTTACTAGTGCTATATCAAATACTTCTTGTAAATGTGATACAGGGATGATTGTAATTCCTTCAATGTCTTGGAGAATAGATTGCATATTCTCTTCAGGGATAATCACAATTTCAGCTCCTGCTTTTTTTGCTGCTTTAATTTTTGGAATAACTCCTCCAATTGGTTTCACATTACCATGGATACTAATTTCTCCAGTCATCGCTACTTTATTGCTAATGGCAATACGATGTATGGCGGAAAAAATGCCGGTTGCCATCGCAATTCCCGCGGATGGCCCATCTATCGGTGTTCCCCCTGGAAAATTAACATGAATATCATAATCACCTGCATGAATTCCCATGGATCGAAGAACGGTTAAGACATTCTCTATTGACCCTTTAGCCATACTTTTTCTTCTAATTGACTTAGAACGATCACCAATACTTTCTTCTTCAACAATACCGGTAATATTGATTGTTCCCTTATCTTTTTCAGCTGGGATCACTGTCACCTCTATTTCAAGTAATGCACCTGTATTTGGTCCATGTACCGCTAAGCCATTAACAAGACCTATTGAGGCATTCTCATTTATTTTCCGTTCATATCTAGGAGTTAATTGGCTAGAATTTATCACCCATTCTATATCCTCTACAGTGAGATCTTGTCGATCTTCAGACAAAGCAATTCCAGTTGCAATTTGCATGAGATTGACAACCTCTCGACCATTACGCACATATGAGGTAAGCAAATTCACCCCTTCATCACTAACATTCATATTGACTTTATCCGCAGCTTTTTTTGCTACTACGAACAATTCATCTTGATCAAGATCTCTAAAAAACACTTCCAAACATCTAGATCGAATAGCTGGAGGAATTTCACTCGGTGTTCTCGTTGTTGCACCGATTAATCTAAAATCAGCAGGTAAACCATTCTTGAAAATATCATGTATGTGGGTAGGTATTTGAGTGTTTTCCTCATTATAATAAGCACTTTCTAAAAATACTTTACGATCTTCAAGTACCTTTAAAAGCTTATTCATTTGAATAGGATGCAATTCTCCTATCTCATCTATAAACAACACTCCACCATGAGCATGTGAAACAGCTCCTTGTTTTGGTTGTGGAATTCCTGCTTGCCCCATTGCACCTGCCCCCTGATAAATCGGATCATGAACAGAACCAATTAAAGGGTCTGCAATACCTCGCTCATCAAATCTAGCTGTTGTTGCATCTAGTTCTACAAATACTGCATTTTCTTTAAAAGGTGAACGTTTATTCCGTTTAGCTTCCTCAAGGACAAGTCTAGCTGCGGCTGTTTTCCCAACACCCGGCGGTCCATAGATAATTACATGCTGTGGATTAACAGAACACAAAGCTGCACGTAATGATTTTATCCCATCCTCTTGACCAACAATATCTTGAAAGCTTTTCGGACGAACCTTTTCCGCTAATGGTTCTGTTAATTTTATCGCTCTCATTTTCCGCAATTGTTCCATTTCTTTTTTTGATTCACGATCTATAGAAACCTTTTGGGTTCTTTGGTTTTTCAGTAAGTTCCAAAAATACATCCCAATTATAATACCAAAAAACAACTGAATAAATAGAGCTATACTAGTCCAACTCATTTTTGTCCCTCCTACAATGATGTCTTAAGTACCGCCATGCTGTTCGTTCCATTTCACCTACTATACCAAGCATCTTTTTTGTTCCTAATATGTAAGATTGAAACGCCAGATGTTTAGAAACACTGGTCTCATCGCATTAGAAAAGCACTTCATGCTCTTTTAATAGACCTTTTTTTGTTAAGTTAACCTCTATTTAAAAATGGTTATGTATAGCTAGTATCTCCGAGCATTGGTACGAATAAACATAAATTTACAGAATCTATTTTGTATGATCAGCATGAAAGGAGGAGAGAACATCTTAGCATGTATTAAACATTCCGATGACCATACGATCATGACCATCTGAATGAATAGTAAATTGATTGGGAGGTTTAAATCTACTATATACAGGGAGATTTGTGAATGAATTATGTAGCCCTAGAGGTGGGTCTGAAAGCAAGATGTCACGACTTTAGTGAAATACGAAGGGTGAATTGCATAGATATTCTATTTAAGAAACCACAAAAATCTGATGTTTCTACTAAGTACAAGGTATTTCTCTTCCGCACAGCGAGAGTAGCTTTTTCATTAGAATGGTACCTTTATTTTAGTTTTACATAAAAAAAAGAAGCTGATTGCTCAGCTTCTTTTTCTTATGCAGATGTTTTTTTATCTTCTTCGATAACAGTACCATCATTTAAAACTAACTTTGGTAATGCTTCTCCCTTAACCGTTGCATCTGTAATAATAGCTTTCGTAATATCATCACGAGATGGTAGATCAAACATCATATCAAGCATCATGCCTTCAATAATGGATCGAAGACCACGTGCTCCTGTTTTTCGTTCAATTGCTTTCTTAGCAATCTCTAGTAATGCGCCATCTTCAAACTCTAGTTCAACTCCGTCAAGATCAAGCATTTTTTGATATTGCTTCACAAGAGCATTTTTAGGTTTTGTTAGAATTTCAACTAATGCTTCTTCATCAAGAGGTTCTAAGCTAGCGATAACTGGCAGACGACCAATAAATTCAGGAATTAAACCAAATTTAAGTAAATCTTCTGGCAATACTTGAGACAATAAAGCTTTTTTGTCTAGATCTGCATTTTTATTATCAGAACCAAAACCGATTACTTTACGACCAAGTCTTCTTTTGATGATTTGTTCAATCCCATCGAATGCTCCACCACAAATAAATAAGATATTTGTCGTATCGATTTGAATAAACTCTTGATGTGGGTGTTTTCTTCCACCTTGAGGAGGAACACTTGCCACAGTTCCTTCAAGAATTTTCAATAGGGCTTGTTGTACACCTTCTCCTGATACATCACGAGTGATTGATGGGTTTTCCGACTTACGAGCCACTTTATCGATCTCATCGATGTAGATGATACCCTTTTCTGCTTTTTCAACATCATAATCTGCTGCTTGAATCAGTTTGAGAAGGATGTTCTCTACGTCTTCTCCTACATATCCCGCTTCCGTTAAAGAGGTTGCATCTGCTATAGCAAACGGTACATTTAGAATACGAGCTAACGTTTGAGCAAGTAATGTTTTTCCACTACCAGTTGGTCCAATCATTGAAATATTACTCTTAGAAAGCTCAACGTCATCGATTTTGCTATTAGAGTTAATACGCTTATAGTGATTATAAACAGCAACCGCTAATGATTTCTTCGCATTATCTTGACCGATTACATATTCATCAAGGATTTCACGAATTTCTTTTGGTTTCGGAACATCTTTGAATTCTACTTCTTCTTCAGTACCAAGTTCTTCCTCTACAATCTCAGTACAAAGCTCAATACATTCATCACATATATAAACTCCAGGTCCCGCAACTAATTTACGAACCTGATCTTGTGTTTTACCACAAAACGAACATTTTAGTTGTCCTTTTTCGTCGTTAAATTTAAACATTTTTTTCACCCCTTGTATCTTTATCTCTTCATAAAAACTAGGTTCTGTATATTCTTCTAGTATGAAGATCAATAGGCCTTATCATACAATCAAATGTATAGCAGGTATGTATTGCATTTTACCATAAGTAGAGTGTTGATTGGTACTAATACTACTTCAAGTGCCTGAAATGATAGCGAACAAATTCTTTTAGAAATCGATAGTCCTTCATGTTATGCGAAGAATCCATTTATTATGTTATGAACTCATTACTTCTTCTAGTTTATGTATGTAATGGCTTTCTTATATCATTCCCTCAGGAATATAAATAAAACATCTTTGTACAAAACAAGGCACGATTTACTCGCGCCTTGTTTCTTTAATTATATTATGCAGTAACTTTGCTATTTTCTACAAGGAAATCGATCGCTTTACGAACTTTCATATCTTCTTTAAGTCCATCAGCAGATCCGCCTAATGCTTGCTTAACATTCTCTACAGGCATGTTGTACATTTCAGCCATTTGAGCAATTTCAGCTTCAACATCTTCATCAGAAACTTCAATGTTTTCAGCTTTTGCAATTGCTTCTAATGTTAAGTTGTATTTCACGCGTTTTTGAGCATCTTCTTTCATTTGAGCTTTTAACGCTTCTTCGTCTTGACCTGAGAATTGGAAGTATAAGTCAAGGTTCATTCCTTGCATTTGTAAACGTTGCTCGAATTCTTGCATCATGCGAGAAATTTCGTTTTCAACAAGTGCGTTTGGAATGTCAACCTCTACACCCTCAGCTGCCTTCTCAACTAATGTATCACGTAGGCGATTTTCAGCATCTGATTTTTTTGACTCTTCTAAACGAGTTCTTGTTTGAGCTTTAAGCTCTTCTAACGTTTCAACTTCTTCATTTACATCTTTAGCAAAATCATCGTCTAAAGCAGGAAGTTCTTTTGTTTTGATTTCATGAATTTTCACTTTAAACACCGCTGGTTTACCTGCAAGGTTTTCAGCATGGTATTCCTCAGGGAAAGTAACTTCAACGTCTTTTTCTGCTCCAGCTTCTAAACCAACAAGTTGCTCTTCAAAGCCTGGGATGAATGAACCTGAACCGATTTCTAATGAATAGTTCTCTGCAGCTCCACCTTCAAATTGCTCGCCATCTACATAGCCGTCAAAGTCGATAATAGCAGTGTCACCATTATCAATTGCGCCTTCTTCTTTAACAACAAGTTCAGCATGACGCTCTTGAAGTTGCTTTAATTCGTTCTCAACATCTTCTTCACTTACAGTATCATCCATCTTTTCCACTTCTAGACCTTTGTATTCACCTAATTTAACTTCAGGCTTAACAGTAACCTTTGCAGTGAAGATAAGGCTCTTGCCTTTTTCAATTTGTTCTACATCGATTTCTGGACGATCTACTGGATCAATTCCAGCTTCCTCTACAGCATTTGGGTAGAATTTAGGTAAGATGATGTCTAACGCATCTTGATATAAAGATTCTACACCAAAACGTTGGTCAAATAAGCTACGTGGGATTTTACCTTTACGGAATCCTGGAATAGATACTTGTTTTACTACCTTTTTAAATGCTTCGTCAAGTGCTAAAGTGAATTCTTCAGCTGGAACTTCTACCGTAAGAACGCCTTCGTTCCCCTCTAATTTTTCAAATTTTACTGACATATGCTGTCCCTCCAAAAATCTATAATGATTGTGCGAATAAGTGATAGGTATAGGATGGTTGCTTGTCCATTTTGAACATGTGACCATAAATATATACCTTCTTTATGTACGGTAATGTATCACCGATAACTAAACATGCTTAGGATTTCGTAAAAAAAGAAGATCATTTTGCCCACAATGAAAAGACCTTGCATACGAGGATCACTATTTTGCAACCATTTTATTATAACATAGAAAAGTTACCTTTCAACAACTAGCTTATATTTGAAGATAAGAAATTTCTTCTAGTTGATATATTTTTTGGCATGCTTCATGCAATAGCTCAAAAGAATGACCGTATACTTCTTCTAGTTCCTGTTGGTCAATTTCAATTCCATGCATTTCATAACCAACCTTATGTAAAGCCGCAGCCCATAGGTTTGCCTCAGTAGGTTCAGGAAGAAATGGAAACATAACGTATAAATGGCGTAACCAAACCTCTTTCACCGCTTCAAATAAAGTAGGATTTTCATTTCCTAATGTGTCGTCAAGAATGGTCAGGACTTTTTTTGTGAAAGGTGATGACGGGATATCCTGCAGATTCACTGGTTTCACATTCAATGACTGACCAAATTTAGTTACTAACACTTCTTTCTCTACTTCATTTTCAATCATTAGCTGCAAAATCATTGATTTTATGACAGGGTGTCCTAAAGGATTATCGAGTAATACCTGCAAACCTGAAAAATGCTTGGCAATATTTCGATCCTTTAGTGATTCGATATACCTTAGTTGCTTTGATACATCCTCAAGAACCTCATCAAGATAAAATGATGGATCCATTTCATTGATTTCTCCATCAATGTCATCAATCAGAATTTCCTCTTGTTGGACCATTCTCCTGCTAAATTCTAAAAGCTTATAAAAATGCTCTGCACTTTCTGCCGGTAACTGATTTTCTTCAAGAACGGCTTCGATCGTCGTCTGAACTTCTTGATATTCTCTTAATTGAATGAGAATGGTTAAATAAATTTGTAAGACTGTAAAATAATGCCCGATATCCTCTTGTAGCATCCTCTTACAAATATCCTTTGCTTCATGTAATTCTCCAAGCTCCATTAAACATATGGCCATACCTAGTTGAATTTCCGCTTTATCTTCATTCAACTCACTTGCTTCTGAAAACATGGATAGTGCTTCTTGGAATTTCTTCTCCTTTAATAACGTCATTCCTTTATCAATGTATCGGTCTTTCAAATTAGGAAAAGCAATAATATTAGATTGTTTTTTCTCATTCATGTGTTGGTCAACTCCAGCAACCTTTCTTTGCATTCAAGTGTAACAATCCATAGAAATGAAAACAAGCGTTAGTAGTCCACTCCACAGTATCGAACAGAAGACTCTCTAGGTCTTCCCACCAAGCTCTTAATTTCAAATCCTTACTACCATTATCATTCTCATCATCAACGTCATTAATGTTTCCTATATGAAATTTTCTTATCAGGTAAAATAATTTTTATATGGTTAGAGAGTAACAAACAAATGAGACTGGGACAAAACAAAGAGCCAGGCACCCTCCGATACAACTATTGTGTGCACTAGATAAATCAGTGCGTACATATAGTCGTTACGATAAGGTGCCAGGCACTTCTGTCCCAGCCTCATTATCTTATGTCGTTTAGCTTTTGATTTCCATGATCAACCTAAAATTATAAAAACACAGCTCTTCTCTTTTCTTCATAATCCTTGATTCTCTCTTGATAATGTAAAGTTAAATCAATCTCATCCTTGCCATGCAACAACATGTCTTTCCAGTAAGAATCGACTGAAAAAGAGAGAGTAAGACCCGCATCATCCGTTAACGTTTGGCTTTCTAAATCAATTTTTAATGAATAGTGATCTTGAGTTGATTTAGTACGAATAAGATCTAATTGACTTTGCTCTAGACTGATTGGTAACAAACCATTTTTCAGACAGTTTTGATGGAAAATATCTGCATAGGAAGGGGCTAAAATGACTTGAAAGCCATAATCAGACAAAGCCCAGGGAGCGTGTTCACGTGATGAACCACAGCCAAAATTTTCTCCAGCTAAAAGTATTGTTGCACCTTTTGCTTTTTCTTGATTTAATTCAAAACTTGGATTTTCTGACCCATCAGGCAAATATCTCCAGTCAAAAAATGCGAATCGTCCATAGCCTGTTTTTTCAATTCTTTTTAAAAATTGCTTAGGGATGATTTGGTCAGTATCAACATTTGCACGATTTAAAACCGCCACTTTTCCAATATGGGTTTTAAAAGCCTTCATCCTATTCCCTCCAAAAGTTTTAGTATAAACGAACGTTATTTAAGTAAGTGCACCTTCTTGAATATGTCGAACATCCACAAATCGTCCGAAAAGAGCAGCGGCAGCAGCCATAGCTGGGCTAACTAAATGCGTTCTTGCTCCCTTACCTTGTCGTCCTTCGAAGTTTCTGTTCGATGTTGAAGCACATCTTTCTCCTTCCGGTACTACGTCATTATTCATACTTAGGCACATGCTACAGCCAGACTCTCTCCACTCAAAGCCAGCTTCTTTAAAGATTACATCTAATCCTTCTTCTTCCGCTCTCTTCTTGACAGTTTGTGAACCCGGTACGACAATCGCGCGTACTTGCTCTGGAACTTGTTTATCTTTAAACTTTCGAATGACTTCTGCAGCCTGTCTAAGGTCCGTCATACGTGAATTTGTACAGGACCCTATAAAAACATGCTCAACAGTGATTTCTTCAATTGGTGTATTTGGTTCAAGCCCCATGTACTGATATGCACGCTTTGCCTCTTCCACATCTTCTTCATTATGGAAATCACCTAAATCAGGAGTGTTTTCGTGTACACCAACTGACATACCTGGATTTGTCCCCCACGTAACCATCGGTGGAATATCTTCCCCATTTAAAGTAATAACCATATCGTATTCTGCACCTTCGTCTGTCTTTAGGGTTTTCCAATACTCGACAGCCTTCTCAAATTCTTCACCCTTAGGTGCATATTTTCTTCCTTTAATATAAGAATACGTTGTGTCATCCGGTGCAATAAGACCCGCTCTTGCCCCCGCTTCAATAGACATATTACATATCGTCATACGTTCATCCATTGATAGGCTTTCAATGACTTCACCTGTATATTCAATAACATATCCTGTTCCAAATCGAACTCCATATTTACCAATAACAGCTAAAATAACGTCTTTGGCTGTAACGCCTGGTTCTAATTTACCTGGAACGTGAATGTTTAAGGTTTTAGGACGTTGTCTCCACAGTGTTTGGGTTGCTAACACATGCTCCACTTCACTTGTACCGATACCAAACGCAATAGCTCCAAATGCTCCATGTGTTGATGTATGACTATCTCCACATACAATCGTTTTTCCTGGTAATGTCAGTCCTAATTCAGGTCCTATAACATGAACGATGCCTTGATCTTGACTGTTTAAGTCAGCTAATCGTATGCCAAATTCTTGACAGTTTCTCTCTAGTGCATTAATTTGATTTTTTGCCACCTCATCCTTAATGACAAATCGATTAACAGTAGGTACATTGTGATCCATCGTTGCAAATGTTCGATCCGGTCGTCTAACTTTTCTCTGCTTCTCTCTAAGACCTTCAAAAGCCTGTGGGGAGGTTACTTCATGAATCAGATGTAAATCAATATATAGTAAATCTGGTTTCCCCTTTTCTTGCTGAACAATGTGCTCATCATAGATCTTTTCAATAATGGTTCTTGGCTTCATCGTCATCCCTTAACCTCCTTTATAAGATTGAAAAATGAGGGGTTGACGGTAACCTGTCAATCCCCTCAAAAACTATCATTATTTTATATAATCTCTGTTTTAAAATTAGGAATAGGCTTCCATAATGTTTAAAATAGCATGATCGTCCGCTAATGCATGTTTAATTTCCTCTGCCATTCTTGTTGTTGACATAGGGTTCCCATAAGGGGCTAAATCTGCTGTTCTAGCTCCTGAATTCAATACGTTATCGACTGCTTTTTCAATCGCTTTAGCTTCTTCTTCTAGCCCAAAGGATTGTCTAAGCATCATGGCTGCAGATAAGATGGTTGCTATTGGGTTTGCCCTATTTTCCCCTGCGATGTCAGGCGCTGAGCCATGAACTGGTTCATATAAATGTAACCCAGTTGAGGATAAACTAGCAGAGGATAACATCCCTAGAGAACCTGTTATAACAGATGCCTCATCACTTAAAATATCGCCAAACATATTCTCTGTTACCACAACATCAAATTGTCTAGGCGAACGAATGATTTGCATCGCAGCATTATCAACCAGCATATGCTCTAAAGTTACCTCTGGATATCTCGCTGCAACCTCTTCAGCTACTTCTCTCCAAACTCTACTAGACTCCAGCACATTTGCTTTATCAACAGATGTTACATGCTTTCGTCGTTGGGAGGCTATTTCAAATGCTGTGACAAGAATTCTCTCTATCTCCTGGCGTTTATAAAAAAGTGTGTCTACTACCGCTTCTTCCCCCTGATAGTCCACCCTCTCACTCGGTTTTCCAAAATATAGTCCACCTGTAAGTTCTCGGACTATTACAAAGTCTACTCCATTTACATACTCCTTTTTCAAAGGGGAAGAATCAATTAGGCTCTCGAATGTATGAATCGGTCGAAGATTTGCATATAAATCAAGCTCTTTCCTAAGAGCTAGTAGCCCACGCTCTGGTCGTTGGTGTACAGGATTTTGATCCCATTTCGGACCACCAACTGCTCCTAAAATAATCGCATCTGCGTTTTTACACATTGTGATTGTCTCTTCTGGTAATGGATTTCCTTTTTGATCAATCGCTTCTCCACCAATAAGTCCATACTCAAAATGAAATTGATGGTGAAAATGTTCTGCAACAGTTTTTAACACTTCTACTGTTACATCTACCACTTCTTTCCCAATCCCATCACCCGGTAACAATGCAATTGTTTTCTTCATGTTCTACCCCTTTCGAGTAACTTAATTTAGTAAACTGGGTTCTAAGGAAACGTCATTTATTTTATCTAGCAATAACATACGGTTTACAGCGTTAATGTAAGCTTTCGCTGATGCCTCTAACACATCCTGTGCCATACCACGACCACTAGCTTCACTTTCCCCTACCTTAATCTTTACATACACCTGTGCTAATGCATCTCTACCACCACTATTTGATTGAATACGATAATCAATTAGATTAATAGACTGACCAACGCATCTTTCAAGAGTATTGTAGATCGCTTCCACACTACCAGCACCAGTTGCAGCTTCTTGAACCATTTCTTTATTTGGCTTAATAAGCGTAATGGTTGCAGTTGGAATTTGAGAAGTGCCATATTGGACTTGAATCGCCTTCAATTCGAATGCAGATTCTTGAGTTGAGACTTTTTCTTCTATTAGTAATGCTTTAAGATCTTCATCTGATATTTCCTTTTTCTTCTCTGTTAATTCCTTAAATGCAACAAACAGCTTATTTACTTCATCATCAGAATTCTCAAAGCCCAATTCTTGTAATCTATTTTTAAATGCATGACGTCCAGAATGCTTTCCTAACACCATTGAATTTGTCGAAACTCCCACAAGCTCTGGGGAGATAATTTCGTACGTTGTCTTTTCCTTCAACACACCATCCTGATGTATGCCAGATTCGTGTGCAAATGCATTTCGTCCAACAACAGCTTTATTCCCTGGAACGACCATACCTGTTAAATTACTAATTAATTCACTCGTACGCTTTGTTTCCTGTAAATATAGCCCTGTTTCAGCCTGATAATAATCTCTTCTAATATGAAGAGCAACGGCAACTTCTTCTAATGCAGCATTTCCAGCTCTTTCGCCAATTCCATTGACTGTTCCTTCAATTTGACCTGCTCCATGTTCAATCGCAGAAAGAGAGTTAGCCACCGCCATGCCTAAATCATCATGGCAGTGAGCTGATAGAATAATATTCTCAATCCCTTTTACGTGTTCACGTAAGTAGCTAAAAATTTGTCCATATTCCTTTGGAGTTATATAGCCTACAGTATCAGGAATATTTATAACATGTGCGCCCGCTTCAATTACGTTTTCAACAACTTCTGCAAGATATGGTAATTCCGTACGGCATGCATCCTCAGCGGACCATTGAATGATCGGAAAAAACTGTGAAGCATACTTAACAGATTCTACTGCTGTCTGAATTACCTGTTCCTTCGTTTTTTTAAGCTTAAACTCTCTATGAATAGGAGATGTAGCTAGAAAAACATGTAGTCTAGGCTCTTCTGCATATTTCAACGCTTCCCACGCTGCATCAATGTCACCCTTTACGGAGCGTGCAAGACCAGTAACGGAACTGTTTTTAACTGTTTTTGCAATTTCTTGAACGGCTAACAAATCACCTTTTGAAGTAGCAGGAAATCCTGCTTCAATCACGTCCATACCGAGTCGTTCTAGCTGTTTCGCAATCTCTAGCTTTTCTTTCACATTAAGATTTACACCTGGAGATTGTTCACCATCACGGAGCGTTGTATCAAATAGGTTAATTTTGCGCACTCACACTCACCGCTTCTTTCTGCTTTTGTTTAGATTTTACAAATGGCATCATTGCACGTAATTTTTTACCAACCACTTCAATTTGGTGCTCATTTTCATTATTATTAATTGCATTGAATTGAGGACGATTTGCTTGGTTCTCTAAGATCCATTCTTTCGCAAATTTACCTGTTTGGATGTCTTTAAGAACCTCTTTCATCGCTTCTTTAGAGCGTCCATCTACTACACGTGGGCCTGAAACAAAGTCACCCCATTGTGCTGTATCAGAAATAGAATATCTCATTCCTGCCATACCATCTTCATACATTAAGTCGACAATTAGCTTCAGCTCATGTAAGCACTCAAAGTATGCTACTTCTGGTTGATAACCAGCTTCTACCAATGTTTCAAAACCAGCTTTCACAAGAGATGTTAAGCCTCCGCAAAGTACTGCTTGCTCACCGAATAAGTCTGTTTCTGTTTCTTCTTTAAACGTTGTTTCTAGAACTCCAGCACGAGCAGATCCAACACCCTTTGCATATGCTAATGCTTTCTCTTTAGCCGTTCCTGTTACATCTTGATAGATTGCAAATAACGCTGGTACACCTGCACCCTCTTCATACGTTCTTCTTACTAAGTGACCTGGTCCTTTTGGTGCTACTAAGAATACATCAACATCAGCAGGGGGTACAATTTGACTAAAGTGAACATTAAATCCATGAGCAAATACTAATGAGTTTCCTGGTTCCAATCCTGGCTTGATTTCTTCTTGATAAACTTTCGCTTGCTGCTCATCTGGAAGTAAAACCATTACTAAGTCTCCAAGTTCTGCCGCTTCAGCAACGGATACTACATGATGACCATCTTCAACTGCTTTGTTGAAAGAACCACCTTGACGAACACCAACTACTACATCTACTCCACTTTCTTTTAAGTTCAATGCATGTGCATGCCCTTGTGAACCATACCCGATGATTGCTACTTTCTTCCCTTGTAATGCTGCCTCGTTTACGTCTCCGTTATAATATACTGTTGTCATGTATAATCTCTCCTTTAATGTTTTTAATTTAGAATAATAGCAATATATAAATCTACTACCTACAAAAAATGAGGTAAGGTGACTCTATTTACACAATTGATACCGGAACTTCTTTTAAGGATCTTTGAGTACCTCTTGTAAAAGCAGTTGTGCCCGTTCGAGCAATTTCTTTAATTCCATATGGCTTTAATAAATCAATTAACACTTCAATTTTCTCTGGTTCACCTGTTACCTGAACCACGACACTTTCACGACTCACATCGATAATGGTTGCTCTAAAAGGTTGAATGAGGCCTTGTAATTCCATTCTATTTGCAGCAGTCGACATGACTTTTATGAGAGCAAGCTCTCTTGACACAATCGATTGTGCTGTAATATCAATGACTTTCAAAACATCAATTTGCTTGTTTAGCTGCTTTGTAATCTGTTCTACTTCCTTTTCCTCTTGAACAATTACAACAACGGTCATTCGCGAAATACCTTCTGTTTCTGCATGACCAACTGTGATGCTTTCAATGTTGTAATGTCTTTTTGTAAACAAACCAGTAATTCGGTTTAAAACCCCTGTCTGATTGAGGACGGTCAAGGATAGGATTCGTTTCATAGTTTTACACCTACCATTTCGTGTAGCCCCTTACCGGATGCAACCATCGGATAGACATTTTCATCTTTACTCACATGAATATCTAACAAAACAGGCTCATCTGAAGTAATTGCCTCTTGAAGCTTTTCCTCCCAGCCTTCACTGTTTTCAATTCTCACACTCTTAATACCGTACGCTTCAGATAGTTTGACAAAATCAGGCTGAGAAACAAATTTTGAATGAGAGTAACGCTCTTCATAAAATAATTCCTGCCATTGTCTTACCATTCCTAAAGATCCATTATTTAAAATAACAATCTTAATTGGAAGTTTTTGTTCATAAATGACAGATAACTCTTGCAAAGTCATTTGAAAACCTCCATCACCTAAAACTGCTACAACTGTTGCTTCCCGATCTGCAAATTGGGCCCCAATTGCTGCAGGAAGACCAAATCCCATGGTTCCAAGCCCACCCGACGTTACCCAGCGATCAGGAGATGTGAATTGATAATATTGAGCAGCCCACATTTGATGTTGACCAACATCCGTTGTAACAATTGCTTCTCCATTCGTCCATTTGTGAATGAGTTCTAGCATATACTGAGGTTTTAGCTCGGTATCACTTTCTTTATAGCAAAGAGGATATTCTCGTTTATTTTTATCAACCACTTGACTCCACTCACTATGATCACCTTGTTTACCATCCTGCTTAATTACTTGCTCTAAAACTAACTTAGCGTCTCCTACAATAGGTATTTGCGTCGGGACATTTTTACCTATTTCTGCAGGATCGATATCAATATGAGCAACAGTTGCCTTTTTAGCAAAATGATTTAAGTTTCCTGTTACACGGTCATCAAATCTCGCGCCAACACTTATTAACAAGTCACAATCGTAAAGGGCCATATTCGCCGCATACGTTCCATGCATTCCTGCCATTCCTAGGAATAAGGGATGATTTGCAGGAAAGCCGCCTAAGCCTAATAAAGTATTTGTCACTGGAATTTGTTGCTGTTCTGCAAATGTAATTAATTCCTGAGAAGCTTTGGCATGAAGGACTCCAGCTCCCGCTAAAATGACAGGTTTTTTCGCTCTACTTACCGCTTCTACTAATTTTCTAATCTGCAAGTAATTCGGTTCATTCGTAGGCTGATAGCCCGGTAAATTTACAGGTTCATCATAATTAAATTCCCCTTCAAAGACCGAAATGTCTTTAGGAATATCAATTAACACTGGTCCAGGTCTACCTGTAGTTGCTATATGAAAGGCTTCTTTAATAATTCTTGGGAGCTCATTCACATCACGAACTTGATAATTATGCTTTGTTATTGGTGTCGTAATCCCTAAAATATCCGCCTCTTGGAAGGCATCTGATCCAATAACAGATGATGCAACTTGACCTGTAAATACAACTAAAGGTAGAGAATCAATCATTGCGTCTGTTAATCCAGTCACTAGATTCGTTGCTCCAGGACCAGAGGTTGCAATGACAACACCAGGTTTACCTGAGACTCTAGCATAGCCCTCTGCTGCATGAATACTTCCTTGTTCATGTCGGGATAATACATGGAACACACCAGAATCATATAAGCTATCATAAATCGGTAGCACCGCCCCACCAGGATAACCAAAAAGGACTTCTACCTTTTCCTGCTTTAGTGCTTCAATTAGCATTTGAGACCCTGACATCGTGTTTGTACATGTGGCAGCTGACTTATTCAACTGTACATTTGTACTCATTTTCTTTCCTCCCTTATATTTTTTTGAAATTTCTGATTTATGTTACCAAATAAAAAACCTTCCCACCCCTCCTTGGAGCACACAACGATCCATTGTGTGTCTAAAGGGGCAAAAAGGTTAATAAACTTTTTCGCGGTACCACCCTTCTTCGTGGTCAACGTTCAACCACCTTGCGAACAGATTCTCTGTTCTCTTTTGTAACGAGTACCGAAGAATGGGACTCGGCTAACCCTACTAAAATTTCGGATTAACACTCAGAGGCGAGTTCATCATTTGGGAGTATTACCGGCTTCCAGCTATCCCGGCTCTCTGTAAATACTTGACCAATGACTACTTATCCTCTTCATAGCTTTATACTATTAAAATGTATGCACGTTGTTAGCTAACATGAAGACTTTGTGGCAAATCTTCCACTTTTACGCCTTCTTCCACTACTTTCTGACGGAAAGCTTCAAGAAGTTTTTTTGTCTGATCTCCAGGAACACCATCACCTATGATACGTCCATCTACTTTCACAACAGCGATGACCTCTGCAGCTGTTCCAGTTAAGAAAACCTCTTCAGCTGTATACACATCGTGTCGAGTAAATGGCTCTTCTTTTACTTCGTATCCCATCTCATTTGCAATATCAATGATGGCGTTTCGAGTAATCCCTTCAAGAGCACCTATATATCCAGGGGGTGTTAATAACCTCCCGTTTTTCAAAATAAATACATTATCTGCAGAGCCTTCAGCAACATATCCTTGATCATTTAGCATGAGCGCTTCACTTACATTTGCTAAGTGAGCTTCAATCTTAACTAATACATTATTTAAATAATTTAAGGATTTGACCTTTGGACTTAATACATCAGGTCTATTTCGTCTCGTAGCAACTGTAACAATATCAATTCCTGTTTCATAAAGATGCTTTGGAAAAATAGATAGTGGCTCAACAATGATAACAGTGTTAGCACGTTTACAATTATATGGATCAAGCCCTAAATCTCCAGCCCCTCTTGAAACCACTAGACGAATATACGCGTCACTCAATCCATTCTTTTGGACGGTATTTACGACTAATTCAGTCAACTCTTCTTGAGTATACGGAATGGTTAACAGGATTGATTTAGCTGATTGATAAAGTCGGTCCATATGTTCTTTCATTCGAAAGATGTTTCCACTGTATACTCTAATTCCCTCAAACACACCGTCACCATATAAAAAACCGTGATCATAAACTGAAATTTTCGCATCTTCTTTCTTTACGAATTGGTCATTAAGAAAGATCCATTGTTCACCCATAAGAGCACGCCTTTCTTTGCATAAGTTGAATCTGCTCGATCACTGAACATTATGACTGTGGAGTAAAAGACTTTAAATATTTTCAATTTTCTACACTTTTTCAAATGTTCGTGTAACTTTTATTTGAACTTATATTACGCTCAATAAATCCTAGTGTCAACAGTGTTTTTTAGAATTATTAGATAATTTAGATTAATTAAATAATTTGTATACGCTTACATCCTTGGTATAAATGGAAAAGCATTTTATTTAAAAAAATTAGGAAATATGAAAAATCCACGTTTGCGGATGGGTAGGAAAGAGTGTGGTAAATAAAGAGGAATTGTTTCGTTAGTAACATAATAGTGAATGGTTAAAAAATTGAAAAGAAAGATGTCATACTTTCTCACACACTTTTTATTTGGTTATGCTCTTATTACGTCACTTTATCCTTATACATTGTGGTTATTCAAAATGAATTTAACCTACATCAGAAAACTCTTTTTACTTTGAGCTAAACTATTCCTTAATTTGATGTTTCTCTAAGAAGGAATTATCAATTTGTTCCTAATTATGTGAAGTCTGTTATAGGTAACTGTTACATCTGTTACAATTAGAAAGAACCATTTTCTTACAAGGCACATTCTCCAAACCAGCAAAAAACCCTTCATGTAGATACATGAAGGGTTAATATGTAAGTTAATGGCGTCCCAGGAGAGATTCGAACTCCCGACCGTACGCTTAGAAGGCGTATGCTCTATCCGGCTGAGCTACTGGGACATATATGATATTAATTAATTATCAGCGACATTTATTATTATATTTCGTAATGGAACAAAAGTCAATCACTTTTATCAACATTTTATATCTTTTTTTAATTTCTTGTAACTATTCTACGTCTATTTTATCATATTTGCTCTTAGCTGACTACCTAGATTCCCTTTTATGATTCACTAGCAAGTAGGAATGAGCACAAACTTTATACTCAAATACCTACTTGCAAATAGTACAGGTCTGTTATTTATAGTGTGACAGTTTTAGAAAGCTCTTCGACTACTTCTCCGTTCACCTCATAAAACGTCACTGTTACTTCTCTTTTTTCCACTGAGATCATTGCATAAGTTTTTTGCCTACGCATAACCGGTAATCTGATACTACCTGGATTAATAAATAAGATATCGTTAATTAGTTCAGCTCCAGCAATATGAGAATGACCGAAGAAGACGAGGTTAACGCCCAGTTCCGCTGCACGATAATTCAGTCGCATCAACGTACTTTTCACATCATATAAATGACCATGCGCCATCAAAAAGCTTAATTCTCCTAAATCACTAATTACATCATTGGGTAAGTCTGACCCAAAGTCACAGTTTCCTTTTACTCCTAAGAATGGGCTTAGCTCTGAGCTCGTAGATTCCAGTTCAGAATCGCCGCAATGAAGCATAAAATCTACTTCTGTCATATGCCTTTTTACAATCATGTCTAATTCTTTTGTTAACCCATGACTATCACTTACCACTAAAGCTTTCACATGTTCTCCCCCCTTATTTATTCTTCCTTATTTTTATACTCGCCTTTTATTAAGGCTGCTTTCGTACACTTTGTTGCTCATTTAGGGAAAACAGCACTGTATAAAGAGTAGTGGCCTTTTTTCTTCTTAGAATCATTCCTTAGCTATCTTACATACACTGTTCCTACTATTTCAATGAGAACCTTTAGTAAAGAAGAGCCTTTAATTTTTGTAATGCGTTAGCACGATGACTTATTTTATTCTTCTCTTCCTTAGTTAATTCTGCCATTGTCTTATCTTGGTCTTTCAAGATAAAAATAGGATCATAGCCAAAGCCATTTTCTCCTCTAGGCTCTTTGGCTATATACCCTTCACATGTCCCTCTTACCGTCTTAGTCGCCTCTCCTGGTATGGAGATGGATAAGACACAGACAAATCTAGCCGAACGATCCTTTTCATCATGGACATTTTTTAACTCGTCTACTAGCTTGTCCATATTTTTTTGATCGCTTTTTTCCAAACCAGCATATCTAGCTGAATAGACTCCAGGACGTCCATCTAAATAATCAACTTCTAGACCGGAGTCATCTGCAACGACAGGAATTTGGAATTGAGCTGCTATGGTGTCTGATTTTAATTGAGCATTCTCTTCAAATGTTAATCCGGTTTCTTCTACATCAATCGCTTGAGGTAGATCAAGGAGAGATTTCACTTCATATCCTAGTGGCTGAAGCATACTTTCGAACTCTTTCACTTTTCCATTATTCATAGTGGCAATTAGAATCTGCTTCATCATTATTCCCCTTGCTTATTGGCATTCTTCTCTACTAATAGAGCAAGATCTCCTAAAGCCTCTTTTTGTATTTCAACAAGAGACTTAATTCCCTGTTCCGCTAAATCCAACATGCTATTTAACTGAGCTCTTGTAAAAGTAGATTCTTCCCCTGTACCTTGGACCTCGACAAGTTCTCCTTGTGCTGTCATTATGACATTCATGTCTACCTCAGCCTTAGAATCCTCTTGATAGTTTAAATCGAGAATCTCCCCTTGTTCCTCGTCTACTCCAACAGAAATGGCAGCAAGAAAATCTGTGATTGGCATCTTTTTAATTTTCCCATCATTCATTAGTTTCCCAAGAGCAAGTGTCATTGCTACAAATGCCCCTGTAATTGACGCTGTTCTCGTTCCTCCATCAGCTTGAATAACATCACAGTCAATCCAAATTGTTCTCTCACCAAGATCGTTTAAATTGACAACAGCACGGAGCGCTCTTCCGATTAAGCGTTGGATCTCCATTGTTCGACCTGTAATCTTCCCTTTTGAAGCTTCTCGTATTGTTCGTTGCTCTGTGGCTCTAGGGAGCATGGAATATTCTGCTGTTATCCAGCCTTTTCCTTCTCCTCGCATAAACGGCGGAACTCGGTCTTCAATACTCGCATTACAAATGACCTTCGTTTGACCGACTGTTATTAAAACAGATCCTTCTGGATGAATGATAAAATTTTTATCAATATGTACGTCGCGTAATTCATTGTTCTTTCGTCCATCTTTTCGCATTTTAAAGCCCTCCTTCGAGAAATGTAGCGTGAATGAGCAGATAGTAGTCTCCAGCATCCTTCACGAATTGATTTGTAAGTATGTATGGATAAACGCTTTTCTAGCACGAATAAGAGGTAGGTCATAGCCTACCTCTCTTTTACCCTTTATATAGTATATCAAAAACCAATTATTAAAAACTACCTGTGTTCACTTTTGACGGACGTGTTACAGGCTCTGTTAGCTTTTCACCATTTTCATTAAGTAAATCTGCTTGCCCATTTACAGTGACAGCTACACTTTCAACACCTGGTTGTTCCGTTAAAGTTAGGACTAGTGAATGTAAAACCTGTGAGGAAATCACTTTATTCTCCTCATCAAAGCTTCCATAAATTGATTCATTAAAATCTAACGTTACTTTTCCATCAGCATATTGTGGTGCACTTAAAAGAGTTACTTCGTCCTGAAAATCACTCATCAACCCTAATGATGGTGAAGGACCCTTGACTAGTTCATTAACAGCCGAGACGATAGGATCTGTCTCTTCATTACTAATTCGCTTCGTTACAGGGACATAATACTGCTGTCCATCCGTTTCTGCTAAATAATACACTGTTAAAGGATGTGTATCCGTGATATCAACCACATCAGAAGAGTCATGGTTAATTCCATTTTCACGACTTACTCCATCTTGTATCGGTGTACTATTAACAGGCATCTCTGTTTGTTCATGTCCATTCACCCAAATTTTCACCTTTTTTACAGACTCAAATTGAGTTAACGTCCATGTGATAGCCTGAAGTATTTTTGCTTCATCCTCTTTTTTATAGTTATTAAATTCTTTAGAAAAATCAGCTACAGCTGTACCATCTTCCTTAATGTTTACACCTAATACTTCCGTGTCTTGCGGCAAAACGGCCTTAAATCCATTTGGAAGTACATTTGAGATAGGGCCACCCTCAACTAAGTATTCGAGTGATTGTTTTGCTACACTATCTGTTTTAGGTAAATTCATCGTATAAGGAACAACAAAACCATTTTTATCCAATAAAAACAATTGACTCGTAACTGTTGTCTCAGCTTCTTCACCTTTCACATCCTCTACAGCACCTTCGCCTTCCATTTGCGTTCCATCTTCTTGAATTGTTACATCCTGTGGCGGATCAATTTCTTTTGCTGCTTTTTCTGCATCAAATAATCCACAGCCTGAAAGTAATACTGATGAAGCAATAACTGTAACTGCAATCTTTTTGTTGTATTTAGACATTCATATCCCTCCAAAGGCAGTTTGTACTACTATGTATACGAGCTATCCCCTAATTTAGACCGATTTTTTGTACAAACTTTTAGAAACACGTTAAAACGAACATTCATTTCCCTTATTTAGAGTCTACTTCTAGTTCTTACCGTTCAGTCTCCAAGTTATAGGGTACTAAAAAAACACGGAACCTATAAGGCGCCGTGCTTTTATAAACTATCCCAATGAAATAGATTGAACATGTTGAATTGGCTGTTCAAACCATTTTGATGCAATCTTCTCGAATAATTCCTTTGGTCCAGTCGTAAGAAAAAGATGGTTCTTCTCACCTGAATCTTGATTAAGGATATTTTCAAAGGATAAAATTGTACTCACTTCTCTAGCTGTCTCATCCCCTGAACAAATAATTTTAACAGCTTGTCCCATGTAATCTTCAATCTGCGTTTGTAAAATTGGATAATGGGTGCAGCCGAGGATTAACGTATCTATATCACTTTGCTTAAATGGCAGCAAGGATTCTTCAATCATCTCTCTAGCATGATCCCCCTCATACTCACCACTTTCCACTAATGGTACAAACTTTGGACACGCTAAACTCTCAACCTTCACTTGATTATTTAGCGTTTTTAAAGCGACCTCGTACGCGGCACTCTTAATGGTATTAACTGTACCAATAACACCAATTTGATCATTTTTCGTTACTTTCAGAGCCGTTCTAGCACCTGGGAAAATGACACCAATAACCGGTATTTTGACCTTTTCCTGAATCTCCTGTAAAGCAATAGCTGTTGCAGTATTACATGCGATAACGAGCATCTTAATATGGTGATGTTCTAATAAGTAATTTGTCATTTCCCATGTAAAACGAGTCACTTCATTTGCAGGACGTGGTCCATATGGACAACGCGCTGTATCACCTAAATAGATGATTTCTTCCTTTGGTAATTGTCTCATTATTTCTTTGGCAACCGTTAAACCGCCTACCCCAGAATCAATGACACCGATTGGTCTTTTCAAAAAATCGCCCTCATTCTTCTCTCATTTCATGCTGTAGCTTTAACAGTGATTTTTGTAATGTCACAATTTCATCCTCTTCAAAATCAATAAGCATGTTTGCAAGATAATGTTGACGTTTATGAATAACCTCTTCAATAATCCGTTCGCCCTCTTCTAATAAATGAATTCGAACAACGCGTCGATCCTTCGGGTCCTTCACTCGAACAACTAACTCGCTCTTTTCCATTCGATCAATCAAATCTGTTGTTGTGCTACATGCTAAAAACATTTTATTTGAAAGCTCTCCAATTGTTAAGTCCCCATTTTCCCATAACCATTGTAATGCGATAAATTGAGGGGGGGTAATATGGTAGTCACTTAATATTTCTCGGCCCTTTTGTTTAATAATCCCTGATATATGTCGAAGTGCTTTTTCCAGGTCAGCTACCGTTTGATTCGTAGCCGTCGTTTGATTATTCATCATTTTTACCCTCACTAAACTAGTTTCTACTGCATGATCAAATTCCACATCTGTATCACATGTTATTTTCCATGTTTTCTTTAAAAAATGCAAGCTACATCTATTTATACGTATAGAGAAACTCAGCTTATCGCTAAGTCATAAAGGGTAACTGCCTTCTAGAAGATATGCTCTTTATCTAAAGGGAAAATAATAACCGGCTCCCTTCCTAAAAAGGTTAGCCGGTTTTGGTTAGAGCTCTAGTTCACCCATTCGAAGGAGCTCAACAACCGCTTGAGAACGTCCCTTAACACCAAGCTTTTGCATCGCATTTGTGATGCGTTGTGTTTGCAAACCATTTAAACAAAAAACTCCGTCTAATTAAAGATTAGACTTAATTTGTGCTATCCAATCCTTATGACTATCCGTTAATTCATAATGATTTGTTTCGACCATATTTAAGTAGCTAATGGTTTCACCGAGTTTTCCAATTTCATAACAACATGCGCATACCGCTAATTGTGCATCAACATCTCCTTGGTCAGCCGCTCTCCTGAAGTATTCAATTCCTTGTTGTACATCTCTTTCAATACCTTCACCGAAATAATACATTTGTCCCGCTAACTTAAAAGCATTAGTATCCTCAACCTCCGAAGTCTCTAAAAACTCTTCAATTGTTTCCTTAGATTCTTGAGAATTCCGTAAGTCGTAGTAATATAGATAATCACACTGAAATTGTGCTTCTTCGTCACCCTGTTCAGCAAGCTTTCGAAACCACTTTAATGCATTAGGATGATACGATTTAATACCTATTTCCTCAACACCATAAAGATATAGGTTGGCTAAATCGGACTGAGCTTTAACATAACCTAAATTCGCTGCTTTTTCGTAATGGTCTATTGCCTCCCAATAGTACCCTCTATCCATATAACTTACTGCCTTTTTATAAAGAACAGATGGGGCATTTTCATTCTCGTCATTATTTACATCAATAAACTTGCTCATTTCTAAGTTCGAATCCATATAAACCCTCCAACATCACTTTGGCTCTTCGAATGTGTACGTAATATCAATCGTCCCATCAGGATGAATGATAATTTCTTCTATTAAAGTTTGGAATACATCAAACAAATCCTGGTTTTGATTTTGTAACTCCTGAAACGCATCTTTTATTGTCTGGATGTTCGTTTGAACAGTTTCCGATTGTTTAATAATAAACAACTGGTTATTTGTTTTTGTTATTACCTCCTCGACTTCCTGACGCTTCTTTTCAAACTCATCCTTATCGATTAAACCATCCAAATACAAATCAAGTAGATTCTTCTTCCGTTGTTCGTTTTGTTTTAGTGCCTGCTGCAATTTCCGTTCTTGCTTTGCCTGCTCATTTACAACATTAGTTGAAAGGTTAAACAAGACAGATTCACCTTTCTTCATTAATAGGTTAAGAATAAACTGTCTAAAATCCTCATATTGAATAGGTGTATGGTTAACACACCCATGTTTACCTGCTCGACGATACTGCGAACACTTCAAATACTTCCACTCGGTTCGTTCTCCGCTTTTCTTCTTTTTATACGATTGAACAATAACCATATTTGAACCACATTCTGAACACTTTGCTAGGTATCGAAATTCGTTCCATGGTGTTATACGGACTTTATTAGATTTAAAGTGCTCTTTATTCGCTTTATTCCATGTTTCTTCATCAACAATAGCAGGATGATGATTTTCAAAAACTATCCATTTTTCTGGCGGATTCCGAATTTGTTTTTTCTTTCCTCCAACTTTCACATTCGTATACTGATTTAAGATAAAGGTTCCTTTATAAATAGTATTACGAATCAATCTCTGTACAGATGTTAGCTGCCATACTTTATTATTTTTAGGCTTAATCCCCAATTCGTTTAATTCGTTTGAAATTTTCTTAAATCCCCATCCATCGTTGTACCACTTATAAATTTGGCGAACGACCTCTGCTTCATTTTCATTTATGACAAGTTTTTGTTCCATTCGGTCATATCCATACGGAACTTTCCCAATATGTTCTCCTCGTCTGACTTTCGCAGCTAAGGCGGCACTGATACTTGAAGATAATGTTCGACTATATTGAGCTGAGAATAATGACCATAATTCGAAAGCCATATCATTTTTTCCAGCTTTATTCGAGTCATAACCTTCCTCAACTGAAATTATTCGCACATTATGTGCCAAAAAAACTTCTCTTATTTCAAGTGAATCCTTTAAATCACGGGCTAAACGGGAAATCGATTTAAAAATGACCATATCAAGTTTCTTTTGCTTTGCTTTTTCAAGTATTAATTGAATAGCTGGTCTGTCAATAAACAATGTTCCACTTATGCCCTCATCTTTAAAAACACAGTCCTCATCCCATTGATACCCATTTCTCTCTAACCAATTTCGACAGATATCCATTTGGTTTTCTACAGATGAAACTTGTTCATCACGGTCTGTTGATACACGTACATAAACGGCATAGTGCTGCATGCTATCACCTTCTTAATTGAACTTTATTTCTAGCAGGCTAGCGATATGCAACTTTTACTTTTTATTCATCATCCTTTCTTGCCTTATTTAAATATAGTATGTGGAAAAATCTAACTGTTATTCATATATAAAAACATTTTATTCTTATTTATGAACTTTTTATGTATAACCCCTAATAATAAGCATAGTTACCGAATAAAGGTGGACATTATAAATTCATTGGATTTCGTAAAAAAAAAACGACCCAACTTGAGTCGTTTTTCACTTGCTATAAACCAGTAATTTCAAATTTGATATACGTTTAGCATATTCTCTATTTGTCTAGTACGCTATTCATTGTTTTGGCTAGTTAATTCCTCCTCATTGCTCGTAGCAAAAGCATACCTCTAATTCTAAAGTGATTTATTAATATTCTTTAAATTATTCTCATATCCATTAAGCGTTATCTATCAAGCCTTTTGAATCCCCTATACCGTCTACACTAAAATGCTTAACTACAAACTGTTTCAGTGTGACTTCCAATCCTCTTGGAAGTTGATTATCAACAACAATAATTTGATGGGTATCACTCAAATTTTCATGAAGACTTACAAGGTATTTATATAGGTTGACATACTTTTTGGGGTCTTTAAGTCCCTCATCATCAAAAATTTCTCTAATAATGTCTGCATTAGAACTCGTATCATTTGTTCCCAAATATTTAGCTAAAGTATCAATCATTAATATACTTGGCAAATAAGTATTATTATTAGCCCCATACTTTAGTAGACTAATAAAGTATCCTATAGAAACAATAGTTCTCAACCCGCCCGAAGTTAAATTATGATAATCTTTATTCCGCACTACTGGAAGAAGAGAGTTTTTATTAATTGATATCCCATGAGCGTTCCGTATTGGAATTATTTGTAAATAATCACTTAATATATCAGCAATATCTCCAATTACCTGCTCAATTTCAGGGGTACCATTTTTTAAGCCTTCTAGCTTTCCTTCTAATTCAGTAATTTGCTCTTGAATAGTTTCTGCATTGTGGTTTAACTTGTTTAGTTTTGTTCTTACTTTTTGAAAATATAAGATTCTTTGTTTAGTCTCATAAATAGTAGCTCTCTTAGACATCATTTCATCTCTTTGAGCCAAATATGGAGATATAATTTCCTTGGTGTTCATATCAAGGGTATTCTTCTTTTCAGCTAATTCATTTTTCCATTTTCTTAAATTATCCTCAAAGATATAAACTGCATTTCGTTGCTCTATTATCAAACCATCAATATCATCTATTCTTGATTTTATTTTTTTTATTTCATTTTTTAGCATTTGTTCTTCATATTGTATTATTGTATTATCGTGAGAATCAAGAACTATAGCGTTATCACATACTGGACAACTTAAATCTAGTTCCCCATCATGTTCTGGCAAGGCTTCTTTGATTTCAATTGCAGCTTTTAGCTTATCAATATCCTTTTTATATTCTTTTCTTAACCTAACATTCTGTTCAAGTTGCGTTTCTTTTATCGATTTTCCAACATGAGTTTCGCTAATTTGTTGTTCCAACAACAAAATATCTTCTCGTAAATCCTCAAATTTTTCTGTATCAGATAACAGAGTAGTGTTAATTTTACTGATTTCTCTCTCAACGAATTTAAGCTCTAGGCTAATTTGTTCAATTTTATGATTTATGCTATCCTCTGTCTCAAACTTGGCATCTCTTAAGAAGGTTGAAATTATCTTATATTCTGCTAAAAGTTCATTCTTTTTCCTTCTCTTTTCTGATAACTCTTTTTCCATTTGTAATATCTGGGTATCGAGAAGATTGTGAATAAACTTAAAGGTTTCTTTGTTTTTAGTGAAAACACTAAAGTTCTTTCTATCTAACATATCTCTGTTACCCACATCATCTTGATTAAGATAACAAAATTTAAAGATATCCCTGAAACTTAATCGTATGGTTTTGGAATCTGCTTTTGTCGGTGCCTGTTTTACTTCAATTAGGGGAATATTTAAAGATTCAAGTAAAAAATCTGAGAAAAAACCATTTGGACCAGTCTTTTTATAGTCGGGTCCAAATTCTAAAGGAAATGTGCCTTCCATATCTTCAATGCTTGAAGGATAAACTTCTATAAAATCATTAGGGTTAAAAATATCCCGTTTAATAGTAAATAACTCTCCGTTAAGTAAAACTTCTAATAAAGCTTCTTTACCATGTATTTCAAGTTCTTCATACATATAAATATTTTTTGACCCTAATAAATAATTTACTAAATTTAATATACTTGACTTACCAGTGTCTGAATCACCATATATAATATTTAAGCCTTTGTGAAATTCAACTACATAATTTTTATCCCTACCCACAAGAACTAATTTGTTTATTTTTAGATTTGCTGCTGATTTATTCATTTAATTTTCTCCTTGAATAAAAGGGACTACCTTCATTTTTAATTGTGATATTGTTAAAGACTTTAGTTTAGTCATGGAATCTGCCATTATTTTCAAACGCATTAAATAACTAGACGCCATTTGTTCAACAAATTTTTTTCCATTGTCTGTAGGTTTGAAATAAATATCATCTTTTACATTAATGCTTATTAATTGTTTAGTATACAACAATTTAGTAATTTCCTTTATTGTATCTCTTTCAAAGAGCAGTAACTTGGTTGGAGAAATTGTCTCAATTGACTCAGTATCATAATCCTCTAAATCAAATGGATTATTTACACCTTCACTTTCTAATATGTGGTATAAAATCTTTGGATGGTGTAATAAAAAATCAAAAATTACGATTTTTTCTAGATTGAGAACCTCTCTGCCATTTCGCAGAGTAGATAAATAATTTATTATAATTAAAGCCCTTCCAAGTCTAATATTAATGTCAAATTCAGGAACAATAAATGGAACTTTAATCATGTGCTCGTTCCCCACGTAGTTCATTAACTTTCTCAATTTGGGTTTCTTTTGCCCACATAATTTCACTATCTAAATTATTGGCTAACTGGTGTAACATGCCTGTTTTTTGAAGAGCATCAATCATTGTAAGGGAACTTTTTAAAAAATTTCTATCTTGTTTTAGAATTTGCCCATGTAAAACCGTTACTAATTCTGTACTATCTTTAATTTTTCCTGACAATAGTTCGCCGAAATGAATAGTATATAAATGTTTAATTTTCGTATATAGCGCCTCAAGGTGCGACATATTAATTTTTTGAGATAATAAATATTTTGTAATATATTCAGCGTTATAAAAAGTTTCTTTAGAACTTCCAATTACTGTCTTATGAACATCTGCTAATATTAATTTTATAACAAATATTTCTTTATCATATTGACCAATGTCATTAAATTTTTTTACTTCAACACTAGTTTCACTTTTCTCTGAAACTTCTAATAAATATTTTTTCACCGTCAAAAAGCTATTTGTGTTTTCATTTTCTGGTTTAGTTATTGAAAAATGATTATCACGACAGTAAAATTGTGACTGCCTTGTCTTTTCATGCCCAGTTGAGCTTGTTTCTTCTACGACTTCATCATGCTGAGCAATAAGATAAACGGTTTCAGGTAGACCTTCTTCTTGCCAAAGCCATTTGTTAGTAAGCTCAGTCAATGTTTTACTTAACGGTTCCAAATCTATTACTTGCTTATTTTTCTTGAATAAATTTTTTCCAACAGCAGCCCAATTAGAACCATTATGTGGTACTGCTAAAGAAAGTAACAATTTAACTTTAGTATATTTATTTCTTTCCAAATCTTTTAATATATACCCTTTGGAAACTAGTCCTCCCATGCTATGTGCAACAATCACTATACTTTCATAATCACTACAGTTAAGCGATATAGTGGTTGATATATAATCACTCAATTGCAATATATCTAAACTTTTTTTTGCAACTGCATTGCCACCAAAAACAGTTCGACCAATAAAACTTAATCCTGCTTTCACTCTGTAAAAGTTTAATAGTTCGGTATCATATGACAGATAAGCAAAATCAAAATTTTTTTTTATAACCTCATGTTCTAGCAACATATTTGGAAAAGGAACTCCGTTTGAATTAACCCACGTATCGTTGTTACTAGTAAATCCATGAATAAATAGAACGATATTTTTGTTATTATTTTTATGTATTAGTTCAAACATTTGATAATACCTCCAGAAAAAAACACTTAAAGCTATTATAAAATACCTATCAGTTATTGTCATTATTTTCCGAATTAAAGGTATCTATTGACAGAAAAACCTACATCATTTCTAAGTTTACAAAAAATGATTCCAATTACATTTAAAGTCCATTCGTAATCATAAAGGTCTTTCCAAAAGACATATCGAATTATATTGGTAGGATAAAAATGGAGGGGAACTGTATGCTAGGTAACTTAGGAGAAAAAATTAGGGAACTACGCACCCAAAAAGGTTATGGATTGAACGAATTTGCCCGAATATTAGATATATCATCAGGTTACTTGAGTCAATTAGAAAATGGCAAAACAGAAAACATTAACTTTACACTCCTTCAGAGATTACAAGAAGAACTTGCCCTGCTACCCCTGAACTTAGAAACAAACGATGAAACGAATACCCGACTTAGCCGAGCTGTCCAACAGGTGAAAGCACTACAAAATGTAGATGAAGAAGCTGCCGAGTTCATCATACATAATTTAGAAACATCTATAGAGTGGTTTATGAATAAAAAACTACGATGAAAAAGCGGAGCCTATAAAGGTTCCACTTTTTCATTTGCACTTACTTTTAATAATCCTGATAAATCAAGTTCTTCAACATATCCACCACCAGGTTCAATGCTCTTAGTCACCTTATTTTCGGGATTGCTTAATTCAACAGTATTTTCCTCAAATGCTTTTTCTCCATTTTGTATTTTTGGTAAAATAACTATTTCAAAGTATTCGTTCATAATTTCCTTTCTATTTTGTCCGGTAATTATCAACTCTTGATTATTTATCGTTAATATAAGTTCATATTCTCCAGTTTCGCTTTGTAAGTCTTCATCACGGAACCTTCCATCATCGTTATAAAAATAAGAATAAGCGTTTCCTGCTTCTTCTTTAAATTTCTTATTTGCTTCTCCCTTTAATCTCTCGTTTGCTGGATTGGAATTCCAAAATTCTTTTCTAAAGAATGCAACAAACTCATTTTCCGATTTTACTCCATGATTGCCGCGTCTAACTATTTTTTCAGTTTTATCCTTTTGTACATTTGTTTGGTTATTCAATTCAGCCAGGATTTCATTTTTTACTTGTTTTAATTTTTCTTCTATCATTTTTTCAAAATCTTTATTTTCATTTTCATCTTGGATTATTGCTTCAATTTGCACATGTAGTTCTTTTATTTCCTGTTCAAGTTCCAATAACATTTCAAATATCGTAGCTGTTTCATTACTTGGTTCCATCTCTTGATTTTCTTTTACTTCAATTGTTGAATTTATTTTTTCATTTGGAACCTTTAACTTCCGTTTATTTACAATGGAAGTTATCCCAGTAGGAATCCTGTCATTTACTTGATGATAAACCTTTAAAATCTCTAAAAGCCCTGGTCGTTCTTCTTCAATAAATGCTTTTAAATCCTCTTCCTTAATGATGTATCCCTCTTGCTTATATGGCGTACCTGCTGCGATAATTCTCCCTTCTCTTATCCACTTCCGCAGAGTTTGAACAGAATCTGTAATGTAACAATCTTTAAGGATTTTCAAAGCTTCTTCCGTATTTAATGTTCGTTCCATAACTGACCTCCCTGGGAATTTAGTCCTCTTGGGATTATATGAGATAAACCGTAATAATTTGCTTTTTAAAAAATATCTTCTGCAATATTATCATTGCAATATTCTTTTAATAACATTAGATTGGTGACATTGCTCAATTAATATTAATTGATAAGCGAACAAATAGCCGACTTGCATTCGACAACAGAACAAAAAACCGACAAAAGGAGTTTTATCTTTTGTCTAAAAATTCAAAATAAAACACAAAATGCTCAAACCATGCGGTACACGGGGTTTGAGCAATATCAACGCTTCTTCATGTCGGTTATTTGAAACAATCGCTATAGTGATTGTTTCAAATAACCGACAATAAGCAAAGGCTTGTACAAATAACCGACATATAAAGGTATAGAATAATTCAAAATTGCATTTTTTTCATGCTCTAGAAACTACTATTTCCAGTAATTGTCGAACTGGAATTCTTACATTTTACATTTTGAATTTTTAATGAACTGCTGGGACAAGCTCCAAAAAAGCCAAAAACCCCTCATGTTTTAACTTCATTTAATTTAACTTAATTTCATTTTATTTAATTCATTAAGAATCCTTATTTCGTTTAATCAAAATGCAAAGATTTCCATTAAATTATTTTATTATGATATGCAATCGGCATAAAAAAAGAAGAACGACTCTAAAGTTTACCTTTAAAATCGTCCTTCTTCATAATTTTCACTTTTCTAATCAAATCTTCATTATTTATGGGGTGTTCAGTTTACTTTTCAAAATAGTTCTTAAATGGAAAATGAAAAGCGAATTCAATTTTTCCGTTCTTCTCATTATCAATGGTATATTTACACTCTTTTACAGTCATCAAAACGATGGAACGTTTATCAGCATGACTTAATTTATCAAAACTCTCAGGTAGTAAGCTTTTATCAAATGTATTATTAGCTGGTTCTGCTAATACTGCTTCTAACTTCTTGATTGAAAAATCAAACTTTTTATTCTCTTGCTCTAATTGAGCTAATTGATTCTCTAGCTGCTGTTGAGTCACGATAAGTGCAATCAAAACTTCATTTTCATGTTTCACGAATTCTTCTATTCCCATCTTGCATTCTTCAGTTATTTCTTTAACTTCTGACTTTATCTCTTTTAATAACGCCATCTTTTCAGAATACATAATATCGTTATTATCTTTGGTTGCTTGTAGGGAGTGTAATTCCTCCAGTAAAAGAATTCTTACTTCTTCTTGGAATAATTTATCACTTTTTTCTTGTAACCAGGACCAATATTTATCAAACTCTTCATCTAACTTATCTGCACGAACTTTTTTCTTACACGGACTAATATACCACCTTGAGCCTCTTCCTTTACTACGCTGGTCTTTTGTAGAAAAAGAGGCTCCATTGCATGCTGGACACATACACTTTAATATTCCTTTAAAATAAAATGAGGTATTTAAATACTTCGGTGCACTCGATTTCAATTTAGTGTATTTTTGCCAACACCGTTCCCACAGCTCTTTTGAAATCGGTGAATTATTAATGACATTCGTTCCTGTAGCTTCTGTCCATTCACTTCTGTCCTTAAATACATAACCTCCCTCATTTGGAAAGCGATGATATACATATGCGCCCATATAAATAGGATTTGTAACAATGTATTTTACCTTATTCGGTGTCCATTTTTTCTGCTCCTGGCTTATAGAGGTATAACCGCCGTACAATTCATTTAATCTTTTGGCGATACTGTTAAAAGTTCCACTCGTGCTGTACCATTCAAAGATTTGTTTTACGATTTGAATCTCTCCATCGATAAATTCAAGGCTTTTTTCTCCAGCAGTTTCTTCTAATGAAAAACCATATGGCACTTTCCCTCCTCTCCATCTTCCGCTTTTCATTTTCTCATTTAATGCACTTCGAATCCGTACCGACATATTATCCGTTTCGAGCTTACTTAATCCCGCTTCAATAATATTTCGAATGATATCATCTGATGTGTATAGTTGATTTTTAGAAGCAATAATAACGGGGATATCCAATTTTTGAAATAACTTACGAAGAACATCATGCTCTTTTGGTTGACGAGAAAGCCGGTCCAAATCAGATACAACAACGGCATCAATATTTTTTTCCTGAGCCTCTTCTAGGAGTTCAGCTAAATCAGGTCTTTTGGTGAATGGCTTTTTTGTTGCTGAGATTTTATCTTTAAAGTCTAGTGTTTCAACATCTTCTCCAACATTTTTCAAATACTGTAAAATGATATCATTTTGGCGTGAATATTCTTGACTCTCTTGAGATACCCGCAGATAAGTTGCTATTTTCTTGGCATTAAGCAATCTTTCTTCGATGCTCATTTCCTTATTCGACAATTGCTTTCCTCCCTATTCATTCTCATGTCTGTTCTGTAGATTATTTTCACATGTAAATCTGTATCCACCTCAATTCTTTCAATGTAAAAGCGTAATAACTCTTTTTGTTTATAGTTAGAAAGGGATTGTATGGTTGGAACTGGGAGCATTTTATTTAATGAAAGAAAAATTCGTTCACGGTTTTCTTCTAACTTTATTTTTGTTAATTTTAAATTCTGAAAGCACTCCTTATATCCGTCAACATACGGCTTAAGGAATTTTTTCTTTTCTTCACCTGTTTTGTATTTCGAAGGGTTGGCAATACATACACTGGTCATTTTTTGTAACATACCTTGTGCATTTTCTATAGCTTTTTCATTTTCTAGGCAGGCGATTTCTAATGGTGTTATTAGTTCTTTTGTAACATAAGCAACGATTTCGGCTTTATTTTTTGCAACATGAGAACTAATTCGAGAGTGAACGGCTTTTATAATCTGGTTATCTAGCAGTTCTACACTGATTCTTAAACCCGATTTGTGATTTGGGCAAAAATAATAACCTTGTTTCGAACTAAGTTGATTTTTACAACAGCTGCAAAAGAGTACCTTCTCTAATTTGGGATTCACAGTAATTACTTCCTTTTCGAAAAATGAATCTTCCATCTTTATTAATTTTTCATTTGCTGCATTCCATAATTTTTCTTCAACTGCTTTTATCCTGGGATTGACTGCTTTACTTCTTATTGAAATGCCTTCATAAGTTGCTGTCATCCAACCTTTGTGGAGTTCTTTTGGAATAAATTCCACTAAATCAATATTTTTCAAGGATGGTCTTTTTCCTTTTAAGGAAACATTTGCTTCTTTTACAGTTTTAAAATCACTATTTGCAACGAACTCGTAAATTTCTTTAATTTTCTCTTTGTTCTCATTGGTTATCATTAACTTTTTCTCAATCTCACCGTCTGTATTAATTTCTTTAATATGATAAAACTTTGGTGGTCTACCTCCTCCCCACTCTCCTTCTCTTACTTTAGCAATACGAGATTGAATGAGTCGTTGAGTAATATTATTTCCTTCATGTTCAGATATCGCACCAAATAACAGTTCAATAAAATCACCGACAACCCCATCAAACATCTGAGGCTCATTATCACCTGCAAAATGCATGGAAACTTTATGTGCTCTTAATAATTCCACAAATTCCATATACTGGTCTGCTCGTCTAGAAATACGGTCTCTCTTAAAAACAATAATTCTTTCAATGAAACCACTTTTCACTTCTTTCATTAACCGCGAAATCTCTTTCCGTTCCTCAAGCTCAGAGCTTCTGGCTGATTTCTCTCCCTCATTAAATACTTCATGCACCATCCAGTCTTGCTTTTCAGCATAGTCCTTACAAGTATTAATCTGATAAGGAATAGACGTTTTTTGTTTCATTTCATTTAATGACCTACGAACGTATATCACCGTTTTTTTCATGATGTTCACCGTCCCACCGTATCTGGTGTAGTTCCCGTTTTACCATACTGAAATAATACGCTTTCCATTGCTTTTCAAATTCCTTGTCATAAACATATTGAACTGAATCAATTTGAATCTCTTCTTGCTTTTTCAAAGCCATCATCCTTCCATGTTTATACTTACAGTATTTAACAAGAAAGGGAAAAATATTCACGAATGAAAACAAAATGTTTTTAATTATGAATTACAATTTATAAATTGCCACTTTTATAATGTATGAAGGATTTTCGATTGGACAACACTGTAAGTCCAAATGTGCTGCAATAAAAAAAGGCTCCCGATAATCGGATGCCTAATTTGTTTATTTTACTTGTTCTTGAATCATTTTCTTTAATAATTCAATCGCATTTTCATCGTTAAGGTCATTTGTTCCAAGTTCTCCTCGGAAGGCTTTTGACATAACAGACTTTTCAGTTTTTTCAAGCACACTGCTTAAGTGATTAATATTGTTTTCAACTACTTTGAGCCTCTCAAAGGTAGACTTTATTGTTTCTACAATTTTTATTTGTTCCTCTAGTGGCGGAAGTGCTAACTTTAATTTTCTACATTGTTCAAGCGAAATATTACTCTGCCCCACAACTCCCCTTGTACCTTGAAAAACCTCTTCTAATGTTTTTTCGTATAATAATGAATAGTAAATATATTCGTTCAGGACATCTTTAATGGGGCGGAATATTGCTATTGCTTGATTTATATTCCACTCAGGATAAGTAGGAGGTACAATTGCTACCTTTCCAAGTGGGGGTCCAACAATATTCATTAGTACATCTCCTGGATAAACTATGGAACGCTTAAGTTTGTTTTCATGTACCGTTTTAGGTATAAAGCCAGGCTTAAATTCAAAATCGATTTGATTATCAACAATGTTATAAACTTTTAAAAAGGGAACATCTCCTTCAAAAGTTATCTCTGAGGTTTTTGGAGTTGTACCCTTGGTTATGTTGTCACAAATCAACTCAAATTCAACCATAACCCAATCATTAGGGATATTTTTTGGTTGTTCTAATAATAAAGAATTAAAGCGTTCAATATAATATTCCTTATCTCTCTTACTCCTAGATAAATTTATTCTTTCAGCACTTAATTGAGCTACAAATTCTTCACGAGTAAATTTACTAATATTACTCTTGCGCCATTGTTGTGTTAAATCCCCTTTATAAGCTTTATTTAAAACTGCATTAATCTGAAGTATTAATGTTTCCTTCGCTTCCTTAATTAATTTCTTTACTTCTTCGGTTTTATTTAATAAACTCTCTATTTTCTCAGCTATGCGTTTTTGTTCATTTAATGGCGGCAATGGAAAAGGGGTTTCATCAAATACTTTCTTTGTAACGTGTACCATGCCAGAACCATGTGTTTTACTATAAAGAGAAGAAATAAACTGTTGCATAGCAAAATAATGATATTTCTTGTCAATAAAGCTCTCTACTTTAAAAATATGCTGATTTAATACTGCATCTGCTCCGTTCCAAATATAAGCACCAAGTGTTGCAGACCATGAAATTAATAAGTCACCTTTTGTTATTTCATGCTTTTCAGCTACCTGCCCCACAAAGTAGTTTGGTTCCCCTTTATTTGTACCCGTTAAATCTTGAATTCTAATAATAGGTCTTCCTTTATCTGACCATTCTGTTGGTTTAAATGCTCTACCATTATAATAGTTACCTACCTTACCAAGTTTTGTCCACACCCAATTTTTTGGGACTAAGTATGGTTCTTCTTCAACTAGAACAATAGCTTCATTAAATAAATCTTCGATGGTCTTTTTTTTCTTACTCATTTACGTCCACCTCGTCATCTTCAACAGCACGTAACTCTTCAACTACTTCATTTAATAAATCCATTGCCTGTTGAAGCTTAGCGATAGCTTCTTCTGCTGATTCGATTGGGTCTGGTAGATTTGAATATGATGTAAGGGATTCATCTGCAATTAGACCTATATCTAGGCTGTCATCTTTTTGTGCAATCTGTTCACGCGTAAACAGGTTCCATCGCTCATCTACTACTTTTGTACGGTCTTCAGCTACATATGCCTTCATAAACCCTTCGAAGTGTCCGAGGTTTAATTGATTTCTCTTACCAAAAGATGACATGTTTGTTCTCAGGTCATAGACCCAAACATCTTTCGTATTATTTTGGTCTGTCGTTCCTCTTGTAAAGAACAGCACATTTGTTTTTACACCTTGTGCATAAAATATACCAGTTGGAAGGCGCAGAATAGTATGCAAGTTACATTTATTCATTAAATCTCGGCGAATTTGTGCACCTATCCCGCTTTCAAATAAAACATTATCAGGTAAAACGACTGCTGCACGAGCTTGTCCGTTATCTTTTAGCGCGTTATAAATCAATTGCAGGAAATTCAATTGTTTGTTGGAAGTCGTAAAGGTTAGGTCATCACGAGTAGCTCTTTCCCCACCTTTTTTCGTTCCGAATGGAGGATTTGTTAAAATAACATCAATATTTTTTATCCACTTGCCATTACTTGATAAAGAGTCACCTTGTTCGATTTTGCCTTCGATATCATGAAGCAAAGCGTTCATTAATGCTAAACGATGGGTATCTTTAACAAGTTCCATTCCCGTAAAAGCCTCTTTCTTTTGAAATTCGGCTTCTTGAGGTGAAATTTCATAATAGTCGTCTGTTTTATTTTTCAAATACTGGTCTGCAGCAATCATAAATCCAAATGTTCCAGCCGCAGGGTCATTACATTTCTCACCTATTTTTGGGTCTATCAATTGAACCATTACATCTATTAGAACGCGAGGTGTAAAGTATTGTCCCGCTCCAGATTTCTTCTCACTAGCATTCTTTTCTAATAATCCTTCATATAGGTTTCCGAGACCCTCATATTTTGCATGATACCAATCAAGTGCATCAATGGATTTAATAATTTTCTCAAGGTTCTTCGGTTCTGAAATACTAGTAGCTGCATCACCATATATTTGTCCTAATATAGGATTTGAATTATTTCCCAGTTCAAGCAATAATTTCTGGTAGAACTTCTTAAGTTCTGTACCTTCTTTTTCCGTTAAATCATCCCACCTATACCCTTCTGGAATAACATTTTCTCTTAGTTTAGTTCTAATAGGGTTAATATCTGTGATTATACTCACGGCAGGTGAAGGGGAAGACATAACAGGTGTTATTGGCTTAGGATTCATCCTCACTTTTGCTTCAATGATTATCGCAGTCTTTGCTGCTGTTCTTCAAAGGCTTTTAAAAGAAGCGATTGATATAAAATCAGAAAATGATTTAACGGTCTGAGGTGGCGAATATGGCGATTATTATTAATATTGATGTGATGTTAGCAAAACGGAAAATGAGCGTAACAGAACTTTCTGAGAAGGTGGGAATAACGATGGCTAATCTTTCTATATTGAAAAATGGAAAAGCAAAAGCGATTCGATTTTCCACTTTAGAGGCAACTTGTAAGGCTTTAGACTGTCAGCCTGGTGATATTTTAGAATACAAACCTGACCAAGAATATCAAGAATAATAGGAAAAGAATTTGTTTTCAATAAATGGCTTCGTTAATTCAATAAGAATGGTTCATTAAATGCAAAAAGCTTGGAAAACTTCCCAAGCTTTTTTGTATGCTAATTATATTGTTTATTCACTTGTATTTTATGCTATGAAAACGTTTGTTATATGGTCTGAAAATTTAGATTTTCTCCACATTATCCGAACTACTTATACAAAATATCTTGTTGCTTCTTTTAATTATGCTGAATTGCATTCAATTACTTTCTATCCACATTCCTCTTTATAATCTTGATTGCTTGGAAATCCCACTAGGGTTTCTGACTTTTTTATTTTTGGGGACTCCCCTGATTTCTCTTACAATGGCTAAAATACTTTTCATCATTAGATACGGTACAATTAGCGTATATACAATATAATAAAAACCAGATTTAAATAAGACATCTGTATCAGCGTCTTGTATAAATACATATGTCATATAATCTTCACCAATAAAGTGCCCTATAAAATTAGCAAATTGCCTTGTAGCTATTGCAAGACATCCTAGATAAAATAAAAAATTAAAAAATTTTGATTTGGCTCGTGTTAAATACATTAAAACTGTAGTAACCACAAATCCTATATAAATATATACCTGATATACTACCGACATCCCAATTATAAAATGTGCTCCAATAAAAACAAATATTAATAGTGCTATTACTAATGCTATTTTTATAATACCAATTGCGAATACAGTTGAGCTATCATCATTTACCCAATGCCCCTTGCTTTTTACATACCCCCGCTCTTCAAGTTCTATTTCAGCCTCGTAATCTCCCCAACTAGAATATTCCATTAAATCTTCATCAAGTTCGTCTTTATAATAATTTTTCTTTGACATTCAATATCTCCTCTGCAAAAATGATAAACACTTGAAAAATCTTCAATATCACCCTTAGCTAATTGACTTTCTTTTTGGTAGCATTAGATTTTCTGATTTAATGATTTCTTAACTGATTTCCCTATATTTTCTTCATCTAAATGTATGCTCAATTTTCACTTATGGTTCCGTATCCTCTTCTTCTATAGTTGTCCATTGCTTAACTCTAAAAACTCTCCATTATTAGTCTGAATAATGATTCTGTTCTTGATAACAAAGTAATCTGTAATATCAGATTTAATCAAACTAGATTCATTATTTGTTAAATCGAACAGGTAGAGAGACAAATTATCATTTATAAGCAAAAAATTATCATCAAACAAAGTTGTTTTCATAGCAGCTTCATAACACTTTACTTTTTCAGAAGGTGTGATAATCACACTTTCGTCTTGCTTAGTTTTTACTCCTATTACCCAATTGCTATCATCAGCATAATCGAATCCAAACAGCTCTGTTACATCTTCGCTAGTAATTTTGATAAATGATTCGGTTGGATTATTAGGAATAATTTTCTCAAAAGAATCCTTGTCTTTATTAAATGCGAAAACATCATTATTAAACAAAAAAAGTTTATCAGCATTTATGTCTATTGAAGAATTTCTTTCAGTTTTTGAATAATTGTCTACATAAGACGGTAGTGCTGTATAGTGAATAGACGTTTTTCCTGAGTCCGTTTCTTTAACAATAAAATAGACTAGTCCATCTTTAATTGCCATATCTATTGCTTCCATATGGTTATCGTGAAGATAAATATCAAACTCGTTTTTTTCAAAAGTTTCTAAATCTAAATAATAAAAAGCTTCTTTCTTGATAGCATTTTTCGTATATATAATGTAGCGCTCATCTGGTGAAATAGAGGCAATGTTAATATGTTCATCAATAACGAATTTTTTTGGAATCTTTTTATCATAATAGCTCAATACACCGTTGTAATTGTGAAATAACAAATAATTCTCACTAGAGCCAATCAAAGTAGCTGCGGTATTTTCATAGTTCGCTTCTTTAATGAACTTAAAATTGAAATTCTCATTACCAATTGTTACATTCCCTTCTTCCAGTTTTACATTATTAAACGGGTCAATAAAACCAGTGTCCTGGGGCAATTTATTTTCTTGATTTTCAGGGTCATCTTTTTTACATGTAAGAATTTCTTCAGGCTTAGAAGATTTTTCTGGTTGCTCGTTATTAACTACCTCTTGTGCCTTATTCTCACCTTTAGCTTCAATTCTCTTTGCTTGTTGTGCTTCAGCACTAGAATCTTTTGTGCTATCTACAGTTTCATTGTTATTGCTGCATCCAGTAAATATAATTAGTATGGCAAGTAACAAAATTAATGTACGTTTCACAAGCTTTCCTCCGCTTTCCAGTTGTAAAATCATCTCAAAAATAGGCAGGAATAAACCTGCCAAAGAATAACATAACTTTTTAGAGATTACCTTTGAACTCTCACTTCTGAAATGATAATAGGAACATATCTTTCTTCTTCGTTTTCATCTCCAGAAGGAATATTTGAATCAATGAAAAGTGTTACTTTTTTAACTCCACTTACATCAATACTAACTTCTTCTAACGGGGTATCAGACTTTATTTGTTTAGAGAATAGAACTTCTCCAGTTGGTTTAATTTGACCTTCTTCAAAAGAGAAATCATCGCCGTATACATATACATCATACTGTTGGTTTGTTTTACTTTCGTTTTGTGCTGCTCCAAATTGAAATGAAAGTGAATCATATCCTCCAACTACATACTCAAACTCAGCAAAACTATCTGTTCCTACTCCATGACTAAAAAACGGGTTAGTCAATTGAATAGCATCGTAGACCCTTGTTCCACTTGCATCAATAAAACCTTCTAATGTTTTTTTATCTAAATATCGTTCGTTTTCTTGCTCAAAATTGGTCATTATCCCTTCATTCATTTCTTCACCTGTATTTTGATTAATAGCAAACAATTCGTTTCCAATTGTAAAATTGATAGAATGTATGCTATTTTTACCCAAAGGATAAGCTAATTCGATATTTTGAACAAAATCTACAGTAGTTCCTTTATAAAAAGTATCGCCTTCGTTGTTAGTTTCTAATTCAATGATTTCACTTATCCCCATTTCTGGTTGAAATAGTGTAAGTTCGGGTTTTCCTTCGATATCTTTTTTGAATTCAATATTCCCTACTAATTGAAGGGTTTTAAAGGAGATATCCATCGGTGCTACAGATTGAATAGTTATTTTCATCTCCTCATTTTCTCTAACAAATGCTTCTTCTTTTTTCTCTTCTTGATTGAATTCAATTCCATTTAATTTAACCACTTCTTCTGTCTGTGGAATTTCAATTGTTACCATATTTTCCTCATTAAAATTCCCATCAATGTCGTTAAACAAACTTAAATCCACTCTCGCAATTTTTCTTCCTTCTACATTATCTTCTGATTTATAAATGTGATATTCTACATTATCAAATTTTCTAATTTCTATTCTGTCATCATTATCTAATACAAAATCATTACTATCGTTTAATATTACTTTCATTTGCATATCTGTGTTATCTGCTTTAGTTAATTCTTCTTCGTATTTTAAAACGACATCAAATGTTCCTTCTTCATTTTGTCTATACCCATAAAATCCAATAGAACCGACTTCGTTTTCGTACATTACTACTTCACTTTTTGTTAATTCTATTTCAGGTAGTGTCCATATTATATCTTCTACCTTTTCTTCTGTATCGTTATGATTTGTACTAACTTCTTTCACTTCTCTATTCTCTTTTTCCTTTGGTTTTTCAGTGGTTTCTTGGCTACAACCTACAATCGTAATTAACAATAACAAGGAAAGCATTTTTAAGAAATAATTCATTCGTCACTTTATCCCCCTAATTTAAGTAAAATCAATAAGAAAATTTTACCACAATCTAACATATAAATGTCACAAAAATAAGAAATTCTTCTTATTAAGTTCTAGAGCAAATACACTATGAGTGGTCGAGTATTGATACTGGTCTTACAACTAATTACCTGTAAAATAACATTAGTGTTAATAATATTGTTTATATAAATTAAATTAGCCTACTTTCCAAGTTTAATTGGAAAGTAGGCTCGTTTTTATTTTCATCTTCCACCTTGGTTTCTATTTATCCCAAAGTAAAACTCAAGTGCTTTCAGAAATGCTTCTTCATTTTTCATCGTGTTGTGTTCCATAAGTTTCTTTACCTAACTTAACGGAGAAGACGACTTGCTCACGCTGCATCACCTCAATGACACTATATGCAAAATGGTGGCTATATGGAAAGACATTCCTTTTATGCCACCATCAATAGAATTAAACGAGCGATTTTAACCTTTGATGTAAAATCTCCCCTTATTTCAAGTTCCCTATAATTTTATCGTAATTCAACATTAAAATTTATCAGACCCAACTTTACTATTGAATAGGGTCAAAACCCATGCCATCAAACAAATCATAATGTTTCAAGCGAAGTTCTGATAATGTTTGTTTTTGCTCCTTCACTATTGCATAATCATATGCGTTTACTTTCCCACTTGCGGCGAACTGTTTTGCCCAAGCATTTAAAGAAATAATCTTGCCTTGGAACTCAACATTATTACCTTTATGAAGAAAAGCTTGGGATTCATCTTCTCGATTTTTAAAGAAAATTTCATCCCCGTCTGCCACAATCCCGACCTCAAGCATATGTGTAAGTTTCGGAAATGTCTTTCTTGTCCCTTTAGATTGTTTTCTTGCGGAAGGGCGTTTTTGCTCACTGCTAATAATTTCTGTAAAATAATCCTCATCGGAACCAAGAGGCAATAGTTTCTTTATTTCAAGGAGATATTCCGTGCCCCCTTCCCCTTCAATTACTTGAGGTGCAATTTCAAAGCAAGAAATATCTACTGATTTAGATAATAGCCAAGCAGAAGCAGACAAGACATTCGTATCAAAACTCGAAGCAACCAGTATAATACGTTGGTCTGCATTGAAATTATCAAATGAATCATATTTTGTTAAGAATTGGAGGATACGGGATATTCCTGTCTCGATAGCCGATTCTCTTGTAATATGTTCGTATCTCACTAAGTAATCAGCATACACTTTTTCTACCAATCCTTCTACACTCGTAATTTTAGTGAATGACGCGGCATACCGAATCGCTTGCGATTCAAAATTATCCTTTCTCATTCGCATATCTTCCTCGTCTCGCTTGATTTCGATAACTACAACATTCCCATTACTATCGAGTGCGACTAAATCGGTTCGCTTGTTGTTGTTATTTCGAACTTGTTTGCCGATTACCATTAAGTCGTAATCTTCTTCTTGGGTTAACACCTCAATGTTTTCCTGTAGAAACTCTTCTAAAGCATTTTCTATCAAACCTAAGCTTTTATAAGTAACTTTGGAGATATCATATTCATTCTTTTTCATTTTCCTTGCTTCCATGTTTTCTTCTAATTTGATTTTTACCAGCATCCTTATCCTCCTCGGAATTATGTAGCACATGCATTATATTATTTCAATACTTAATAGGTCGAATCGAGCTCCATCCTCGCCAAACAAATGAGGACATTAACTTAAATATTAATTAACAATAGAGAAGAAAAAAATGATAGCTTAGAATTGATGTAAACTCTAAGTCATCATTTTTCGCTCGATAAATTATTTCTTTCTATACATTTGTTTGGATTAATTTTTATTAAGACCCACTCACCACTTATCCCTTGTTTATATTGAGCGATTTCAATGTCGGTTCCATTCGTTAATTCAAAAAAAACAAAAAGGTAGTTGTGACCATCTGTACCATAAAAATAAATATACTTTATATATCCTTGTTTATATGTTGGATGCCTTCTTCTAACGAGCTTACACCATTCACCATATTTTATGTCTACAACTGCTTCTGCATCATGACTCCATCCGTGATAAGCTGCACATAAAAAGTCTTCACCGTTAAAAACCATATCATCAATCTTAAACCTATTATTTTCTTGTTTGACAGTTATAAATCCATAGTAATAAGCAAAGTAAGTAACATCCTTTCCTGCACCTTCAATTGTCTCCACTTCAACGAAAAAGCGCCAACTATTTTGTGAGTTAGATACACTATTTACTCTTTTTAATTTAATCAAATTAATATGACCAATATTCTGAAAAGAATGTAAAAAATCATGATATGTAACTCTTTTTTGATAATCTTCAGTAAGAAATTGATAAGCAACTGGATATGGAATAGTTGCCATACCTACTGTACCGCAGCCTCCTGTCTTTCCCTCTGTAAAAATTGCAGCCTCCCTCAAGACACTAAAATAGTTTAATATGGCATTTTTAGGTGAAGTCATTAAGTTTTGAGGTAAGTGAATTTCAGACACATCTTTTTCATAATAAGGGTCAAAAAATGCAAATGGAAATATTCGTGAATTTAAGGCAGACAAGCAGGATGGGCGAAAATACTTCTGATTAACATTTACTTTATTTAAACGAATATCATCTAAATTTGCTTTCTTGATTTCACTTTTTTGAAGAAAACCTCCCATAAATAAAACTCTAGAGTTCATCTTTATCCCTCCCTAAATTTATCCTATTGAGAGAAAATAAATTAAATGCACTTGGGTATTAAAAAAGGGAGTTGGTGTATTAGTTTACTTCGATTATAGATATAAAAATGTGACATCGAGCAGAGTATCAGTTCTTATCAATTTATTTATTCTGATTTAAACTTAATCTTCTTTGGTTGATACATTTTATCTTTAAATTCATAAGTAATTTCAATCGTACCAATGAACATAGCGGGAGTAATTTGAGCACCTATAGAAGCAACCAAATGATTATCAACCACATCAAATTTGACGATACTGCCAAAAGCAACATCTTTAAACAAATGGTCTAGTGGGATTTGAAACTTTTCGATATTAATTACTGTGTTCTTATCGCCAATAGACACTACAGCTACATGTTGTGTCAGCTTTGTTTTAACATTTTTCAAAATAATCGCTATGGGATTGTCTACTAGAACCTCTTCATAAATCTCGCCTATATTAGTTTGGGATTTATTTAATACATGGACTTCACTATCTAAAACCCCTGTGCCATAGCCTTTTGTTAATACAATAGTTAAATCTTTATTCTCATCTTGATTTAAATCATTATTTAGGATTCTTGGGGCATATGTAGGATTGGTTACATTCATCCAATAAGGAAAATATCTTGTTCCCCCATCAATCTTCATTTCGAAATCCCTTTACATATCATTTTTTCTATCTAATTGAGTAGCATATAAAAAAACATTCGCTTCTTCTGATTTTGAAATAACTTTTTTGTATTGAGCAAATACTGTTGTCATACTTTGATAATTAGAAATAGCAGAAATAGCATTAATCATGACCAGTAAAAACAGAATTTTGTGCCACATATGGACCACCTCATGATTAATTTACCTCATGTCTTATTCCGATATTCTACACCGTTATTACAAGAAACGACTGCTCTTATTAAACAATGGGACCTGTTAGTTTAATAATCCTTGCTTTTTCCATTGGTCGAAATACTTTTGATAACCCATTTCTTCGGCTGTCCTAGTGTATTGGGTATCTTCCAATTTAAAAGTATGAGAACCCGACAAGGCTTTATAGGTAGGATTTCCTTCTATATCTCCGAAAAACACTTCCAATGTATTTATATCAACTGATGTTGATGTTCCATTCTCATAGGTTTCAAGAATAATGAAATCAACCTCTCCCTGCTCAGTATGTCCTTTAAACATTAAGCCAGCTTTTTTTAATGACAAGTATAATTGTTTCATATTTAACCTCTGCTCTCTCCGAAAGATATATCCCTTATTGTACTATTCTGCCCAGTTAGCTCAATAAAGAAAGTAGTTGCCGCAGCAGCAATCCCTTGTAAAACTCTTGCACCCGTTAGTTGAATAAGATAAACCATAATCCCCAACTGATAATAAGAATAATCCCAATAATAGAAAATATTATTCCAACCCATTTTGTAAACCAATTGTTTATAATTAGTTCGGTTTCATCACCATTTGAACAATACCAAGCCTCAAGGATATCACCTATTGAATACTTACCTTCAGTAAATCCTGAATTGGACTCAAAAGTCTTGACTGAACCATCATTTTCATCAACAAATTCAATAATAGGTATAAATGATTGAATTCCAGTTCCTTTTCTTATTCTTTTCTTTTTAAAATCAACAATCTTCCCTTTAATCAAGACTGATTTGCGGATAAGATTATTTGTTCTTATAAAATTCACAAAACCCTGTATTAAAGCAATAACACCAATTATAAACCAAATGAATGCTAGTATATTTCTTCACCTCCAATTGTTATTTACGGTCAGGTGAAAATAAAGTTTCAATCATTCTAGTTCAACTATTCGTTAGCAATAGGTAAGCGTTTGAGATTATCTCCGGCTTTTCCCCTGCTCCACACGGAACGTGCCAGTTTCCTAGCATTCCGCGTTCCATCTAACGAAGTTATATTAATTATAAGTTTCAAGTTACTCTTGGTTCTGGATTATATAATTTCTAACTCACATTTTTCCCGATATTTATTGATTTTCTTAAGCATCGGTTCTGTGATGCCCAGAATTTTCTTGAGTAAATCTATCTTAGCTGAATCTTTCATATGGATAAGTTTATGTACATCTTTGTGAAGGATGCGTAAGTTATGAAACTTGTCACTTCCTTCCAGATGTATAGGAATATAGTGATGACAGTGCACATCTTGTGCTTGGAGGAATAATCCCGTGATTTCACAGATTCCTTTTTTCATACTGTATCGACTAATTCGGTTGTCCATATATTCGACACTCCGTGTCGGGATTTTCGATTCCAGTAATAAAGCTATTTCATGCTTAATATTCTTTTGCAAATTTTTAATAATCTGCTCTCGTCCCTCCATCGTGAATGGTGTTCGACTTTGTGTGAAGCTAATAACGTTTTTTGTCTGAACATTGGCGAGTGGGAAAAGGTGAATACCAGCAATTTCAAATGTCTTGAACCCCAAACTATAAAATTTCTTATAAGTTGGTGGTGCATTCGTTGGATGTGAATATTTCCCGATAGGCTTAAGACGATTGTACATCATTGCACCTATTTCATAAGCAAGACGCGAGAACGCTAAATTAACGTGTGTAGCTCTGCAGAAGTAATTATGTAACCCTAAGACAAAACTATTAAAACGCAAAGCATTTTCAGCTGTTGGTGAAGAGCGAAGTATTTCAATCCGTTTCTTTGTTTCAGCTTTTATCTTCTGTACTTTCTCGGCTCGAACAAAAGTGTGAGCCACTCTTTTTTTACCTTTACGATTTGCGAGTATGGTAAATCCAAGAAAAGCAGATGCATGCTTACGTAGATTAATAATCTTCGATTTTTCTGGTGATATATCAAGTTTTAGACGTTCTTTTAGGAATAGCTTTACTGCATGATACCATTTTTCAGCTGTTTTCCAATCTCGACAAAGTATTTTGAAGTCATCTGCGTAACGTACCAGATAACCTTCTTTTAGATGAGTGCGCTTTTTCGCGAGAAGTTCACCTTCCCTAGACTTGAATGATTTATGAAGGGGGAATAGTTCCCATTGATTCGCCACCCATTGGTCTAGCTCATTTAAAACAATGTTTGATAGCAGCGGCGATAACAACCCACCTTGCGGAGAGCCTTTAGTAGGGATACCCTCGCCATCAATCTCGGCTTTTAACATTTTAGCAATACATGCGAGGACTTGTCTGTCTCGAATGCCTATACTCCATAGTTGTTTAATTAGTAGTGTGTGATTGATATTGTCAAAGAATCCCTTAATATCAATGTCTACAACGTAATGAAGTTTTGAATGATTAACTAAAAATTGTATTCTTGCCATTGCATGGTGGGTAGACCGTAGAGGTCTAAATCCGTAACTGTGGTTGTAAAAGTGAGCTTCCGCGATTGGCTCTAGCACTTGTTTAAAACACTGTTGAATAATTCTATCGAGGATGCATGGAATGCCTAATGGTCGCATTTTGCCATTATCTTTTTCTATCAGTTTCCGTCTTACTTTCTTTGGACGATAATTCTTGAGCTGTCTCTGTACTTCTTCTATTAATTCATTCTCGGTTCGTTTCTCGATATCTAATATGGTTTTCCCATCTGTACCGGGAGTCTTCGACCCTTTATTTGACTTAATTGTTCGATAAGCTAATAAAATATTATTCCTCGACGTGATAATGTCGTATAGATAATGGAACGTTTCTTTATTTTTTGCCCGTTGATGTAAGTCTGTAAAGGTGTCAGTCATATCATAATAATCCCAGTATCGTAGAGCTTGCACTGTGGCATCATTCCTTTATGAAGTGATGTTCCCACGTTCTTACCCGACCGGTGCAATGCACATTTGAAAAATAATTAAAACTATCGCTAGACTTGGGGCTGTTCCTCCACCTTCATTACAAAGGCTTCACCAGTCGTACCCCTACCCTCATAAGGACAAATGCATTTCGTCATAAACTTATAGCAACCGTTTTGGGTGACAGCCCTTGAATCAACGTCCCTTACTTTCCAAGTACCTTATAACCTAGCTATCCATTCTAAACTTAGGTGCTTCCTGTAAGCCTGTGAGCTGGATATCGCCATAGTTCGATATAACGTGTTTCAGAGGAGCAATTTTTACTCTACGTCACTCACCCCATCGTACGATGGGACAATAGTTTCCTATTGCTCGTAACTCTAGACCCGTACATTCGGAAGTTCGTCTGTTCTTTTCCACAAGATAATTCTCACCATATTTAGTTTTTCAGCCATCCGGCATATCCATTGGCATACCCTTTCCACACGGAATGGCTTCAGCCTTTGTTCTGCCGACTTCACCTGAGCTCCAGACCCCATAATCAGTCAATTATGACGCATGCAGGAATATTAATGGGATAGTTTCAAAATACGTGGTTTTATCATTCCTATCCTCGGTTATGAAGTTAGGATTTCCGTAGAAATCCCTTGTCTTTTCACACATAAGCGCTTATGACAAAACTTGTCGCGCTGCTCCGATAGTTTAATAAGTTATATTAATCAAAAATTTAACTGGATACTGATTGTGAATTCCTAACCTTCTTCCATTGAAAAAATATTCCGATAAGTGCTATAAATAATACAATCCAAAAGTAACCATTACTAAATGATATTCCAGTAGTCGATTCCCCGCCTAAAATGGTAAACAACCCCATTAGAAAAAGGATATAAACAATAGTAAATACTTGCCACTTTAATACATTTTTACTATCAACACTTCTTTTCCTTTTGAATAACATACTTACTAAATACAATCCAATAACAAGAAAACTAAATACAGACTTTGGCACTTCCACTAATAGAGAATTATTTGGAAAGTAATCATAAACGAATAATATTGTAAAACAGAAGATTATAAGCATAGCGATATACTTCAAAATTTAAACCCTCCTCAATTTATTTTCCCATAAAAACTATACTTTTGTTGAACTAACCTGCCACTATAGTTCAATAACTGATACAAAAAAATGCTTTCCCTTTCTTTAAGGAAAGCACCCTATAGTTTAAGTACATTTTTTCACAATCTTTTAAAAAAAGGCTATCGAATTACCAACCCATACGTTGTTTAAGAGCCTCAATTTGTGCAATATGATGTCTACCGTGCCAAGCATACCTTTGTGTTGCAACATCTAGATTCATTAAGCCGTGTGTAGGACTCTTAAATGTCCTTTCAAAGTCATATGTGGATAATGAACAGAATAATATTACGAATCTACAGTGGATTGATTCAATAAGGTTTAAAGATGTTTCAATCGGCGTATTTTGATAATCGCTCAATTCTGCCCATAAATCTTCTCGATAAGAACTTGCAATTGGGTTATCTTCGGTTAGTGCTTTTTTGAAACGGATAAAGGCATTCATATCATTATCAGCCATATGGTGAACTACCTGTTGAATAGTCCAGCCACCAGGACGGTATTGCGTATGGAGTTGTTCAATAGATAGGTTTTGTACTGTAAGCCGAAGGAGTTTCGGTAATTCTGAAATTTCCTGAATCCATTTGTTACGTTGTTCTGAAGTTGGATTCTGTAATGGTTCAAATTGACCTATAGGAAAACGAATCTGTTCGTTCATAAATTCCCACCCTTTTCTAGAATTTTAACATTACAAATATTCGATAAGCATTGTTATCATTCCTTGTTCTTCAAGTAACCTGCCCTTTAGTTTAAGTACATTTTTTCATAAATGATATCAATTATTTTAACATAAATATCCAATTTTTTATGTAAATCAATAACATCTAAATTTACACCTTGAAACACATCTAATAAATAATCTTGTTTGTTCATACAAAAATGCAGTGAGATTTTTTGAAATCCCTCTGCATTTATTTTCATCAATAAATGTTTTTTCCTACCTAGATACCTTAAATAAGAACAGCTTCGCAACCTTCCCTATTTAATCCGATTTCTTACTTCTCCCAAAGTACAACTCAAGTGCTTTCAAAAATGCTTCTTCAATTTTCATCGTTCCATAGGTTTCTTTACCCAACTTCAACGGAGAAGACGACTGGCTCATGCTGCATCACCTCAATGACACTATATGCATGTGTCGTTAAGGGACTGCCCTACAAAGTTTTATTCAATTAGAAAGGTTGATTTATCAAGCTTTATTCGAGTTTGCAATTACTACGCATCGCATTCGAGATGTGATTTCGAACCGTTTTTTCGCTTATGAAGAGCTCACTAGCAATTTCCTTAGTTGTCTTATCTTGAACTAACAATTCGAATACTTCTCTTTCTCTTTTCGTGAGTAGTGGCTTTGATTGAAACTCTTTCTCTTTCAAGTATTGTAACCCTCCTTGCTAAGGTGAGAGCTGATCTAACGGATGGGTATATATTTAGTCAACATATTCTATGTGGTTTCAAGGTACTCTGTGACAGAAAGCGTTACGAATTCAGCTTTTACTACGTCCATTTTTTCTATATTGACTTTATTTCCACTAAAATGTGCTAATAAACACTTAGATCCCCAAAGAAGCATATGACTCTCCCTGCTCAATTTACGTATGAAGCTATGATGTTCACATATCCTTCTTTCTTCAAAGTATGTAAAATAAGTGGATTTGTTCATAAAAAGAAGCGGAACTTTATGTAACTTTGTTGAGTTGTTGCATTCACACTCTTCAATTTGGCGTAACAGCATGGAAACAATCTTGCACAGTTACACGGAGGAAAAGAAACAGATCATAGAACATTACAAATACAAAGCCTTCCTATATTAGTCGTTTTCAAAAAAAAAAGCGTGAATTCGTAGTGAATTCACGCTTTTTTTATAACTAAAAGATAGATTTCTCGCTTACCTTCCTTATCCTCTGTCACTACCGAAGAAGTTACGGAATGACTGGAGAGCAGTATCTCTGTTAAGAGCAGCAATTGAAGTCGTTAAAGGAATTCCTTTAGGACATGATTGTACACAGTTTTGAGAGTTACCACAGTTAGCAAGTCCACCATCTCCCATAATAGCTTCTAATCTTTCGGACTTGTTCATTTCTCCTGTTGGATGAGCATTAAATAATCGTACTTGTGATAATGGTGCTGGTCCAATGAAATTCGATTTACTATTTACATTTGGACAAGCCTCTAGACACACACCACAAGTCATACATTTTGATAGCTCATAGGCCCATTGACGTTTCTTTTCAGGCATACGTGGTCCTGGTCCTAAATCATACGTACCATCAATTGGAATCCACGCCTTAACCTTTTTCAATGAATCAAACATACGCTTACGATCTACTTGCAAGTCACGAACTACTGGGAAAGTACGCATAGGCTGTAAACGAATTGGTTGTTCAAGCTGATCAACTAATGCCGTACAAGATTGCCTTGGTTTCCCATTAATCACCATTGAACATGCACCACATACCTCTTCAAGACAGTTCATATCCCAGTTAATTGGTGTTGTTTCTTTTCCATCTGAGTTAACCGGGTTACGACGGATCTCCATTAAAGCAGAGATAACGTTCATATTTGGTCGATAAGGAATTTCAAATTTCTCATCAAATGGAGCGGAGTCTGGTGATTCTTGTCGGGTAATAATAAACTGAACTACTTTATTCTCGCTCATTATTTAGCCCCCTCTTTGCTTTTAGAATAATCACGCTTACGTGGCTTAATTAGCGATACATCAACATCATCATATCTGAACTCTGGTGCTGTGTGATTGCCCGTGTACTTAGCCATTGTCGTTTTTAACCATTCTTCATCATTACGATCCGGGAATTCTGGCTTGTAATGTGCACCACGGCTTTCATTTCGATTGTATGCACCAAGTGTAACCACTCTTGAAAGATGTAACATATTCTTTAATTGTCGAGTAAATGCAGCACCTTGGTTACTCCATTTAGCCGTATCATTGATGTTAATATGATCGAATCTTTCAATGAGTTCTTGGATTTTTTCATCGGTTTTTAATAGTTTATCATTATGTCTTACAACGGTAACGTTATCTGTCATCCACTCTCCAAGCTCTTTATGAAGAATGTATGCATTCTCTTTTCCGTCTAAGTTCATGATATGATTCCATTTCTCTTCCTCTTGCTTAACATGACCATCAAATAGAGAAGATGAAAGATCTTCAGCACTCTTTTCAAGACCCTTAATATATTTCACTGCATTAGGTCCAGCTACCATTCCACCATAGATAGCAGATAGTAGTGAGTTAGCTCCTAAGCGGTTAGCACCGTGCATAGAGTAATCACACTCACCTGCAGCAAACAATCCAGGAATATTTGTCATTTGGTCATAATCCACCCATAGTCCACCCATTGAATAATGAACAGCAGGGAAGATTTTCATCGGTACTTTTCGAGGATCATCACCCATGAATTTTTCGTATATCTCAATAATTCCACCAAGCTTAATATCCAGTTCTTTAGGATCCTTGTGAGAAAGATCAAGGTATACCATATTTTCGCCATTAATCCCTAACTTTTGCTCTACACACACATCAAATATTTCACGTGTTGCAATATCACGAGGTACTAGGTTTCCATAGGCAGGATATTTCTCTTCTAGGAAGTACCAAGGCTTTCCATCCTTATATGTCCATACACGTCCACCTTCACCTCGAGCAGACTCACTCATTAAACGGAGTTTATCATCACCAGGTATAGCAGTAGGATGAATTTGAATAAATTCTCCATTTGCATAATATACACCTTGCTGATACACGATTGATGCAGCTGAACCTGTATTAATAACAGAGTTTGTTGATTTACCGAAGATAATTCCAGGACCACCAGTTGCCATGATAACAGCATCTGCTCGGAAGGATTCTATTTTCATAGAAGTTAAGTTTTGGCCTGTAATCCCTCTACATACTTGATCATCGTCTATGACAGCTCCTAAGAACTCCCATCCTTCATATTTCGTAACAAGACCTGCTACCTCATATCGACGAACCTGCTCATCTAATGCGTACAATAATTGCTGACCTGTTGTAGCACCTGCAAATGCAGTACGGTGATGTTGTGTTCCCCCGAAACGTCTAAAGTCTAGTAAGCCCTCTGGCGTACGGTTAAACATAACACCCATTCGGTCTAATAGGTGAATAATTCCAGGGGCTGCATCAGCCATCGCCTTAACAGGTGGTTGGTTTGCTAAGAAATCCCCACCGTAAACTGTGTCATCAAAGTGCTCCCAAGGTGAATCTCCCTCACCTTTAGTATTAACAGCCCCGTTGATCCCACCCTGTGCACAAACTGAGTGTGATCTTTTAACAGGAACTAGAGAAAATAAATCTACTTGAACTCCTGCCTCAGCAGCTTTAATAGTAGCCATAAGGCCCGCTAATCCGCCACCGACAACGATAATTTTACTTTTACTCATTAACCCCACTCCCTTTAGATAGCTATTGCTGGATTAAACGAATGCAAAGATTGCGCGAACACCTACAAATGTAAGCGCTAAAAATATTCCTAGCGTAACATATGTTGAGATAACTTGTGAGCGAGGAGTAACAGTAATACCCCAGCTTACTGCGAATGACCATAAACCATTAGCAAAATGGAATGTAGTTGAAATAACACCAATTAAATAGAATGCTAGCATGAAAGGACTTGATAAGATCGATGCCATCATATCATAATTCACTTCAGCACCTAATGCTGCAGCAATTCTAGTTTCCCAAACATGCCAAGCAACGAAGATAAATGTAATAATTCCTGTAAAACGTTGTAACATGAATAACCAGTTACGCACATAACCATAGTTACTTACATTGTTTTTAGCAGTAAATGCGATATAAACTCCGTAAATTGCATGGTATAAAAGCGGTAGGAAAATAATTACCGTTTCAAGTACATACCTAAAAGGTAGCATTTCCATAAAGTGTGCCGCTTCATTAAAAGCTTCAGGACCTCTAGTCGCAAAATGATTGACAACTAAATGTTGAATCAAGAAGATTCCCACCGGAATTACTCCTAATAATGAGTGCAGTCTACGATTAATAAACTCTCGGTTTCCAGCCATTGTACTTACCCCCTAGTATCAATAATACGCTCACGATTACATAAATTTTAAAGGATCTCACTCCATGAATCTTTTCCTACTAAAACTTAGAATCTATTAAAATTGATTCTTCATTTAAAGTTAAGGGAAAGGATTATAGATAACTGAGCAGAGTTTGGTCTCATTCTCTGTTCATATGAGATAATTGTGACAAATACATTTTACTCCCATAAGGAATGACCGTCAAGAAAACGCGTTCATAAATTATAATTTTGTGAAAAATCTTTAAATCTTATAATTTATTTTATCAATATATTTAAATATCAGGCAAGTAATTCTTGACTCTTTTTCCAAAATTACCACTACTTACAAAATCTCTACAATTTTTTAGTGTAAGTGTTTTCATCAAAAGTTTTGCTTACACTTACAGTTATCTCTTTCATTCATAGAATCAGTAAAAAGAACCATTGTAAATTTGCTTAATATTTCATGTGTTTCTCTAATCATGTTGTTATATAATAAAGTAGAAAGAGAGGAATACCGTGATGAAACAAACTGAACGAATCAGTAAAGAAGATTTAGCAGAAAGACAAATACCTGCATTTGGTTACGAACTACTTAGAGAAGTTCTTTTACCGGATGTTTTAGGACAAGATTATGCCAACATGCTTTATTGGGCTGGAAAAAGCTTAGCTAGAAAGTTCCCCGTCACTTCGATCGAAGAAATATCTGAGTTCTTTCACACTGCTGGCTGGGGAGATCTAGTGCTTAGCCACGATAAAAAGAATGAAATGGAATTCGAATTAACCAGTGAATTAATTTCAATCCGGTTTAAACATGAAAATGGGCACACCTATCAAATGGAGGCAGGTTTTATTGCTGAACAACTCCAAATGATGAACCAGCATATAACAGAAACGTATGAGCAGCTTAAAAAGCGTTCAAACAAAGTCGTTTTCACAGTAAAATGGGACAGCAAGGATACAATTGAAGATCTTTCATATGGTAAACGAAGTGATCGTAAGAAATAGGGGAGAGCGGGATATATCCCCTCTCCTTTCCCATGCCAACTTATACAGAAGCTACCTCTTTTGAAAGCTCAAATGCATCATGTAATGCATTAACAGCATCAACCATATGTACTTGGTCGACAACTGTAGAGACTTTAATTTCTGACGTACTTACCATCTTCACCTGTATTCCTTCATTTGCCAAGACATCAAACATCTCTGCAGCCACTCCAGGATTAGACACCATTCCAGAACCAACGATGGATACTTTTGCAAGCTGTGATTCTGACTCAATTTTATCAAATTGTAAGATAGATTTATGTTGCTCTAAAATAGAGATTGTATCCTCTAGGGCATTTGTTTTTACTGAGAACGAGATAGATGTTTTTAAGTCACTCGTCGTATTTTGAATAATAATATCAACATTCACTCCATTTGTAGCAAGTGTCGTAAAAATGGTGGATAGAGTCGTTAGTTCATTTGGTAATCCTAAAACCGATACTCTTGTTACTTGGTCCTCAAATGCAATTCCTCTTACAACTAAGTTTTGTTCCATGCTTGATTCCTCCTCAATTAACGTTCCTCTTTCATTTTCCATACTTGACCGTACTTCTAAGGCTACTTGATAGTTTTTTGCAAACTCTACTGCTCTTGGATGTAGAACACCAGCTCCTAAATTAGCTAATTCTAACATTTCATCATAAGAAATTGACTCTAGCTTACGGGCAGATTTTACACATCGTGGATCTGTTGTATATACACCTGTAACATCTGTGTAGATATCACATTTCTCCGCTTTTAATGCAGCAGCCAAAGCAACCGCAGTTGTATCAGATCCTCCTCGTCCTAATGTTGTAATTTGACCGTCCTCAGATACTCCTTGGAATCCTGCAACAACTACAATTTTTCCCTTCGAAAGCTCTGTTTTCACATTCTCTGTTTGTATGTTTAAAATTCTTGCGTTACCATGTGATGCTTCTGTTTCAACACCCGCTTGCCAACCTGTAAAGGAGGTCGCTTCATAGCCTTTTTCAGCTAAGGCCATTGACAATAAGGAAATTGTCACTTGTTCCCCAGTTGTTAATAGCATATCCATCTCTCGTTTACTCGGCTTTGAAGAAATCTGATTTGCCAAGTCAACTAATTGGTCCGTTGATTTTCCCATTGCAGAAACGACAACCACTACATCATGTCCCGCATTTTTTTCTTGTATAACACGCTGTGCAACATGTAAGATCCTCTCAACAGATCCAACTGATGTTCCACCAAATTTTTGTACGATGATACCCATTAAAACCCTCACCTTTCCATTATGAAAACTTTGACATTTCTTCATGTTACATGTGCTTTTTTCGCCTTTTCCACTATTGATCTCGTTTGTTATGGTAAGGATGATTCACAAACTGCTCTCTCATACAACCTAGTCTTAAAACAAGAGGTGCAAACATTCGGGACACAATTCCTTGGACTGGTTAAAGATGCGGCGAAAAAGCAGCAGATAAGCTTGCTATTGTTCTTTTTTCACCGCTATATACCTAGTACTTTGATCGACTGTGCTTACAAGCAAGGAAATTTCAATGTTTTAGTCAAGAACAACAAAAAAGCAATGGGACAAAAATATCCCATTGCTAAGTACAAACAGACAAGCTGTTTTTAGACAATGAGATAGCTCTCCAAGAATCAATACGAATCCCTGACAATTTTACACCTCTTAAATGTAAAACCAGCGATAAAAGCAAATGGTCTTTTATCACTTCGGCGAATCTCCCTTTCTCCAATTTTCATAGGATACCATTTATCCTCCAACTGGTTACTAATGATTTTCGCGCCTCTACCTTCATTTAACAAACTAACGATCATATGAAATTACTATAAAGATTATCAAACTTTTTAACTTCAATCAAGTCTATTTTTAGAAAAAGTGGTTTTACCCACTGATTTATCCACTTAAAAGGTTTCCGAACGAAACCTACGATTCGTTATTTTTCAAGTGTTGGAATATCGTGTTTGCAATCGTTGAAGGTATACCAGCCTGTGATAACTCTTCAACACTTGCTTCCTTCATTTTTTTTACTGAGCCGAAATGTTTTAATAACATTTTCTTTCTTTGTGCACCTACACCTGGTATTTCATCGAGTATTGACTGAAATGCAGTCTTTCCACGTACATTTCGATGGAAGGTTATTGCAAACCGGTGAACCTCATCTTGAATTCTTTGGAGAAGGTAGAATTCCTGACTATTTCGTTCTAATTGAATAAATTCTGGAGGAGCACCAATTAATAGCTCAGAAGTACGGTGTTTGTCATCTTTCACTAATCCAGCAATTGGAATATCTAGTGACAATTCATCAATAAGTACCTCTTGTGCAGCAGCTAAATGACCTTTCCCCCCGTCAATGATGATAAGATCTGGTAAAGGAAGCTCCTCTTTTAATGCTCGACTATATCTTCTTCTAACAACTTCTCTCATCGAATCATAATCATCTGGTCCACTAACACTTTTAATCTTATATTTTCGATAATGCTTTTTCGCTGGTTTCCCATCTTCAAATACAACCATAGCTGAAACAGGATCTGTTCCTTGTATATTTGAATTATCAAAAGCCTCAATACGATGCGGAGTTGCAATACCTAATATGTCTCCTAAATTTTCAACCGCTTTTATCGTTCGTTCTTCATCTCGCTCAATTAGCATGAATTTTTCTTTTAAAGCAATTTTGGCATTTTTATGGGCAAGTAGGACCAAATCCTTCTTCTTACCTCTTTTAGGCTGTAACGTTGTGACATCTAAAAATTTCTCAACAAGCTCCTCTTCTACACTATCAGGCAATAAGATTTCTTTCGGGATAAAATGGCTAGCCTTAGAATAAAATTGCCCTAAAAAAGTTAAAAATTCTTGCTCAGGAGTATCATAAATCGGGAACAGTGAAACGTCTCGTTCAATCAACTTCCCTTGCCTAATAAAAAATACTTGGACACACATCCATCCTTTATCATAGGCATACCCAAAGGCATCGCGATCAACAAAGTCATTTAACGTCATTTTTTGTTTTTCCATTGTTGCTTCTATATGGAGAATTTGATCTCTAAATTCCTGAGCACGTTCAAATTCTAATTTTTCCGATGCATCTACCATCTTTGCAGAAAGCTCTTCTTTAATCGTTTTAAATCCTCCATTTAAGAATTTAGATATTTCTTCAACAAGCTGACGATTTGTCTCTACAGACACCTCATTCACACACGGAGCCAAACATTGACCCATATGATAATACAAGCAAACACGATCTGGTAAGGTAGAACATTTTCTCAATGGATATAACCTGTCTAACAGCTTAATTGTTTCTCTAGCTGAAAAAACGTTCGGATAAGGTCCAAAGTATTTCCCTTTATCCTTTTTCACTTGTCTTGTCACCAGTAATCGAGGATGACGTTCGTTTGTGATTTTAATAAAAGGATAGGTTTTATCGTCTTTTAACATGACATTATATTTCGGATCATACTTCTTAATTAAATTTAATTCTAGTATTAAAGCCTCAAGGTTAGAGGACGTAATGATATATTCAAAATCTTCAATCTCATTCACTAAACGTAATGTTTTACCATCATGAGATCCAGTGAAATAAGAACGGACTCTATTTTTTAAAACTTTCGCTTTTCCCACATATATAACAGTTCCCTGGCGATCCTTCATAATGTAACAGCCAGGCTGATCTGGAAGAAGTGAGAGCTTTTCCTTCAATTTATCTATCATAGCAAACACTCCTCATCATAAAGCAGCAATAAACGCATAGGTTTATTCTATCATGACCATCACGTGTAATCCCATGTTAAAATGTCGAATTATACACAATTATTTCCTAAGAAATAGATGAATTTACAGCACTTGCAATAGGCCAACTTTTAAGAAAGGCGCATGAAGCTATATGGCGAAGCACTTGTTCACAGTTGTTGCATTTTGTAGGTTCCTAAGCAATAAAAAAGGACTGACAATACGTCAATCCCTTTTCATCTTCTTATGATATTTACTAAGTTACGTAAGGATTAAACGTGTTTGTTTAATACTTCAGCAAGTGCTTCTTTAGGTTGGTATCCTACAGCTTTGTCAACTACTTCTCCATCTTTAAGAACAAGTAGAGTAGGGATACTCATAACACCAAACTTACCTGCTGTTTCTTGGTTTTCGTCAACATCAACCTTTACGATTTTTACTTTGTCACCCATATCTGTATCAAGTTCTTCAAGAACAGGTGCAATCATTTTACAAGGTCCACACCAAGGAGCCCAGAAATCAACTAGTACTACACCTTCGTTTGTTTCAGTTGAAAAAGTTTGATCAGTAACATTTGTAATTGCCATTGTAATTCCTCCTAATATGTTGCGTAAATTATGTTTTGATTATAGCATTCACACATAAACTAAGCTAACTTTTTGCTTCATTACATACTTTCCCCTAAGATTTTTTATCAAAACATAGATGTTTATGTATCTTTTTGTTGAATTTAACAGAAGATATTTATAATGAACATAAAGACTACTTAATATTTAACTTCATTTTAGTGTAAAACAAAGCACATAAGCTTAGGTCTGATTTGAATACCTTATTGCTGTTACAAATATGTTCATTACATGATCTTGTAGGTGAATGTAGGGTGATGTATTTGAGGTGGTTTCTAAAAAGCTACAAAGCTCAAAAAAGAGTGGTAAATACAGGGATCAATACGTAACACAATAAATGAATGTTAAAGAAAGTAATATTCTTCGTACCCTGAGTTGCTTATTAATGAGTGAAGTTAGTAAAACAAGGATGGTTGATTTCGCTACACCACTTGCTCTCCTCATTTCCCCAAGAGTCAAGCGGCTATCACAATTGCAGTAGTTAGTAATAATCGTATTGACAGATAAAATAAGCTTTTACATGACATAAGAACCCGAACAATTAGAGATAGAAATCATTAAGAAATGATCTAATCGTTCGGGTTTATCTGGGGCTAAATCTACTTATGTCCAAGCCTCTTTCCTCTTATGCATGTACTTTTAACTTCTTAAATTCTTCTGTAAGTAATGGAATCACTTCAAATAAATCCCCAACGATGCCATAATCCGCAACTTTAAAAATATTCGCTTCTGGGTCTTTATTAATCGCTACGATTACCTTCGAATTAGACATTCCTGCTAGATGCTGAATAGCTCCTGAAATACCACATGCAATGTATAAGTCAGGTGTAACGACTTTTCCCGTTTGACCAATTTGCAGGGAGTAATCGCAGTATTCTGCATCACATGCTCCACGTGAAGCACCTACAGCTCCACCTAGCACCTCTGCTAATTCATTCAATGGTTGGAATCCATCTTCACTCTTCACACCACGACCACCTGCAATAACAACCTTTGCCTCAGATAGATCCACACCTTCAGAAGCTTTTCTCACAACCTCTTTGACAATGGTACGAAGATCTTTTATTTCAACTGAATGAGACGTAACGTCCCCTGATCTTGAATCATCCTTATCAAGGGAAGGAATATTATTTGGTCGGATCGTTGCAAAAATAACTCCATCCGTGACAATTTTCTTCTCGAATGCTTTTCCAGAATAAATTGGTCGAGTGAAAACAACATTTCCTCCTGTTACTTCAATAGCCGTTGCATCTGAGACAAGTCCAGAACCTAATTTAGCTGCAATCTTCGGTGACAAATCCTTTCCTAAAGCGGTGTGACCAAAGACTATTCCTTCAGGGCTTTCCTCTTGAATAACAGATAATACGGCTTGTGAATATCCGTCAGGAGTATACGTAGTTAATTTAGGATCCTCGACTGTAATGACACGATCTGCTCCGTAATGAACAAGTTCTGTTCCTAAAGAAGCCACTGTGTCTCCAACTAATAGGGCAACTACCTCTCCACCTTCAGCAATTGTTTTACCAGCAGCAATGGCCTCAAATGAAACATTTCTTAGCGTTGCATCACGAACTTCACCTAATACAAGTACTTTTCTTCCCATCATTATTTCCCCCTGTTCAAATTATCCTCGGTATTTCTCCCACTCATTCTAACGATCTATTAAACTATAAAAACCCAATTAGACAACTTTAGCTTCATTTCTCAGAAGGGATACAAGTTCTGTTACTTGGTCTTGTAGCTCTCCTTCTAGTACTTTCCCAGCTTCTTTCTTCGGTGGTAAGAATATTTCAATGGTCTTTGTTTTTTGTTCAACATCGTCCTCTTCTAGATCTAAATCGTCTAGTTCAAGCTCATCTAATGGCTTTTTCTTCGCTTTCATAATACCTGGTAATGATGGATAGCGTGGCTCATTTAACCCTTGTTGCGCTGTAACTAATAGTGGTAATGTTGTTTCAATAACTTCGGAATCCCCTTCAACATCACGTGTTACAACTGCTTGATCCCCATTAATTTCAAGCTTTGTTATTGTGGTTACATAAGAGATATCGAGTAGCTCTGCTAATCGAGGTCCAACCTGTCCAGAGCCTCCATCAATTGCCACATTTCCACCAAGAATTAAATCCACTTCTTTATCTTTAAAGAATTCTGCAAGGATTCTTGACGTAGTATATTGATCTCCTTCTTCAAGATCGTCTTCCACATTTATTAAAACAGCCTTATCACACCCCATTGCTAAAGCAGTTCTTAATTCCTTTTCAGATTCCTCTCCACCGATTGTTACAACCGTTACTTCTCCACTATTTGCGTCACGAACTTGAATCGCTTCCTCAATTGCATACTCGTCATAGGGATTGATGATGAATTCTGCTCCATCTTCAGCAATTCCTCCGTTTTGAACAACAATTTTCTCTTCCGTATCAAATGTTCTTTTCATAATGACAAAAATATTCATTTCCCATTCCCCCATGTATAATAAGTCATTCATTCACCATTTCATTTAAACGCTACAACTTTAATTTCTGCTAAACATCATGATATTCCTCAAAGCTTATTTTCCAGTAAAGGTTGGTTTTCTTTTTTCAATAAACGCTGTAATACCTTCTTTTGCATCCGCACTACCAAATAGTGCACCAAATTCATCTGCTTCTTGTTTCATTCCTTCTGCATGAGATTTCTGCTTTGACGCATTCAGTAATGAGATCACAGCCTTAACTGATTGAGGGCTTTTTTGCGCAAATTTTGCTGCTATGTTTTTCACTTCATCTAGTAACACATCTTGAGAAAAAGCATGATTGGCTAAGCCTAGCTTTACTGCCTCAGCTCCAGAAATTGGTTCACTTGTTAGCATCATTTCTAAAGCACGTCCTGTCCCTACGTATTTTGGTAAGCGCTGAGTCCCCCCAAAACCAGGTATTATTCCAAGTTGAAGCTCTGGTAAGCCAAGTTTTGCGTCCTCAGTTACAATACGCATGTGACACGACATCGCAAGCTCTAGCCCTCCCCCAAGAGCAGCTCCATGAATTGCAGCAATAATTGGTTTACTGAAGGTTTCTACTCTTTCAAAAAGCTCCTGCCCTCTAGTAGCTAAGCTAGAATACGCTGCGCCGGAAGGCACTTGTACAAATTCTTTAATATCTGCACCAGCTGAGAAAAACCTTCCTTCGCCATGTAAAACAATGACTCTCACAGACTCATCGTTTTCAACTTCATCCAAAAAAGATGAAAGCTCTTTCAAAACACCTGATGCTAAAGCATTTGCTGGTGGGTTATTTATCGTTGCCACAGCAATAAAATTAGATTTAGTAACGTTTAAGAAATCCATGTTCTTTTTTCCTCCTTATTTTAAATAAGCCTTACTAAGGAAAATGACTTTATATCTGACTCTGTTAAACGTGTTTGTTGATTTTCATTAATGGCGTTTGCTTTTCCGCGTGGATCTTATGCCTTTTTCTCTTATCAACAACGTGCTACATTTACCTTTACTTTAACACAGCCTTATATTTAGAAAGTAAGGTGCTACGCATAATGGAGTGTTAGCACCTACTATAAATCCTATTTTTCTAGATGTTTAAATCCGTAAACGAATAAATCATGTACCTTTTTTGCTTGACTAGGTAAATCGTATTTTTGATCATTCATTACCCATGTTGTGACCGTTTCGTCAATCGTACCGAAAATCATTTGTCTTGCTAAACGTAATTCAAGATCTTCTCGAAATTCTCCTGTTTCCTGTCCTGCAGTAACGATTTTATCCACAACGTTTAAATACCCTTTAAGAACTTCATTAATTCTTAACCTAAGTTCTTTATTGGACTGTCGTAGCTCAAGTTGTGTTACAATCGCTAAATGATGATCTTCTGCAAGTAATGAAAAATGTTTTTCGATTAGAGAATAGAGCTTTTCAGCTGCTGAAGATTTTAATTCAATTTCCTCTTCAATTTTCTCAATGAAAATTCCCATCTTTTCTTGAAAAAGAGAGACAAGAATATCTTCTTTGTTCTTAAAATATAAGTAGATGGTTCCATCAGCAACGCCTGCTTGCTTTGCGATTTTTGAAACCTGCGCTTGATGATAGCCATTTTCAGCTATGACTATCACAGCTGCATCAATAATTTGCCTGTATTTTGGTTTTTTCTGCTTCAATTTCTTTACTCTCCTTCATAATGAATGAATCATCATTCATAATTTTATGATAATAATTCCTTCATATTCTGTCAAGCATAATTAGATAAATATTCTCGAAAGAATTCGAAACTATGTATCTTTCTCATGTCACATAGTTTAAATACATTCTTTACTAGTTCCATCCAAAGAGCCAGGTGAGCCCCTAAAGGTTCACCTGTATTCAATAGTTACTTAGCTTTTTTTAATTTATCTTTTTCTTCTTCAACTAATGCACGCCTTAATATTTTTCCTACTGCAGTTTTAGGAAGTTCGTCTCTAAATTCATAGATTCTCGGTGCCTTATATGCAGCTAAATTTTTTCTCGCATATTCATTAAACTCCTCTGTCGTTGCTTGATATCCTTCTTTTAAGACAATATAAGCTTTAACCGTTTCCCCTCTATACGGATCAGGAACACCCGCTACAACCACTTCCTGTACTTTATCATGTTCATAAAGTACTTCTTCTATTTCACGTGGATAAATATTGTAGCCACCAGCAATAATCATATCCTTTTTACGGTCGACGATAAAGAAATACCCTTCTTCATCCATATATCCTATATCCCCTGTTAAAAACCAACCGTCTTTAAAAGTAGCTTCTGTTTCTTCAGGTTTATTCCAGTATCCCTTCATAACTTGAGGTCCACGGATTGCGACTTCTCCAAGCTCATTAGGGTCAGCAGGGCCATCCTTTTCATAGGAATAAATCATTGAGTCTGTATTTGGCCATGGAACGCCTATACTCCCCACTTTTCGATGATCCCATATGAAGTTTGCGTGTGTAACAGGTGACGTTTCGGAAAGTCCATATCCTTCTACAAGCTTCCCGCCTGTTACCTGTTCAAATTTCTCTTGAACCTCTACCGGTAGCGGAGCAGAACCACTAATACAACATTTTATAGAAGATAGGTTATATTTCTTTATATCTTGGTGATTTAGTAAAGCAATATAAATAGTTGGTGCTCCTGGAAAAAGTGTTGGCTTTTGCTTCTCAATTGTTTTTAAAGCATCTGTTGCATCAAATTTAGGTAATAGAATCATCTTAAAAGCCTGCATAATGCCTAAATTCATCACAGTTGTCATCCCATAAACATGAAAAAAAGGAATAATGCCGAGAATAGATTCTTCTCCTCTTTTACATTTGTACATCCATTGTGAACACATTCTTGTATTTGAGGCAACATTATGATGTGTAAGCATTACACCCTTCGGAAACCCTGTCGTTCCACCCGTATATTGGAGTAATGCAAGATCTTCTTCAGGATGGATAGTTGGAATATTCGCTTCTGTTTTTGCCTCTTCCATTATTTTTTTCCAGAGGTAGGTAGTACCTTCATGTTCTACTTTGACAATCACTTGATTCTGTTTCTTTTGCACGAATGGATAAAGTAAATTTTTAGGAAACGGCAAATAGTCCTTAATACTTGTTACGATAATATGCTTCAAATTTGTTAACGCTTTCATTTTAGAAACTCTAGGATACAATAAATCCAACGTTACGATGAAAGTAGACTCGCTATCCTTTAATTGATACTCTAATTCTCTTTCCATGTATAAAGGATTAGTCTGTACAACAATCCCTCCTGCTAATAAAACACCATAATAAGAGATAACAGCCTGAGGACAGTTCGGAAGCATAATAGAGACTCGATCTCCCTTTTTAAGTCCTACTGTTTGGAAATAGTTCGCTAATTTCAACGACTGTTGATAAAGCTCTAAATAAGTTAAATCCTTACCAAGAAAGTGAATGGCAATCTTTGATGGAAATTCTGAAGCTGATTGTTGTAAGTATTCAAATAGTGGCTGGCTGGCTAGCTCTAATTCATGAGGAATTTCTTCTGGGTAATATTGAAGCCAAGGTTTTTGGTTTTCCACGCTTTTTCCCCCTTTGTCGCCTTACAAATGGATTTTTCCTACGGAAATAAAATCTACGTTCTCTGTACCACAACAGATCAATCGTGCATTCTTCCCCTTTATAAATAAGTATAACAGATTTTCATATTTTCAGAAATATAAAATATTTCAACCTATCTACACATTATCTTATATTCAGCTCTCCTTTCAAACATTCTTTTTTCTCAGGCGATCATCAATTGCTTGATATAGGATACTGCTGAATTTTTACATGCTGGTTACTTATAAAAGAAGCTCCCTTATAGCAAATATCTGTAACGATAGTCAATAACAGTGATCACAAGGGCTACAAAAAAGCGCAAGGCGCCCATTTATGCGTTGGGGCCTTGCGCTAGACACTCTATAACTACGTACAAAGGATACCGTTCTATCTTTTAAAAAAACATTAAAAACACAATTCCTATGAGTATAAATAAGCCACATAATCCGAACATTACCTTAGCCAACGTCTCCATTGTTATCTCTCCTTATAGACCTGCTCCGATGACAAAAGATAATCCTACCGAAATAACGAGCGAGATAAATCCAACTGCTCGGTTATCTTTTTGAATTTCTTCATCAATTTTAAATTTAGGTGTCATAAATTCATAGATAAAATAGCCAAGTAGAAGAAGAACAAAACCAAATAAGCCAGCTCCCATCATCTGCAGCAAACTATCATGCTGATGGATAGAAAAATGAAAGATATTCGCTATTCCAAAGATTTTACCGCCAGTTGCCATCGCAACAGCTATATTCCCTTTTTGAATTTCTTCCCAATTTTTATATTTGGTTACGAGCTCAAATATCGATAAAAAGACAATGATACATAACACGACTACACTATAATAAGCAGCCGTTTGTACTAAATGATGTTCCCAAAATGTATTCATAAAAATCTCCCCATTTATTTGAGTTCAACTACTGTAACGCCTGTTCCACCTTCACTCGCTTCACCAAACCTTGTACTTTTTACACTTCGGTGATTTTTCAACATTTCTTTTACACCTGTTCTTAGTGCGCCAGTACCTTTACCATGAATAATCGAAACTCTAGGGTAGCCAGCCAATACAGCATCGTCCAAATATTTTTCTACTCTTAAAAGGGCATTTTCAAAGCGTTCTCCACGTAAATCTAATTCTAATGAAACGTGATAGTCTTTCCCTTTTATGGTCGATAGTGGCTTCTGCTGAACTTCCTGTTTCGGTCTTTTACTATATTCAAGGTCCTTTTCTTTAACTTTCATCTTCATGATACCCATCTGTACTTGCCATTCTTTTTCATTTACCTTTTCGATTAAGTGGCCCTTTTGATTAAAGCTAATGACCTTTACTTCATCCCCTGGTAAAAGTGTTTTCTGTTCTTGTTGCTTTTTCTCTACTTTTTTACTTTTCTCAAAGTGAGGAGTCGCTTCTTCCAATCGTTTCTTTGCATCTATTAATTCATGCTCTTTTATAGTAGCATGCTGATCTTTCCTTAGCTTACGTAAATCTTGTATTATTTTTTCAGCTTCTTGTTTTGCCTCTTCTAGCTTTTCTTCTGCTTTTTGTTCTGCTTGTTCATATAAGGCATCTTTTTTATTATTGAATTCTATAATTTGACGCTGTAATTCCTTATGAAGCTGTTCTGCTTCTTTACGAATTTTTTCTGCCTCTGTTACCTCTACTTCTGCAGCTTTTTTACTTGTTTCTAGTGAAGCAATCATAGTATCTACTTCATTACGTTCATCACTCATTTGCGCCTTGGCCATTTGGATGACACGATCTTGTAAACCGAGTCGTTTTGAGATTTCAAAAGCATTACTTCGACCTGGTACACCAATTAACAGCTTGTACGTTGGGCTTAATGTATTAATATCGAATTCAACACTTGCATTAACTACTCCGCTTCGATTGTAGCCATATGCTTTTAATTCTGGGTAATGGGTTGTCGCTACAACTCTTGCGCCGCGATTATATACCTCATCTAGAATTGAAATAGCTAAAGCCGCACCTTCTTGTGGATCTGTACCTGCTCCTAATTCATCAAACAAGACTAGACTTTTAAAATTTACTTTATCAAGAATATCCACAATATTAACCATATGTGAAGAGAATGTACTTAGGCTCTGTTCAATTGACTGTTCATCTCCAATATCGGCATAAACCGCTTCAAATACTGCTACTTCTGATCCATCAAGGGCAGGAATTTGTAAGCCTGCTTGTGCCATTAATGTACATAAACCAAGCGTTTTTAATGCTACAGTTTTCCCCCCTGTATTCGGTCCCGTAATAACTATTGTTGTGAAATCTGTACCTAGCTCGATATCATTTGGTACAACTTCATTGTCAGGGAGTAACGGATGTCTAGCTTTAAATAATTGAATTCTCCCATCATTATTCACAGCTGGTCTTGTGGCTTTTATTTGCTTTGCATATTTAGCTTTGGTAAACATAAAGTCCATTTCGGCTAAACATTCAACATTATGCAAAATTTCCTCACTATGTTCCGCTACTTCACTTGAGAGAATAGATAAAATTCGTTCAATTTCTACCTTTTCCTTCACTTTCGCTTGCTGTAGCGTATTATTTAGGTCGACTACAACTTGTGGCTCAATAAAAAGAGTAGCCCCTGAGCTTGATTGGTCGTGAACAATACCACCATAAGAGCCACGATATTCCTGTTTTACTGGGAGTACAAATCGGTCATTTCTAATCGTAATGATCGCATCAGATAGCATTTTTGTTGCAGAAGAGGAGCGTATCATTGATTCTAACTTTTCTCTTACACGCGCTTCTGTTGTTCTCAATTGCTGACGAATCCCTTTAAGCGCGTCGCTTGCTGTATCTAGAACATATCCATTGTCATCTATGCATTCTGTTATCTTTCTTTCAACCTCTTGTAAAACGACGATTTGTTCAGATAAAACCGGTAAGTGATGGAGCTCAATTTCTTCCTCCACCATCTTCTCTATAAAACGCTTCATGTTTCTACTTGCATAGAGAGTACCTGATACTTCGTTAAGCTCTCCAGCACTAAGAACCCCACCAATTCTTGCACGCTTGATCGTTGCACGTATATCAACTAAACCACCAAGGGGAATATTTCCTTTTAAACGTAATACTTTAGCCGCTTCATCCGTTTGCTCTTGTGCGACAACTACCTCTTCAAATTGAATAGAAGGTGTTAAGGATTTTGCCTTTTCCTTACCTAACGAGGAGGAGGCATAATTCACAAGCTGACTTTTCACTTTTTCAAATTCTAATACTTGTAATACTTTTTGTTGCAAAATGATAAACCTCCCGATTCATAATGCACAGCCTATAGTTTATTCGTCACGATTTATGATGACGATTTAAGAATGCTTTAACTTGATCAAGTTCCCACGTATTAATCACATTCTTCCTTTCAATCCAGCCTTTTATTGCTGTTGAGACTCCAATCGGCATATGCTCTAGCATCTCTGTATTATGTGCATCCGTATTAATGACAAGCTTAACTCCCGCCGCTTGTGCTTTTCTAATAGCTTCTGCATTCAGATCTAAACGATTTGGATTAGCATTTAACTCAAGAGCTGTATCTGTTTCCTTCGCAAGCTGGATCAGCATGTCAACATCTACATCATAGCCCTTACGTTTGCCAATAATTCTTCCTGTCGGATGAGCAATCATATCTACATGTAAGCTTTTTAATGCTGTTGTTAAACGTTCCATAATTACATCCTTGGGTTGAGAAAAGCTCGAATGAATAGATGCGATAACTAAATCCATTTCCTGAAGTAGTTCCTCATCATAATCTAATGTTCCATCTGGTAAGATGTCCATTTCTACACCTGCTAATATGGTGATATCTTCATATTCTTTATTTAATTTATCTATTTCTTTCCTTTGAGCAAGAAGACGTTCTGGGTTTAGTCCATTCGCTACTTTCAAGTACTGTGAATGATCTGTAATAGCCATATATTTGTAGCCTTTCTTACGGCATGCTTCAACCATCTCTCGTACTGTAAATGCCCCATCACTCCAGGTTGAGTGCATATGGAGGTCGCCCTTTATATCGTCCAGAGAAATAAGCTTTGTGTCTTCCTTATAAAGCTCGACTTCTGTTCCATCTTCTCGTAGCTCTGGTGGAATATGAGGTAATTGAAAGTAGTGATAAAATTCTTCCTCTGTTTCAAATGTCGTTACTTCATTTGTTTCAACGTTTTCCACACCATACTCGCTAATTTTTTCTCCCCGTTCTTTAGCAAGCTGTCGCATTCTTACGTTATGATCCTTTGATCCAGTAAAATGGTGTAAAGTCGTCGCAAATTCTTCAGGTTTAACCAATCTAAAATCAACACTTACTTCATATTCATAGCTTAGCTGTACCGATACTTTCGTATCACCACTCGCAATCGTCTCGGTTAGATTTTGAATAGCTAATAACTGCTCTCTTACTTTGCTAGGATTATTTGTTGAAATAATGAAGTCTAGATCTTTAATCGTTTCTCTCATCCGACGAAGACTTCCTGCTCTTGAGAACCTCTCTATTCCCTCACATTTTCCTAAATACGCTTCAATTTCTTCCGCTATCGGTAACATAAATGCAATTGGTAAACGATCTGGTCTACTTCCCATTTCAGCTATTGCGGCTACTATTTTCTCTTCAGATTTCTTACCAAAGCCAGCAAGCTCTTGGATTTTATTTTCTTCGCACGCTACTTTCAGAGCCTCAACACCATCAATTTGAAGTTCTTTATAAAGCTTAGCTATCTTTTTTCCACCTAGTCCAGGAAGCTTAAGTAAAGGCAATAAGCCGGAAGGTACTTCTTCCTCTAACTCCTGTAGTACTTCCGATTTCCCTATATCTACATATTCCTTAATAACAGCAGACGTCCCCTTACCAATACCCGGTATTTTTGTGAAATCCTCGATTTGTGCTAAGCTTCTGTCATCCACTTCAAGAGCATTTGCTGCTTTTCTAAAAGCAGATATTTTAAACGGATTATCACCCTTCAGCTCCATAAGGACAGCTATTTTTTCTAATAATTTGATAATATCTTTTTTATGTAATTCCATTTTTATCACCTCATATTACAGTTCTATATAGAATAGTCTACGCACCTTGTCTGAGTTAGCTTGTTTAATCAGAGATTGTTAATAGTGACTAGTTACATCCAATGCTTTCTTTTTGTTGATTACCTAAACATCATACAAAGAAAGCGACAATAAGTACATTTTTATAGTTTCAACAGAAGTGAGGAAAACTATTTATGTTGCCAGAGGACCACTATGTACAAGCCTATACTTTCTGAAAGTATAAAAAAGAGGTCGACTAAAAAAGATCAAATCCCCTGTCGGGAGCTGCTTTTATTGTCTGCCTCTTATGATATGTATTGAATCCAAAGCTCATTTACTTTATCAGAGAAATATGGAGTATGATTAACAATTAAATCCGCAAGAACAGATTGATCTAAAGCAAGCTGTAGCTGTTCAATAGGTAAAAGTGCACCTATAAAGAGGATAATAAATAAAACTAAGTATGATTCCAAGAATCCTAGTATTGAGCCTGCCCAACGATTTAACTGCTTCAAAACCGGTAATAGTGCAACAAAGTCTAACATTGCCCCAATAATATGCATCACAATCTTAGTCCCAATAAATAAGATTACGAATGCTACTGCTCTGTAATAAGCGCCTTCTAGATCATCTCCATCTAAAAGACTAAGGAAAACAGATCCTTCACTAGTAACAGGGTACGGCACCCAAAGTTTTAATTTCGGTGCTAGTTGGTCAAAATATTTGTATGCTACAATATAGGCAATAACAAATCCTGTTAAGTGGATAAATTGAAGGATAAATCCACGCTTTAAGCCAACCAGTATTCCAAATAATAAAATAATGACGAACACGAAATCTAGCATTTCTTAGCTTCAATCCTTTTCTATTAGTTGTTTCTCTAACTTTTCATATTCTTCTTTCAGTTTTAAATAATCATGGACTACATTAACAGCAGTAAGGACTGCTAGCTTATTTATATCTAGAGATGGATTTTTACTATTAATCTCTCTCATCTTATCATCAACAATTGAAGCAACAGCTCGGATATGGCTTGTGCTCTCAGTACCGATAATGGAAAATTGTTGACCATAAATATCTACAGTCGTTTTCGATTTAGGGCGATTTGACAACGATTAATCCTCCATTTCCTGCAAATCCTATTCCTTATCATAACATGAAGCTTTATGATATGGGAAGAAGGACAATTTTTGCAATGAAAGTAATGGCAATGCGAATGATTCCTTCCTTCTTTAAATCTAGTTATAAACGATAATGAACCAATTAAGAAAGGATGTCTATTTTGGCAAACTCAGTGATTAAGGTGAATGAAAAGACAATAAAAGATATGGAGCAATTTTATAAAGTACACCGTACAGACAAAACACCACCTGGAGCTATCTTCTCTGCAAAAGCAAATGGATGTACCATCACTGCATACAAATCAGGAAAGGTTCTCTTTCAGGGTGGAACCGCTCAATTAGAAGCTACAAAGTGGGGGAAAGAAGAGGCACCAAAACAGCCAAAAACACAATCAAAAAAAACTCCATCAGGATATCAACCACCCCATAATATAGCAGAGCTTTCCATTATAGGTTCTGACGAAGTAGGGACAGGTGATTTTTTTGGACCAATAACGGTTGTTGCAGCCTATGTGAAGAAAGACCAAATTCCGTTAATCCAAGAACTAGGTGTGAGGGATTCAAAAAACCTGAAGGACCCACAAATCATCCAGATAGCAAAGAACTTAATTCATACAATTCCTTACAGTTTGCTTGTTTTACATAACGAGAAATATAACGAGCTTCAACAACGTGGAATGTCACAAGGAAAGATGAAAGCATTATTACATAATCAAGCCATTAATAACCTATTAAAAAAAATATCCCCTGAACGTCCAGATGGCTTATTAATTGATCAGTTTGTTAATCCTGCCATTTATTTCAATCATATTAAAGGCAAAGAAATACCACAGGAAAAAGCCTATTTTTCTACAAAAGCTGAGGGCGTCCACTTAGCAGTTGCTGCGGCATCCATTATTGCTAGATACTCATTTGTAAAAGAATTCGACCGTTTATCCGAAATTGCTGGGGTGACATTGCCAAAAGGAGCTGGTGCACATGTGGATCTTGCTGCGGCGAAAATCATCAATACTCGAGGGACGGATTTTTTAACCACCATTACGAAAAAACATTTTGCTAATACGGAAAAAGCGCATAAAATATCGAAAAAGTAATTAGGTCTTAAACACTGATGCACAATAAAACAAAAGCACTAGGATTTTGGTCAATCTCAGGAAATCAGATGAATTAAAAGTTCCTTGACTTCCATGCTAAATGCTTATGAGCTCAGGGGGACTAAGCGCTAAACCTGGATGTCTAAGCATGCATCTTTAATCGATCGTTTCCTCAACAACAAAAAGGAATCTCCTCTTTACGTTCGAGAAGATTCCTTTTTGAATTATTTATCCTCTAAGTGTTGCTCCTACTTTTTCCTCAACGGCTTTTAACACTTTCTCATGTGTTTTTGATACATCTTCATCCGTTAACGTTTTTTCTGGATCGAAGTAGCGAAGAGAGAATGCAACAGATTTTTTGCCTTCTTCCAAACGATCTCCTTCATAAAGATCAAAAACAGAAACTTCTTTTAGCATCTTGCCACCCGCTTCTGTAATCACCTGCTCGATGTCTCCAGAAACAACTTCTTTATTAACAACTAAAGCAATATCCCTTGAAATAGATGGGTAACGAGGGATGATTTCATATCGTGTTTCCTCAACATGAGCTACTAATAAATCAACTAATGATATTTCGAATACATATGTTTCAGCTAAATCTAACTCTTTTTGAACTGTTGGATGCACCTGTCCAACATACCCTACTAGCTTTTCATCTAAATAAAGTTCAGCTGTTCTTCCTGGGTGCATTCCTTCACGTTTTGCTTGCTTATATTGAATATCTTTTGACAAGCCCAGGAGTTCAATAAGACCATCAATTATTCCTTTTACCACATAAAAGTCAACAGCTTTCTTCTCACCCTGCCAGGAATGAGCGTGCCATAATCCTGTAACTGCTCCGGCTAAACGTTCTTTTTCTAATGGTTGAACGTCCGCTCCTTGTGAAAGGAAAACAGAGCTAATTTCATATAATGCTACTTGATCAATTTGACGAGCAACATTGTATCGTACTGCATCTAATAAATGTGGAAGTAAGCTTAAACGTAATACGCTTCTTTCCTCACTCATTGGTAACGATAGCTTCGTGATATCAGAGGTTTCTAGTGCATATCTCGCTGCTTTCTCTTCACTTGTTAACGAGTAGGTGATTGCTTGATATAAACCGCTACCTTCTAAGTATCGACGAACACGACGACGTTTTTCTTGGTAATCAGTTAGCTTTCCTGGAAAAGCCTGACCTACTGGAAGTGTTGTCGGAATATTATCATACCCATACATTCTCGCTATTTCTTCAACTAGGTCCTCTTCAATTGTGATATCTCCACGTCTTGTTGGAACTGTGACTGTTAAGGTTCCATTATCTTGTGTTACATCAAATTGAAGACGTTCAAGGATTGTAACCATTTCTTCAGTACTAATGTTCATTCCTAAAACTTTGTTCACTTTTTCAACTGTAGTTTGAACTACAGCTGGTTCGAAATTTTGTGCGTTTACTTCAACAGCACCTTCTAGAACTTCTCCATCCGCATATTGAGAAAGTAATTGAGCTGCACGTTCTGCAGCTGCATGTACTCGATTTGGATCAACACCCTTTTCGTAGCGTGCACTTGCTTCACTTCTTAAGCCATGATCTTTCGATGCCGTACGAATTCTTTGTCCATTAAATAATGCAGATTCTAATAAAATGTTTTTCGTATCTGATTGAACCTCAGAATTCGCTCCACCCATGACACCCGCTAAGGCAACTGGCTCAGTTCCATTTGTGATGACAAGGTGTTCGCTAGTTAACGTACGCTCTTGATCATCCAATGTTACGATTGTTTCTCCTTCATTCGCTCGACGAACAAGAACTTCCTTAGAACCAAAACGATCAAAATCAAAAGCATGTAACGGTTGACCGTACTCTAATAATACATAGTTAGTAATATCGACTACGTTATTATGGGGACGAATACCCGCTGCCATTAATCGAGCTTGCATCCATAATGGAGAAGGTTTGATTGTTACATTTTTTATTACCTTCGCAACGTATAATGGATTATCATCCGTTGCTTCCACCTTAACATTTACATAGCTAACCGCTTTTTCACTAGCTGTAGGATATTGAATTTCTGGATATTTCACTTCACGATGTAAAATCGCTGCAACCTCATGAGCTACACCTAACATACTTAATGCATCAGATCTGTTAGGCGTTAATCCTAATTCAAGGACAGCATCATCTAACTGAAGCTGTTCTAATGCGTCGCTTCCAACTTCTACATCATTCGGGAAAACGAATATCCCTTCTGAATATTCCTTCGCGATAAGCTTTGATTCCACTCCAAGCTCTTGTAAGGAACAAATCATCCCATTAGACGCTTCACCACGAAGCTTTGCTTTCTTAATTTTGAAGTTACCTGGTAATACAGCACCAACTGTTGCAACCGCTACTTTTTGGCCTTTATCGACATTTTTTGCTCCACAAATAATTTGAACAAGCTCACCCGTACCTAGATCTACTTGACACTTGTTTAATTTATCTGCATCTGGATGCTGTTCTTTTTCTACAACATGACCAATAACAACACCTTTAATCCCATCATTAAGGACGTCTACACCCTCAACTTCAATCCCACTTCGGGTAATTTTCTCTGCTAATTCGTCTGGAGTAATGCCAGATAAATCAACGTAATCTGCTAACCATTTATATGAAACAAACACATTAAACACTCCTTTAAGCTCGTTTGAATTGTTTTAAGAAACGTACATCATCTGTATAGAAATGACGAATGTCATCAATACCATATTTCAACATCGCAATACGCTCTGGTCCCATACCAAACGCGAACCCACTGTATTTTTTAGAATCGAATCCAGCCATCTCTAGGACGTTCGGATGAACCATTCCAGCTCCTAAGATTTCAATCCAACCAGTTTTCTTACATACATTACATCCTTTTCCACCACAGGAGAAACAAGAGACGTCCACTTCAACAGATGGCTCTGTAAATGGGAAAAAGCTAGGGCGTAAACGGATTTCACGCTCTTCACCAAACATTTTCTTTGCAAAAACTTCAAGTGTACCCTTTAAATCGCTCATACTAATACTTTCATCTACTACAAGTCCTTCAATTTGTGTAAATTGATGTGAGTGTGTAGCATCATCACTGTCACGGCGATACACTTTACCTGGACAGATAATCTTAACTGGTCCTTGCCCTTTATGTTCCTGCATCGTTCTTGCTTGTACAGGGGAAGTATGTGTACGAAGTAGTAACTCCTCTGTAATGTAGAAAGAATCCTGCATGTCTCGAGCTGGATGTCCCTTTGGAAGATTTAAGGCTTCAAAATTAAAATAATCCGTTTCTACTTCAGGACCTTCTGCAATTTGATAGCCCATCCCTAAGAATAGATCTTCTATTTCTTCCACAACAGCTGTAATTGGATGATGATTCCCAACTTTAACAGGTCTACCTGGCAACGTTACATCAATCGTCTCTTTTGATAGTTTTTCCTCAACTGCTACCTGCTCTAAATGCTCTTGTTTCGTAGAAATAGCTGTAGCAATCGCTTCTCTTACTTCGTTCGCTAATGCTCCCATCACTGGTCGTTCTTCAGCCGATAATTTACCCATTCCACGTAAAACTTCAGTGATAGGTCCTTTTTTCCCTAAATATGCGACACGAATGTCATTTAGCGCTTTTAAATCTTGTGCTTGCTCTACCTTCTCAAGCGCTTCTGTTTGAAGCTGTTTTAACTGCTCCTGCATGAGTTTTTCCTCCTTTAATATAAAAGAATGTTAGACGTCGTTTCACAACTAACGGCTTAACATACTATTTTTAAGAAAATGCACAGATGAAATTGAGCATTTCACTAAACATACAAACTTTAGGGCAAAACAAAAAACCCGCCCCTAAAAGGGACGAGTTTGAATTCGCGTTACCACCCTTGTTAACTATGTAAAATAACGTACATAGCTCACTTCATTTCCATAACGGTAAAAACCGGAACACCTTTACATACATACTTTATGGTCCAAGTGTCAACTCAAGAGGTGAATTCATTTACATTAGTCCCATAAAATGCTTTCAGTCTAAGGCATTTATTCCCTGATATGGGCCAATCATAAACTACTCTTCTCTGTCATCGTTTTGTTCATATGTAATTTCTATCTTATTATAATCAAAACATTTTGTTACCGCAAGCTTACCCGCGTAAATGATAAAGAAGAATACCTGTAGCTATCCCTACATTTAACGACTCAGCTTCGCCATAAATAGGAATATATAAATTCCTTGTTGTTTCTTGTAGAAGAGCACCATCTACACCGTTTCCTTCATTTCCAATCATTAGACAAAATTTGTCTGAAGGAGAGACTTCCTTATAAGGAACTCCATTTTGTAAGGAAGTACCATAAACAGGTACATGGTTGTTTTTAAATGTAGAGATAGCGTTCTGTATACTTCCCTTAACAATTGGTATATGAAAGATAGAGCCTTGGCTTGAGCGAATTACTTTTGAATTATAAGGATCAACTGTTCCTTCACTAATGATCATTCCATCCATCCCGGCTGCATCGGCTGTTCGAATAATAGTCCCCAGGTTTCCAGGATCCTGAACATTATCAATTAATAAGACTTTCTTCCAATTCATAATCGGATGCTCATTTTCCTTGTCACAAATTGCCGCTACACCTTGTGGAGCCTCCGTATCACTTATTGCTTTCATCACTTCTTTTGTTACAAGTGAAATGGATAGACCATCTACATTCCAATGAGTAGGGAGTGTTAACTCTTCTGAGATAATAAGTAGCTTAATCATTTCTTTCCGTTTTAATGCTTCCTCAACTAAATGGATTCCCTCAATAAGATAGGTACCGGTAGCCTCACGTTCTTTTTTTGTATGAAGCTTTTTCCATTGCTTTACTTTTGGGTTTTTTACTGATTCTATACGATCCACTTTCATACTCCTTTTTACTAAACCATCATTATATTTTTGTTTCATCCATTCTTTAAGTTGCTTTCCTAATGGGTACTCCCATTTGTTTGTCCACTCGAAAAATTCTCTTTCTCATCATACATAACTATTCCCTTTTTAACAAATCCTATTTGGTAGGAAATAAGAAAACTACTAAGGAGTGTGTTGACATGAATTTAAATCTACGCCATGCCGTTATCTCAAATGTCTCAGGGAATAATCAAGGTCAGCTTCAAGATACAATTGTTGATGCCATTCAAAGTGGCGAAGAGAAAATGCTACCAGGTTTAGGAGTATTATTTGAAGTCATTTGGCAAAACGCGGACGATCAAGATAAACAAGAAATGCTTGCTACTTTAGAACAAGGGTTAAAAAAATAAACAAGATACACTATGCCTCACTATTTCCTTCCTGAGGCTAGAACATAAAAATGCCGGGACAAGTGCCCCGGCATTTTTTTTATTCGAACGTAATTTTATTCACTGTATCACGATCAAGTCGTTTTACTACCTCAGTAATAAGCTTTACTGCATGTTCATAGTCATCACGATGAAGCATAGCAGCGTGAGAATGTATATAACGAGTTGCAATCGTAATAGAAAGAGCAGGTACTCCATTTGCAGAAATATGGATCGCTCCTGAATCTGTTCCACCGCCTGCAATAGCATCAAATTGATATGGGATATTCAATTCATCTGCTGTATCTGTCACTAAATCACGTAACCCTTTATGCGAAACCATTGATGCATCATATAAAATAATCTGCGGACCATGTCCCATTTTACTAGCTGCTTCTTTCTCAGAAATACCAGGAGTATCCCCTGCAATTCCTACATCTACTCCAAAAGCTATATCTGGTTGAATGAGGTTAGCTGACGTTCTTGCGCCACGCAACCCTACTTCTTCTTGTACTGTTCCAACACCATAAACAATGTTAGGGTGGTCAGTATCTTTTAAGTTCTTAAGAACATCAATTGCAATCGCACAACCAATACGGTTATCCCATGCTTTTGCTAATAGCATTTTCTCATTGTTCATAACGGTAAATTCAAAATAAGGTACAATTTGATCTCCTGGCTTTACACCGAACTCCATTGCTTCCTCACGGCTTGATGCACCAACATCAATAAACATATCTTTAATATCTACAGGTTTTTTACGAGCTTCTGGAGGTAAGATATGTGGCGGTTTAGATCCGATCACTCCAGTAACATCACCTTTTTTCGTAACTATTGTTACGCGCTGTGCAAGCATGACTTGGGACCACCAGCCACCAACTGTTTGAAAACGGATAAATCCTTTATCATCAATTTGAGTCACCATAAATCCTACTTCATCTAAGTGACCTGCAATCATGATTTTCGGTCCATTCTCCTGACCAACTTTTTTCGCGATTAAGCTTCCTAAGTTGTCAGTCACTACTTCATCAGAATAATTAGTTATGTATTTTTTCATCACGTCACGAACTTCACGCTCATTACCTGGAATGCCTTTAGCATCCGTTAAATCCTTTAGCATTGTTAATGTTTCATCAAGCTTTTTCATTATGTAGCCTCCTTTAAGTAAGCATCAATTATTATTATACATGAAAGAAAGTCAGAAGCGAAACACCCTGACCCCAAACGCTTTAATACCCTTGTTCTTGCCTTTGATGATTTACTTCATTTTTTGACACGTAGGCTTGCTCAACTTGATCAGCTGAAAAGCCAAGTAAATTTCCTAAAAGTAAGTATTCCTCAAAGAGTTGTTTATGATTTTCTTTCGTATGGTTCATTTGAAAGGAATTGATCCCTTGGTATACACGTAAAAATTGCTCAGTAAGTGAATGATCTCCAGTTTTTTCTTCCAGAATAACCGCAGACTCTGTACCAATCTCTAAGCCTAGTGAAAGAATAAAATGTATCCCATCAACAAATTCCTCTAAAATAACATCTGTTGTGGCAGGCGCTTTTAAGCTCCAAAATTTAAAACAACGCGTTTCATTTGCAAGCTCTCCTACTTCAACAAGTAAAGCAAGAATTTTTCTTTCTATTAAAGATTCTTTCTCTAATTGGTGCTGTGTTTCAATTTTTTTATCAAGTTGTTTTTGCATATTATATAATGTAGTTACATTCATGGTATTGCCTCCAATACGTTTAGTTTGTTATATTAGACCACTTTTTTTCATTCGAAATACGAAACCTACTAAAAAGTATAACAAATTTTAAAAAACATGAAACCTTTCCGCTTACTAATACGTAAGTAATGAAAAATACCCTCAGGAGGGGTTGGAGTATGTTTGTCATTTTATTACGTTTACTATTAATCATCCTTATCCTTTTTCTTATCTATTCAGGATTTAAGTATTTATTTAATCCAAAACGGAAGCTAGAATTAGCCCATGAACAGAAACAATTTTATTTTCTAGATGACAAGGATAATGTAAGAAAGAATTTTTCACTTACGTACAGGGGTGTTTTATTTGAAGGAGAAAAATACCTAGGGACAACTACAAACTCTTTTGAAGTAGTATCCATCTTTATCTGGGCAAAATCAACAAGTAAACTGCAAGGTCTATCACTAGAGGATTTCGTCTACATTGAGGAAAATGTTAAAAAGCACTATCCCTATGCAAAAGTTGATTGGAAAAGCCCTATCAAAGAGCTTCTTGTAAAAAAGAGTGAGGAATAAATGTAAAAAAGACTAATTGAGTTAATTTCATAAATCGAATCCTTAGAGCCTTAAGGGCTTTCATGACGCAACAAGAGAGTACCCCAAGTAAGTACAACACAAACTTATGAAACTTTAGGAAGACACCTTATGACTAGTAAACGAAAAGGAGTAAACACAACCATTGGATGTATTTACTCCTTTTCGTTTATATCTGGTAGCGAGATTCTTAGATCTTGAGATAATGTCAAAGGAATCAAACGGTATCCTTCACAAAAAAATCGCTCCACTTTATAAAAACTTGCTTCTCTCTAAAAAGATACGTTAATAAAAGTAGCCCTATCATAAAAGCTGCAATTAAAGCAGGGGACAAATTATGAATAGCGGCACCAAGGAACGTAAAAAAGGTTGCTGACGGAATATGTGTAATAAATGATAATTTCGTATATCGACCAAGAGTTTTTGTCTTTTCAAAGATACAAAGAGAAATGAGCGAGAAATTCACAAACGGAATCATTCGTAAAAGAATAATTTGAATTGTCGACAAGCTAGTATAAGCTCCTAACCATCTCACTTTCATGCCAACAAATCGTTCAATTAGAGAGGGAAACACCTTCGAAAAAAGATAAAATGTTAAGCTAGCACATGTTAATCCGATGATCGACAGAATCGAACCGAAGAATGTTCCAAACAATAACCCGCCCGCCACACACACTACTGCAACTGGAATAAATAAAAACTGTCTTATAATATGAAAGCAAACAAAAAACAAAGGGGCAAAAAAACCAGTTGTCTGAATAGCTGTTAATACAGTAGAGGTTGCCAATTCTATTGTTCTCACCACTTTCTTAGTTGATATTCTAGGTGATGGTATTCATACTATCATACGAGAATTCACGAACATTATGCGTATGGTTTTCTTCTCATTTTATAATAAGGCTGTTTTCGCATAAATTGTTGTTTTCCTAAAAACTCCTAAATTCAAGATTTTCTTCTTCGGTACAAAGTATGTTTAGTGAGACCAACTCTTTTTCCTTGGCAATAAATTTTAATGATGACAATATCCCTTGAAATGAATACTAAATAGCAACCAAGTTTTAAGAAAAGAGCCTTAAATAAAAACTAACCACACCCACTACCTGAATTGATCCGAGTACTGGTAAGCCAATTTTAAAGGATCGATGCTTCGTTTTGTGTCTAAACCATATCATACCGAAATAGCAACCAAGAGAACCACCAATACTAGCAGTCCACCAAATAGTCGCTTCTTTTATCCGCCATTGCTTTTGTCTTGCCCGCTGTTTATCACTATACATGATAAATAATCCTATGAGGTTTACTATTAAAAAGTACCATAAAATGTATTCCATTTTCTTTCCTCCTTTCCTACAAAACAGGATTTTTTGATTCCTTCTACTCATCCCCCTTTAAAAAGACAAATAACAAAAAGAGCAAAAACTACATTAAAAAAAGAGTTGATCCCTTTTTAGAATCAACTCTCTTTACTTACTTATTTGCTTAATTGTGCTTTAGCAGCGTCAGCTAATTGAGCGAATGCTTTTTCATCTGTAACAGCTAAATCAGCAAGCATTTTACGGTTCACTTCGATACCCGCAAGCTTTAAACCGTGCATTAAACGGCTGTAAGAAAGACCATTAATACGAGCAGCTGCATTGATACGAGTGATCCATAATTTACGGAAGTCACGTTTCTTTTGGCGACGATCACGGTATGAGTACATCCATGATTTCATTACCTGTTGGTTTGCAACTTTGTATAATGTATGTTTAGAACCGAAATAACCTTTAGCTAATTTTAATACTTTTTTACGACGTTTACGTGAAACGATACCGCCTTTTACTCTTGGCATGTAAATTCCCTCCTATATTACGATGTTTCCGAATTATTTAATATTGTCTAATAAGTGACGAATACGTTTGAAATCGCCTTTGCTTACTACAGTTGATTTACGTAATTTACGTTTAGCTTTTGTAGATTTGTTAGCGAATAAGTGACTAGTGTAAGCATGTGAACGTTTAAGTTTACCAGAACCGGTCTTTTTGAAACGTTTCGCAGCTCCACGGTGAGTTTTCATTTTTGGCATAAGGGATTCCTCCTTAAGAATTATTGCTTTTCGTTTTTCGGTGCTAATACTAAGAACATGCTACGTCCATCCATTTTTGGATGGGACTCAATTGTACTCAAGTCTGCACATTCGCTTGAGAATCGATCAAGCACCTTCTGACCAATTCCTTTATGTGTAATGGCACGCCCTTTGAAACGGATAGAAGCTTTCACTTTATCGCCTTTTTCTAAGAACTTACGTGCATTTCGAAGCTTAGTGTTAAAGTCATGTTCATCAATTGTTGGGCTCAAACGAACCTCTTTCAAATTAATGATCTTTTGATTTTTACGCGCCTCTTTGTCTTTCTTCTGCTGTTCAAAACGGAACTTTCCGTAATCCATGATGCGGCAAACAGGAGGCTTTGCATTTGGTGCAACCATTACTAAATCAAGATTAGCTCTAGTTGCAATTTCTAACGCCTCTTGACGAGATTTAATTCCAAGCTGGTCTCCATTGGCACCGATCAGACGAACCTCACGTGCGCGAATTCCGTCATTTACCATCATATCTTTGCTAATAATTAGCCACCTCCAAGGTTTTCTAAAACTGAATAGTATGTTTTCAAAATCCTGCTTTGTAGATATTGGTTTTTTATTTTTCGTTTCGAGAAAATAAAAAAGTGTGGATGCACAAACACCCACACTACGATTATATATAAAAAATTCATCGTAACCTGCTAACTACAAAACGGATGTGTCAATCAGGTGAGAAGCGGGTGCTTCTACTTGTTTTAATGAAAACTATTCAATTACCTAAGGAATTATATCACTAATACAAAGAATACGCAAGTAAGAACTTTGTTTATTAACAACATAAGTAATTCTATCAAAAGCAATTTGTTCTTGCAACAGTTTTTTTTCTTTCTTACTGAAGGATTCCATACTAGGATATTTGTTGACTTGCTTACGTCCTTCCATTTCATAACCAAGAATGGAATCAAACCTCATTAAGAAGTTGGTTATTTTTTCACTTCAGCTTTTATTTTCTTTAAGAATTCATCAAACGCAATTGTTTCCGATTTTTGTTCGCCATATTTACGGACATTTACAGCTTTTTCAGTAATTTCATTATCACCTACTACAAGCATGTAAGGAATTTTTTGCATTTGAGATTCACGAATCTTATAGCCTATTTTCTCATCACGTGAATCAAGTTCTACTCGTAAGCCAGCTTCTTGAAGCTTTTCTTGAACTTCTTTTGCATATTCAAGATGAACAGCCGGGGATACTGGAATGACTTGAGCTTGAACAGGCGCTAACCATGTTGGGAACGCTCCTTTGTATTCTTCAATTAAGAAGGCAACAAATCGTTCCATTGTTGATACAACACCGCGGTGAATTACAACTGGACGGTGTTGCTTACCATCTTCCCCCACATATGTTAAATCAAAGCGTTCCGGTAATAAGAAATCAAGCTGTACAGTTGATAATGTCTCATCTTTTCCTAATGCTGTACGAACTTGAACATCAAGCTTAGGACCGTAGAAAGCCGCTTCTCCTTCTGCTTCAAAATACTCAATTTCTAATTCATCCATCGCATCCTTTAGCATGCTTTGAGCTTTTTCCCACATGCTGTCATCGTCAAAGTATTTTTCTTTGTCTTCAGGGTCACGGTAGGATAGTCGGAATGAATAGTTTTCAAATCCAAAATCTTTATAAACAGATTCAATTAATCTGACTACGCGAATAAATTCATCTTTAATTTGATCAGGTCTAGCAAAAATGTGAGCATCATTTAGTGTCATACCACGTACACGTTGTAGGCCACTTAAAGCACCTGACATCTCATAACGATGCATTGTTCCTAGCTCTGCGATTCTTATCGGCAGATCACGATAACTGCGAATATCATTCCCATAAACCATCATGTGATGCGGGCAGTTCATCGGACGTAGAAATAGTTCTTCATTATCCATTTGCATAGAAGGGAACATATCATCCTGATAATGATCATAATGTCCAGATGTTTTATATAGTTCCGCACTACCTAGTACAGGTGTGTAAACATGTTGGTAACCCAATTTTTCTTCTTTATCTACAATGTATCTCTCAATAATACGACGGATAGTCGCTCCCTTAGGTAACCATAATGGAAGTCCTTGTCCTACTTTTTGGGAAGTTGTAAATAACTTCAATTCCTTCCCAAGCTTACGATGGTCACGTTCTTTCGCTTCTTCTAACAGGCGAAGGTGCTCATCTAAGTCGGCTTTTTTAAAGAATGCTGTTCCGTAAATACGTTGAAGCATTTTATTATTGCTGTCGCCTCTCCAGTAGGCACCAGCTACACTTAAAAGCTTAAATTCCTTGATCTTACCAGTTGATGGTACATGTATTCCACGGCATAAGTCGAAGAATTCCCCTTGCTCATATATGGAAACAGCTTCCCCTTCTGGAATAACATCTAAGAGCTCGAGTTTTAATGGATCTTGCAGTTCTTCATAACGGGCTTTTGCTTCTTCACGGCTCACTTCTTTACGAATAATATCAAGGTTTTCATTCACAATTTTTTTCATTTCTTTTTCAATTGCAGGTAAATCCTCTGGTGTGATCGCTTTTTCCATATCAATATCATAGTAAAAGCCGCTTTCAATCACAGGACCTATACCTAGTTTTACTTCTTCATCCTTGTATAATCGCTTAATTGCCTGAGCCATTAAATGCGCAGTAGAATGTCGCATAATTTCTAAAGCTTCATCGCTATCTTGTGTCACTATTTCAATCGCACCATCATTAGTAATCGGGGTACGAAGATCTATTAATTGTCCATCTAATTTCCCTGCTAAAGACTTTTTCTTTAAGCCAGGGCTAATGGATGCCGCAATATCTTCAGTTGTGGTACCCGTTGCAAACTCCTTTACAGCTCCGTCTGGAAACGCAATTTTTATAACGTCTGACATCCTTGTTCACTCCTCTAATAAATGTATGATTTCGGTCATTTTTCAATTTTTTCCCGAAAAATAAATAAAACTCGCCCCTTAAAAAGGGACGAGTTAATTACTCAAGTCAATGGATCGTGGTTCCACCCTTATTCCCATATCTTATTCAACATATACATATGGCATATGAAGACATACTAAAAGATATGGCTTTCATTCGTTAACGGGATATCCGTCAGCTACTACTAATCAAAATGTTCATAGCTGAAGTTTAAAGGTGGTAAGTATATTTATCGTGTTAGGAAGGTTTCAGCATGTCCTTCCCTCTCTGGGAACCGTATAAATAAACTCATGTCCTTATCATTACTGATTGTTTTTTCAATTAATTCGTATTATAAATTGTTTCATTTGTAAAATCAAGAAGGTTCCCTATTTTTATTCTCCTTAAAGTGTCCTTTAAACTCTTGAAGATTATGTATAGTCACACGTTCTTGAAAAATGTTTTGAATCGTATGAAGCATCCCATCGTATTGGTTATCCGTATAAACGTTTATCACGTTTGGGGCCATTGATACCAACGGGGCTAACAGCTTCGAGTCGATATACATAGGATGTTGATAAATAAATTGTTGATCAATCGATTGAATCAGCTCTTGTTCTGACAGAACCCGATATTGATCATTTAATAAGACATATTCTTTTTCTTTATGAACGAGAAAAAGTTGGTGAACCTTTGTTTCTCTTTTCACTAAGTACTCTCTTATATTATGTATAAACACCTGGTATTCTTGTTCTAGCTTATACTCTTCAATAGCCACTTCTACATAGTCTCTCAATCTCTCAATATATGGATGTAGTCTGAATCTTTGAAAGGCTGCATATGAAAAGGATAAGTTAGGCTTTAAAAATTGAGATAAGATTTTCCTTAGCAACAATTCACGTGAAGGACCTTCTTTAATACCTGGGATATCCGTGCGCTCCCCCTCCATAATCGAATAAGCAATTTGAAGGATTTGATGCTGCTCGTCCTCATCTTTAAAATAATAATCCTGCTTAATAAGTGTTACCATCATCTCATGTTCTTTATGCTCACATATGAACTGAACAAATCCAGGGATGATCATTTTTTCAACTGTAACATCCCATAAAGTTGGATTAATTGTAATGACTTCATCGTTTAGAAGTTGAAGTTCTGATTTGTTTTCGATACGATTTTTTCGAAAGATTGAATAAATCGTTCTTGCCTCTTTCGGAGACGTAAATAATATCTCAAGCATGTTTGTCCCCCCTATTTGCCAACACCTGCTACTATGTATATGGAGGGGGTCTAAAAAATAGAAGCAAAGAAATGGACTTGGATAGAAAAAAATGGCTTGTACGCTATCAGTGGGACCCAACTTTTTTATTAGATAAATGTTCCCAAACGTAAATAAGCCTAGAAGCTGGGAGGATTCCTTCACAATGGAATACACCAGACTCACTAGACTTATGAATGATTGATTTATCCTCTTCTGTTTTTCCCTACTAGTTCTAGCGGGATCGTTAAATGCTTAATTCTCTCCATAATCCGAGCAGCCTTTACAGGTTCCTCTTCTCCACGTTGGGAAGTAGACAAATGATGCTGAAGCTCTTTTAAGTTGAAGTTCGAAGAGAAGAAAGTAGGAAGATTTTCAAGCATTCTATACTGGAGAATCGTGCCGAGTATTTCATCTCTCATCCAGCTAGAAACTGATTCCGCACCTAAATCATCTAGCATTAAGACAGGAATTTTCTTTACAGCCTCTAATTTGTTATCTAATGATGAATCCTGAAAAGATCCTTTTAGTTCTCTCATAAATTCTGGTACATATACGAGCATAGACGATACACTATGAGTAGCAAGCTCATTTGCAATTGCCCCTAATATATAGGTTTTACCTATTCCAAAAGAACCGTAAAGATAAAATCCCTTTGGGCGTTCACCATTATTATAAGATTCAACAAAATCCTGAGCGAGAGAAATAACTTTAAGCCTACTAGGTTCATTTACATCAAGGTCAATGTTATGAAATTGCGCTTCTAATATATCCTTTGGAATATACATGCTCTTAATGAGTGATTGATGTTTTTTCATTTCATCATGTGTTTTTTTCGTTGGACAAATATCATATTGTAGATCAATCATTTTCCCTACGATCGCTAATCTCGGATGATAGCCCTGCAAAAGATTCTTACATTGTGATAGGGAAGGACATTGTTCACAGTTTTTACTTTGATTCACATATTCAAATAACTTGACCATGCTTCGATCAATCATGCCACTGTCAATTTCGTGAGAATGGCTTGTTAGGAAGGCTTGTACATCAGGATGATTTAGCACTTGTTTTCTTAAGTCATTGTATCGGTCATTAAAGTCTGGACGACTTGTTAAATTCTTAAAAGACTTGCTCATATGCTCCATTCTCTCTCACCTCATTTCATTACTCTTTATTTTTATCCTTATATCGTTGGATTCGCTCTAGTAGCTTCTGCTTTTCTGCTTCAAATTGTTCACTTTCTATGTCGGTTTCCTTTGAAGGTTCCTTAGTTCCTTCTTTCGCATTCCCCTTCTCTTCTTGATCTTCTGATAACCAATCTGGAAGGAGCTCTTTACGAACTGGGGACTTTTTATATGATTTTTGTTTTTTAGTTGTTTTCTCTTCTGCCCATTGTTGATATTGGCGATGTTCTTCTTTAGCTAGTTCCATTGCCGCTTTCACCGTTTTGATCTCTTTCCTGGTCCAATGACTCGCAATTTTATCCACATAGCCTTTTGTTAGCTTCATATCTGTTTTTAACATAACATAATAAATTAAAACATTCACAACTCCTGGCTGTAGTTTTTGATTGAGCATCACATCTTCAATAATTTTCAAATCATTCATTCCCGGTGCAACACCACCTGAGACATCCATTAAAAATTGTCGAGGTGAAATCGATTCTAGCTGTGTAATAAGCTGGTCTTCTTTTGTTGGATTTTGTTTATTCACTTTACTTAAAAGTGGCGTCGGTTGTTTTTTATCCACTAGCTCTGGTAATCGATCGCCATGCTGAAACTGGTACCAATCCCTTGCTGCCTTACGTAATAATTCGATATCTATATGTTCATCCTGATCAATACTATTCATCACAACATTTTTCATGTCAATAGCATTAATGCCATATAAATAAGAAAGCTTTTTAATCACTTCTTTTACAGAAGGAGTAATCGATTTTAATGGGATAATTGCTTGAGAGAGACCTGATAAAAATAAATCAAAATCAAACACGTCATCTGAGAGAACTAACTCTCCACTATTGTCTGTTTGCATATATTCTCTTGAATCACCGAGACGTAAGTCAGTTATCGTTTCGTCATTCACCTTCGCTATCATATCTGCTGACTGTCCAGAGTTAAATACATCATCAAAGCTTTTTGAAACCTCGAGTAGCTCCTCTTCCATTTGATCATCGGAAAAGAATTGTTTAAGTTGGAGAAACGTGTTCTTTCCAACACGATTATATAGATAAACATTCAAGACACCATCCTGAAAAAATTCATTAGGACGCAATGGAGCTTGAAGCTCGTACACATACTTCCTACTGTCATCTATATTGACCATATATGTTTTTAACAGACCTAATCCCTCTAATTTAATTCTTTCTACATACATATCACGTAGATTCATCTGCATAATCGTCATCAAACTGTGATGTGTTTTTTCAATACTCCAAAGTCGAGCTTGCTCTAGTTCACCCCATAATGTCATATAAAGGCTAAAGCTCCTTGATCCTATTAACGGTTGATATAATAGCGTCAAAATTTTTCTATCAAGATCCTGTAGTACAGATCTACTTTTTACTCTATAGCGGTCAATTGCTAGTATTTCTTTCCAATGATGTTCCATCCCCTTCAAACCTTTCCTTCCTGAACCTCACCTGATCTTCACCTGCAAAAGAGGTAAGATTATTCGTTTTCCTTTTTTTAACCCTCGTTTATTATCTCATATAGCATTTGAAAACTCTCATTCTCTACCTTCAACCTTGTCGTTCACTGAAAAAAGAGCTATAAGAAAAATTCTTGATTAGCTCTCTTTACTAGTTATTTTGCTTTTTTGATCAAATCTGTTAATTCATTTATAAAAACATTGATATCCTTAAATTGGCGATACACTGAAGCAAAACGTACATAAGCTACTTCATCAATCGCTGCTAGCCTATTCATAATCATTTCACCAATATGTTCGCTATTAATTTCAGAGTTACCTTGGTTTCGTAATTCTTTTTCTATATCGTGAACAAGATCTTCTAACTTTTGCAAGGGAACAGGGCGTTTTTCGCAAGCCTTTATTAACCCACGGAGAATTTTCTCACGACTAAACTCCTCTCTTGTTCCACCTTTTTTTACAACAATTAAAGGAATCTCTTCCACTTTTTCAAAGGTTGTAAAACGATATTGACATTCCTCACATTCACGTCTACGTCTAATTGACTTTCCTTCATCTACAGGTCGTGAATCTAATACTCTTGTCCCATTGTGTTGACATGAAGGACACTTCATACAACCAGCTCCAATCAATCTGTTTATGTATTAAATCCCCTAGTAAGAAGTCATTAATTCCCGCCATTTTTACCCGTACCAACAAATGGTAGTTTTTGATCAAGCTTTTTATATAAGTCGATAATCACTTTTCTACTATATCCAAAATCAGTAGGTAGGAACGTGTTCGTCGTTGCTGTAAAATCGACAGCTGTCTCAAAAGGACGAACTGAAATAATAGTGACAATTAAAAATCCTTTTCTAGGTCGATCGATGTTAACACTCATTTCACCACGTTCTTCAGAAACAGAGGTTACTGTCATTCCTTGCGTTTGGTCGATCATCTCTTTCACCGACTGTAACGCATTTTTTTGATTTGTTTTATAATAATGACTTCTTAATTTATCGTTATAATGTTTCTCACGGGTTTCCTGTGTTGTACTAAAAAAATCTTTAAGTGTATTTCCAAGACTCATTTTTTATTCCCCTTTAACGTATTTTTACATGATTTGTCAATCGCTATTCATAACAGTACATCCATTCCTCTTTCTATCATACTGAAATTTCCCGATAATAAAAAGAGGTGTAGATGAAAATCATCTACACCTCTTTAAAATTGTTCATCTTCAATCTAAAATTAAAGGACTTTTGCTTGGTTTTGTTTTACTTGTACAGGTCCCATTCCTCTTGGAATCTCGATATTCTCACGAGTTTGAGCTCCTAAAGATTCAGCAATATGATCTGCAGCAATATTAGGATCTAAATCTCCACAAGTGTAAACATCAATGCTTGCATACCCATGCTCTGGAAAGCTGTGAATAGTAAGATGAGATTCAGAGATAATAACAACTCCACTTACTCCTTGAGGAGCAAACTTATGGAATGCAACCTCTCTAATCTCCGCACCTGACTTTAATGCAGCATTTACGAATGTTTTTTCAATGTAATCCATATCATTTAACTTATCAAAATCGCAACCCCATAATTCAGAGATGACGTGTCTACCCATTGTTTCCATATTAATGGATCCCCCTCTAACTAATTTTATACATGAATTCTTTGCTTAATGGTATGTGTAACTACCACGGGGGAAAGTTAGTCCAGAGAGGTCCTAACCCTTTAAGTAGCCGTAACACCTTGGCTTTTATAAGAAGTTCACGAAAAATAGTATACTTTGTTTATATATGTTTTGCAATAAACTTTTTGAAAAAAGTACTCAATTTAGTTAAAGGGTCATCTGTATACATGGTTACATTCCTTATTTTACACATCTACTGTCAGTTCTATCCTTCTTCACAAACTTACACAACAACCAAAAAGTGATGACGTTTGAAGTGGAGTTGAAAACAAAAAAGCAAACAGATTAAAATTACCTCTGTTTGCTTTTTCTACTCTTCTCTTTTCTATCTATCTTCATTCGTTACACAATAATAAAATTAGGTCAGACTTCTAACAGGTGAGTTATTTTTGCAGCTACCATCTTTGTCAGATCGACAACTCTACATGAGTATCCCCATTCATTATCATACCAAGCCAATACTTTAACTTTTCTCTCCTCCATGACAATTGTTGATAATCCATCAATAATCGCTGAATGAGGATTAGTATTAAAATCCACTGAGACTAAAGGTTCCGTCGTATAGTCAATAATTCCTTTTAATGTAGTAGTTGCCGCTCTCTTGAACGCCTCGTTAATATCTTCTACCGAAACGGTTTTCTTTAGATCTACTACTAAATCAACAAGAGAAACATTTGGGGTTGGTACTCTTAAAGCCATCCCATGTAACTTCCCTTTTAAATGAGGTATAACTAATTGTAATGCCTTTGCTGCTCCGGTCGTAGTTGGAATAATTGATTGTGCACATGACCTTGCCCTTCTAAGATCTTTATGTGGGTTATCAATATTGTTTTGATCATTTGTATACGCATGTACGGTTGTCATCAATCCATTCTGAATGGTAAATTCATCATCTAATACCTTGATCACAGGAGCCAAACAATTGGTTGTACACGAAGCATTTGAAATAATGGTATGCTTCTGTGCATCAAATTGATCATGATTTACTCCCATAACAATTGTAATATCCTCCTGCTTACCTGGGGCAGTTAAAATGACTTTTTTTGCACCTGCCTTCACATGGGAGATGGCGTTGTCTCTGTGATTAAATTTGCCTGTTGCTTCAATGACAATATCAATACCTAAAGAATCCCATGGAAGTCTTTCAGGATGCCTTTCATTTAAAAGCAGAACTTTGTTACCGTTTACAATTAAGTGGTCACCATTAGGAATGACGTCCCCATTGAACTTCCCGTGAGTTGTATCATATTTAATTAAATGCGCTAAAGTTTCCGCTGGATAACTCGCATTTATCGCTATTATATTCAAATCCTCCATTATCGCTTTACGAAAGACCATTCTTCCAATACGACCAAAACCATTTATCGCTATATTGGCTCTCATCATATTTCCCCTCTCACATTAATATGTTATACTATTTAAGTTATTAGCAACTTAAGTATAACATATTAAACGAAATTAGTGTTGACTATTTTATTAATTTCAGTAAAACGTATAACTCATTATACATTCTTCTAAGAGCAAGAGGAGAAGTAAGCCATGAGAGATCCTATCCTCATCCTTCCTTCAGCAAGAAAAAACCCAAACTAATACCAAAACTCTACTGGAGAGTTTTGTCATAGTTGGGTTATGTTTTAGTCAATTATGTGGATTAGAAGTTGGCTCCTGTAGTAAACCTAATGAGGGTAATGACATTCACATTAACTCAATATTATTATTCACTAAGCAATTTTTTAATTATTTCATTTAGCTGCTCTTTCGTTTCTTGGATTGTTCCACTATTATCAATTACGTAATCCCCCATTTCCTTCTTTTTCTCAATAGACAGTTGAGATTGAATTCTCATTTTAGCATCCTGTTCACTTAAGTTATTTCGATTCATCAGCCTAGACAATTGCGTTTTTTCATCAACATAAATCACTAGTACTTTGTCGACAAGGTATGTTAATTTACTTTCAAATAATAAAGGTATGTCTAAAACAATAGCTTGAAGATTCTCGCTTTTTGCTTCGTGTATTTTCTTCAACATTTCTTTCCGAACCGCAGGGTGTACAATTTGGTTTAGCTGTACTCTTTTTTCTTCATCTGAGAAAATAACATTCCCAAGCTTCTCTCGGTCTAGCTCTTTATTTACTTTAAGTATTTGTGGTCCAAATTGTTTAACAATTTCATGATAAGCAGACTCTCCAGCTTTAACCACTTCTCTAGAGATCATGTCTGCATCCACTATTTGAAATCCCATTTCTTTAATCATTGAAGTTACTGTACTTTTCCCACTTGCTATTCCGCCTGTTAATCCAATGACCAACGTCATTTCTTCTCCTCCAGTACTATAATTTCCATATCCCTATCATAATGAGTATAATACCGGGGAGGCAAGAAAATTTGTCCATCCAACTAAATCTTGAGAAAATATGACCAGATTTAATGCCTAGTGAGACAAAGATTGAACTCATGACTGCCACTAAAATACTCATGATCAATGGATTATACCCAAGCATTGCGGCACCAATACCCGCTCCAAATGCATCTAATGACAGCGCAAACCCCAATAGGAAAGCTTCAATCCCTGTAATTGTTCCTGATTTATCAATATCTGCCGACATCGGCTTTCTCAAGATATTAATTACAATACCTAACGTTTTTATTTCAAAATTAATGAGTGTTTTTTCACCTGTTACCTTTTCTTCTTGATTCTCTTTACTCGGGCGAAAAAATTGGTATAGTACCCAAGCACCAATAAGCATTAAAATAAAACCGCCTAATTTTTCTGTTATATATATTGGAAAAACCTTTGTTAGAAGCTCTCCAACCATCATTGCGAATAACATCGTGGCGGCTGAACAGCATGCGATGACAATGATTGATTTTAGAGGAATACGCATTTTTCTCATCCCATACGTAAAACCTACTGAAAAGCTATCTAAGCTTACTGCGAATGCTAATAACATGAGAGATACATATTGAAACATTATGCTTAGCTCCTTCCTGATCATAGCTAACATAGTGTATGACAATAGCCTATCTTATGTTAAAGTTGATTTTTATATGGCAGGTTAACATGAGTAAAAACTTGCTGCTATAATTTACTCCTTGGCTACTAGAATGATTGAACGGAATCCATTTAGTAAAGACCTACTAAAGCGATATCGTATTCCGTCTTGATTCAGGAATTTTTAGTAGATCATATCAATACCATGTTAAAACAGCACCAAGCTGCTTAAGATTTAAAAATTCGAGCTCTTTTCTAAGGGATTGTTGCCTTATAAATAGAACGAAAACGACTTAAGGTTGAATGGAGAGGAAGTGCGAGACTCCTGCGGGAGAAGTGGTACAGACAGGTGAGACCCCACAGGCGTTTACGCTGAGGGAGGCTCACCGCCCACCCCGCAAAAAAGCGAGCAACTGAACCGGAATTCAACCTGACCGGACACTTGATAAATAGCCAAAAATGAAAAGGCATCTAAGTTCTGTAGAACTGTGTTTCTTTAAAATAAGCATTGATGAAAAAAATTGATCCAAGCAAGAGAAAAAATTCTAAAAGAAAAATCAATTCATGTGGTCTTTTCTAGCAACGTAACACTAAATCAGCTACTACATAAAAATAGGGCGTTAAGCTTTAGCCTTTCATCACTATATGTCGATAAGGGGAGTATTAGTAGAGGTGTCTGTAAGGAGAATGTACGTGTCTCCTCCATTCAGAAAGATGAGGCTGGGACAAAACAAAGAGCCAGGCACCCTCCGATACAATCTATTGTTTGCACTAGATAAATCAGTGCGTACATATAGTCGTTACGATAAGGTGCCAGGCACTTCTGTCCCAGCCTCTTTTTTTCTATTTAAACTTGGCACTTTTCACAAAAATGTGTTCCTCTTCCACCAACAACTGACTTTGTTAGGACAGTCCCACATTTTTTACAAGGTTCATTCGTTCTTCCATAAACAAATAAGTGAAGCTGAAACATTCCAATGTCTCCTTGTGTATTCACATAAGATCTAACGGTACTTCCTCCCTGTGCTACAGCTTCTTGGAGAGTTAAAATAATTTCTTTATGTAAAGCTTCATACTCTTCATCAGATAACTCACAGGCTGTTCTTTCTGGATGAATTCCTGAACGAAAAAGCGCTTCATCTACATAGATATTCCCTAAGCCTACTACTATCGTTTGATCCAATAACACTGGCTTAATTTTTCTTGATGTACTCTTTAGCTTTGTCTTTAAATATGCGAGAGTAAATTGATCAGAAAACGGTTCTGGTCCTAGCTGGGATAGCGGCAATTCTGATTCTTCCATTCCTTTTTTGAAAAGGTGCATTGTACCGAACTTACGTACATCACGATAGCGCAATTCTGTCCCGTCGGTAAAACTGAAAATAACATGGGTGTGTTTATCGTATTCTTCCGAAGCCTGATATAGTCCATATCGCCCTTCCATCCTTAAGTGTGAAACTAACACATAGTCGTCTACTATAATTTTCAAAAACTTTCCTCTTCTTTTCACATCATGGATCGTTTGTCCACTTAAAGCATCTTGAAACTGCTTTGGCTCATCAGGTCTTTTGACGATTTTGGGCCATAACACAGTAACACGTTGAATGGTTTTACCACTTACTAAATGAACCAATGTTTTCCTTACTGTTTCCACCTCTGGTAGCTCTGGCATTGTAAACACATCCTTTTTGATAATCTTTTTGTTCCAGCATTCGCTCTGTGTAGACGGCGCATGGGTCTCTTGTTTTACTCCGATCAACATGTAAAAAATCGACATGAACCATTCACTCAGTCATGTAAAAACAAGGAAACCCCTCTTGCAAGGGGCTCATAAAACCTATATATTACTTAGCGTCGTACCATGAGTCTCCATAGGAGTAATCTACCTTTAAAGGTACAACAAGTTCGACGGCGTTTTCCATAACCTCTGGCACAAGCTTTTCTAAGATGCTAATTTCTTCTTTAGGTGCTTCGAAAATTAATTCATCGTGTACTTGTAATAAAAGTTTTGACTGTAGCTTCTCTTGTTTCAATCTAGCGGCCATATCAATCATAGCTTTCTTAATAATATCCGCTGCACTTCCTTGTATTGGTGTATTCATTGCTGTTCTCTCAGCAAAGCTTCTTAGATTAAAATTACGACTTGTTATTTCTGGAATATATCTTCGTCTATGCAACAAGGTTTTTACATAGCCTTTCTCCCTTGCATCACGAACGATATCCTCCATATAGTCTTGTACTCCTACAAACGATTCTAAGTAGCGTTTAATAAACTCTCCAGCTTCTTTACGTGTAATGCCAAGCGACTGGGAAAGACCGTAATCACTTATTCCATACACAATGCCAAAGTTAACTGCTTTTGCCTGCCTTCTCATATTAGAGGTTACTTCATCTTTCTCCACATGAAATACATCCATCGCTGTTTTGGTATGGATATCTAAATCTTGTTGAAACGCTTCAATAAGATTTTCATCTTTAGCAATATGAGCTAGCACTCTTAATTCAATTTGAGAATAATCCGCCGCAAAGATCACCCAATCCTTTTTCGAAGGAACAAAGGCTTGACGAATCTTTCGACCTTCCTCAAGTCTAATCGGAATATTTTGTAAGTTAGGATCAATCGAACTTAATCTTCCTGTTGTAGTTAATACTTGATTAAAGCGTGTATGAATCTTATGGGTATCATCATGAACGACTTTAAGCAAACCTTCAATGTATGTTGATTGCAGTTTTCCAAGTTGACGATAATGAAGAATTTCTCTAACAATATCATGCTTATCCTCAAGCTTTTCTAAAACATCAGCAGAAGTAGAATAACCTGTTTTCGTTTTCTTTATTACAGGCAACTCTAATTTTTCAAATAAAATAACACCAAGCTGTTTTGGCGAGTTAATATTAAATTTCTCACCAGCATGCTCATAGATTTTTTCTTCTAATGTCTGTAATTTCTCTGCTAAATTTTTTCCCATTTCTTTTAAGCGTTCCACATCAACGACTACACCAGTTGCTTCCATTTGCGCAAGAATCAGCGCCAATGGCATTTCAAGTTCATATAGTAACGCTGATTGATCATTTTTTTCTAATTGATCATCTAAAGTGTCTTTTAATAAATGTAGGGCTTGTCCCTTTCGAACGATATGCTCTTGTAGTGTTTTACCAGAAGGAATACTTCGTTTTGCCCCTTTCCCATAAAAGGACTCATCTGATTGTACAACTGTAAGACCATTAGCTCTTGCTACACTTGATACATCATCAAATGTTTCTGAAGGGTTGAGTAAGTAGGCTGCTATGAGAATATCGAAGCTTATCCCTTGTAATGCAATCCCTTTCCACTGAAGAGCCACGGTTGTTTTCTTTCCATCGTAGACTATTTTTTTCTTCGTATCATCATTTGCCCACTTTTTAAAAGCGTCAGATTCTAGAGCAATATCTGTAGGGATAAAGTAGTTACCATTAGCATTTACAATGGAAAAACCAATAATATCTGCATGATGGTAGCTTTCCTCTAGCACCTCAATGTAAAGAGCTGCTTCATCTGTTAGAATGTCATCTGATAGATTCGACACGGTTTCAAATGAGATATCCTCAATCACTTCTTCAGCGGTAGCCTCTTCTTCTCCAAACTTCTCAAGTAAAGAATTAAAGCCTAATTCTTTAAATAGACGAACTACCTCCTCTTGGTTAAATCCCTCATACTCTAATTGTGATAATGTCATCTCAACCGGTGCTTCGCAATCAATTGTGGCAAGCTGTTTACTCATTAGCGCTTGATCCGAAAACTCTTCAAGCTTTTCTTTTAATTTCTTGCCGCTCACTTTATCAGTTGAACTAATGACATTTTCAAGAGTTTCAAACTCTTTTAATAATTTGATGGCCGTTTTTTCTCCTACACCAGGTACACCCGGGATGTTATCTGACGTATCTCCCATTAAACCTTTCATATCAATGATTTGATTTGGTGTTAGTCCGTATTTCTCCATAACAAAGTCAGGTGTATAAGAATCAACATCCGTTATCCCTTTTTTTGTAATATCCACTGTAACCTTGCTTGTCACAAGTTGAGTTAAATCTTTATCCCCAGAGATGACCTTCACCTCATATCCATCAACTTCAGCTTGCTTTGATAACGTACCAATAATGTCATCAGCTTCATAATTTACTAATTCATAGCGTGAAACCTGATAGGCGTCTAAAAGTTCACGAATAAACGGAAATTGCTCAGACAATTCAGGTGGAGTTTTTTGACGCCCCCCTTTATACTCCTGGAAGGTTTTATGTCTAAATGTCGTTTTACCTGCATCAAATGCTACTAGCATATGAGTAGGCTTTTCATCTTCGAGAATTTTCATTAAAATCATTGTAAAACCATAAATTGCGTTTGTATGTACACCTTTATCATTATTTAACAAAGGCAATGCAAAAAATGCTCTGTATGCAATACTGTTTCCATCTATTAAGACAAGCTTTTTCTTAGTCAAATGAATTTTCCTCCTAATTATTTAGATCGTTTAACCTGAATACACCATTTCCAAACTAGGCTATTCCATAAAGGGCTGGCGCTGCCTCATGTTTTAAACAGGAGTCTCATGCCTTTCACTCCAATCAACAAAGTCAAAAAATAATATAGCCTACATAATAAAAAACCATCGTTCCCCCTCTATTTTAGCATGACTAGAAATAGAAAGGAAAACAACGGTTCTTTGAGTTAGAGTGTTTCTTATTCAGTTCCTTTAAGTAACTTAGCATATGGTGAGTCAAATGGTACAATGATCACTGTTTCTTCATCTATTGTTTGTTTGTATGATTGAAGTGTTCTATATAGATCATAGAAGTCTGGATCCTTCGAATAGGCCGCGTTATACATTTTAGCCGCTTCTTGTTCTCCTTCACTTCGAATAATCTCCGCTTCGGACTCCGCTTTAGCTAGCATCTCTTTTACTTCTCGATCTGTTTCAGCGATGATTCGATTTTTCTCAGCATCCCCTTTTGACAAGTATCCTTGTGCTGTTGATTCACGTTCTGAAATCATTCTTGTAAATACAGATTGTTCATTTTCTGAAGGAAGATCCGTTCGTTTCATCCTAACGTCAACTACTTCAATCCCATATCCATCCTTTTCAAGTAATTCATTCACAATATTTGTCACTTTGTCATTCAAACTACCTCGTGAAGATTTCTCATCATTGATAATTTCATCATATTCTAACTGTCCTAGCTCTGAACGAACAGTTGAGAAAACGAATTCTGCCATTTTTGTTTCCGCATTAACTAATGTTCGTGCATTAGAGATCATTTGCTTTGGATCTTTAATTTTCCAAACCGTATAGTTATCAATAATTAAACGTTTCTTATCTTTTGTATTAATTTCTGCTTCTTGTACATCATATGTCATTTGATATTTAGGTAAAGTCGTAACAGATTGAATAAATGGGATTTTATAATTTAAACCCGGGTTCTCAATAATTCGCACTACCTCACCAAATTGACGGACCACTTTATATTCGTTTTCTTTAACGATATAGAGATTGGATAAAATGACAACCAATAAGATAGCCGCTATTAATAAGCTGATACCACCCCGAAAGTATTTTTGAAAGGGATTAGGCTTTTTTTCTTCCATGTTCACTACGTTATCATTGTCCATTATTTTCACTTCCTTCCTGTTCAACCGGAGCCACAGGTTTTGTTGTTGCATCTTTAATTGGTAGGTACTTCATTGTATTCCCATTGTCTTCCATAATGTAAATTTCAGCATTAGGTAAAACTTGATCAATGGTTTCTAACACTAGACGTTTTTCCGTTATGTCTTTTGCTCCTTTATACTCATTGTAGATGGCATTAAATTGTGCCACATCACCACGCGCCTCTTCAATTCTAGCCGCCTTATCACCTTGTGCTGCAGACATAATCGCATCTTTTTCCCCTTGCGCTTCCTCTGTTCGCTTATTCCGATATTTATTCGCTTCATTTCTTCGGGTATTCATTGTCTCACGTGCATCTGTTACATTCGTAAATGCTTTACGTACCTCTTCATTAGGTAGGTCAACATCCTGTAATTTAACAGCAAGAATCGTAATCCCTATGTCATAGCCATCAATGAGAGTCGATAGGAGCTCTTGAACCTGATTCTCAATCTCTACCTTTCCGGAAGTTAAGGCATTGTCAATTGTCGAGCTACCAATAATACTTCTTAAGCTTGCAGACGTTGCATCCTCCAGCATTTCTTTTGGGTTTTCAGCATTAAATAAATATTTCCCAGGTTCTGTAATTTTCCACTGAACAACCATATCAGCTAGTACGATATTTTCGTCACCAGTAATCATCTTCGTTTCTTTTGGAAAGTCTGTCACTTCCCCATCTTCTGTTTCCTCATATCCAAACTGTAAACTAAATGTTTCTTTAGAAAGAACTTCAACTGACTGAATTGGCCATGGATATTTAAAGTGTAATCCTGGTTCACTTATGCCCTCTTCCACTTCCCCTAATGTGATCATGACGGCCTGCTCTGACTCGTCAACTGTGTACCATGATGTAAAGGCTACAACCGCTAAAAGAATAATTAAAAGAGCAAAGCCAATCATTGTGAGCACTCTTTTCATGCTTATCATGTTTCCCCCACCTTTTTCGCTACAACCTACTAATATGTTGTATAATATTTCATTCTAGACTTTATTGAATCCCAGGACTTCACTCAAGCTCCTGCTTACTTTTAAAGATCAACAAAGTGTCTAGAATGTTCTTGTGTATCTATTTATACGATTAGATATCAATTAAGTTTCAGATTTATTTCAATTTTTATATGGTCTTTCCTTTTTGTTTTCGTAGAAATAGACGTTTCATCTTAGTTCCTCCTGTTTCTTGGTAGAATATGTCTAAGTAAAAAATGAGAACCTCTCTTAGTAGCACAATAACGTAAGCTACTATTTATGTTGTGAACTTTCTATTGTTAGGTATATATATTTTACAAAAAAACTATAAAAAAAGGGACGTAAGCATATAGCTTACGTCCAAAAGATTGGCTCCTTGGATGAAGGGGTTTTCACTTAGTATCTTATCAATTGAATATTAAGAAATAATAAATTTGGTGTAAAGTAATTGTAAATTATGTCGAAAATTCATAAAAATGTTAACAAGCATGTCATTTTGTCTAGGTTATTCAATCTGCTTAAACAACTTTACCGTAAAGGTTGTACCTTCTCCGACCTTACTTTTGACACGAATTTGCCCTTTATGTGCTTCGACTAAATGCTTAACAATCGCAAGACCTAAACCAGTACCACCAGAGTTCCTACTTCTTGCTCGATCAACTCGGTAAAACCTTTCGAATATTCTTGGAATTTCTTCTGGTTTAATACCTATACCTGTGTCAGTTACTATAACTTTTGCATAGGTATCCGATGCTTCAACATCCACCCGTACAGATCCACCTTGAGGAGTGTAAGTTAATGCATTGTTGATGAGATTTATAAATATTTGTTTCAATCGATACAGGTCACCTTCAATAAACACCAACTGACTTGGAAGATTAACAGTCAGACCTACTTCCTTCTCTTTCGCTTTTCCTTCTAACATGATGGTGATATCATCTAAAATTTCTTTTAAGTCACATGTTTGAATGGTTAATTGAAAGCCTTGCTGTTCTACTTTAGAAAGATCCAATAAATCCTGAATTAATGATTGCAAACGATCACTTTCTTTTAAAATAATCGATAAAAAATACTCCGCTGTTTGCTTATCACTTAACGCCCCATCTAATAGCGTTTCACTAAAGCCTTTTATAGAGGTAATTGGCGTCTTTAGTTCATGAGAAACATTCGCAACAAAGTCTTTTCTCATTTGCTCTAGTTTTTTTAGCTCTGTGATATCATGGAAAACGAGGACAATTCCTTTCCACTCATCATTCGTTCCGATAATTGGAGCACCATAAACTTCAAAGTGTTTTCTTTCAATTTTCAACGCAAGATGCAGCTGCTTTCTTACCTTAACTTCTGTCATGAAGATTTCTTCTACAATATCAATAATCTCTTTATGACTAAAGGCATCATAATACAATTGATAAAGAAATTTAGCAGAATTTACTTCGAACAATTCTTTGTAAGCACGATTTACTAAATTAATATACCCTCGACCATCAATGAGAATCAAACCGCTTCCCATATTTTCAATTAACGTTTGCAAGCGATCTTGTTGCATTTCCTGAGCTCTTGTCATGTCTTGTAGATTTCTAGCTAATATATTAATAGATTGACTGAGCATTCCGGTTTCATCAAGGTGGTCTTCATATGTACGGGCCTTATAATTCCCTTTCGCTAACTCCATTGCCACTTTAGTTGCAGATTCAATTGGTCTCGTATACTGGGCTGTTATTCTAACTCCCAATAATAAAATGATAATAAATGCAAGTCCTAAGCTAGCAATTAAGATCGCCCACATTTGCTGATTAAATGTATTCAATGACTCAATAGAAGCATTTATGACAAGAGTTCCTCTATAATCTGAATTTGATGATATAGGCAATCCATAATAAGCAATTTTTTCTGCTTGGTGAGCATGATAATATCCTTTGTCCCTATTTTTCACAATGGGAAGGATCGTTTGTAGTAAATAGTTGTGATTATGCTCAATCGCATGATCTCCAACATCATATATAATTTCATCGTTTTCATTTACAACAGTTATATGAGATTCAAAGTTTTCACCTAATTCGTTAAGTAAACGTTCAACCTGTGGATTCGTTAGTTCGTTACTCACCAATAGTGATTTGGAAACCTGCGCTTCTCTCTTCAATTCATTTTTAAATGAATTGAGATAATAACTATTAAATATTTGCCCCAATAGTAGACCTAGACCAACTAACACAGCGATAACTAGGGTAATGAGCGCAAATAGAAAACGTGAACGAAACCTATTCATTCACCTTAGGCTCCTCGAGTTTATAGCCTAATCCCCTTATTGTTTTAATATAAAGCGGCTTTTTGGTATTTCGTTCAATTTTTTCTCGCAAATGACTAATATGTACATCAACGATTCTTGTATCACCTGCAAAGTCATAATTCCATACTGCACTCAATAATTGATCGCGCGTGAGGACTCTTCCTTTATGCTTAGCCAAATAGACAAGTAATTCAAATTCTTTAGGTGTTAAGTCCAATCGTTCTTTGGCATAATACGCTTCATAATGTTCCGGCAGGACTTTTAAATCGCCAATAGTTACTTGATTAGCATCTTCTACTTCAGTTACATCTGATTGCTCAATTATGGTTTGGCTCCTTCTTAAAATCGCCTTTATACGCGCTACAACCTCCCTTGGACTAAAGGGCTTTGTCATATAATCATCCGCACCTAATTCTAATCCTAGTACTTTATCAAATTCGTCATCTTTCGCTGTAAGCATTAAAATAGGTACCATCACTTTTCTTTGTCTTAATTGCTTACATACCTCTATACCATCCATTTTAGGTAACATTAGATCTAATACAAGTAAATCTGGCTCTTCTGATAAGCACATGTGTAAACCTTCTTCACCATCTTCGGCCGTTGTCACCGTGTATCCTGCTTGTTCCAAATTATACTTAAGCAATGTTGAAATTGATTGCTCGTCATCTACTACTAGTATTTTCTTACTCATATAAGCCTCCAAGATTATATTTCCCTTCAGATGAACCATTTAAGCTTACTCTCTCTATTTCTCTCCTTCATTATCTCTATTCTAGCGAATTGTTGCGATAAAGGGCAACTATTGTTGTAGAAAAGTACACAAACTTGTTTTCCTAACGTTAAGTAAGGTAGTACTCCATAAGTAGTGCTAGGTAATACATGTTTTAAGCCTTGTACAGATAGTCAATGTTAGTAAACCTTCTAATCTTCTACTCTTAGGAAGATTAGCTTATAGCCTCGGAGGCGGCAGTCTAAGCAAAACGATTTCGTAACGATTGCCCTTTTTCATACGGTTTAAGGCATTGGACTTTTTCTTGCAAAAAGACTGATGGGGGGGCAAAGCACTTAAGTATGTTCTCGTACGCTACACACCAAAAAACGCCCAGTCACTCTGAGCGCAAATAACCAGTTGAACATATTGAACTTAATAGACTGGTAAGCCTAAAAATTTTCCAATGCCTTTCCATCCATAGATTTTACTTTAACAGGGGGACATACAATGATTTTAGCTTCAAGCACCTTTTCTTCGTCTCCATTCACAGCGTCAACCATAATGTTTATCCGGTTCTCTTCTTTCTTAACCTCCAAAACCTCAAATGAAAATTTAACAATACTGTAATGATAGACTGGCTTATGAAATTCAATTTCTTGTTTCACAATATGACTACCGGGACCAGGTAGATATTTTGAAATTGCTGATGTTATGATGCCAGTAAGCATGATACTAGGGACAAGTGGTTTTTCATAAGGAGTTTGAGATGCATAATCATGTTGAATGTAAAGAGGGTTAGAGTCATTTGTTAAACCTAAGTACAATAATAAATCCTTGTCTTCTATTTTCTCCGTGAGGGATAACTTTTCTCCCATTTTTATTTCTTCAATATGTCTACCAAGCTTTCGCTTTTTACCTAGTAGCATGTGTGCACCACCTTAAAAAATGTAATGACATGGATCAAATGCATGTTGCAAAAAAAAAACATTTTGGCTAGGACAAAAAATAGTTCACTTCTTCTACTACAAGAAGAAATGATGTAAATGCTTTCATTTTACAATAGAGTTTTTGGAGAGGAGAAGAGAATTGAAAGCAAACCTTCTCCTTTCCCTTTCACATCCTTTTAGGACAATAGCTTCATCACACTTTTAACAGAGTTAGCCGATTTTGTTAAAGCAGCCATTTCTTCTTCAGTTAAATCAAGCTCAATTATTTTCTCTAGACCATTTCCACCAAGGATTGTCGGTACACCTAAGTATATACCTTCAAAGCTATATTCACCCTCCAAGTAAGCAATTGTTGGTAAGACACGTCGTTGATCCTTTAAGATTGCTTCTACCATCTCTACTAAGGAAGCAGCTGGTGCATAATATGCACTTCCGTTACCTAATAAGTTAACGATCTCTCCACCGCCTTTACGCGTTCTCTCAACAATTTCCTCCAAACGAGACCTTGACATCAACGTCTCTAGAGGAATCCCTCCTGCATAAGAATAGCGTACTAGTGGCACCATATCATCTCCATGACCACCAAGTACAAATCCAGTCACATCTTTAACAGATACATTCAGCTCCTGAGCAATAAACGTTCTAAAACGCGCAGTATCTAATACCCCAGATTGACCAATTACTCGATTCTTTGGAAAGCCTGATTCTTTGTAGACGCTATAGGTCATAGCATCAACAGGGTTCGTCAAAACAATGATTATACAATCCGGAGAATATTTTACGACTTCACGTGTTACATTCTTCATGATTCCCGCATTGGTAGCAACAAGGTCATCACGACTCATGCCTGGTTTTCTTGCAATACCAGCAGTAATAACGACGATATCTGAATTTGCTGTATCCTCGTAGTTAGACGTACCTGTAATGTTTGCATCAAAGCCTTGTACAGGACTAGCTTCAAGCATATCTAACGCTTTACCTTTAGTTGGATTTTCCATCTGTGGAATATCAACTAATACAACATCCGCAAGCTCTTTTTGTCCTAAAAGAAAGGCAGTCGTTGCTCCAGTAAAGCCACCACCGATGACAGAAACCTTTTTACGCTTAATTGCCATAAATAACATCTCCTTATTTATGTATAAATTTATAGAAAGGGAGCTTGGTTAGCCCAAGTTCCCTTTCGTCAACAGCTATAAAACAGTATGTTCTATTAGCTTCATATTAATCCATGTTTTTAATAAGCTCATCACCGAACTCTGAGCATTTAACTTCTGTTGCACCTTCCATTAGGCGAGCAAAGTCATATGTGACAACTTTAGAAGCAATTGTTTTCTCTACAGACTTTGTTACAAGTTCTGCTGCTTCTGTCCAGCCTAAGTGTTCTAGCATAAGAACCCCTGAAAGAAGGACAGATGATGGATTTACTTTATCTAATCCAGCATATTTCGGAGCTGTACCATGTGTTGCTTCAAAGATAGCATGGCCTGTTTCATAGTTAATGTTTGCTCCAGGAGCAATTCCAATACCACCAACCTGAGCTGCAAGTGCATCAGAAATATAATCTCCATTTAAGTTCATTGTCGCAACAACATCAAACTCACGTGGACGTGTTAAGATTTGTTGTAAGAAGATATCAGCAATAGAATCTTTTACAATGATTTTACCTGCTGCTTCTGCATCAGATTGCGCTTTGTTTGCAGCGTCTTTACCATCAGCTTCGACGATACGGTCATATTCCGCCCAAGTAAATACTTTATCTCCAAACTCTTTCTCAGCAAGCTCGTAACCCCAGTTTTTAAATGCACCCTCAGTAAATTTCATGATGTTACCCTTGTGAACTAAAGTAACAGATTTACGACCATGTTCAATCGCATAATTAATGGCTGCTCTTACTAAGCGGCTCGTTCCTTCTTGAGAGACAGGTTTAATTCCGATTCCAGAAGTTTCTGGGAAACGAATTTTGTTAACACCCATTTCTGTTTTTAAGAAATTGATTAATTTTTCAACTTCTTCAGATCCTTTAGCATATTCAATACCAGCATAAATATCCTCTGTATTTTCACGGAAGATAACCATATCTGTATCTTCAGGGCGCTTAACAGGTGACGGTACTCCTTGGAAGTAGCGTACAGGACGTAAGCAAGTGAATAAATCTAGTTCTTGACGAAGTGCCACATTAAGAGAACGAATTCCTCCACCGATAGGAGTTGTTAAAGGTCCTTTAATCGCGATTAAGTATTCACGGATAACATCTAATGTTTCAGCAGGTAACCATTCACCTGTTTGATCAAATGCCTTCTCTCCAGCTAATACTTCTTTCCAAACGATTTCCTTTTCACCGTTATATGCTTTTTCAACTGCAGCTTCTAAAACTCGTGAAGCAGCTGCCCAAATATCTGGACCAATACCGTCACCCTCGATATATGGAATGATTGGATTATTTGGTACGTTTAATACACCATTAACTGTTGTAATTTTTTGGCCTTGTGACAAAACAATTACCTCCTAATATATGTAGTATTCTTAATCTATTTCAGGAATAGATTATTTCACATTTAAGTATAGATGTTTTTCAATCTTTTTGCAGGGGGAAACGTAAATTTTATATAAAATTCAACTTTCAGGTAACGATTTCATTCGTTATTCCTAAACCAATCTCCTTTTTTAAAGGAGATTGGTTTATTTTTACCTTTTATTGATTAACCACGTTGTTCTAATGGAATATATTGTTGCTTATCAGGACCTACGTAATCAGCACGAGGGCGAATTAGGCGATTATTATCATATTGTTCTAGAATATGTGCTAACCAGCCAGAAACACGGCTAACTGCAAAGATTGGTGTGAACAAATCATGATCAATGCCTAAGCTATGGTACACAGATGCTGAATAGAAATCTACGTTTGGTGGTAGCGGCTTTTTAGATGTAACTAGTTCTTCCACTTTCGTAGACATTTCATACCATTTTGGCTCACCTGTTAATTTTGTTAGCTTTTCAGACATTTTCTTAAGATGCTTTGCACGTGGATCTCCTTGACGATAAACCCTATGCCCAAAGCCCATAATTTTTTCTTTATTTGCAAATTTTTCATTGATATAGCTTTCTACGTTATCTACTTCACCAATCTCTGAGAGCATTTTCATAACAGCTTCGTTAGCACCACCATGTAATGGTCCTTTTAACGCACCGATTGCTGCCGTGACACCAGAATACACATCAGAAAGTGTTGCTACACAAACACGTGCTGTAAATGTAGAAGCATTTAACTCATGATCAGCATGTAAAACAAGAGCTTTATTGAAAGCTTCTATTGCGATATCATCTGGTTCTTCGCCAGATAAAGTGTATAAAAAGTTCGCTGCCATAGATAAGTCTGTTCTTGGCTCTACAGGCTCTAACCCTTTTCGGATACGAGCAAATGTTGTAACAACGATTGGAAGCTGTGCTTGTAGACGAATTGCTTTTCTATAATTTGCTTCTGTATCCATTACATCTGCTTCTTCATCAAATAAGCCCAGTAATGATACAGCTGTGCGAAGAGCTGCCATTGGGTGTACATTGTTGATAGGATATGTTTTGAAGTGGTCAATTACTTGCTGTGGAATCTTAGCATTTTCCGCAAGCTGCTGTTTAATTTGAGATAATTGATCAGTATTTGGAAGTTTTCTGTGCCATAGTAAATAAACTACTTCCTCAAAGCTCGCATTCTCCGCTAAATCATCAATGTTATACCCAGCATAAGTTAAAGTATCATCAATAATTGAACTAACAGATGAAGTAGTTGCTACAATACCTTCTAGACCGCGTGTTACTGTCATATAAACTCTCTCCTTTACCTTTTATTCCCCATTTTTCATCATCTAGTAAGTTAAAAGATCCCCTGCAATAAATGTTCATTCGCTCATTCTGTATGTAACAGAAAGACCTATGAATGATGGAAAACCTCTTATTGAGATACCCTTCATATTCATTCTTTTAAACTTTCGATGATTGAGCGCTTGCTCAAATATAGGCACTCCTTAAAAAGAAAATGCTTACATTTTAACTCTGCAAAATAGTCACAAAATGATTACAGCTGTGACTATAGATGTGTATCAATCTTTCATTTTGATCAATACTTTATTTCCTATGCTCTTCATACAAAGTAGCATAGTTACAGGCAAATTTATAACACCTATTCCTATTATAAACAATTATCAGACTTTTGTGAATGAAAACCATTCTAAAGATATAAATTTTTTAGAAAAATGTTTTTTTAGGAATCTTGCAATTTAAACCGCCCTCTGTTTATTAGGATATCATAAATTTGTTATATTAGTGTATATTTTCTCTCAAGTTCTTCCCATTATCTTTCCTATCATCCTTTATAAATGAGCTCAAACGATACTAGATAGGGTTCTATGGAAGCCCATGTATTTGTATAGTGTTTTCGCTTAGACTTAGCAGAGGATTGCTGCCAAAGTGGGACCTGGACTGTCTACTTAAACGAATGAATAAAGCCTAAAAAAATTACATTTTACTACTAAAAATCATTATGTTTCTATACCAATTAAGTACTAAATAACTTCACAATTTGCATGGCAAGGTACGCAATTCCCGCTCCAATTAAAGGTCCAACTGCCACTCCATTAAATAAAGCTACTGCTAATATGGTTCCGATCACTAGCGCAGTTGTGATATGAGGATCTTCTGCTAATAATGATAATCCACTCTTAGCAATTAATGCAACGACCATTCCAGCACCTAGAGCAATCCATGCATAAGCAGATTTCAAAGCATCTGCTAGTTGCTTAAATCCTATTTCACCTGTAGCGATTGGGACCAAGACAGCAATTGTAATGACTGTTACACCCCAATTTATTCCCTTTGTTCCAATAGTAGATAAAAACTTGGAATCTACTCCTAGCAATTTAATGAGCAGTAAAAATCCAGTTGCTACCATTAATGATTGATTCTTAGCTATGATCCCTATTACAAGTAAAATAAGTATGAATAAATTTGCTTGATTAAACATGTAAAAAACCTCCTTCATTAAGAACAAAATAAGCCCTTGAACAGACTATGAAAAAAAGACTTTGTGAACTTAAGCTGATAGTGTTTCATTTAAACATCCTTCACATCGGGCTCTATTAAAAGGATTTGCACCCACTACAATGAATACCGCCTTCATTTAAAATAATCTTGCCTTTCCTCCAAATCGTACGTATAAACAAGCTGTTATTATAATACACATTTTAATGGAAGATCAAAATATTCCTTTTCGTTCCAACTTCAATTCTTCTTTTGTTTATAACACGACTAAGACCAATCCTGGAACAACAATGGAGGTGAATGTAATAAATATTCAGTATGTCTATAGCACACTGCGGTTTATCTTACTAGCAGGTGTCACCTTATTGAGTGTCTTTTTATGCTTCTATGTATCTACCTTAACGTACCCATTTATCATTGCACTATTTCTAGCAATGATCATTAATCCATTCGTTAACTTCCTACATCATAAAGGGAAGCTACCAAGAGGGCTATCTGTCATTATTTCCTTACTTTTATTAATAAGTATAACAGCTGGTGTGTTAGTTTTATTAATTGCCGAGATTGTTACAGGTACCTCTTATTTAGCAAAAGTCATCCCTGGACATCTCGATCTTTTTGCCGTTTATATTGAAACATTTATCGTGACAAAAATTATGCCGATATACAACCAGCTAATGGCAGCATTTAATACCCTTGGAACAAGTCAACAGCAATCTATCATCATTAATATCCAAAATATTGGAGAACAAATCGCTTCTAGTGTAGGACAATTTATTAAAAACTTTTTGGAAAACATTCCAGCAATTGTGAGCTGGTTACCAAATGCAGCCACCGTGTTTATTTTTTCATTACTTGCCACTTTTTTTATAAGTAAGGATTGGTATAAATTCAAAACAGCTCTTTCTGTCTTTATGCCCCAGAAGGCCAAAAAAAGCGGTCGTACGATTTATGATGAACTAAGAAAAGCATTGATAGGCTTCATCAGAGCGCAAGCAACATTGATTTCCATCACTACTAGCATTGTGCTGGTTGGGTTACTCATTTTAAAGGTGGACTACGCAATCACCATTGCTCTAATCATTGGTATAGTAGATCTCCTGCCTTATTTAGGTACAGGCTTAATTTTCGTTCCATGGATTATTTATTTATCCTTTAGTGGAAGTCTCCCGTTAGCAATAGGGTTGGGTGTTCTCTATATAATTGTGATAATCCAAAGACAAATCATGGAGCCTAAAATTCTTTCATCTACAATAGGTGTTGACCCTCTCGCTACACTTATCTCTCTATTTGTCGGTTATAAGCTACTCGGTTTTTTAGGACTAGTTGCAGGTCCTATTGCACTCGTGATTATTAAAACATTGTATCGTGCTGGTATTTACAAAGATGCTTGGAAATTCATCACAGGAAAATAGATTCTCACCTTTGTGAATATCTCTAGAACCTTAATTATAGCCAGTAGCCTACCTTAAATTATTCCACCGATTTTAACGTTTAATTTCAAAAATAAGGTTGTCGCACAAATTGAAATTTCAAATTTTGCGCGACAACCTTGTCTTAAAATAGTAAAACTATAATCAATTTTGTAATGCTTATTTTAAACAAACAAAGACCTATAGAATTTAAATACCTTCTACATTTTGGAGATCTCTTTCTGCGTCTTGAAGCCTTTTGAACCTCTAATTATTTTATTTACGAAGTGAATTCACTTACTAAGAATTACTTACACACACAATTAGTAGGATAGCCTTTATCTAATAATTGTTATTTGATTTTTATCTATCATATTCTTAATAAACTTTAATAAGAGTGGCTTTATTTTATTTCGAGTAAATGGTATTAACAACAAAAAGCCAGTTGTGTCTGTAATAAATCCAGGTGTAAGGAGTAGTAATCCTCCTACCAATATACAAAGACCGTCTATAATAGCAGCTCCAGGAATTTGTCCAAATTGCATTTGCTGTTGGGCATTTCTTAGTGTTTCCAATCCTTGTTGTTTAGCTAGCCAAGCTCCAAGAACTCCTGTTAGTATAATCAGTAAAATGGTTGGTATCGCACCTATTGTTCTCCCAGAAAAAATAAGGACACCAATTTCTAAGGCTGGAATTACGATAATCAATAGCATTAATAACCTCATAGCTCTATCACCCCAATTATCTTTTTTTAGGCTTTTCCATGCTTAAACCTCTCCCCATCTCCACATCAATTGCGGTAACTGTAAGGATATAGGAGTATAATCTTTGTTGCTCAGGAAGGCGCACTTGCATTTTAAAGCATTCACCTTTTACACGTAAGAAAATCAACGAAGTGCAAACAATCAATCTGAACCTTTACCATAGAAAAAAGAGAAGGATTTCCCTTCTCTTCATTCTATCATTAATTCTATTCTTATAGTACGCTTGCGTGTCCTTCGTAAACAACCCCACGGATTGCATCAACTGTAATATCTTGACCATCTTTTAATGTAGAAGTTGCACCTTCAACTCCAACTATGACTGGTATTCCAAGACTTAGACCCACAACAGCGGCATGACTCGTTAAGCCACCCTCTTCTGTAATTAAAGCCGAAGCTTGTTCTAATGCCTCCATCATATCACGATCTGTACACTGAGATACAAGGATAGAACCTTGAGACATTTTTTCTTTTGCTTCTTTAGCTGTACTTGCTACAACTACTTTACCGAAAGCAGATTTACGTCCAATTCCTTGACCTTTAGCGATCACATCACCAATAACATGAACCTTCATTAAGTTTGTTGTTCCTGCTTCACCGACTGGTACTCCAGCAGTAATAACGACAAGATCTCCATGAGTGACAAGACCACTGTTAATTGCTTCAAGAACAGAATGGTCAAGCATTTCATCAGTAGTAGTTGAAACGTTTCCACTTCTTGGATACACTCCCCATACTAATGCTAGCTTTCTAGAAACTGATTCAGAAGCAGTAACTGCTACGATTGGAGACTTAGGACGATACTTAGAAATCATTCTAGCAGTATGGCCACTTTCAGTTGGAGTAACAATGGCAGAAACACCTAAGTTTAATGCAGTATATGCCGTTGATTGTCCAATTGCATCCGTTACAGTAGTGCCTACTTGAGAGCTGCGCTTAGAAAGGATTTGTTTGTAATCCAATGCTTGTTCCGCTCTTGATGCAATGTTATGCATCGTTTTAACCGCTTCAACTGGATAAGTACCAGCAGCTGTTTCACCCGAAAGCATAATAGCATCTGTTCCGTCAAAGATTGCATTAGCTACATCACTTGCTTCTGCACGTGTAGGTCTCGGATTACGTTGCATACTATCAAGCATCTGAGTAGCAGTAATAACCGGTTTCCCTAATGCATTACATTTGCGAATTAATTCTTTTTGAACTAAAGGTACTTCTTCTGCAGGAATCTCTACTCCAAGATCGCCACGAGCTACCATTAACCCGTCAGAAACCTCTAGGATTTCATCGATGTTATCTACACCTTCTTGGTTTTCAATCTTAGGAATGATTTGGATATGTCCTGCATGATGTTCTTCAAGAAGTTCGCGAATTTCTAATACATCTGACGCACGTCTAACGAAAGAAGCTGCAATAAAATCAACATCCTGTTCAATTCCGAACACGATATCTTTCGCGTCTTTTTCAGTGATTCCAGGAAGCTTTACGCTTACACCAGGTACGTTTACTCCCTTTTTATTTTTCAACGTGCCACTGTTATTAATTTTTGTTTTAATTTCACCGTTTGCATGATCTAAGCTAATAACTTCAAGTTCAATTAAGCCATCATCTAATAGGATTGTAGAACCGATATGAACATCGTCAATTAGTCCTTCATATGTAACAGAAAATTTCTCAGTTGTTCCAATTACTTCTTTCATGGAGACAATGATTTCATTTCCAGCAACTAATTCAACTGCACCGTTTTCCATAGTATTTGTACGAATTTCAGGTCCTTTAGTGTCTAAAAGAATTGCTACATTCTTGTTAAGCTTTGCTGCTGCTTCTCTAATATTGACAATTCGTGCCCCATGCTCTTCAAAGTCTCCATGTGAAAAATTAAGACGAGAAACATTCATTCCTGCTTCCATTAACTCCGTTAATTTCTCTACAGACTCACTAGCTGGACCAATCGTACAAACAATCTTTGTTTTACGCATTTATTATTTCCTCCTACATTCTAGTCAATTTAGGGACAAGACAATAAGCTTGCCCCTCCCTCGGTTCACTTTATGATTATTTATGAAAACGATACCATTACATGTATTATATAGAAAGTTCTTTAGATAATTGATACATGTTTTCGTCAATAGTATGTGGTTGGTCTAAAATCTCAAGAATATCGTGGTGAACAAGTTCATTCTTTTGAATACCAACGCAACGTCCACCTTTTCCTTCAAGAAGTAGCTCCACTGCAAAAGCACCTAGTCTACTTGCTAACACTCGGTCAAATGCTGATGGAGATCCACCACGCTGAACATGACCTAGAACTGAAACTCGAGTTTCAAATGAAGTAGCTTCTTCTACTTGTTTGGCGATTTCCACACCACTACCTACTCCTTCAGCCACAACGATGATACTATGCTTTTTCCCTCTTTCATGTCCACGTTGAAGACGAGAAATGACATGATCCATGTTATAGTCTGCTTCTGGAATTAGGATGGTTTCTGCTCCACCTGCAAGTCCTGACCAAAGAGCAATATCACCAGCATGTCTTCCCATTACTTCAATTACATATGTACGTTCATGTGAAGTAGCTGTATCACGAATTTTATCAATAGCGTCGATAACAGTATTTAAAGCTGTATCGAAACCGATTGTGAAATCAGTACCAGGAATATCATTGTCAATCGTACCCGGAACACCAACACATGGGAATCCATGCTCAGTTAATTTCTTAGCTCCCATATACGAGCCGTCTCCACCGATTACAACTAGACCTTCAATACCATGCTTCTTCAACTGTTCGATCCCTTTTTTCTGACCTTCTACAGTTTTGAATTCAGGACATCTTGCAGAATATAACTTCGTACCACCACGATGGATAATATCTCCTACAGAGCCTAATTCTAATTTTTCTATTTGTCCTTCAATTAATCCAGAATACCCATGAAAAATACCATAAATTTCTACATTATGAAAAATAGCCTTACGTACTACAGCACGTACAGCTGCGTTCATACCAGGGGAATCTCCTCCACTAGTTAGGACACCAATTTTTTTCAACCTCTTCACCCCACTATAATAAAATAGCATTATTAATACTTATAAAAAATACCATGAATAATTTGTTATCACAACAAAAGTCGAATTGTATTTTTTTGTCGAATAACCTTCTTATGAACCTTTTTCATTATACAATAAATTATCTACTGTGTTTATTGAAATATGTAATTTTATTAAATTAATTGTCCCTCATCATGACATCATCACATAAGGATTTCCAAAATAATTCATTTTTTATCTCATTTATGATTTACGTATAGTGAAGCTAAACTAGCTTGCCTGAGTTATTTCCTTTCCTCTTTCACTTACGAAAAGAAAACGTGGACTATTAAGTCACACGTTTATCTATTTTACCCCAAGAAGCTCGTTTGCAAACGAAACTTCCCCTATTTTTTTATACTTATTATAACGATGTTGAATTAGCTCTTCACCGCTTAATTCCAGCAATTGTTTCAGAGAATCTCCAATCACTTTCTCAATATTTAATGCTTGTTGACGTATATCCTTGTGAGCGCCACCTTTTACTTCAGGAATAATCTCATCAATGACTCCAAGTTCCTTTAAATCAGGCGCTGTTATTTTCATTGTCTCTGCTGCCTTCTTAGCTAAACCGGAGTCCTTCCAAAGAAGTGCTGCAGCACCTTCTGGTGAGATAACGGAATAGGTTGAGTTTTCAAGCATATGAATATAATTCCCTACACCCAATGCAAGTGCACCACCACTTCCACCTTCACCTATGACAATACAAATTACAGGAACAGATAACCCTGCCATTTCAAATAAATTTTTAGCTATGGCTTCACTCTGACCTCTTTCTTCTGCCGCTTTTCCTGGATATGCACCTTTTGTATCAATAAAACAAATAATCGGTCGTTTAAACTTATCCGCCTGTTTCATTAATCTTAAAGCTTTTCGATACCCTTCTGGATGTGGCATTCCGAAATTTCTTCGGATATTCTCTTTTGTATCTTTTCCTCGCTGATGACCAATGACAGTAACTGGATAATCTCTAAACTTTGCTATCCCACTTACTATCGCATCGTCATCACCGTAATATCGATCCCCATGACATTCGAAGAAATTGGTGAAAATATGTTCGATATAGTCAAGAGTTGTCGGTCTGTTTGGATGTCTCGCAATTTGAACTCTATCCCATGGTTTAATATTCGTATAAATCTCACTTTCTAGTTTTTCTAAACGAGATTCTAATTTTTCAATTTCAGAAGATAGATCAACATCTGATTGACTTGTAAATTCCTTTAGCTCACTAATCTTCTTCCTTAGCTCGGTCACTGGTTTTTCAAATTCTAATTCTCCTACCAATTGATCTCACCTCCCGATTGATGAATGTCTAGGATATTCCCAAGAGTGTCTTTCAGATCTTTTCGATCAATCACTGCATCTAGCTGGCCATGCTTTAAAAGAAACTCAGCAGTTTGAAAATCATCCGGAAGCTCTTCACGAATTGTTTGTTCAATAATACGGCGTCCAGCAAACCCTATTAACGCACCAGGCTCTGCAAAGTTATAATCTCCTAAAGAAGCAAAGCTTGCAGAAACACCACCAGTTGTAGGATGTGTCATAACAGAAATAATGAGACCACCATTATCACTAAAAAGTTTTAGCGCTGAACTCGTTTTTGCCATTTGCATAAGGCTTAGAACACCCTCTTGCATTCTAGCACCACCTGAAGCAGTCAAAATGATAAAAGGAAGTCCCTTCTCATTTGCTCGTTCAATAGTACGGGTAATTTTTTCACCAACAACTGATCCCATACTCCCCATTCTAAAGCTAGCATCCATAATAGCGACTGTTGTTTGGAATCCATTAATGGAGCCCTCACCTGTTACGACAGCTTCATTTTGCTTTGTTTTTTGACGATCTTTTTCAACCTTTTCTTCATACCCTGGAAAGTTCAGCGGGTTTTGCGACATCATTTCCTTATCATATTCAACAAAGCTACTTTCATCAAAAAGACTCTGGATACGTTCTTTTGCATTCATCTGGTGGTGATGACCACAGTTCATACATACTTTTAAATTTTTATTAAGTTCTTTCGTATACATAATCTTTTTACAGCTTGAACATTTTAAGACAATGCCCTCAGGAACATCATGTTTTGCCTGTTCAGAAGGGATGGATGCATACTTTTTCTTTTTAGGTTTCGTCGTAAATAAATCTTTTAGCATAATGGTACCTCCCTTTTCAAAAGCTAGTTACTCTAATTTATCTAACAATCATCCAAAGAGTAACTAGCAATCCTAGCATCAATAAAAAAGTCTTGTCTAATAAAACGAGACTACCATAACACCAATGGTAGCTCATCATCTATCCTTTCCTATTTAGAAGAGTGCTGTAATAAAATCTATTTTAAAGAACACGTAGGTGTTTTATTGTAGAAGCTTGTCAACACCTATTCGACATTTTCTGTAAGGGCTAATTTTGTATAGGCATCCTTAATTTGTTCTTCATTTTTTTGATAGATAGAGTGAACAAATTGTTCAAGAGCTTCAGACGAATAGGTTTTATCCTTATTTCGTGTGGAGACAAAGCTTACATATTCATTTAACACTCGCCAAACTCTATACAGTAAATGATTATTAGCCAGTTGTACTAGCTCACTCATTGTTTCATACCTTGTTAACCCATTAACAGAAATTTCTTTCTTAAGAGTTAGTAGAGCATCACCATGTTCTTGCTTTAATAAAAGTGAGATGGCATTATTCTCGAGCATTGTATTCAGTTCTAAAATATCATCTATTGCTTTTGTACCTTCTAAAATAAAGGTCCCTAGCAATTCAATTAATGTGTGTTCTCTAAAATCCTTTAAGAACGTTCCTTCGCCTCTTCTTGTTTCAATCATCCCTAGTAATTCAAGGGCTCTAAGGGCTTCTCTTACGGATGATCTTCCAACCTTAAGCTTATCAGCAAATTCCCTTTCAGAAGGAATTTTATCTCCATAAGAAAGATGGTTTTCAGATATATATTTCCTAATATAACTTAAAATTTCTATATAGGCTTTCGATTGTGGTGTTGTCAATAAACCATCACTCACTTTATTCAATAATAGCAAGTTGCCTTGTTTTCTCTGCAACTTCCTCTGGGTCAACCATAATTCTTGCAACCCCGGTCTCCATTGCCGCTTTTGCTACAGCAGAAGCAACAGCAGGTGCAACACGAGGATCAAAAGGAGCCGGTATAACATATTCAGGACGTAATTCATGTTCAGAAACTAAGGAAGCAATCGCCTCAACCGCAGCGATTTTCATTTTCTCATTTATATGAGTTGCTCTAACATCAAGAGCTCCTCTAAATATACCTGGAAAAGCTAATACATTGTTTACTTGATTAGGGAAATCAGATCTTCCTGTCCCTATAACCATTGCACCGGCAGCTTTAGCATCTTCTGGCATAATTTCAGGTACAGGATTTGCCATAGCAAAAATAATAGGATCTTCATTCATGGATTGAATCATTTCCTTTGAGAGAGCTCCTTCAACTGAAACTCCTATAAATACATCTGCCCCTTTTATTACATCTGCTAGTGATCCAGAGTGTTGATCTCTATTCGTAAACCTTGCCACTTCAGATTTTACATTATTCATTCCGAATGGACGATTTTCATAGATTGCTCCTTTGGAATCACACATAATAATATCTCGAACACCATAACGATATAATAATTTTATAATGGCTATACCTGCTGCCCCTGCTCCGTTTGCAACAACACGAATTTTCTCCATGCTCTTCCCTGCGATTTTCAACGCATTAACTAAACCTGCAACAGTCACGATCGCTGTACCATGTTGATCATCATGAAAGATTGGTATATTTGTTTCTTTTTTTAGTCTTTCCTCGATTACAAAACAATTAGGTGCTGCAATATCCTCTAGGTTCACTCCACCAAATGTTGGTTCTAAAAGTTTTACCGTGTTAACAATTTCATCAACATCTGTCGTGTTTAAGCAGATAGGAAATGCATCAACCCCTGCAAAGCTTTTAAATAGGACAGCTTTTCCTTCCATAACTGGTAAGGCCGCTTCTGGCCCAATATTCCCCAACCCTAATACAGCTGTACCATCTGATACAACAGCGACCATATTCCCCTTCATTGTGTAATCATATACTTTATTTTTATCATCGTAGATATCTTTACAAGGTTCAGCGACTCCTGGAGAATACGCTAAACTTAAATCATATGCATTCTTTACAGGTATTTTTGCCTTAGATTCTAATTTCCCCTTATTCACTCTATGAATATGTAATGCTTCCTCACGTAACGACATAATCGACACTCCCCTTGTAAGTTTCACATTGCAACACAAAATCTTTCGTAGAATAATTTTCGTTAGTGGTCTGACCACCTATAACAATATTAAATGATAACATAATTCCCTTTTTTGTAAAGGATAGAATAACCGTCATAACTAAATAGAACAATAGAACCATGTTACACGTATGACCATAGAATGAGAGCTACCACTATTCTTTATAGTATGTTAAAAAGCGAGCGAATCAGTAAAAGGAGGAGCTTGAGTCCTATCCTCTTTAAGGGTGAACAAAGTTCCCCCTATCTCCATTTAAGGTTTTTGCACCTTCTGGAGTAAATGCAACCAAACCCACTTCTTCCATTCACTTCTTTACAACTCATGGTCTGTACACTACATTTTCATTTCCTAATAAATGTCCTAGTTCACGTATACACTGTTCATTAGCAGAAACAAAATAATCTTTTGGGAGCTGAACGGTTTTCTTATCAACATCGTAATATAAATAGACAGGTATCTGACCCGGATCATTTGACAATAGTTCTTTAACCTCTTGTAATTTTTGCTGCTCCATACTTTCTTTATTAATTTTCAAGAATAATTTCCCTACCTTTTTAGGTTCAGGTAATTTGTCCACAGCTACAATCTCCTGGATAATTAACTGTTGCTTATCTTGTCGTACTTCAATCTTTCCTTTTAAAAATAATAAAGACTGGTTATTTAAAAGATGATGATATTTTGAAAATGTTTGCGGGAATAAGACAGCATCAAGTTCTCCTGACTCATCACCAAGTAATAAAAAGGCCATATTTTCACCTTTTTTTGTTCGAATAACTCGAACACTGATCACCATCGCCCCAACAGATGCTCTCCCACCATGAGTAGGTAAGTCAAGAATAAGAGTAGCACCTGCATGGTTCAAAACATGACGATATATTTCAACAGGATGACTTGAAAAATAAAAGCCTAGAGCTTCTTTCTCACTTTTCAGCTTTTCATCAATTTTAAATGGTTCTACCTCAATATATTTCGGCTTTAGCATAAACTCTTCTTCAATAAATAGATCAAACTGATTTTCATCTGATGGTTTCATGAGTTCTGCATGTTCAATCGCTACATCCAAACTTGCTAAAAGAGAAGCTCTATCTATCTCAAATTCGTCCATTGCTCCAGATAAAACTAGTTGCTCCATCGTTCTTCTGTTAACAATTTTCAAATTAACACGAATACAAAAATCAAATAGATCTCCAAATGATTTTTGCCTTCTAGCTTTGAAAATCTCTTTTATAGCAGCCACTCCAACACTCTTTACTGCAGCTAAACTGAACCTGATTGCTCCTTTTTCAACGAGAAATGGAAAAGCACTGTTGTTGATTGAAGGAGGTAATAGGTCAAACCCTTTCTGCTTTACTTCCCTAATATATTGCGCAATTTTCTCATCATTCCCGATTGCACTAGTTAATAAGGCTGTATAAAAATATAGGGGATAATTTGCCTTTAAGTAGGCCAACTGATAAGCAATCATGCTATATGCAACGGCATGACTCCGATTAAACCCATAATTTGCAAATTTAACAATTAAATCGTACACTTCATTGGCTATTTCTTCACTAAACCCATTCCCTTTGCATCCCTCAACAAAGTGAGTACGCTCAGCATCTAGTACTTCTTTCTTTTTCTTTCCAACTGCACGTCGTAAAAGATCTGCTTCACCTAACGAAAAGCCTGCGATTTGAGAAGCTATTTCCATAATTTGCTCCTGATATACAATAACACCGTAAGTGTTTTTCAAGATTGGTTCTAGAGCTTGGTGAAGATAGGTAATCTTTACACGGTGATGTTTTCTATCAATAAAGAGTGGGATGTTTTCCATGGGACCTGGACGATACAATGCATTAACTGCAACAATATCTTCCAAACTTGATGGTTGTAATCTCTTTAATACACTTCTCATCCCCTCTGATTCGAGCTGAAAGACACCCGTTGTATCGCCCGCAGCTAAAAGGGAAAAAGTGGATTGATCTTGATAAGACATGTTCGCTACGGGAGCGGAATTTCCTTCTACTTGTAGAATTAATTTTTTTATATTCTCAATAAGTGATAAGTTTCTCAAACCGAGGAAATCCATTTTCAATAACCCTAAATCTTCTAAATAATCCATAGAAAATTGGGTTAAATACACATTGTGCTGGCCGTCTTGGATAGGTACGATATCTGTTAATGGCCGGTCACTAAGAACAACACCAGCTGCATGTGTGGATGTATGCCTTGGTAAACCTTCAATTTTCAAGGCTGTTTGAATGATTTTATTTGTTAAAGGATCTTCATTAATCAATTTGGTAAGCTGATCAGATTCTTTAATGGTATCTAATAATGAAATTCCTGGGCGAGCCGGGATGAGCTTGGACAGGATGTCTGTCTCCTTTGGGGACGCCCCCATGACCCTCCCAACATCACGAATAGCAGCTTTAGCAGCTAATGTACCAAATGTTACGATTTGTGCTACATGTAGCTCCCCATATTTGTTTGCTACATATTGAATGACTTCATCTCTTCTCGTATCAGGAAAATCAATATCAATATCAGGCATAGTGATTCGTTCAGGATTTAAAAACCGTTCAAATAGTAATCGATGCTCTATTGGATCAACGTCGGTAATATTCAGAGCATAGGATACAAGTGAACCTGCGGCTGAACCACGACCAGGACCCGTAACAATACCATTTTCATGTGCATATTTCATAAAGTCCCAAACAATAAGAAAATAATCACTAAACTTCATCCGTCTAATAATATTCAGTTCATAGGTAAGTCTATCTTCATATTGCTTAGATATTTCACCCATTCGTTTTGTTAACCCTTCATAACAAAGCGTATGTAAATATTCGTCCGCTGATTCATTAGATGGGGTAGGAAACTTAGGAAGATGGGTAGCTCCTAATTCAATTGTGACAGAACAACGACCTGCAATTTTTAATGTATTTTCCAATGCATCAAGTTCGTCTTCAAAAAGGGCAACCATCTCTTCATGAGACCTTAAGAAATATTCTTCATTTTCATCCTGAGGGGTGTCTGACAACTTTTCATTATTTTTTATGGCTACTAAACATTGCTGTGCGATATAGTCGTCTCTTTCAAGGAATAAAACATTTGTGAGGGCTACTAATGGGATCCTTAGTTCTTCTTTAGTAAATGATAACACCCGTTCTAATAATCCGTGGTCTTTGTCTCTCTGTTTTCCAATCCCTAAAAAGAAGCAGTCTTTATGAAAGGTTTTTTGTATAGTTGAAAAAAGAGAAAGCAATTCTTCTCTTTCCTTATCCATGATAAGAAGTTGATTCACTTTATCCGTTGATGGAAACAAAGCAATCAATCCTTTTGCATAGCTTTTAAGCCACCTTTCAGGTAGACCATCCGGCGTTTTCGTTTGTATAGCACTACTAATTTTCACTAAATTTCGATAGCCCTCATTGTTCTCGGCCAGTAATACTAGAGTATATTTCTCATCATCCTCCCTAACCACTTGAATTGTAAGCCCAATAATCGGTTTTATCCCTTCCTTCATACATAGCTTGTAAAAAGGAATCACTCCGTACATGACGCTATCATCTGTGAGGGCCAATGATTTATATTGTAATTGTTTCGCTTTTTGTACAAGCGCATCTAGTCGAACTGAACTCGATAGCAGACTATAAGCACTTTTCACTTGCAAATGAACAAACGGCAACGTTTCTCCTCCTTTCTCTTTACTCTTCCTTACTATCTAATTGTCTTTGTATACACATTTTCAAATGGATAAAAATGTATTTATAGCTATTATGTATATCTGAAAGGCTATGTAACTGTCCTCATTATGAAAGCTTAACAGCTAAAAATGTAAATATTTTTTTAAAAAATACAGACTATGCTAAAGATGTACGATCATGTTTGTGAAAGAGTCTCCTTCTATTATATTCTCTACAGGATATTGACACAAATTAGAGCCACTGTTCAATATCGAATCTATTTTATCAATGCTTAGATTCATTTAATCATCGTTCTCTAAAAATATCCTTTAATGATAGAAAACACCTACTCTTTCTTTATATAAAAAGAGAAGACTTTGCACACATGTAGGTGAGAATTATTTTTTTCGAAACTAAACGAAATCAGCTTTTTCAAACATACTTAAAAAGGTTGTCCATATATATAGAAATAGGAGGTCGATAGTATGGACAAAGAAGCCTTTATGCCGGCATTTATTCATAGTTATTTTATTGCGCTTGGAGTGCTATTAGGTGGAACACTTATTGGAGCTATAGGTGCATTTTTAGCAGGAGAACCCCCCTTAACAAAAATGTTTGAATTTGCGAATCGCTTAAAAATCTGGGCACTTGTTGCAGCAATTGGAGGAACATTTGATGCCTTTTACAGCTTTGAACGTGGGATCTTTGAAGGTGAGACTCGAGATATCGTCAAACAAGTGCTACTAATCGTATCTGCAATGGGTGGCGCTCAAACAGGTTGGCACCTTATCGCCTGGTTAACACAGGAGCATTTACAATGAGAATTCCTCCCCATTATCGACAACCCACTTGGCAACGTTTCTTTGCTGGTGTCGCCATTGGAGCAATCATTAGTTGGGGTGTTTTTTTATTCATCTTTGGAACCATACAAGAACAGCACAGCACCACAATTGAGGAGCAGAAACAAGTGATCGAAGAACTAAATAAAAACAAAGAAATATACGAACAAGAATATTCTAAGCTTAATAAAGAGGCGAAAGAAAAACTAACTGTTCAGGAACTAACTGTTGATATTACAAATGGTGATAAGTATCACATAAAGGACTTCAAGGTTAAGAATATCGAAGATGACATTAAACAAGATTTAGCAGATATTGTTTTAACAAAAGATATTGAGTATATAACAAATAATCGATTGCTTATTGAAAGACTCATTGAAAATAAAATCATTAAACAAGAGGACGGAAAAGAGTACACATTTAAAATGACAAAATTCATCCTATATACGACGCTTATTATTGAAGTGGAGATTTTGTTTGTAAAATAAGACGACACAAAAATTTTAAGATATCCAAAAGAAAATCGTCGCAACATTCGTTTTTTTTGATAAAATAAAAATAGGAAAAACAAGGAAGGAGCAACTGCTTTTTTCATCCATGTTGACTTTCTTGTTTTTACTATACAACTTTTTGAAAAGGAGGAGAAATCATGAAAGTTCTAAATTCAAAGAAACTCGCTCAAGAAAAGCTTGATTCAATTAAAAAGGGTTTTTCCGCTTATGCCGAAACACCCGAGCTTGCCAACTTAATCAAAAAGGAAATACAAAATCAACAGTTAGATGTATATGAGGATGCGACAGAGTTTGGCTTTTGGTTTATTCCAACTAGAATAAAGTAACCGCTACCATATTTTACTTCCTACTTCCTTTTATGAGAGCATTCCTCACCCTCTTCCATACTAAAGCTTTAACGTCATCTCCAATAAAAAGATATAGATCATATAATACTTCTAATTTACTTATTCATTTGAACCGCATCATTCTTACTGGATAATAGTAGAGTAGTCATGCGGTTAATTAGAGCTTCATAATCGTAATTCTAACGAGTTGTACATGAACGACAAATAAGCGTGGATTCGCAAGGGAATTCACGCTTATTGTCATTTAATTGTTACTCACGCTTCCTGACATAAAGTCTCTAAATCTTTTAAAACAGATTGTGCTTCTTCCCAACTATATACGGAGGCACCTGAAGCTAATGGGTGTCCGCCACCGTTATATTTCTTTGCTAACTTATTTATCACGATTTCTTTTGAACGTAATCTTACACGAATTTGACTATCTTCTTCTACAAAAAACACCCATGCCTTAATTCCGTCAATATTGCCGATAATGCTGACTAATTGTGAGGCTTCTGAAGGAGTAACTTCAAATTCTTCTAACAAATCCCTCGTCATCATCATATGAGCTGCTCCTGATGGAGACATTGTGAAATTTTGCAGGACATACCCACTTAGCTTAGCGACATTTCTCTTTGTTTTGTAGAGCTCGTCATATAAAGGAGTCGGCTTGATGCCTAATGATATAAGAGCACTTGCATATCGGAATGTTCTTTCTGTTGTACTAGGAAACAGAAAACGCCCAGTATCCCCAACAATTCCTGCATATAAAAGCTCTGCGGCTTCTTTTGATAAATGAAGCCCATCTTCTTTCCCCTCTAAGTATAGTTCATAAATCATTTCACTCGTAGCACTCGCAGATGTATCAACCCACATTAGGTCTCCATATTGATCATCATTAGGGTGATGATCAATTTTTATCACTGTTTTTCCAGTACTGTATCTCTGATCGCTTACCCTTGCTTGATTAGCCGTATCACATACAATAACAAGAGCTTCTTTATACAAATGATCTTGGACGCTGTCCATTTTGTATAAGAATTCTAATGAAGGCTCTGTTTCACCAACTACATAAATTTTCTTAGTTGGGAATGATGCTTTTAATAGCTCCGCTAACCCGCATTGAGAACCGTATGCATCTGGATCAGGCCGAACATGACGATGAATGATAATTGTTTCATTCTGACGAATAGCTTCTAATATTTGTTGTTTCATCCATTTCTCCTTTAATTATATTTTCCTTATAACAGCTTACAACAAGTATGTTTAATACCTTAACAAAAGTAGTATATAAAGTATTAAATCATAAAAGTTAAAATTAAAAAAGAATGAAAAATCAGCCTTTATCAAATTCGTAGATTTCTAGATTATTCATGATACAATAATAGTGAGATTTCATACTTAATGGGGGATGTAATATGTCTGTTTTCGTAGCCTTAATTATCTTTTCTCTTGCTTTCTACCTTTTCTACAGAGTAAAAGCTTATAGATCAAATAAATATGTTGAAAAAAAATGGCTATCCTCCAAGGCTAGTATAGCCTTAGGGTTGTTTGTTACTTTTTTTGGAGTAAACCAATTTTTTCTTAATCGATCTACCATTTCTCTAGTAATAGGCTCGATATTTATTTTAATAGGTGTTGCTAGTGCATGGGCTGGCTATCGAGCTTACAAGCATTATTTACCACAAGCAGTTGAGGAAGCGAAGCAGCAGAATGCGAAATAGAGAGTAGAACAAGGGGGTGATTCAAAAGGTTGTTCAATAACGACCTTCTGGGCACTCTTTCTTTTTTTGTGAATAGACGTCCGCGGTTTTTTACATTTAACTTAATGAAAAAAATATACATATGAGAAAAGGCTAACCCAAGGTCTAAATCTAGACTTTGGGTCAGCCCCTGACCTATGAAACATTGTTGCTTCTCTAATCTAACCGTACACAGCTTCTTATCTTTCTATTAATTGAACCATCATCATTGCCTTACCTACTACAAGTCCATCACTATAAGCCTCTATATCAATCTTTCCAAACTTCCGACCAACCTCGAGTATTTTCGGATGAATTTCAAGCATTGACTCCATTTGAACGGGCTTTATAAAGTAAATTGTTATGTTTTCTACGATGATATCCCCTTTTTTCTGTGCACGTAAGTAGCGATTAACTGATTCGGTTACAAGAGTAGTAAATACTCCATAAGAAATGGTTCCCAAATGATTGGTCATTTGCGGGCTAACCTCACAGCGAAATACGTTGCTTCTTTTAGATTCATCCTCTATAGGCAAAAATTGATTCGTTACGATATCATCCAGCTTCTCCCCAATCTGTGGTTGCCTTTGGATCACCTGAAGGGCTTTTAGTACATCTTGACGACTAATCATTCCTTGTAGACGGTTTTGATTATCGACAACTGGTAAAACCTCAATCCCTTCCCATACCATCATTTGAGCTGCTGAAGCGACTGATGTTTTTCCGAGCACCGTAATCGGGTTTTTAGTCATGACTTTTTCAATCAACACCGAATGGTCATAGCCCATTATATCCTTTGACGTTACAATTCCATGTACCTTCCTATTTTGATCTATGACAGGAAAACGACCATGACCTGTTTCATAATTATGCTGATACCAAATTGATACCGTATCTTGTACATTGAGACAGATCGTTTTGTCCACTGGTGTGAGAATATCTTCAACTTGTACAATCTCTTTCTTAATCAACTGATCATAAATCGCACGATTAATCATTGTTCCGACTGTAAACGTATCATAGCTCGTTGAGATAATTGGAAGTTCTAGTTCATCCGCAAGTTTTTTCACATGATCTTCTGTGTCAAAGCCACCTGTTATAAGAACGGCTGCTCCAGCTTCTAGAGCATATTGATGAGCGTTCGTTCGATTCCCGACGATCAACAAGTTTCCTGCGCCCGTATATCGCATCATCGCTTCTAATTTCATTGCCCCAATAACAAATTTATTTAATGTTTTATGTAGACCAGCTCGTCCACCTAACACTTGTCCATCTACAATGTTCACCACTTCAGCATACGTTAATTTCTCAAAATTTTCTTTTTTCTTTGTTTCAATGCGAATAGTACCTACACGTTCAATGGTGCTCACATATCCTTTATTTTCAGCCTCTTTTATTGCTCGATAAGCTGTTCCCTCACTTACATTTATATCTTTTGCTATTTGACGTACGGAAATCTTTTCTCCAACCGGTAGAGAATTAATATATTGTAAAATTTGCTCATGCTTTGTAGCCAAGCTTCATCACCCTTTTTTCATGCATTCCTAACGGCTATCATTTTCCTTGTATGTCCTTTTATTATAAGGGTGATAGAAGCTTATATCAACGCATCATTTGGCGTTGTCTCTTTTTCTGTATATAATGCTTAACTTCCTTATCTTGTCTCATTGATGCTTGCTTAGGACGATATAAATAATGGGCAAGGTTTCCTCCAATGACAAACACCGCTAAACATAACCAACTCATCGCAAATACAGTTTCCATATGATTACCTGATAAAGTAATTTTCTGTAGGGCAAAATAGAGAGACATTAATGCAATCATCGCATAGAATAAATTTTTCACTGTCATCATCCCTTCTTCTTTTACTACATCCTATGCATGTACACCACAAAAAAGAAGTGAACATCTCTGCTCACTTCTCTTGGACAACAATTATTTACAGTGTAATCTTCTCTCCAGCTTTTAGAGCTAGACCTACACCTTCAGGTAACATTGAAACGAAATGATTTGGATCCTGTTTAATAAAGTCAAATGTATCATAATGAATTGGAACCACACGCTTTGCATGTAACCAGTTAGCTGCAATCTTTGCATCTTCGGGACCCATTGTTAAATTATCACCTATTGGTAAAAACGCCAAATCAATAGGATGTAATTCACCTATCATTTTCATATCAGAAAAAAGGGCTGTATCTCCTGCATGGTAAATGGTCTTATCATCACTTGTGAACAATACGCCTGACGGCATTCCCGTATAAATAACAGTTCCTTCCTCATCTTGATAACTAGATCCATGAAATGCTTGTGTTAGTTTAACCGTTCCAAAATCAAATTGATAGGATCCACCTATATTCATTGGATGATAGTTGATTCCTTTATTTCCTATGTAAACTGCTAATTCATACGGAGCAATCACTAGCGCATTATTCTTCTTTGCAATCTCAACCGTATCTCCTACATGATCATTATGACCATGTGTTAAGATAATCACATCCACCTCTATGTTCTCAACCTCTAGATCCGTCTGATTATTCCCATTAATAAAAGGATCAATTATGATTTTCTTATTAGAAGAAGTTCGTATCTGAACAACAGAGTGTCCATGAAATGAAATGTCCATACTCGTTACATCTCCTCCACTTTTTTCTACCTCATTATCGATATTACCTTATCTATAAAATCATACCCATGCTCATTACTAGTTAAAACATAAGAGAGACATTTTCTAAAAAGTAAAAGGTTGACTCCATTTCTGAATCAACCTTTAACTACCTATCTCATATTCCAAGTAAAAACGTTCTTGCATCAGAATAGGTCAATCCTTGCGCATCAGCTACAGCTTCATAAGTTACATAGCCACCAATGGTATTAATTCCTTTTAATAAAGCTTCATTTTCTAAACATGCTTTCTTGTACCCTTTATTTGCAAGTTGAACGGCATAAGGGACCGTTACATTTGTGAGTGCAATTGTGGATGTTCTTGGCACAGCGCCTGGCATATTTGCTACTGCGTAATGAAGAACCCCATGTTTTTCGTAGGTTGGATTGTCATGTGTTGTTATTTTATCTGTAGTAGCAAAAATCCCACCTTGATCAATCGCAATATCCACAATAACAGATCCTTTAGACATGGATTTAACATCCTCTTCAGATACTAATTTAGGTGCTCTTGCACCAGGTATGAGGACTGCACCAATCACTAAGTCTGATTGGTGCACAGCTTCTGAGATTGTAAGAGGGTTAGAGATGAGGGTAGAAATAGAATGACCAAACAAATCATCTACTTGTCTCAGTCGCTCAGGGTTAACATCTAGTATTGTTACATCTCCTCCTAAACCAATCGCAATCTTAGCTGCGTTAGTCCCTGCTACACCTCCACCAATAATCGTCACCTTGCCTCTCTGCGTGCCTGGTACACCAGCTAGGAGAATACCTTTTCCACCACGTGGCTTTTCTAGGAACTGTGCCCCTATTTGGGAAGCCATTCTTCCAGCTACCTCACTCATTGGAGTAAGGAGTGGCAGTGAACCATCTGGGAGTTGAACCGTCTCATAGGCTATCGCTATTACCTTTTTATCCATTAACGCCTTGGTTAATTCTGGCTCTGGCGCCAAATGCAAATACGTAAACAAGAGTAAATCTTCTCTAAAATAGTGATACTCTTCCTTAATGGGTTCTTTAACCTTCATTACTAGATCCATTGCCCACGCTTGTTCTGGAGTCGCTACAATTTGCGCCCCCGCTTTTGCATACTGCTCGTCTGAAAAACCAGAGCCTACCCCTGCATTTTTTTCAATGTATACTTCATGACCTGATTTCACGAGATGAAATGCACCCGCAGGAGTCATTGCTACCCGATTTTCATTATTCTTTATCTCAGCCGGTACGCCAATCTTCATGCTGTTTCCTCCTATTCCATTAAACGTCCTTATCAGTATGACCGTAATTCATCATATGATTACGTCATATAACAGGTCCATTCTTGTGTGAAATATATCCATATTTTCTTTTCCCGTATTCACCAAGCTTAATTGGCCTCCCGAAAGAGAAAGAGGCTGGGACAAAACAAAGAGCCAGGCACCCTTCGATACAATCTATTGTGTGCACTAGATAAATCAGTGCGTACATATAGTCGTTACGATAAGGTGCCAGGCACTTCTGTCCCAGCCTCTACTTTTAATGATTGACAGACTTTCATGCTCAATAAATAGATAAGCAGCTTTTATTTTTGAAAACGGTGGATAACATTTGCTCCACCTGTTACTTCAATAACAGAACCCGTAATCATGTCAGAATTTTCATCACAGATAAAAGAAATCATTCGTGCAATGTCCTCTCCTGTCCCAGATCTTCCAATAGGGGTTTGTGAATCAGGTATAAGGCGCGACTCTTCAATTGTTGCTTCTTTCATTTCCCCAACAATGATTCCAGGGGAAATCATGTTAGCTGTAATACCGTTTTCTGCTTCCTCGATACTAATTGATTTTGTTAAAGAAACAAGACCGACTTTTGCTGCACCAAAAGCAGAACGGTGAAGCCAACCAGGAGAAGATTCAGCCCCTTGAAATCCATATGTAATAATTCTACCGAATTGTTGGGCTCTCATAATGGGAACGACCTTTTTAAAGAGATGGAAAACAGAACTTAAGTTACCTTCTATCATCTGATACCATTCATCATCTGTATAATCAGCCAATTTTTTTCGGTCGAATATGTAAGGACCCGCGTTATTAATGAGACAGTCAATTCGGCCAAAGCGCTCCATTGTCACATCAATCATTCTAGTTAAATCTTCTTTTTGTGTTACATCACCTTTAATAAACAATAAACAATCATTCATATGTGAAAATGAATCTTTAAATTCTTCAATTGCATGAGAATCTTTACGATAATTCACTGTAACGGAATATCCCTTATTTAGAAATTCTTCTGTTACTTTTTTTCCTAACCCTTTTGCACCAGCCGTTATCAGGGCATGTCGTCGCACGATACAGTTCCTCCCCTAACTTAACCTTCTCTTTTTACATTAACCTAACAAAACTGCTTTTGCTACTTCTATTGTGCTAGTCTTTTCATTATTTTACAATGAACTTGCTTTGAAATTTGTTGATTTTTGTTTGATCTAGACTTTTTTCTAAAAGATTGTTTCTAACAGGTATAGTAGTATCTAGCCCTAAAAAAAATGCCAGTGGACTTCATACTGGTAATTTCCTTTTTTATACATAAAACATAAAATAGTTATGAAAATATCCTTGAGGTAAGAAAAATGCAAGGCGCATGCCTAAGAGAGAAATGAAATCTACACTCTATCACGTGAAAAAAAATAGCTGGCTTTTAAGCGCCAGCTATTTTTTAGAGTTCATAGTTTTTAGGGTAGCGAAGGTGCTCTTGAAGAAAGTTTGGATCGTATTGCTGTTCTACTACTCCACTGGAATAGGAGTCTGTCAGCTGTTGCATCGTTTCCGCTTCCCCTAAATGATCATAGTAGTACGTTTGTCTATTCACTCGTTTTTCCTTCATTTTTTCCCACTCCTTATTTCTATTACTCCAATATAGTGTGTCATGAAATAAGAAGCTTATACCGATAACATGTTAATTTAAGTTTTCCTTCGCTTTTTCTATCGCTTGTCTCACAACGTCAAATCCGGTTCCACCAGCACTCATCCTTTTTCTGACGGCCTCATATGGATTAATGACTTCATATACATCCTCTTCAAATAAATGTGATGCTTTCTTATATTCTTCAAAAGGTAGATCCTTTAAATAAATACCTGAGGTGATACATTGGTAAACAAGTGTTCCTACTACCTCATGTGCATCTCTAAAAGGCATACCTTTTGTTGATAGGTAATCGGCAAGCTCAGTTGCGTTAGAAAAGTCTTCTTTCGTAGCCTGTTCCATTTTTTCCTTGTTTACCTTTAAGGTTTCCATCATGCCTATGAAAATCTGAAGACTTCCCTCCATTGTTTTCACCGTATCAAACATACCTTCTTTATCTTCTTGAAGATCTTTATTGTAAGCTAAAGGTAGCCCTTTTAAAATCGTTAGTAGAGACATTAAGTTCCCATAAACTCTACCCGTTTTACCCCTAATGAGCTCAGCCATGTCTGGATTTTTCTTTTGTGGCATGATACTACTTCCTGTTGCATACGTATCATCCAGTTCAATAAATTGAAACTCTTGAGAACACCACAAAATAATTTCTTCGCAAAGACGTGATAAATGCATCATTGTTAAGGAGCTGTTGCTTAAAAATTCAATGATGAAATCACGATCACTAACACCGTCCAGGCTATTTTCATACATTCCTTCAAACTGTAATTTGTCGGCAGTAAAAGCACGATCAATAGGAAATGTCGTCCCAGCAAGAGCGGCACTTCCTAAAGGAGAAAGATTAATTCTCTTCTGAGACTCTTGAAACCTTTGTTTATCTCGATCTAACATCCAATAATATGCCATTAAATGATGAGCAAATGAAATGGGTTGCGCGCGTTGGAGATGTGTGTATCCAGGTAAAATAGTTTCCACATGTTCTTCTGCTTTTGTTAATAGAGTTGCTTGCAGTCCTTTTATTAATTCAATGATCGTTTGAACATGCTTCCGCAAATATAAATGCATATCCGTTGCTACCTGATCATTTCTACTTCTACCTGTATGTAACTTTCCACCAACAGGTCCTATTTCATCAATAAGTAGCTTTTCAATATTTAAATGAATGTCTTCATATGCTACTGAGAAGGAGAGTTCATTATTTTGTGCTTTTTGTAAGAGAGTTTTTAAGCCTTTGGTAATGAGTTCAGCTTCCTCTTGTGAGATGATGCCACATTTCCCAAGCATTTCAACATGAGCTAAACTACCAGTAAGATCTTCTTCCACTAATTCCTGATCAAAGTGGATGGATGCTCCAAATTCATCCACCCACTGCTCAGGGGTTTTTTGGAATCTTCCACCCCAAAGTTTTTTCATACTTCCACCTTCGAATTTTTCACCATACTATTCACTTTCGTAGGAAGTCCCCATAGCTCAATAAATCCAACTGCCGCATTATGGTCGAATGCATCATCCTTCGTATAGGTTGCAAGCTTTTCATCATATAATGAGTACTCCGATTTTCTTCCTTCAACAATAGCGTGACCTTTAAATAATTTCACTCGTACTGTTCCCGTGACAAACTTTTGAGTTTCTTTTAAAAATGCATGTAATGCGTCTTTTAACGGAGAGAACCATAGACCGTTATAGATCACTTCCGTTAATTTATTTTCAATCATAGGTTTAAAGTGAGCAACTTCTTTTACTAATGTTAAATCCTCAAGTTCTTTATGTGCTTTAATTAGCGTCATTGCACCTGGGCATTCATAAACTTCACGAGATTTAATACCTACTAGACGATTTTCTACGTGATCAATACGCCCAACACCATGTTTACCAGCCACTTCATTTAATTCAAGAATTAATTCATGTAAAGGATATTCTTGATCATTAAGCTTTACTGGCACACCTTTTTCAAAAGCAATTTCAATGATTTCCGGCTCATTCGGTGTCTTCTCAAGAGGAACAGTTAAATCGTAAGCACCCTCTGGAGGAGCAGCCCATGGATCTTCTAGAATTCCACATTCGTTACTTCGTCCCCATAAATTTTGATCAATAGAATACGGACTGTCTAGATTAATTGGAATTGGAATATCATGTTTAACTGCATATTCAATTTCCTCTTCACGGGACCATCCCCATTCTCTCACTGGAGCGAGTACTTCTAAATCAGGATTCAATGCTTTTATTGATACTTCAAAGCGCACTTGGTCATTGCCTTTTCCCGTACATCCATGTGCAATGGCAACTGCATTTTCTTTTTCTGCAATTTCAACAAGCTTCTTAGCAATTAAAGGGCGAGAAAGTGCTGAAACAAGAGGATATTTCCCTTCATATAGAGCATGTGCCTGAAGGGCAAGTAATGCGAAATCATATGCATATTCTTCTTTAGCATCGATCATGTAGGATTCAACTGCACCCACTTGTAACGCCTTCTGTTGAACAAATGCAGTATCCTTTCCCTCACCTACGTCTAAACAACAAGCAACTACTTCATAACCTTGTTCTTGTAACCATTTTATCGCAACGGAAGTATCTAATCCCCCGGAGTATGCTAAAACTACTTTTTTCATTTTGTCTGTTCCTCCCAAGTGTATAAAAATTAATATCACCTAATAAAAATACATCTTTTATATAAATATCACTTTACCAACTCTTTCCCTAATCCGTCAATAGGAAAGTTGCATATTTCTGAATATTTTTGTATAAAGCAGTTTTCATATGGATTATTGCCTTCCTAATAAAAACCCAGGGTCCGGATTCCCTCTATTCATAAGGTTTTTCTCTCTGTATAGGGAGAGTAGCTGTTTCCTTTTTTGCTTTCATACGTATTACGTGTGAATGATGACTATATTCTTTGTCAGGAATTGTGGCTAGCAACAAAGCTTAAGAAAAGAGTCTTGTATAAAAATAAATCCATTATTCATTATTTAATCGAGCCCTATATTCTTTCATTCTCTCATCCATTTCCGAATAAAGTTGATTATGCTACACTAAAAGGATGTAAGAAAATGTTAGGTGATCTCCTTTTGATGACACGCATAAGACGCTCTTTGTCTTCCATTTATGAGTGCTATCCTTTTTGGAGTTAGGGTGTCATAATGAAACCCCACAGCCGAAGACGCCGAGGAGGATCCCTGATTGCTTGAGGAACGGTATTCTTTATAGTGTTTTACGTAGGGGGATTATATGTGAATCAATATTTCAAATATGATAAAAGATTGAAAATTTTTCTACCTCATTTAAATGTCAATTGGAATCAATATAACTTAGAGACTCAAAACAAAATAGTCGAGAAGTGGGAACAAATTCGTGGAGGAATTCCTGACCGTATTCATGATCTAGAGGAACAAATAAATCAAAAGCAAGCTGAATTAAATCAAGAAGATGACTTTAACAAATCTTGTCAGTTAAATGAAGATATCGCAAATTTAGCATCCATTATTAATGATTTATGGATTTGGTTTCGAACAACTCAATCCATTACAAAGACACATACTTAAGTTGAGACAGAATCCATTACACTATCACTAAGCTGGATGTCAAAGCATTTTATCATGACGTCTAGCAATAAAAAAGAGGCTGGGACAAAACAAAGAGCCAGGCATTTCTAAAATGTACCCTATAGAGTAGACACTTAAAAAAAGTGCTCTCTGTAGGGTACTTTTTTGTATAATGTAAGAATCACAACTAGAGACAGAACTTGGAGACGGAGAATTATGAGTAAAAAGCTATTTACAGAGAAAGAAATCACACAATTATCTAAAAACCCATATGTGAAATCGGTTAGTTCAAAGGGAATTACTTATTCTGATGAGTTTAAACAACATTTTGTTTCTGAATTCAGTAAGGGTAAGTTTTCAAGACAGATCTTTGAAGAAGCTGGATTTGATGTTGAAATTATCGGGATGCAAAGAATTAAATCCTCCTCAGAGCGTTGGAGAAATACTTATAAAACTGAAGGGTTGTTGGGGCTGAAAGACACTAGGAAAGATAATTCTGGAAGACAGCGAGTAAAAGAACTACCTCTTGAGGAGAAATATGCAAGATTAGAAGCTCAGATGAATCTTGTAAAGGCAGAAAATGAGCTCCTAAAAAAGATTCATATGTTAGAAAGGGGGCTGAAGAAGTAAGGCTTCCTGCTAGTCAGAAGTACATTCTTATTCGTGAAGTTATTGAAAAAAATAACCTAAAACACATGGTGAAATTTCTTTGTGAGGCTGCCGGGGTATCTCGAAGTGGTTACTATAATTATTTCTCAGCCAAGTCTGAAGAACAAAGAAAACGTCAGGAAAAGAAGGATGAAGAGGCTAAAACATTAATCCTAAAAGCCTTTCACTTTAAAGGTCGAAAGAAAGGGGCACGTCAATTTAAGATGACACTGGCGGGTCAATTTCAGTGTGTCTTCAATTTGAAACGTATCCGTAGAATTATGAAGAAATACAACATTTTCTGTCCTATTAGAAAAGCCAACCCATATAGAAGAATGATGAAAGCAACACAGGAACATAGCGTTGTACCAAACATATTAAACCGCCAATTTAAGCAAGGGATTCCATATAACGTACTTCTTACTGACATCACCTATATGCAATACCATAATGGGCAAAGAGCCTATTTATCAGTAATTAAAGATGGATCAACAGGTGAAATTCTAGCTTATCACCTATCGAATCGTATTACCATGGAGTTAGCTACAAACACCTTGCACAAGTTAAAGAAGAACCGAAATTTTAAGAAAACTAAAGACGCTCTCATTCATTCAGATCAAGGAACTCACTACACCCATCCAGGATTCCAAAAGCTTGTAAAGAAAATGGGATTACGGCAATCTATGTCTAGACGGGGAAACTGTTGGGATAACGCACCAATAGAATCATTCTTTGGCCACCTTAAAGACGAAGCTAATATTAAGCCGTGTAAAACTTTTGACGAACTAAAACGTGAAATAGACAAATACATCACTTACTATAACCATTATAGATATCAATGGAACCTAAAAAAGATGACCCCTGTAAAATACAGAGATCATCTTCTTCAGGCTGCTTAACACCTTTTTTAAAACTGTCCTTTACAAAGGGTACATTTTATTCTGTCCCAGCCTCTTTTCATTCTTTATAAGTCTTTTTTTATTTCCCTCACCACATGACCTAGTTCAGGTAAAATAAGTTTTTCCATCGCTAATGAAACGGCACCCGAAGATCCAGGTATAGAAAATACAGCCGTGTCCATTGCTACACCTGCAATCGCTCTACTAAGTATCGCTGCAGACCCAATATCATCACGATAACTAAGCATGCGGAATATCTCTCCGAATCCTGGAATTTCTTTTTCTATTAATGACTCAACAGCCTCAATCGTTACATCTCTTTTAGCAATGCCCGTACCGCCATTTGTAATGACTGCATCAACTTCTCTTTTCTCACAGCCTTTTAATATCGCACTTCTAATGAGCGTTTTTTCATCCTTCACAATCTCATAATCAATCACTTCATGACCTTGCTCATGGAGAAATTTCTTTATCAGCTTCCCACTCTTATCTGTTTCTTTGTTTCTTGTATCACTTATTGTAATCACTTTACATTTTATTTTTTTTGGAGCATTTTGTTTATGTTCTATACTACTCATCGTTTCCTCCAGTTCCCACAGCATATGTATCTTCAAGGTAGCGATATTGATAATATTTATTTGCAAAGATACAAATGTCGCGTGTTACTTGATAATTAAAGCCAGCGCCAACTAATATACTAACTAAGGGTACACCCGCAATTAGCTTTCGTTTAAACAGAGAAATCACAGATAATTTAGCAATTTGCTTCAAGAGAAATTCAAGGCTTTCTTCATTTGAAACATCTTCCTTTCCTTCATAAAAGTAAGAAGAGGCTCCTTTTTTTCCTTCTCTTTTCAATTCTAACCAGCTTTTATATTTCAATTGTTTAGGCATCAATGAAGCATGATAAACCTTTAAGGAAATCATCATTTCATAAGGATTATTAATTTCATACCCATAACACATAGAAATCATTTGAATCGCACGCAAATTCAATACTGTTTGGGCAGGTATGTCAAGCCCTGTTAAAAGCAATCCTCCAGTTCCAGTTAATCCGCCTTGCAAAAAGGAATATAGACGATGCTTAGAAGTTTGTAAATCTGCTAAATAATGAAGTTGATCAATTCGTAATAGATGTAAATCACTAAGTTGTTCAATATCACTATTCAGTGACCTGGCGGAAAGCAAAATTTGCTTTTTAGCATCCTGTTGAATAAAGGAGTTTTGGATAAAGGAATGTAAATGAAATAAACTACTATCTATTTTCTTAAAAAGGATATTTTTTGTGCCGCTTGGGATTTCATCCAGCTTTCGTTGAAACCAACGATCAAAGGTTCGTTGAAAATCTGTCCGAGAATCGTCCTGCAGTTCCGTTTCCCATTGCAATATTTCGTTTAAAATGGCATTCTCTTTTATCGATTCACTCATCCATCATGCCTCCAATTGGACAAATTTACTAATCATTTCCTTCCTTCATGATAACATAAAAAAGACAGTCTATTTGGGTAGACTGTCTTTTTTATCTATTTAGTTAGAGGCTAATCGAACAACATCCCTAGCGATCATTACTTCTTCATTTGTTGGAATAACAAGTACTTTTACTGGTGAATGAGGGTAGCTTATATACGCTTCCTCACCACGAACTTTATTTAAAGCAGGATCCCAATAAATTCCCATAAACTCTAAACCTTTAAGAACGCGAGCACGAATCTCTGTGCTGTTTTCTCCAATACCAGCAGTAAAGATAATGGCATCTACGCCAGACATTCTAGCAGCGTAAGAACCAATGTACTTGTGAATACGGCTAGCAAATACTTCAAGAGCCGTTTTTGCTCTTTCATTACCTTCCTCAGTAGCCTTTTCAATGTCACGTAAATCACTTGAAAGACCTGATACACCCAGAATACCACTCTTTTTATTCAGGATATCTAATACTTGATCTGCATCCTTGCCTGTCTTCTCCATAATAAATGGAATTAATGCAGGGTCAATGTTACCAGATCTAGTCCCCATTGCAACACCAGCAAGTGGAGTGAATCCCATTGATGTATCAATAGATTTTCCACCTTCAATAGCTGCAATACTAGCTCCATTACCTAAATGGCATGAGATAAGGCGTAAATGTTCAACTGGTCTACCTAGGATTTCAGCAGCACGCTCAGACACATATTTATGTGATGTTCCATGGAAACCATACTTACGAATACCGTAATCTTCATAATACTCATATGGTAAGCTATATAAGAAAGATTGCTCTGGCATTGTCTGATGGAATGCTGTATCAAATACCGCTACTGCTTCTACATTCGGTAATACTTCTTGGAATGCTTTAATACCAACAATATTTGCTGGATTATGAAGTGGAGCTAAATCAGATAATTCTTCAATCTTTGCTAGTGTATCCTCATTAATAATAGCCGAGTCGTTAAAGATTTCGCCACCATGAACAACTCGGTGCCCTATTCCTTCAATTTCATCTAACGATTTAATAATTCCAAGACCAGTAAGTTTTGATAATAGAATTTTAACCGCCACCGCATGATCAGGAATATCTGATACTTCTGTTTGCTTTTCACCATTAACTGTAATACTGAAAACAGAATCATTAATACCGATACGTTCAACTAAGCCTTTCGTTAAGACTGTTTCACTAGGCATATCAAATAATTGGAATTTAAGTGATGAACTTCCTGCATTTATTGCAATAATTTTCGCCATCTTTTTTCGCTCCTTCTAATAGCTGTAATCGTTAATTAGTGTTTATATGGACTACTCCACTAGGACATAATGTTTCTTAGTACCAGTCTTTATGTAATAGCATGTGCAAGTAAGGTAATGATTCGATAGGAAACCAATCCATTACTTCTCTTAGTCTTTGCAAAATGCTATTGATTATTATCTGCCTTTACCATTTAAACACTCAAATTTCGACATTTCAAGAACTGAATAAAAATGCAATCGGTTACACCTTAAATTTATAAAATTCTAATAATTATTTCACTTACATTTCTTCTATTTATACATGTTTATATGTTTTAGCACCACTATTTAGCTAACTGTTTTTCTATACACTACCATTGCATAATAAAAGCGTGAATTCATCTAGCCATTCACGCTACCTTCAACTACGTATATAAAGTCCTTTTTACCTAATTAGTCCATACTTCTCTTATTTTTTATTTTCTTTGAACCAGTCATCCATTTGTTTCATCATTGAATTCATAGCTTGTTTATTAGAAAATTTCGGTAAATCTGCTAGCAATGCTTGCTTCGGTGCAACAGTATGTTCTCCTTTTTTCTGAAGCACTAAAATACTCTTGCCATGTCTTTCATCTTTAAACAAGGAAGCTGGAAGCTTTACAAATGCCTGAATAATCGCATTTGAACGTAAGTATTCATTTAATTTAGGTGCTTCTTTTGTTTCAAAAAGCGAATTAGGCACAATAAAAAATAAATACCCTTCCTCCTTCGTATGGTTAAGGCTTTGTTCCATGAATAGATGATGTGAATAAGAATAGCCTTCATCTGATTTTAATTCATATCTAGCTGCCTCTACATCGTTTGGATAATAGCCAACTGGTAAATCACATACTACAGCATCAACAGGATCAATTAATAATCGTTCAAGGCTATCCTGATTATAGAAATTAATTGGATGCTCCTGAAGATTAGCATTAATATATGCGTGCCTAATTAATAGATCATCTACGTCTACTCCGTAACTTTCAATTGTCTCCTTTGAAAGGTAGTTGAGGATGGTTGTTAGAAGGTTTCCTGTACCTACTGCTGGGTCTAGAATTGATAGCTGCTTATTATCCGTTAGGAATTTGTTCATTAAATATCCCATGAACAATCCAATCGTATCGGGAGTCATTTGATGATTCGGATGTGCACCATCCTTTAACCCTTTTAAGATGGCTAATTGGTATCCTTTTCTTAAACTTTCTTTATCATAGCTTTGAATGTGTAAACTATCATACTTACGCTGAAGACTTTTAATCGTTACTTCACTTAACTCTTCTTGTAAGATCGCATTTTGAAAGAGGTTTTCTCCTGTTTCAGCCACTGCTTCAATATAAGTAATTTGAAGATCCTTCGATAGAAGCTCAGCTGTTTCATTAATTACCGTAAATAGATTTTCTACTTTTGAAAGTGTTTGCATACTTTTTATAACTCCTCCTGACCTTTTACCTCTTTTCATTCTAGTCATAGTTGCATTGATAGTCAAAGGAAAACGCCAATCTATAGTGTTTTTCGATTCTCCTCATTTTTTACAATTTGGTGCTTTCACCTGGTAAGCCCAAAGAAAAGAGCTAATCTAAACCAATTAGAAAAAGCTACCCTGTAATAGGATAGCTAGTAAAGAAACTTAGTTTGCAGATTTAGCCGCTTCAATTGCTGCTTCATAATTCGGATGATCTGTTGCTTCACTTACATATTCAACAAATGTTACTTTATTCGAAGAATCTACTACGAATACGGCTCTAGCAAGAAGACGTAATTCTTGAATTAAGACTCCATAAGCTTGACCAAAAGACGCATCTCTATGATCTGATAATGTTTTAACATTCTCAAGACCATTTGAAGCACACCATCTCTTTTGTGCGAAAGGCAGATCCATACTAACTGTTAGTACCTCTACATTCCCTATATCAGAAGCTTCTTCATTGAAACGTCTTGTTTGTGCATCACAAACACCTGTATCAATGGATGGAACAACTGAAATAATTCTAACTTTTCCTTCTGATGAAGCTAATGTAACCGGTGATAAGTCATTAGCTAAAACTGTAAAATCAGGTGCTTGATCTCCTACATTCACTTCATTTCCTAGTAATGTTACAGGATTATTCTTAAAAGTAATTGAAGCCAACACAAACTCCTCCTTTATTTGTATGTACAGTGTAAATATAGCTTAGCTGCCTATATTTATCAATGATATTGAAGAAAAAAGTACAAATGTACAAAAGCGCTAAAATTAGATGTCAAAGTACTTATCCACAAGAAATACATTTTTATCGTTTTCTAATCAATAAAAAAAGCTCAGGATCAACTTTCGTTGTCCTGAGCCTCAATATACGACGTAGTCCGTTGCTTTCTACGATTTAAATATCCAAATCATGCTTTTTTTCAGATGAAAAATTCACATCTTCAACAGGATCAGATGTCTTTCCTTTATCCTTGTCCTTCTTAAAAAGACTTTGAATTTTTTCAACTGTTTGCGGTGCTGCTTCTAGAATTTTTTCATAAAGGTGAGTGCTTTCATCCAAATGAAGCATCTTTACGCCATTTGAAGAAACGATTAAAAAGGCAATTGGAGTAATGGAAACTCCTCCACCGCTACCACCTCCGAAAGGTAGTTTTGGTGCTTTTCCATCTTCTCCATCTTTAGCAGTTGAATTAAATTCACTTCCTCCTGCTGCAAACCCGAAGCCCACTTTTGAAACAGTTAGTATGACACTACCATCTGGTGTTTCAACTGGATCACCTACAATAGTATTGACATCAATCATCTGCTTTAAATTTTCCATCGCTGTTTTCATTAATCCTTGAATTGGATGATCACTCATAGGTATGTAGCCTCCTGTTTATATCATTTTATCCGGTCGTCACTTTATCAAATATTAATTCGAGAAAAAAGAAAATGGCTTACTTTTCAAATGTGGACGGCCACCTTTCCAATATTTGATAAATTTTATACCTGCTAGAATAGCTTGCCCGATTCGAAATTGAAAAATACATTGAAGTTTCGTTCTAGAACAAATTTGATTAAATTCAGGGGTAATTGTAATCGTAGGAGTTGTTTGTAATTTCATATAGTCACTAACTAAACCAAGAGTAGCGCCTTTTATAGTCCAAGCAACACCTGTTATCAGTCCCGTATGTGCCGCATCACCAATGCCAATTTGTGAATGCCATTCGAATTTTTTTATTTTAATCTTCTTTAAGAAGCGACGAACAATTTTATGAAGCCCTACTACATGCTCCAAAAGTTCGTTCATATCTTTTAGAGCCTTTACTTCTTCTTCAGGTGTTATTTTATTTTTCTTATCCTTCACCTTATTTTCCGAATTCTCCTCACCTATTTGGTGCTCTTGCTTTACAATTATATTGGCTTCATCATCCACCTTTAGAAAAGGTATAGTAATCGTATATTTTATTAAGCCGTTCCAGGCCCTTAAATGGATGTTAATGTGGTCTTGATCGTCTACATGATGTAAATCAAGAGTGATTGTTACCTTAGTTATCAAAATGAACAAGAGAAGAATGAAAAAAAACGATAAAATTCCTATTATCCAGTAGATGATGTTCACATCCTTTCAATTTTTCATTATCGCCTAAGGACATACAATATAAACATTAAGTAACACGAGACTAAGATGATCATGTAGCCTCACGGAAAGCAACAGCCCCCTTTGACCTCAAGTCAAAATAAAAAGACTGTAGGCAAGCCCGGTTATTACCCGAGTTTGACTACAGTCTGGCCTACTTATCAAGTGAGTAGGTTTTCCAACTATATAGGTTTACTAGCAACTGGTAGATCCTCATTCTTTTGTACAAAGAGCTTTTCATGAATCACCTGTGTATCAGCGAAAATATCATGTAAGCCTTGTTTTTTAGGCGTAAATGCCGCAACAATATATCCTACGAATAAAAATTTAGAGATATATCGTCCAATAAATTCTCTAAAAAGGATCGTACTCCATGTTAATTGATTACCTTTTAGCGACCTTACTTTCAAACCGAAAATCATCTTACCTAACGTTTGACCAAAATATTTTGTTAAAAGAACAAAATATGCAAAGAAAGTGACAGTTGTCACTATTGTTAGTGGCGAAAAAAAGGATTCACTCGTATTTATCCCTAACAGGCTAAATAGAGGATGAACGATAATTCTATTTACACTACTAATGACGAGTAGATCGACTAAATAAGCCCAAAAGCGAATCCAGAAACCTGCAAGTAAATAGTGATATTCTGTAAACTGATTCTTTTCTTCTGTTAATGAGACATAGGTCTCTTTTTCATTTCCTTCAAACGTTGCGTCCATTTCTCACTCCTCCTTTATTCAGAATATAAGTACATTAATCTTGGAGAATTAGGCTGACCGAGAAGATGATATAAACTAGCAAGTTCTGTATCTTGTTTAAATACTTTACTTGCACCCATATTTAAAAATTGATCAAAGCCCATTGACGTACTATATTGAATCACTCGAGCATTTGATAGATCAAGTTCTTCCTTCATTGCAGCTACTGTATCATCAAAATAGCCTAACTCATCAACAAGATTGATTTCCTTAGCCTGTCGACCGTCATAAATACGACCATCAGCTACTTTTAGTACATCCTCCTCTGATAGAGGACGACCATCGGTAATGACCTTAACAAAACCTTGATAAGCGTTGTCGACCATTGATTGAAGGATCTTTCTTTCTTCCTCTGTCATTTCTCTTGTCGGAGAGAAAATATCTTTGTATGGACCACTTTTAATTGTTTCGAATTTCACACCATATTCTTCAGCTAATTCACTATAGTTAACTGATTGCATAATAACTCCTAATGAGCCTGTTAAAGTGTCCGGAGCTGCATAGATTTTATCTGCAGCAGTAGCTATATAATACCCCCCTGAAGCAGCTGTTGTTCCCATTGAAATAAATACTGGTTTTTCACTTTTTTCTTTTAATTCTGTAAGCTTTTTATGTATTTCTGCACTTTCAACAACCCCACCACCTGGTGAGTTTACCCTCACAATAACACCTTTTACAGTAGGATCATCACTTGCAGCATCAATCATATCTAAAAAGGTCTGATGTTTGTAACCAGCTGTACTAAAAAAAGAAGCTACGTCCTCACCTGTATCTTGAATGACACCATTTACGCTTAATACTAAAATTTTATTTTGAGGTGACCCTTCTTCAATGACTTCCTCAGAAAACTCCGTATTTCCTATAAAGGCTTCACTTAACATATCTTCCTGATCCTTGAAAAATAATGCAGAACTAACTATGAGCGAGACAACAAACAGCCCAGCTGCAATCCCTAAAGCACCCCATCGTTTTCCATTCATAAAACGCCCTCCTCTGACTTTTTCAACAATATCGTATGATTTTACCCTACATTAACATGTATTGGTTGAAAAGTGGTAAACTAAACAACATAGAGTATTGTACCATCCCAAAGGAAAAAAGTGGAGAATTTACATAATCTTTAGGAGGAGTCATCATGTCAGAACGTAAGAATGTTTATTTTTTTTACAAAAAGGAAGACAAGCTAGTTGAAAAAGTAGAATCACTACTTGACTTTGCAAAGGATCATGGTTTTATCATCGTTGAAGATGATACTAAAGCAAACATCATCGTGAGTATTGGTGGAGATGGTGAGTTCCTTCAAGCAGTAAGAAAAACGAAATTCCGCTCCGACTGTTTATACGCAGGTATTGGTGTAGACGATACACTAAGCCTCTATTGTGACTTTCACATCGATGATCGTGAAAAAATAATTCACGCGATGAAGGAATCACAAATTGAAGTAAGAAGATATCCTGTACTAGAAGTGATCGTAGATGGAAAAACGACTTTTAAATGCTTAAATGAGTGTTCCATTAAATCAAGCATTATTAAAACCTTCGTTATCGATGTGTTTATTGACGATTTACATTTTGAAACATTTAGAGGAGACGGCATGCTCATCTCAACACCAACTGGAAGTACAGCCTATAATAAATCCGTTAATGGAGCAGTTGTTGATCCAATGCTTCCTTGTATACAAGTTAGCGAGCTCGCTTCTTTAAATAACAATTTGTATCGAACACTCGGTTCCTCTTTTATCCTTAGTGATAAAAGAAAACTAACCTTAAAAATTGTACAAGATGGAAATGATTATCCTGTTATTGGGATTGATAATGAAGCATTAAGTATTCGGAATGTTAAACAACTAGAATACGGTTTAAGTGAAACACCGATTAAGACTGTTAAATTAAAAGATAATTCTTTCTGGGAAAAAGTGAAACGGACGTTCTTATAGAACCATTTGAAAACGTAAAAAGGCGGGGACAGAAGTGCCAGGCACCTTATCACAACATCTAGATGTACACACTGATTTTTCACGTGCACATAATAGATTGGATCTGAGGGTGTTTGGCTCTTTGTTTTATCCCAGCCTATTCTTTATCGTTCTATGCCTGTTTTAGGTTCATTTCTCTTTGTCTAAGCTCAATTCTTCTTATTTTCCCAGATGTTGTTTTAGGTAATTCCTGAATAAATTCGATTTCACGTGGATATTTGTAAGGAGCCGTTAATTCTTTTACATGCTGTTGAAGAGTTGCCACAAGTTGTTCATTTCCTATCATATCAGGGTCTTTTAGTACAACAAATGCTTTCACAATATTTCCTCTAATTTCATCCGGACTAGCCACAACAGCACACTCACGAACATCTGGATGTTTCACTAATGCATCCTCTACTTCAAATGGTCCAATTGTGTATCCAGAACTAATAATGATATCATCACGTCTTCCTTCAAACCAAAAGTAACCATCATCATCCATACGAGCTCTGTCTCCTGTAATATAAAAATCACCTCTAAACTGCATAGCAGTTCGCTCATGATCTTTAAAGTACTCCTTAAATAACGCAGGCGTAGTTCTATGAACAGCAATATCTCCTACTTCTCCTACAGAACAAGGCTCTCCTTCATCATTAATAATTTGGACGTCATTCCCAGGTGTCGGTTTTCCCATAGACCCTGGTTTGATTTCCATCCCTTTCATTACCCCTACGAGCAACGTATTTTCAGTTTGTCCGTAACCATCTCTCACTTTTACCTGAAAATACCTTTGGAAGGTATCTATAACTTCCCGATTTAAGGGCTCTCCTGCTGAAACCGCACTATGAAGACTTGATAAAGAGTAACGATCTAACCCTTCTACCTTCGACATTAACCGGTATTCTGTAGGTGTACAACAAAGAACATTTACTTTATAGTCATCTAACAATTGTAGATACTTTTCAGGTTCAAACTTCCCATTATATATAAGCCCTGTTGCGCCGCTACCTAATACAGATAAAAACGGACTCCATATCCATTTTTGCCAACCAGGACCTGCAGTAGCCCAAACTGTATCCTGTTCACTGATACTTAACCAATTTTTCGCGGCAGTTTTCAAATGAGCGTATGCCCAGCCATGAGTATGTACGACACCTTTCGGATTACCAGTTGTACCAGATGTATAAGATAAAAATGCCATACTATCTGATTTAGTTGGTGCCAATTCCATTTCACTTGACTCTGCTTCAGCTAATGTTTCAAGAGAAAGCCAGTCTTCCTTTTGACCACCAACATTAAACTTTAGCAAATCATCATATTCATTAATACCAACGAATTCGTCTGTATATAAATGGTAACTAATTACTGCCTTTACATCACCATGTGTAATACGATATTGTAAGTCTTTCGCTTTTAACATTTCTGAGCTAGGAATAACGATTAAGCCAGCTTTTAATGCCCCTAAATAGACGGCATATGCATCAATAATTCTAGGAATCACAACAAGAACGGTATCACCCATTTTAAGACCTTGATTAATTAAAGCGTTTCCAATTTTATTTAGCCTTTCTACAAGAGAACGATACGTAATGGTATTTTTCTCTCCAAGCTCATTCTCCCAACGAAGGGCAATCTTCGTTTCTGAATTTGCATATTTCTCCATTTCTCCGACAAGGTTATAGTCCAATGGTGCAAGTAATTCTTCTCTAACCATCCTTTCCCCTCCTTTATGTTCGTACCATAATATTATACATAATGTTTCTAATTTTTTAAATATTCCTATATAGGTTTTCGTTCGCTAAATTTCTCACTTCCCTATCTTTTTATGTTCCTTACTGTCTTCTTAAATCTAAAATGAAAAGTATTCCATTGGGTTTATTTATTTCGTTTTTCCTAAGCATAAAAAAGACTGACAATCTAAGGCCAGTCTTTTATCACAACAATTAATTAGTGTGACACGTATACTTTAAGCTAGCTTAACTTTGCTCATTCGCTTGCTTAGCATTTTTGGGTTCATTACGTCTTTTACGTTGCTGCTTTCTACTTTTTTGTAGTTTCTGATCTTGTTCGATTTCACCATCATATTGTTCAGCCATTTCTGCTCGAATATCCTCTGTCAATTGAAACCCTCCAAAATGAAGATTAACTATTTAAGTAAGCTGTTAGACAGCATGAAAAGGGTGGGGTTCCCCCCACCCTAGTAGCCACTATATATGCAATTATTATTGTTGGTAAGAACCGCTCATTTGTTGTTGAGCAAAAGATACTAAACGTTTTGTGATTTCACCACCAACTGAACCGTTAGCGCGTGAAGTCGTTTCTGGTCCTAAGTTTACACCAAATTCAGAAGCAATTTCATACTTCATTTGGTCGATAGCTTGTGCAGCACCAGGTACAACAAGTTGGTTTGAGCTGCTAGATCCACTGTTTTGTGCCATGTGTATCACCTCCTTGTGAGTATAGAATGTGTAAATACACATGGCTTCATACATATTGCTAATTGGTAATTTCTCCCCTAATTTTGGGCTAGCAGCTCTATTTCCTTGTTATTTAGAATAAGCTAGTGAATTCGTCTTTTTGCTCTTTCGTTACTAGAATGGTCTCAACATTCATGACTGCCTCATCAACTAGCTCATCAAAATCGACAAAGCTTTCAAATCTTGTAACTTTATCTACTTTTGGTTTCGTTTTTGGATTAGCAGGTGTAAAGATCGTACAGCAATCTTCAAATGGTCGAATAGATATATCATGTGTATGGATTTGCTTTGCGATATCGATAATCTCTGTTTTATCCATTGTAATAAGTGGACGTAAAACCGGAGTATTTGTCACGCTATTAATCGCAAGCATACTTTCCAATGTTTGACTCGCAACTTGACCAAGACTTTCACCTGTAATCAGAGCTAATCCTTGCTGCTTCTCACGAATACGATCCGCGATTTTCAACATCATTCTTCGCGTTGATGTCATCGTATAGTTTTCAGGTACTTGTTCTTGAATTTTCTCCTGAATCTTTGTAAAGGGAACAATATGCAAGTTGATTTTTCCACCGAAAGAGGTTAACTCTGTTGTTAAATCAATAACCTTTTGTTTCGCACGCTCACTTGTGTAAGGAGGACTAAAGAAATGAATGACCTCTAATTCCACACCTCTTTTTAACGATAAATACCCTGCTACAGGACTATCGATTCCACCTGACAATAGCAGCATCGCTTTACCACCAGATCCTACAGGTAATCCACCTGCTCCTTTATAATCAAAGCAAGTGATATAGGTTGCTTCAGAACGAACCTCAACTCGAACATTTATCATTGGATTTTTCACATCAACATGTAAATCCGTTGTATGGATTAGAATGTGACTGCCAATTTGATAGTTTAGTTCATTAGTATCTAATGGAAACTGTTTATATGCGCGTTTGGTGGTGACTTTGAATGTATCATTAGGTTTATATAGAGTTTTGATTGCCTGTAATGCCATATCCTTGATCTCAGGTAATTCACTTTTCGTTTTAATTGCTAAGCTAAAGGATTGAATTCCAAAAACAGGTTTTAGCTTTTCGACAATTCCCTCATGATTTTCATTATTTAAATGTATAAATAAGCGATCTCGATTACTTTCGTAGCTTAAATTCGGATACTCATTTAACACTTCCCGTATGTTACGTTTTAGACGGTCAATGAATTTTTTTCTATTTCTACCTTTAGTAGAAATTTCTCCAAAACGGATTAATATGTGATCAAATTTCATAGTTCTACCTCATAACTTTTAATAATTTTTCAATTCCATTAGTAAGATGGGCTATTAATGGCTTTATTATTTCTTCTGTATCATCAAATGATAGACTGATACGTATCGAACTATTAGCAACAGTGTCCGGTTTTTTCATCGCTTTTAGAGTATGGCTCATCTTTTTATTTCTAGATGAGCAAGCAGAGGTTGTAGAAACAATGATATTCTGTTCCCCTAAATAATGAATTAGTACCTCAGATTTTATATGTGGGACAGAAAAATTTATAATATGAGGTGCTGCATTGTTTTCAGGAGTATTGATTACAACTCCATCTATCTTCTTTAGTTCCACTCTAAGTTTTTCGTGAAGTTGCTTTAGTCTCTTTCTATTTCCCGTAGCCTTGTCCAATGACATTCGAAGGGCTTTTGCAAGAGCCACGTTTCCTGCTAAGCTCTCAGTACCTGATCTAAACTGGAGCTCTTGGTCCCCTCCAGAGAACAAAGGAAGTAATATTACACCTGTTTTTACATATAATACACCCGTCCCATTCAAGCCATGGAATTTATGCCCAGAAATTGTACAAAGATCAATGTGTAAGTTACTCAAATATATCGGTACTTTTGTTATTCCTTGAACATGGTCAACATGGAACAAGCAATTCTTATATTTCTTCATTAATTCCGAAATTTCTTCAATTGGCTGAATAGATCCAACCTCATTATTCACATGCATTATGGATAGTAAGATTGTATCTTCTCTCATCTCACGTTTTACATCTTCTATAGATACAAACCCATTCGAATCGACAGGTAAATAGGTAACCTCAAAGCCAAAATTGCTTTGAAGCTGTTTAAAAGCCTCTAAAACTGAAGGGTGTTCAATTGTAGTGGTCATTATATGGTTCCCTTTTTGCTTATTAGCTAAAGCCGCACCCTTAATCGCTAGGTTATTCCCTTCTGTCCCACCTGAAGTGAAGATGATTTCGTTTTGTTGAACACCGAGTAAAGTGGCAACCTGTTTTCTTGATTGGGTAAGTAATGCTTCTGCCTCGCTCCCTTTTTTATGTAAAGAACTAGGATTCGCATAAAAATCTTGACTTACCTTTATATATGTAGAAAGTACTTCTTCATAAGGCTTTGTTGTAGCACTATTATCCAAATATATCATCGTGTCTCCCCCCATTCTGCCTATGAGAAATGATCTTACTTATCAACATCCAACATAACCCATGCAGAACGTTTAAAGCCTTTCGGCAGGATGTCGTTTTCGAAAAAATTCCAAAAGTAATCATACCATATCAAGGTTTGAAAGAAAAATATCCTATAAGAAGGAGAAAGCTAACAAACTAGACTCAAGTGGAAATTCCCGGTCTATCAATGAACTAACCAATTAGGGAATTGTTCACTCCAGTTACCATGTAGTGGCTCCATACTGAGCGTATTGCTGTGACCTTCTCCCTACTAAGGGGTTAATTCTCAAACCTATATGAGTTACAGCAGGTATTGATCCATTTCTAGACGCATAAAAAGGATGAAAATCGAGTTTTAACAGCTCCTGTTTCAGCTATAACTCTCATTCTCACCCTTAATTTATGATTATTTATCCTCTACAATTATAAGGCTCTGAATCTTCTCAAGGGACCCAGGCTCTACTTGCTCTAATGCTGCAGCAGCAACTTCTAATGACGTACCGTATTGATAATCCCTAAAGTGTTTTTCAGCTTCCTTAAATTTCAGGTTTAACTGGTCATTTCGACTGCGATATCTGTTGCCGTATTGAATAACCTGTTCAATAAGATACACTTGTTCAATCAATTCTTGACCGTACTGTGTTAATTCTTCAACAGAATGAACAGCATCATCTAATAATTGATTAACGATGACCATGTTGAGTGGTATCTCATCAAGTTTTGAAGAAGCTCTCATTACATCTTCCTTAGCTTGATCAATTAATTGACCAAATTCAATAGGGAGCCCCGGTATATTACTCTGCTGTACAGCTCTCATCGTATCGTGGAGCATTTTTTTAAGCTTAGAAAGCTTTTCTCTAGCTTGAAGCTCATCTTTCCTTAACGTTTGGAGCATTTCTCGATATTCATCATGCTCTTTAAAAAGCTTCACAATTTGCTGGCTTATATCTTCCAATTCTTCTTTTACTACGGAATGAGCAACTTGTTCACCTTGAAGATTTTGTTGAATATGCGTGAATTTTTTCTCAATTTGATTGATTTGCTTTTCAATCGTTTTTTGTTTGGAAAGTTCTGTTTCAGAAAGCTGATAGCTTTGCTTGACTAGCTCCGTTTCCTCCAAAGTAGCCTCTTTTTGGTCAATCAGCTCTAATAAGCGATGATCGATTTTATCTTTAGCTTGTTTAACAAATTGATTGGCATCAACTTCTTTTTCTAATAAATCATACAACGAGTCAACTGCATCCTGTACAATCTGTAATCCTTCTTGTATATCTTCAATTTCTGTTTCTTCAATCTTCCCAAGATATAAAGCCGTTTTCTCTTTGATTTTCTTTATTTCCACATCAATTTGTAAATGTTCTAAGTAATAGCCAGTCGCTATCATTTCATTGTATCCATCCTCTAGCTCAGATACTAAATTTGGAATGGTTACATTACATTCTGTTAACAGCTTAGGTATCTCATTAATTTTATGTTGAAGAACATCTAAACGATTCTTACCTGAAAGGAGGACCTCTCTCGCAGCTAGATAATTCCCCTCTACCGTTTCTTCATCAAAAGTTTTTAGAATCGTGGAGATTTCATCTAGCTCATTCTCTAATTTCATATGCGATTTTCCAAATTGATAGCTATGCGCTAGTAGGTTTTTCTTTACCTTTTTAAATTGTTCTTTCATTTCTTCACTTTCTACCGAATTTTTTTCTTCACTCGATACTAAGTCATTTATTTCTTCAATAATTTTATCTATATTCTCGTCAACCGTGTGAAGGACCTTATCAATATATTGAAGAACATCTTTTGATTTCTTAAAGCGATACTTGTCTGCAAATTCCTCAGCATCATACAAGTGCTCTTCAACTTCTGGAAGCTGAGTTGTGATAATTTCATCCCACTCATTTCTCCATTGCTCAAAAAGTTCCTCGGCTTGGCCAATCATTTTTAACTCTTTAACTTTTGATAATTCGTCAATAATTGACCGATTCATAATTTCAATCTTTTTTGATTCTAGACGATCCACTTCTTTGTAAATGTTTCTTCTTAACATATACCCTACTCCAAATAAGATACATATAAGAAGGACTAAACCAACTATAACTTCCATATTGAGCCCCCTCGTTGTTACAAAAACCTCATACCTGGGAAATAGCTTTTCCCCACAAATGAAAGCTTTGAGAATTCATGCTGATATAACCATGTATGTCAACTTGTTTTATTAATAGTAAGCCTATCGTCTTAGCACACAGAAGTGCAATAGACATTTTATTCAGGTCTTTTTCGCTATGTTCGTTTATCTATACGTTGATCTGAAATATTTATCTTTCACATTAGCTTAAAACAACACTCTAATACAAATAGCCTGTTTAATTGGCGTATATATCGAAATTGGGCTTTAGACATTTTTTTGTAACTATTATTTCTCTACCAAAAGAACAATGATAACATGATATGATCAAATGTAAGTAGCTGAAATAAGTCCAGATTTTCATATGTAATCAATATGATTAAAAACCCGCTTCATTAATGTTATTTCAATGTATTTATGATACCATGTATACGACATTTTTTGACCAGAAATTTTTATTTTTTTACATAATTTGTCCTATTCTGTTACTTATGAAGGGAATTCGTCTCATTTCCTTGCGTTTTAGTGAAATTTCAAGGCAAGATGGTGGGGAAATTATGGGGATCTTACTTAGTTCAGTCATGCTTTTCACCATTTGTGGAATTCTATGTTCACCGTGCTTGGGGTAATTTAAGACTCTTTTTATTCCTCTTTTCAATCATTATTTTCTTAGGAGTTGTTATCGAGTGAAAAAAACAGATGGCCATGTCCATACTCCTTTTTGTCCACACGGGACTATGGATAAATTTGAAGAATATATAGAACAAGCTCTTAATCTAGGCTTTGAGGCGATTACATTTACCGAACACGCCCCACTGCCTAAAGGATTTATTGATCCTACACCATTACAAGACAGCGCTATGAAGCTTGAAGATCTTGAGGAATACATTATTAGTATCCAAAGGCTTAAGGATACTTATAAGAATAAACTAGACATTCATATAGGCTTAGAAGTTGATTACATAAAGGAATTCGAGAAAGAGACAGCTGCGTTGTTAACCACATACGGAAAACATCTTGATGACAGTATATTATCAGTCCACTTCCTTAAATTAAGTGATACATACTATTGTATGGACTACGATCACCATGTTTTTGACGAAATGATTCGAGTAACAGGTTCTCTACAAAACCTACATGAAGAATATTACAAACAAGTACTAAACTCTATTAAAAGTGATTTAGGTGCGTTCAAACCTAAGCGGATCGGTCATCTTACTCTTTCTCACAAATTTCAAAAGCTGTTTCCTGTTTCATTCTCATCCGATCACATGATTAGTGAAATATTAACAGCTATTAAACTAGAGCAGTTGGAAATAGATTTTAATGTAGCTGGTTTAAGAAAAGAATATTGCAAAGAAACCTATCCAAATTCATTGATAGCAAGTACAGCCATTAAACAAAATATCCCTCTTGTCTATGGTTCAGATGCCCACAGTGCAGGGGATGTTGGGAAGAATTATTCAGAATTTCAAGGCTTATGGGAACATAATTAACTGTTTGTTCTCTAACTTCTTATCAGCTAATAATGAATGAAGCCAGTATTTTAACTCCTTATAATATTGATGGACAAAATACGCTTCATGTGGCTGAATATGGAGAACCTCACTCATATATTGAGGCTGTAAATAGGGCATGTGTAATAAACTTCTTAATTGAATGATAAGATGAGGAACAAAGCCCTTACGATAATAACCTTCCTTAATGCCTTGTTCAAATAACGATTTAATAAAATATTTTTCTTTTGTTAAATAGGTTGTCATCACTTCACGTATTAAGATGGAGTCTAACGTTACTTCCCTGTAAACCAAGCGTGAAAGTTGACGGTTTTCGTGTTGATAATTTAAGATATCTAAAATAATATTACTTAATACTGTATGGGCGTTACTTTGATGCAACTCAGAGTAATTCTCTTCAATTACTTTTATATATCCTTCATAATAGGTGGATACCAAGTATTCGAGAAGGCCGCCTTTTCCTTTAAAATAATAGGATATATGTGCAATATTCACATTTGCTTTATTGGCAATTTCCCGTACGGATGTACCGGTAAATCCTTTTGAATTAAATAAAAAGATTGCAGCCTGTAATATTCTTTGTTTTGTATCATTACATGTTTGTTGAGCCAATGTTTTCACACCTCCGTATATGACTAATTCAAGCTATGGCAGGTGGATTCCTTTTTAAATCGCTCGACAATGTTTGGTTCATACATGTTATTAAATAGCTAAAGGTGGAGTTTATTCGTGTTTAATGTCGAAAGTTATAAAGGTAAAAAAGAAGAGCAATATCAATTGGTGATTAATCAATTAAAAGCGTTACTAGAAGGAGAAAAGGACCAGATAGCCAACCTATCAAATGCTTCCGCACTATTGAATCAATTTCTTAAAGAAGTTAATTGGGTAGGATTTTATTTAATGAAGGAAGGGGAGCTTGTATTAGGTCCATTCCAAGGGTTACCTGCTTGTGTAAGAATTCCAGTAGGAAGAGGAGTTTGCGGCTCTGCAGTAGCAAACAAAAGAACAGAGCGTATAGCCGATGTTCACGAGTTCCCAGGTCATATTGCGTGTGATGCAGCATCTAATTCAGAAATTGTCGTACCACTCATAAAGGACGATCAGGTCATTGGTGTTCTTGACATAGATAGTCCTATTAAGAACAGATTTGATGAAGTAGATCAAGATTATTTAGAGAAGTTTGCTGAAACTCTTATCCAATTTATATAAGAAAAAAGTTTACGTGTACAGTTTAAACAATTTATAAATAAAAAGAGAGCTGATACATTTTCTATCAGCTCTCTTTTTATACTTGGACAACAACTCTATTTTTCCCTTTATCCTTTGCTACATATAGCCCTCTATCTGCCTTGCTAAACAGTCGGTCAAAGCTCTTTTCACTTTCAGCATTCCAATATGACACACCAGCTGAAATCGTCACAGAAGGATTGGTTTTTTCGCCTACTTTCTTTACAATACGCTCTGCAATCGCAATGCCTGATTGTAAATCAACTTGTGGTAAGTAAATAGCAAGCTCCTCACCACCCCATCTAGCACCAATATCATTTTCACGTACATAGCCTCTAATAATATCTGCCACCTGTACAAGGACATCATCGCCTGTCTGATGACCGAATGTATCATTAATTCTTTTAAAATTATCAATATCAATTAAAATAAACGTACCTTGGCGATCTACCTTCATTGAACTTTCAATAACATTATTCATATAGTTACGTGAGAACAACTGAGTTAAATGGTCCGTTTTGACCAATGTCTCTAATTCCTCTCTTAAGAGTGAATTCGTTAGAGCTAAAGTAGAATGATGAATTAGCGATTGAAGCAGTTTAAACATATCAAAAGAGAAATGATATGATTTTTTATTTAATACTAACGCACATCCTTTTAACGTATCACTTTGCACCATTGGCACAGCCATAATCGAAGCATATGTCGCATCATCTAGGTAACTTGTCATATCCCCGATGAATAAACCTTCAAGATCATTCTCTAATTTTTGTCTAATGAAATCCACATAAGGCTGCACTTCACTCGTATTAAAAAATGGTGTACTCCCAGGAAAAATATCGATCGTTCCATCTTCGTTCAGGTAAAACAATCCTACCTCATCCGCATCAAATGAATCCATTATTCGGGAAGACATAAATGTCATCGTATCTGTTAGTCGTAAATTCTTATTTAATCGGTGGGATGTTTCATTTATTAACTGTAAGTCCTTTATTAATCTTTTAGACTGTTCATAAAGTTGTGCATTTTCTAAAGCTGTACCAGCTGTATTTGCTAACATAATAATGAAATTCTTATCATCTTCTTCTATATTAGCTCCATTATTTACGACAACCTGTAGTACACCATACACTCCTTGCTTCCCTTTTAAAGGGGAGTAAAGGATAGTATGAGCGTCTTTCTCCTCATGTGACAATTGGACATTTCCGGTGACATACGCCTCCATTGCCATTCCATTTCCGTCCTGATCATCAAATGCTAAATCTTTAATTGGCAATTTAAGGTCACTATCATTATCATGTGATAAAAATAAATAGAAGATGTATTCATCATACATAGATTGAAGAGTTGTTATTAGTTCTATTAGTACTTCATCTTTATCTAATAACGAGTGAAACTTTTCAGTTAGGAGGTACAATTTCTCATACTTTCGATCATCGTTCGACACAAGCCCCATATTCATGCTTGCTGAATAGAATGAAGAACATGCACGGACAATTTGTGCTAGTTCGGCGTCAGCGAGAATGCGATTTGATTCAAGAGCATGAATGATCCCTATCATGTCCTTGTTAACATGAATAGGAATTAATAGCTCTTCACCGTATCTAAAAGCTTGTCCATTTTCAAAAATGTGTGGAATTGAATGTAAAGGAATGTAATCAATGGTTTTATGAGATGAAAGAGAATCTGTTTTTTTGTTATAAAAATAAAAAACCGCACTTTTAAGGTACAGCTCCCTTTGTAAAATGGCAGTTAGCTCACTTATGACTTCATCTATTGATCCATTCACTTTGTTTTCACTTATATAATCAAAGAAGGCACTTTTTAATCTGTTCACAATATATAGATCTTCCATTTCATCACCCACACAATGAAGTTACAAAACCATGCAATAATTTATGTTATTATATCATAAAAACGACCTACAAATCATTTTTATTTGTTTCTTTTTACCTATTTATCCATAGACTGTTTAGTTAATATCCTGTTGCTTTCCATTTAGATTATGCCATATTGATTGTGATCACTCCAATTCGCCTCTGTTTTCCCAGGGAAAAGTACCTATTGATAAGACAAGCCATTTATCATTTTTGTTCTTTCTTTTTTACAGTCCTTTTTTTCTAGAGAACGCTTTTTCACTCTACATGAGTATAGGGAAGTAGTGTCAAAGTTCATATATGATGAATTTTATATTCATATAGAAATAAAGGGTGTTTCCCTAAAAGTAAATCTCAGTAACAGAATCAGCAACCACGTTAAACAGGTTCTCCATTTTCATTTTCAAAACGGTATGTTTACTTTTTTCTTATATTCTCTTGACTTGTTTGTAATAAAAACATATAATGTTCGTTGTGTATAAAATATGCAGCCTATTGATGTAGCAGGTGTGATTTCATTTTGTTCCCCTACCCGTAGGAGGTGTATCGCGTAACTCTATGCTGCTGGAGCGAGGATACATGAAAACAAAATGTGCATAGTTGTATAGTCAGTCTGGTTTTTATTTTATGCAAAATAAAAACATAAAGGAGGAGTTAGCATGGCTCGTTATACAGGCTCTAGCTGGAAACTCTCTCGTCGATTAGGAATTTCATTAAGTGGTACAGGTAAAGAATTAGAAAAGCGTCCATATGCTCCAGGACAACACGGTCCAGGACAACGCAAAAAAATCTCTGAGTACGGTTTACAATTACAAGAGAAGCAAAAACTTCGTCACATGTATGGTGTAAACGAACGCCAATTCCGTAACTTATTTGATAAAGCTGGCAAAATGACTGGTAAACATGGTGAGAACTTCATGATTCTTCTTGATTCTCGTCTTGATAACGTTGTATACCGTTTAGGTTTAGCACGTACTCGCCGTCAAGCTCGTCAATTAGTTAACCACGGTCATATCATTGTAGATGGCGGACGCGTAGATATCCCATCTTACCAAGTAAAACCTGGTCAAACGATTACATTACGTGAAAAATCTCGTAATCTTGATATCGTTAAAGAAGCAATCGAAGTAAACAACTTCGTACCTGAATACCTAACTTTCGACGCAGAAAAATTAGAAGGTACTTTAACTCGCTTACCTGAGCGTTCTGAATTACCTGCAGAAATTAACGAAGCTCTTATCGTTGAGTTCTACTCTCGTTAATAACAATAAAAACCTTGTGCTTATGGCACAAGGTTTTTTTATTCTCGTTCAACCTTATAAAAATCTGCTTAAGGTTCAATGGAGCAAAAGTGCGAGACTCCTGTGGGAGGAGTGGGACAGGTGAGACCCCACAGGCGTTTACGCCGAGGAGGCTCACCGCCCGCCCCGCTAAAAAGGGAGCAACTGGAGCGGAATTCAACCAGACTGGACACTTGATAAATAGCCATAAGTTTACGAAATTAGCAAAAATTTAAAAGGTATCTAACATTCTGTAGGTCTGTGTTTCTTTAAAATATGCAATGATGAAATTGATTCCTTCCAATTGAACAAGGTTCGTTACGAACAGGAAAGCCAGTGAACGGACATGTCTTAAACTTTGTTGCTATTTAATATGGTTTTAAGAAAGTATAGTCATTTTTCACATTAAATACCTTTTTAAGCGATACTCTTTTAAATAGGCAATAACTCCTTCAACGGCCGTTCTCTGCTTATAAATCCCTTTCCATTTTTGAGAGACTCGAGCTGGAGTAGTATAACGGCGTAAATCAGTTGTGATTTTCATTTTTTAAACCTTTTGACAGAGAGAATCCTTTGCTAAAGAAAAATCCAGTACTTAGGATTTTCACTACTAACAATCTATGAGAAAACAGCCTTAAGACTAGAAAAGTACCTAACCAACAAAAATATAGTTAGTAGGAAAAGAAAAAGGAAGCATCCCAAAAGCTATACTAGCCATGAAATGCTCCCCACTATTTTAGCAAAACTTCTAAAAACCCCTAATCCCATGAGTGAAGGCTGATCTATTATTTGTAACGAATAAGGAAGTATTTTTTCTTTCCTCTTCTAATAACGGTGAACTTCCCATCAATCTTTTCTTCCTCAGAAATGACCATATTTAAATCTTGATGACGTTCTCCATTAATATAAATAGCGCCATTTGAAATATCCTCACGCGCCTGACGTTTCGAAGGAGAAATCTTCGCTTGGATGAGCAAATCGATTAATCCAATTTCACTTTCATCAATTTCTGTTGTAGGTACATCTTTAAAGCCTTCTAGAATTTCATTTCCTGTTAATTGTTTAATATCTCCACTAAACAAGGCTTCCGAAATTTTTATCGCCTGTTGAAGAGAATCTTCTCCATGAACAAGCTTTGTCACCTCTTCTGCTAAGGTCTTTTGGGCAGAACGTTTTTCAGGAGCTGTCTCAACCTCTTTTTCTAGCTCATTAATTTGTTCTTGTGAGAGGAAAGTAAAGAATTTTAAGTATTTCACTACATCTCGATCATCCGTATTAATCCAGAACTGGTAAAACTCATATGGAGATGTTTTATCTGCATCTAACCAAATGGCTCCACCTTCTGTTTTTCCGAATTTCGTTCCGTCAGCTTTTGTAACAAGTGGGATTGTTAACCCAAATGCCTTTGAATTTTCCTCAGATTTACGAATTAATTCTAATCCTGCTGTAATATTTCCCCATTGATCACTACCACCAATTTGAAGCTTACAATCATTGTTTTGATATAACTTTAAGAAGTCATACGATTGTAAAATCATATAACTAAACTCCGTAAATGAAATACCTGACTCAATTCGTGATTGTACAGAATCTTTTGCTAGCATGTAGTTAACACCAAAGTTCTTTCCGACATCACGTAAGAAAGAAATCACATCTAAGCTACCAATCCAATCATAGTTGTTCACGATCATAGCCGGGTTTTTTTCTGCTTCGAAATCAAGAAAGCGTGAAAGCTGTCCCTTAATTCTGTCTGACCACTCTTGAACAATATCTGATGTATTTAGTGTACGTTCCGCTTTTTTCCCACTTGGATCACCAATTAATCCAGTACCTCCACCTACAAGCGCGATTGGATAATGACCATTATCCTGGAATCTTTTCAACGTTAAAACGGGTAGCAAATGGCCAATATGAAGACTATCTGCTGTAGGATCAAAGCCTGAGTATAGTTTCATTGCATGTTCTTCTAACGCTTTGGAAAGTCCCTCTTCATCCGTCACTTGATTAATTAACCCTCTAAATTGTAAATCATGTAATAATTTGCTCATTAGATTGTCTCCTTTATCTTTTATTTTAGCCTCAGTGTATAGCTGGTATCGAGTTTCTCAGTGTCACTTTAAACAAAACACCAAAAAGCCCCTTCATATATATGAAGGGGCGAAAAAATCGCGGTACCACCCTACTTAGGACACACGTCCTATCTCGGATTGTTAACGGAAAATAATCCGTCTTTACCTACTAAGGTTTTAAACCTTTTCAGGAAAGAAGCTCCTGGATGTAATTCATAGAAAATCTATATGCTGATTTCCACCGACCATCAGCTCTCTATAATAGGGAGATTTCTACTACTTATTCCACTCTTAGCTATTACGTTATAAAATTCTATGTATCCTTCATTTCAAGAATGAAAACATACATGATTAGATACATGCAATTTTAACCATAAACAATTTTGAATGTCAATAGCAACTTCCCTCTCCTCTTTATGAATATGACAAAACCATACAAAATTCTCTTTTTAATGTGGTATAATAGGTTAGATTTGGGGGGATTGCAAAATGGAGAACAAAGAAAACAAGCATAAGCGTTTCTCTCCTCTAAACAAAAATATAACAAGAAGTCTTAGGATCTCATATAACGTAATCGGCAATCTTTTATTACTTTTTCTTGTCGTTGGACTTCTTGGTTTTTGTTTTGCAGGAGGAGTTGGCGCTGGTTATTTCGCTTCATTAGTAAAGGACGAACCAATCAGATCCTATGACGAAATGAAGAAAGATATTTACAACTACGAAGAAACGTCCCTTGTTTACTTTGATCAAGATGTCTATTTAGGGAAACTAAATGCAGACATCGAACGTGAAGAAGTAAAGCTAGAGGATGTCTCACAGCATGTGATAGATGCAGTTATTGCAACGGAAGATGAACTGTTTTACGAACATAACGGAGTCGTCCCTAAGGCAATTTTAAGAGCGATATTCCAGGAGTTCACTAACGCTTCAGTTCAAACTGGTGGTAGTACGTTAACTCAACAATTAATTAAGAATCAAATTTTAACCAATGAAGTGTCCTTTGATCGTAAAGCTAAAGAAATTCTTCTTGCCCTTCGATTAGAGAAATTTTTCGAAAAAGAAGAAATCATCGAGGCTTATTTAAATGTTGCAGACTTTGGAAGAAATTCAAATGGAAAAAACATCGCTGGAGTTCAGGCAGCAGCAAAAGGTATTTTTGGAGTTCCTGCCAAAGATTTGAACCTTGCTCAGGCAGCTTATATTGCTGGTCTTCCACAAAGTCCTTTTGGGTACACTCCTTTTTCAAATGATGGCGGTGCGATTAAAGAGAATCTCGAACCAGGACTTACACGGATGAAAACTGTACTAAGTCGTATGTATACTGGCGGCTATATTACAGAAGAAGAGTACGATGAAGCACTTGCATATGATATTAAAGAAAATCTAACACCAAAAAAGCCTTCCTCTATTGAACAATATCCTTATTTAACGTATGAGATTGAGGATCGTGCAATGGATATTCTAAAAGTTCAACTCGCTGAAAAGGATGGGTATACAAAAGAAGATCTTGAAAAAAACGATGAACTTAACCTTCAATATCGCTCACTAGCTGATAAAAGCATACGACAAAATGGCTATCGCATTCATACCACCATCAATAAAGACATCTATGACAAAATGCAGGATGTTGTGGCAGAGTATGAATATTACGGTAGTGATAAAGCGGAAGAAGCCATTGACCCTGATACAGGAAAAGAAGTGACAATTAAAGAGCCTGTAGAAGTAGGTGGCGTCTTAATTGAAAACTCATCAGGAAAAATTATAAGCTTTGTCGGTGGACGTGACTTTGATCGTGAAAATTTAAATCACGCGACAGATGCTGAACGGAGAAATGGTTCAACGATGAAACCATTATTGGTATATGCACCAGCAATGGAATTAGGAACCCTTCAGCCAGGAAGCGTTATTGCGGACGTAGAGTATGTCCTTCCGCAATATAAAGGATATTCTCCAAAAAATTATGGAGGAAGATACCACGGGCTAACGAGTGCTCGTAACGCCTTGAAACAGTCCTACAATGTTCCAGCAGTGAAAGCGTACATGAGTATTATTAACCGGGAGCCACTTTCTTTCTTAGAAAAGATGGGCTTCACAAGTCTCCACAAGAAGGATTATGGTGCACCATCTCTTAGCTTAGGTGGTATGACAGTTGGTGTTACAGTTGAAGAAAACGTAAATGCATATACCACATTTGCCAATAATGGGAAATTTATTGATGCGTATATGATTGAAAAGATTGAAACAAGTGACGGAGACGTTATTTACCAGCATGAAAAATCTGAAACAGACGTATTTTCTGCTCAAACAGCTTACTTAACAATTGATATGATGAGAGATGTAATCCGAAGTGGTACCGCACAATCGCTAAATGGCTACCTTTCTTTCAGTGCAGACTGGGCTGGAAAAACAGGTACGGGGCAAGATTATGAAGATGCATGGTTTGTTGCGACTAATCCTAATGTTACATTTGGAACATGGATTGGTTATGATACACCGAAGCCTTTAGAACTCTCTTATAAGGGGCTTTCGTACTCAAAGCGAAATATTTTATTATGGTCAAAATTAATGAATGTTGCACATGAGGTCGAGCCTGAACTTGTAGCACCTAAAACTCGTTTTGAAATGCCTGGTGGAATTGTTCAACGTTCATACTGCGCTTTAACCGGAGAACTTCCTTCTGATTTATGTAGAAGCGCAGGGTTAGTTCAATCTGATTTATTTAATGTAAAGTATGTTCCAAACAAAGTTGACGACAGTTTAACTCAAGGGAAATTCGTCTATGTAAAAGACCAAGCTTACAAAGTTCCTTCCTCCGCTCCACCTGAATTTGTACAAGAAGGTGTTATGCTGAAGAAAGAAATTCTAGACAAACACAACATCAAAAATCTAAACGACTTAAAACAGCTTTTACCGAGTACAACTCGTTGGGACAATCTAGTTGTGACAGAAGGTAAAGAGATTGCGGATAATGGCTCGAATCCTAGACAAGTAACTGGAGTTTCCTCAAGCGGTACTAAAATTAGCTGGAAGCAAAACGCGGATAATGATGTGATTGGCTACCGAGTATATGCGGCTCCTAATTTTTCTACGAACTTTAGTAAAGTAGCAAGCATTACGTCAACAGACACATTAACCGTTTCAGTCGGCAATTCAGCTGCGGCCTATTATATTGTTGCAGTCGATGTGGCTGGGAAAGAATCAGCTCCGTCTACAATTGTAAAGATTGGAGAATACGCTGAAGAAAAGCCTGTACCAATTGAAGAGAAGCCGAAAAATGATAAAAAGAAAGATGAACCAAAAAAAGAAGATAAAAAGACAGAAACTCCGACGAACGAAGCACCAGAACCAACGGAATAGAATAGATTTATAAAAAGAGGCTGACCCAAAAGTCTAGATTTTAGACCTTGGGTTAGCCTCTTTTCATACTTTTATCTTTTTAATTCAGTTAACGTAAAAACCGGGACGTTCCATTGCGCTCCAGTCACTTGCTTTCCTCACTTCCCGCAGGAGTCAAGTGTCTTACGCTCCATTCCACTATCGATCTAAAATTGTATTCATAGAAGCAAAACCCCTACGAAAACAGTCTTTTTTAAAGAATAATTAAACAACAAAAAAATCGGGTAGTCAAACTCCTGATTTTCGAACGATCAATCGTTTCGATCTAATCGTATGAAAGACATTATCTATCAAGTCTTCTTTTCAATTGTAGAGTTACTACGTGAAAAAGGATTGGTAAAGCTGGAGCACTATTTTGTTGATGGGACTAAGATAGAAGCAAATGCAAATCAATATACATTTGTTTGGAGAAAAGCGCAGAAAAATACGAAAAAAGTTTAGGTGACCAATATCGTCAACTCGCTTTACAAATTGAACAAATCCTTGAAGAAGAGGAAAATGGAAACCAATAAGGGGAAGGAATCCCTCTTTTTTCATTAAAAAAGCCTAATTATTTGTTTCTACACGAAAGATAAAGAAAAGGTGCTCAAAAGGTCGTTATTTAACAACCTTTTGAGTCACCCTCTTTCATTATTTCATTACTCCTCCATGGTTGATAAATCACCTGTTGGTAGGTCAAGCTCCCATGCTTTTAACACACGTCTCATAATTTTTCCACTTCTTGTTTTAGGGAGCTTATCACGAAAATCGATCTCTCTAGGAGCTGCATGGGCAGCTAATCCCCGCTTGACAAATTGACGAATTTCTTCTTTTAATTCATCTGTAGGCTCATAGCCTTCACGAAGCGCAACAAATGCTTTAATAATTTCTCCTCTTACAGGGTCTGGTTTCCCAATAACACCAGCTTCTGCTATTGCAGGGTGTTCAACTAATTTACTTTCCACTTCAAATGGTCCCACACGTTCACCAGATGTCATAATCACATCATCAATTCGTCCCTGGAACCAAAAGTAGCCGTCCTCATCCATATAAGCTGAATCTCCTGATACATACCAATCACCAGGCATAAAATAGGATTCGTACTTTTCTTTATTATTCCAAATAGTGTACATCATAGAAGGCCAGCCTTTTTTAATAGCTAAGTTCCCCATTCGATATGGTGGTAACTCATTTCCCTGATCATCAACAATCGCTGCTTTAACACCAGGGATTGGTTTTCCCATAGAACCAGGTTTAATTTGCATCGATGGGTAGTTACAAATGAGCTGTGCACCTGTTTCTGTCATCCACCACGTATCATGTATGCGATTATTAAATACTTTTACACCCCAACGTACTACCTCAGGATTAAGCGGTTCTCCTACACTTAATACATGCCTTAAGGAACTTGTATCAAATTGTTTCACAAGCTCATCTCCAGCACCCATTAACATTCTAAAAGCTGTTGGAGCACTATACCACACCGTTACTCCATAATCCTCTATTGTTTGGTACCATGATTCTGGTTTGAACCTTCCGCCAACAATTACATTTGTTGCCCCACATAACCAAGGGCCAAAAATACCATAAACTGTTCCTGTTACCCAGCCTGGATCAGCAGTACACCAATAAACATCCTCTTCTTTTAAATCAAGGACCCACTGGGCTGTTTGATAATGCTGAACCATTGCTTGATGAACGTGTAAAACTCCCTTTGGCTTTCCAGTTGAACCAGATGTATAATGTAAGAGCAATCCATCTGTTTTCTCAACCCATTCAATGTCAAAATGCTTGCTTGCACTTTCCATTTCAGCTAAAAAATCAATGTGATTTTCTTCTACAGATTCTCCAACAATAACAACATGTTTAAGGGATGGTAATTCTTCTACAGGAACACGTTCTACTAACTCAGGAGTCGTAACAATGACACTAGCATCGCTGTCATGAAGGCGATCTTTTACCGCACCCTCCATAAATGCTTCAAATAGGGGGCCCACAATGGCACCTAGCTTTACAGCCCCTAAAATGACTGTATATAACTCAGGCGTTCTTGGCATAAATACAAAGAGTCGATCCCCTTTTTCAACATCCGCCTTATTCTTTAAGACATTTGCTGCCTTATTTGATAATTCTTTCATTTCTTTAAACGTATATTTTTCATCTCTTTCGGGATCACGGTAATAAAGGGCAATTTTATTTTTCCGAAATGTTTCAGCATGTTTATCGATCGCTTCATAGGCAGCATTTATTCTACCCGTCTCATACCATGAAAAATTCTTTTCAACCTCTGACCAATCAAATGATGTATAAGTAGAATCATAGTCCGATAAGTTAAAATTCCCCTTCATTGGTGACAACGCTTCCAATTTCATCTTTACTCCCCCTTATGTAATAATTTACAATTCTATTATAGTACAATACTTCACTTTTCACAATTTTTGAAATTTACTTTAATAATATGGATGTAACCGCTTTATATTCTAAAAAATCTAGTATAATAATAGAACACCCTCTTTTTAAAGAAGGGGCATCAATGTTGAGATTTAAAGTGAACCGTACTTAATCATTGAATGAGCAAGTATGTACATATGAAAAAGAAATGGCGGTGACCTAATGAACCATGTAAAGACCTATAATGCAAAAGAAATTAAAACACCTAACGGTAACATTTTCATTGAAGGACCGATTCCATCAGAAAAGATAGCCACTTATGAGTTTCATCAAGGTTTAGTCGCTTTTAGGCAGCCACAACAGCAACATAAAGCATTAGTTGAAATTGCAAAACTTCCTGAAGGAAGAATTATTATTGCTAGACAGCATGACAAGATTATTGGATATGTTACGTATCTTTATCCAGATCCCCTTGAAAGATGGTCTGAAGGAAATATGGAGGAACTAATCGAATTAGGTGCAATCGAGGTAGCTCCAGAGTTTAGAGGCTATGCCATTGGTAAAAATCTGTTGAGAGTTTCAATGATGGATGATGCGATGGAAGACTATATCATCATTACAACAGAATATTATTGGCATTGGGATTTAAAGGGTTCAGGTTTAAATGTATGGGAATATCGAAAGGTAATGGAGAAAATGATGAATGCTGGTGGTTTAGAATGGTACGCAACCGATGAACCAGAGATAAGCTCACACCCGGCAAATTGCCTAATGGCGAGAATGGGAAAAAGAATTCAACCAAAATCAATTCAGCAATTCGATCAACTACGCTTTAAAAATCGTTTTATGTATTAGTCGAATGAATAATGCTAGGCTTCTATTAATGTAAGGAGGCACGATGATGATTGTGAAACAAATCATGAACCAAAATGTAATTAGTCTTCATCCAAATGATACGATTCGCCAAGCTTTAGAAACCATGTCAAAGAATAAAATTCGTCATATTCCAATTGTAGAGGACGGCGATAAATTAGCGGGGGTTATAACAGAAAGAGACGTAAAGGATGCGAGTCCATCTATCTTTCAACTAAATTTGAAAGAGGATTTTTTAAATAAAGAAATAAAGCATGTTATGACGAAAGATGTGATTACAGGTCACCCTCTTGATTTTGTTGAAGAAATTGCTGCGACCATTATTGAAAATAAAATTGGATGCCTTCCTATCCTCCATCGAGGTTCACTTGTCGGTTTGCTTACCGAATCAGATCTCCTTCAGACATTCGTAAGATTAACAGGCGGAGATCAGCCAGCTTCACATTTAGAAGTAAAAGTGCCAAATAAAGCTGGAATGTTAGCAGAGGTATCCTCCATTTTCTGTGAGCATAAAGTGAATATTTCAAGTGTCCTTGTTTATCCAGACACTGATCCTACGTTTAAAATATTAGTATTCCGTGTTCAGACCATGAACGTAACATCAATTGTGAATAACCTCCAGCATGAAGGGTATGACATTTTATGGCCAATTCTTCCGGAGAATATCCAATGACCACTCAGAATAATGTTTTTATTTATTCTCCTGCTTTTCAGCAGTATAAATTTCATCATGATCATCCGTTTAACCAATTACGTGTTGAACTTACTTATGATTTACTAAAAAAGGCAAATGCTTTAAAGGATGAACAAATTATTGAACCTAGGATAGCTACAGTTGAAGAATTAGCACTTATTCATGATATAAAATACATTCAAGCTGTACAAAAAGCTGGACATGGACTACTTGGAAATGATGAAGCACTTAATTATGGCATAGGAACGGAGGATACTCCTATATTTCCAAATATGCATGAGGCAAGCTCCTTATTAGTAGGAGGTACTCTAACGGCAGTTGATTATGTCATGAGCGGGAAAGCACAGCATGCTGCTAATTTCGGTGGAGGCTTACATCACGGTTTTAGAGGAAAAGCATCCGGATTTTGTATATATAACGATAGTTCTGTTGCAATACGGTATATACAGGAGAAATATAAAGCTAGAGTGTTATATATTGATACAGATGCACACCATGGTGATGGAGTGCAATGGAGCTTTTATGATGACCCTGACGTTTGTACTCTCTCTATTCATGAAACAGGCCGTTACTTATTCCCTGGTACCGGGAATGTCACGGAAAGAGGATCTGGGAAAGGGTATGGGTATTCATTTAATATTCCACTAGATGCCTTTACTGAAGATGAATCCTGGCTTCATGCTTATCGGACTTCAATTGAAGAAGTAGCAGCTTTTTTCAAACCAGATGTTATACTTACACAAAATGGTGCAGATGCCCATTACTATGATCCTTTAACACATTTATCTGCAACCATGGCTATCTATCATGAGATTCCTAAAATAGCACATGAAATTGCTCATAAATACTGTGATGGTAGATGGATTGCTGTTGGGGGAGGTGGCTATGATATCTGGAGAGTGGTTCCTCGTGCTTGGAGTTTAGTATGGCTAATGATGAATGAGCTACCCATTCCAAGTGATCTACCGATTGAATGGATGAACAGATGGAAGGAGCAATCGCCCGTTTCATTGCCCTTAAAATGGAGTGATGATAAGGGGCTTTATAAACCTATTCCTAGAAAAGCAGAAATTGAGGAAAAAAACTCCCTCACAGTAGAAAAGGCGTTACACCCGATCCGTAGGTTATAGAGCATAAAAAAACGAGCAAACCTTAAATGGATGCTCGTTTTTAATCATTACTCTCTTGTTCATTACTTTTTAGTTGATTGTCTATATTCAATTCGGTGTGGTAATTCAACAACGTTGTTTTCCACTTCTTCTTTGTTCATGTACTTTGTAAGTAAACGCATAGATACCGCACCAATATCATACGTAGGCTGTACCACTGTTGTTAACTGTGGACGAACCATTGTTGCCAATCTTGTATTATCAAAACCAACCACTTCAATATCCTCTGGAATGGAATAGTTTCGATCCTGAGCCCCATGAATGACTCCTAAAGCCATTTCATCCGTACCAACAAATATTGCCGTTGGTTTTTCAGACAACAAGTCGATTTTTTCAAATGCTTCAATACCTGAATCATATGTGTAATCACCGTCAAAAATCAATTCTTCATCAAAAGCAATCCCAGCATCCTCTAAAGCACGACGATAACCCACGGATTTTTTCAAGCGGTTAACAGGCTCTTCTGCTGGCCCTTCTACATAGGCAATTCGGTTATGTCCTTTTTCAATCAACATGGAAATAACATCATATGCAGCCTGCTCGTAGTTAATATTAACAGAAGGTGTTGTATTCGTTAAGTCAACAGATGCAGCTAATACAATCGGAACTGGAGAGCGTTTAAATTGCTCGACTAATTCTTCTGTGACGTTACCACTCATAAATACAATTCCATCAACTTGTTTACCAAGCATTGTATTTAGTAAGTGCAATTCTTTTTCTTTATTTTGGTCCGAATTACTTAAAATTATATTATATTTATACATGGTGGCAATATCTTCAATTCCACGAGCTAATTCTGAATAGAAAATACTTGAAATATCAGGAATGATCACTCCAACCGTAGTCGTTTTTTTACTCGCAAGACCTCTTGCCACAGCATTTGGACGGTAACCTAAACGATCAATTGCATCTAATACTTTCTTTCTTGTTGTTGGTTTAACATTTGGGTTTCCATTCACTACACGGGAAACGGTTGCCATTGAAACATTCGCTTCTCTAGCAACATCATATATTGTAACACTTGACATTTAAAACACTCCTTATAAGTACAATAAATACATTTATTTTTTGCTCTGTTTCTGTATCTGTTTCTTCAAATTGTTCTCAGAACATTTCTAACAGAGTATGAATGATAGATTTATGTAAAAATTGTTTAATGACGTCGTATTAGAGAGAATAATCTCATTCTATGTAAATAATCATACGATACTCTAAAAACGACTGCAATCTATTTCACTTGATTTTTTCGTTGTTTTCACATATTTGTTCGTTTTTTCACAAATAAGCCATTTATATAGTACGATCTTTATTATTTTACCTATATCGCTACTCATTCTATACATTTTATTCCTTATATTTAAAGATATTTAATGGTAAATCCTTTCTAGATAGACCATTTTCTTTATATTCTCTGGAACTTGTGACTTCCTTAAACGTTGATGCTATTTTGTATATATCATTCACACCTTATACCAAGGTTAGTGAGAAAGAAAAGAGCTACTCTCGCTATTCAGTAAGAAGAACGATGTACCCAGGGGAAAATCGACACTTACATTTTTTTGAGTAAACTATATTTTATGCGAAATGGCCTAAACTAAAGAGGAGCTAGCATCAATGGAATGCTAGCCCCTCAAATATCATTTATGCTTTAACTTTAACAAATGATTTTAATTCTTTCATGAATGTATCAAATTGATCGAAATCCATTTGTTGTGCTGAGTCAGATAATGCTACTGCAGGATCTGGATGTACTTCAGCCATAACTCCGTCTGCACCAATAGCAAGAGCTGCTTTAGCCGTAGGAACTAACAAATCACGTCTACCTGTTGAGTGAGTTACATCAACAAATACAGGAAGGTGCGTTTCTTGTTTTAGAATTGGTACTGCTGAAATATCTAATGTATTTCTTGTTGCTCGTTCATACGTACGAATTCCTCGTTCACAAAGGATAATCTGATCATTACCTTGTGAGATAATGTATTCTGCTGCATTAACAAACTCATCAATTGTAGCAGCTAATCCGCGTTTTAATAAGACTGGCTTACGAACCGCACCGGCAGCTTTTAATAGCTCAAAATTCTGCATATTACGTGCTCCGATTTGAATAATATCAACATAGTCCAATGCTGTTTCAATATCAGCTGGATTGACAATTTCACTGATAATTGCTAAACCATATTCGTCTCCAACTCTTCTAAGGATTTTCAGCCCTTCAAGACCAAGTCCTTGGAAATCATATGGACTAGTACGAGGCTTAAATGCTCCTCCTCGTAGAATTTTAATTCCTTGCTTTTTCGCTTGTTCCGCAACAGCGGCTACTTGCTCGTAACTTTCAACTGCACATGGTCCAACAATAAACGATTGACTACCGTCCCCAATTCTAACTCCGTTAACTTCTACAATCGTATCTTCAGGTTTTTTCTTACGTGATACTAATAACGCTTTACTATGATCATCTTCTTGTAATTCTAGACCAGCTTTAAAGATTTCTTTAAATATATGTTGTAAAGTTGAATTTTCGAATGGACCATCGTTATATTCTTTAATACTATCTAACATTTTACGTTCGCGAACAGGATCATAACGATGTACACCTTGTGATTCCTTCTTTTTACCAATTTCTTGTACTACTCTTCCTCGCTCATTTATCAGCTTTAAAATCTGTAAATTAATCTCGTCTGCTCTCTCTCTTAATGCTTCTAATTCTGCATTACTCATCTCTCTCATCCTTTCGCATATAAATTTAAGATCACGTAAACCACTAACCAATGAAAATGACCGTTTTAAAAAGAAGTAGATGTATATGTAGCTTCATCGCCTATATGAGAAAAAACTCTTTTTTCATATAAAACACATGGACTTCGCTTTATACGTAATGTTTTCTTTATCATTCATTGAAAGTGTGGTACATTTTCTATAATTAGTAGTTATTATAAACGATAATGTATCGGTTGTCATTAAAAACTTTACTATTTAAACGCTTTTAAGCGGTAAAGCGTTTTATTTTTAATAGGTATGCTAAATAGACTTTTCCACAAGACTCTTTTCTTACACTTTCATCCTTATGAATATAAACATAAAGTACCTACACTCCTGGTATGCAAGAAGGAAAAGAGATTGTATGCAGTGAAGAAGTCGGTACGTTGGATTTGTTCGATCTAACAACTTTCAATTGATGACATCTGGTATAAGAAAGGTGCACAAAAATGAATAACACAGATCTTACTTTTGCTCTCGACATTGGAACTCGATCCGTTGTTGGCTTAATGCTGAAGGAAGAAGACGGATATTACTATATTATCGATACTGTCATCAAGGAGCATGATAAACGAGCTATGCTTGATGGTCAAATCCACGATGTTCTCGCTGTGGCAAATGTTATTACCGACATCAAACATGAGCTAGAAGCTACTCATGGCCCTCTTAAGAAAGTATGTGTAGCTGCTGCTGGACGCGCCTTAAAAACAGAACGAGCTGTCGCATCATTCGAAATACAAGGAAAGCCTATGATTCAAAAGGAGGATATCCTTCACCTTGAGCTAATGGGTGTACAAATAGCACAACAACAGCTTGCTCAACATGATGAACAAGACTTTGCCCATCATTATGATTGTGTAGGATATTCCGTTCTTCATTATTTACTAGATGGTGAAGAAATTGGAAGTCTTATAGATCAACAAGGTGATGAAGCATCTGTCGAAATTATCGCCACCTTCCTTCCAAAAATTGTTGTTGAATCTCTCTTAGCTGCTTTAAATCGAGCAGACCTAGAAATGGAAGCATTAACGCTGGAACCAATTGCTGCAATTAATGTCCTTATCCCTGAATCAATGAGACGATTAAATGTCGTCCTTGTTGATATTGGTGCTGGAACTTCTGATATCGCCATCACTGATCTTGGGACGATCATTTCATACGGAATGGTGCCAATCGCAGGAGATGAGATAACAGAAGCAATGTCTGACGAATTCTTATTAGACTTTCCTAAAGCAGAAGAAGCAAAACGTCAACTATCGACACAAGAGAGCATCACGGTTACAGATATATTAGGATTTGAAACAGAAATTCCCAAAGAAGAAGCCATTTCTAAAATTTCTCATGCTATTGATAAACTTGCCCTAGCAATAAAAGAAGAAATTTACCTTCTTAACAATGGCATAGCACCTAAAGCCGTTATGTTAGTCGGTGGAGGTAGTTTAACTCCCTCTCTCCCTAGTAGACTCTCACAATTACTTGGATTACCTGAAAACAGAGTAGCTATTAGAGGCATTGATGCCATCCAACAATTGAAGCTTGCTGACCATGTACAAAAAGGACCAGAGCTTGTAACACCTATTGGTATTGCTGTATCCTCTAAGCAAAATCCCATACAGTATATTAGTGTGAAGGTCAATGATCGTGCCGTTCGACTATTCCATATGAAAACCCTAACAGTAGCAGACAGTTTATTAGCTTCAGGTATTCAAGTGAATAGATTATATGGAAAGCCAGGTATGGCACTTATTGTGAATCTAAACGGACAAACGATTACGATTCCAGGTGAACATGGTACTCCACCAATTATGAAGAAAAATGGAATTCTTTGTTCTTTAGAGGATGGAATCAAACACGGAGATCACATATTAATTGAAAAAGGTTGCGATGGAAACACACCAAAAATTCCAATTTCTCAGCTTTTAGATGAAGTTCCTTCTAAAGCGATCTCACTTAATGGAGAAATATATAGTGTTCATGCTTCTATACTAGTAAATCAAAAAACAACTTCTCTTGATACCATTTTAACTGACCGTGATCAGGTTATTTGTACCATCCCTTCATCTATATCAGACGCTTTAGAAAGTATCGGATTCTATGATGATCTTTTGAACGTTAAACCATTTTCAATTGAATTAGATGACAATGTTGTTCAACTCGAAGCTTTTTCTGGAAAATTATACAAGAATGGACTTCTTTCCTCCAAAGAGGCTAAGGTTGAACATGGAGATGTTCTAGTGGTAAAACCAATAAAAACTCCTACGTTACAAGAATTCATTCTAGAATCAGATTTGTTTTCAAAACAAACTCTTCCTATTTTCTTTAATGATCAAGAGCTTGTTCTTGAAAGGGAACTAACCGAGTTTTATCGTAAGGAGAAAAAATTGTCCTACGATGATCTAATCTATAACGGTGATCAAGTAAAGACAAAACGTAAGCCTGTTACATCATTTATTTTTCAAGACCTTTTTACCATTATTGATATTGATATTCCATCAACAGGAAATACTCAATTTCAATTATTAAAAAACAAACAAGAGGTTAGCTTTCAAGAACCGTTATCTCCAGGTGACCACTTAACGATAAAATGGTTATAATCATTGTTTTTACTAATTAAGTGGCTAGCATCGTTAATAATAAGCAATAAAAAAAGTCCACACCTTGTTTTCCGTTTCATAAACAGGGTGTGGACTTTTTGACATTTAGCTCATTACTGTATTTTTTAACGAATCATAGGTGATTTTCCAATGAGACGCATTCCATGATACTTGACGATCTTTAAATAAAAGTGCCTGTGGAGACTCATGCTTAATTCCGAATGTCTCTGCAATATAATTAGATAAGGCTCTCGACTCTTGAACATGTAAGTGATAAGTCGGAACTTCCTCATGTTTATCAGCAAACTCCTGATATTCATCATATGCAGCTTGGCTAATCGGGCATGTTAAGCTATTTTTCAAAAATAAAAATGTAGAATGCTTATCTAGTAGTTCTTCAAATTGCTCAACTGAATGAATCGTTTGTGTACTCACGTTTTTCACCTTTCTAGTAGGGTTTTTGTGTACCCTAAACAAATATTATTACGCGTTTGGTTTAACTGGTTCTTCAGTAGTAGAATCTGCTGTTCCCACTTCCTGCACCAATCTATTCTCATCATCTTCATTAATGAATGAATCAAGCTCGTCCTGCTTTTGTTCTGCTGCAACAGGTGATTGATTCTCTGTTAGTTCATCTAAAGCAGATTCAATCTCTTGTTTAGCAATCTCAGCTTGTTCTTCACTTGTACTTGATTGATTTGTTAAGTCACGAACCTTGTTCATTATCTGTGATGATTGTTCCGTGACAACCTGTGATAATGAAGATGTTTTCTCTTTTGCGACTGCTCTAAAATCAGAGGTTTTCTCTAATGCTTCATTTGTGAACTGGCCTGTGCGTTCTTTCATAACATTTGCTTGGTGTCCTAGGTCTTCTCTCATTTCTTTTCCTGATTTAGGAGCTAAAAACAAGGCAGCAGCTGCACCTATTAAACCTCCAACAACGGTTCCAACAATAAACTCATTACCATTCTTCTTTTTTGTCATTATTCTACCTCCTATTCGTTTTTAGTTCGACTATATTTGCTGTCTCTTTTCTGTTCGTTGTTTCCATTTTGTCCAAATATCCATCGCTGCATTACTCCATTGAACAACTGTATTAATTTTTTCTTGATTGCCTTCTAAGCTGGTTGTTGCAGTATTTGTAACTTTTTTTACTGATAGGTTCATTCGCTGTATCGTATCACCTACATCTTTAACAGAGTCAACTACATTATTTAGCTTGTCTGACTTATGTTGTATATCTTCTGCTAAAGCATTCGTCTTATGTAATAAAATTGTCGTCTCTGTCGTAATTCCTTCCATTTGTCTTTCAAGACCTGATAAAGTACCTGCAACATTATTCAATGTTCCTTGCAACGCCTTAAGCGTCTTAGAGACATAAATAACTAAAATAGTAAAAGCAATTGCAATTAGCGCTACGCTTAAATACAAGATAATAATCATGTCCTACACCTCCTGTGAATCTTAATAAACCTTTCCCCTGTTTACACTATTATAAACATAAAATGGACATAAAAGCTAAATTCTCTACTTATTTAGACAATTCTTTTTTTCCCTTTCTTATTTGTAGAAGCTCTACAAATAAATCAATTTCATTAATTCATATTTTAAAGAAAACAGATCTATAGAACTTTAATACCTTTTAGATTTTGGCTATTTATCAAGTGTCCGGTCTGGTTGAATTCCGCTCCAGTTGCTCACTTTTTCGCGCGGCGGGCGGTGATTCTCCTCCCACAGGAGTCACCAAAAGCCTCAATCACACGGAATACGATATCGTTCTATAATCATTTCACTAGCTCTTTAATAAATAGAATCCCTACAATCATTCTAGCAGCCACGTAGGATATCATAGCTTCAAATCGTTGGGTACGTTCTACATCTTATCCTTCTTGTAGGCCAACCACGCTTCCTTGCCGTTTAAAAGTCATAGGGAGTCTTCTCCATTCTCATATGCTTGTTTGGTGCTTATATATTTTGAGAATTTGGGGAGGTACTCTCTTTTTGTCTTGAAAGCCGGAATAAACAAATAAAGCATGATTTCTTCCACTAGGGTAAAATATGTATGAGTATAAATGAAGGAGGATAACAACTTTGAAAGATCCACGAATTGCACAGCTAGCTAAGAATCTAATTAATTATTCCATTCAATTAAAGCCTGGTGAAAAAGTATTAATTGAAAATTTTGGCCTTCAAAAAGAACTTGTTACAGAATTAGTAAAAGAAGCCTACCTTGCAGGGGGCTATCCGTTCGTATCATTAAAAGATCATCAAGTAGATCGTGCACTTATAATGGGAGCGCAAGAAGAACAGTTTAACATGATTGCAGATTTCGAAGCGCACGTAATGAGTAAGATGGATGCTTACATAGGGCTAAGAGCTGGAGACAACATAAATGAATTTGCTGATATTCCTGATGACAAAATAAAACTTCACGGTCAAACGATAGGTAAAAAAGTCCATCGTGATATACGTGTACCAAAAACAAGATGGGTTGTTTTAAGATATCCTACCTCTTCAATGGCTCAATTAGCAAAAATGAGCACTGAACAGTTTGAAGATTTCTATTTTGATGTTTGTAATCTTGACTATAGTAAAATGGACAAGGCAATGGATGCATTAGTTGAGTTAATGAATAAAACAGATCAAGTGAGACTAACAGGGGAAAATACGGATTTAACCTTTTCAATTAAAGACATCCCTGCAATTAAGTGTTCCGGACAAATGAATATACCAGATGGAGAAGTATACACTGCACCTGTCCGCCATTCAGTTAATGGGGTCATTTCTTATAACACACCTTCTCCTTACAATGGATTTACGTATGAACAGGTCCAGTTAACATTTAAAGAAGGGAAAATCATTAATGCAACAGCCAATGATACAGATCGAATCAACAAGTTATTTGACACAGATGAAGGTGCCCGTTATGTAGGAGAGTTTGCCATTGGAGTAAATCCTTACATTCTCCATCCAATGCAAGATATCTTATTCGATGAAAAAATCGACGGAAGCTTCCATTTCACACCAGGTCAAGCATATGAGGATGCGGATAACGGAAACCGATCTACTATTCATTGGGATATGGTGATGATTCAGCGACCAGAGTATGGTGGTGGAGAAATCTATTTTGATGATGTGCTTATTCGAAAAGATGGGAAATTCGTGATTCCAGAATTAGAGGCTTTAAACCCTGAAAACTTAAAGTAAAGGATCCTTAGGAATCTAGTTAGCTTCAAGCACTACTTAATAGCCACAATCAAATACAAAAAAGCTGACTCTCCTCTTAGGAATGTCAGCTTTTTTTGTTTAAGCATTGAGTACTTTTTCATAGGCTTGTTGGTACTTCTGGATATCGCCTGCACCCATAAATAAAAACACTGCTTGCTCATGCTGTTTTAATACCGACATATCTTCTTCACTAATCCGGTTCGAGTTGTCGATTCTCTCTAATAGATGGTCAATTGAAAGCTTCCCTACATTTTCTCTCGCTGACCCAAATATATCACATAAATAAACGTGGTCTGCTCGTTGCAAGCTTTCTGCGAACTCTGATAAGAAAGATTGAGTTCTTGTAAATGTGTGAGGTTGGAAAACAGCCACTACTTCACGATCAGGATACTTTTGTCTAGCAGCATCAATTGTTGCATTAATCTCCGTTGGATGGTGTGCATAATCATCGATTAAGATTTGATCATTCATTTTTTTCTCGTTAAAACGGCGTTTTACACCTTCAAACGTTTGCAGTCTTTCCTGAATTACTTCAACTGCTACATCCTCATAATGACACAAAGCAATAACTGACAGTGCATTTAATACGCTATGGTCTCCAAATGAAGTAATCTTGAAATTCGCATAGAACGTATTCCGTACAAACACATCAAATGACGTACCATCTGTTGATTTCACAACATTTCTAGCCTGGAAATCATTCTCATCTCCAAATCCATAATATACGACAGGTACTTTTGCTTGAATTTGCTGGAGCTGTTCGTCATCTCCACATGCAATAATTCCCTTTTTAACAAGTAGCGCCATTTCTTGAAACGCACTAAATACATCCTCAATACTTGAAAAATAATCAGGATGATCAAAGTCAATGTTAGTCATAATCGCATAGTCTGGTTGATACGATAAGAAATGTCGTCTGTACTCACACGCTTCAAATACGAAATATTTACTATCTGGAACTCCACTTCCTGTACCATCTCCAATAAGATAAGAGGTAGGTTCAGCTCCTCGTATGACATGTGACAACAAACCTGTTGTTGATGTTTTTCCATGTACACCTGTAATTCCCACGCTTGTATATCGTTGAATAAATTCTCCCAAGAAACGGTGATAGCGAATAACAGGAAGACCTAGATGATGAGCTTCAACAATTTCCTCGTGTGTATCAGGATACGCATTTCCTGCAATAATGGTTAATCCTTCTTTAATATTCTCTTTCGTGAATGGAAGTATTTTAATGTTACGTGCTTCAAGTGCTTTTTCTGTGAATACAAATTTCTCAATATCAGAGCCTTGAACTTCGTAATTCATGTCATGTAAAATCTGTGCTAAGGCACTCATTCCAGTCCCTTTAATTCCTACAAAATGATAAACAGTCATAATTAGAACCTCCAACAAACGTCTATCTGATTGACAGTATATGACGCTCATCTTGATTTGCAACCCATTTCAATTTTTTCTAAAAATAGAACGTATGTGTATATGTAACGAGCTTACGAAAATATATTATATCATCAGCTAAACTTATTGACCATGAAAACTACTGTTTGAATTTTTTTCAGTTTTTTATGAACAAGCACTTGGCTTTGCCCACTCATGAATGTGACCCATTGTCCCATGTATATTTTATGGAATATTTCTTTAAAAATGTACGATAATGTTCAGTACTTTCTTTTACATCTTGTTGAAGGTTCCGTACAACAACGTAATTAGGTTGAATAAAAGGCGTACTTATATTATAAAAGGAGTTGAGAATAGGGATTGTTCGAATAAAAACGAGTGCTCCCTGCATTTCATTCCCTAGTCCTGCTAGGCCTTTACTTAGTATCTTACCTGTCTCTTTTGTGAGTAAATTCTCTGCATATATATGTGTTTCTGTTATATTTATTACTTTAAATGGTTCAAGTACACTTGCAAGAAAAAGTGCATGAATAATAGGATGCAAAGGATGCTGGTTCCTTTTTAACGTATCAAGAAAGAGTTGATAATTTGTTTTTCCTTGAATGGTTTGATAATCATAGGTAAACCAGTCTTGAAACAGCTTTTCCTCTTTCTCTGAAAATACATGCACTTTGGAACAATGAACTTTTTCACGAAAAATATGCTTTGCCTTTACTTTTTCGCGTATGTTCGTTTGTCGATCAATATACGTCTGTAATTGAACTAAATGATTGGAAGAAAAAGAGAGCAGCTGCTTTTCTTTTTCTTCACGAAGCTTTTTAAAATCAACGATATTATTCATTCAGAACCAAAAACCTTTACTTTTTATCGTATCATAACACGTTCTATGTCAAAGTACTACCATCATGAAGCAACTCTAAATCTTCCTCCGAAATTAAGATATCTCTTGGTTTACTCCCTCTATTTTCCGAAATAATTCCTTGTTCCTCCATCATATCCATTAATCTTGCTGCTCGATTATATCCGATTCTAAACCTTCTTTGTAAGCTTGAGGTCGAAGCACCACCTTGGTTTACAACAAATTCACAGGCTTCAACAAACAATTCATCTTCATCTGATTGAATGGATGCTTTTCTTACAAGCTCCTCTTGATGGAATAAGAAATCAGGCTTCCCTTGCTGCTTAACATGCTTCACGACTCTTTCTATCTCTTCATCCGATACAAATGTCCCTTGTAGTCTTACGGCTTTAGAGGATCCATTTTCTAAGAAGAGCATGTCTCCTTTTCCTAAAAGCTTTTCAGCACCTACTACATCAATAATCGTTCTAGAATCAACCTGTGATGACACAGAAAACGCAATCCTTGTCGGAATATTCGCTTTTATAAGACCTGTAATAACATCTACAGAAGGTCTCTGTGTTGCAACGATTAAGTGAATACCACATGCACGTGCTTTTTGGGCTATTCGACAGATCGCTTCTTCAACATCATTTGGAGCAACCATCATTAAGTCTGCAAGCTCATCTATAATGATGACTAAATATGGAAGGTGTTCTCCTTGCTTATGCTCTTTTACTAGCTGATTATATCGAGTAATTTCTCTTGTACCAGAATGAGCAAATAATTCATATCGTCTCTCCATCTCTTCAACAGCCCATTTAAGTGCAGCAGTAGCTGCCTTTACATCTGTTATTACAGGACTTACAAGGTGAGGAATATCGTTATATGGAGCAAGCTCAACCATTTTAGGGTCAATGAGCATGAGCTTCACTTCTTGTGGTGTTGCTTTGTATAACAAGCTTATTAATATTGTGTTAATACATACACTTTTACCTGAACCAGTGGCACCTGCGATAAGGCCATGAGGCATTTTTTTCAAGTCTGTAACAGCCGGCTGACCAGATATATCTAAACCTAAAACAGCATTCATTGGTGATGGGTTGGACCTAAATTCAGAGCTTCTCAAAATTTCTCTCAAGTAAACCATCTTACTCTCTTTATTCGGTACTTCTATCCCAATGGTATTTTTCCCCGGTATTGGTGCTTCAATCCGTATATCCTTTGCAGCGAGACTTAATTTTATATCATCACTTAAATTCGTAATTTTGTTAACCTTCACACCTGGTTCAGGATGTACTTCAAATCGTGTTACAGATGGACCTTGTGTAACATTTACTACACTTGCTCTAACATTGAAGTTTTTTAAGGTTACGTCTAACAATTCACTTTGAGATTGAAGCCATGCATCATCTTCTGTTCTCTCCTGTGAAGGGATATTTAAATAAGATAAAGTAGGGAATTGATACCCTAAGCCTACATCTTGTTTTTTCGCTTGCATTTTTTGCTTATCTCTTCCCAGCATCATAACATTAAATGGTAATGTTCGACCTTTAGGTGATTTCTCTTCCTGCCTCTGTCCTTGTTGCTCTACCCTCTGCATACTCACACTTGTTTTCTTTTGGTCTTCTACAGCTTCTGTTCCTTCTACTTTCACATTCCCGTGTTGGTGTGGAGAATCTACATGTATAGCATCACGTTCATGTAAGATTTCTACTTCTACAAGCTGTTCTGTGTCTTCTTGGCCTTCTTCCCTTGAATCCTCTTTAGATTGGATGATTGAAATAGCTTCCTCAACCAGTTCCTCTTCTTCCTCTGCTGTTTCAATACGAAACTCTTCTTCTTGATGAACGTCCTGACCAAATTCTTCAACAAAAGATACAGGTGAATTGTCCTCTTCTGATCCGTTTAACTCAGACAGGTCTTCTCGAAACAACTGATTTGTTATCAATTCCTCCTGATGATTCTGTGTATCGTTACTGGTTTCTACCAACGCAGAAGCAGTGTTTTTTCGCGAAGTTTGTACGCCTTTAGGAGTCACACCCTCCTCTTTTTCATAAAGGTGAAAAAGTGGAATGTCATCAGGCTCATCACCATTTGGCTTAACACTATTCTTTTCTACTATAGGTTTTGACTGAAAGCCATGTATTGGAGATGGTATAGCTGTCAGATGGAAAGGCTTCTTTCTCACTTCACTATGACTCGGGTACTCTTCCTGTTCATTATAAGGTTTTGCCTTGAATGTATTAGGTTTTGTATGTAGATGAAGTGGTACATCCAATTCTTCAGGCTCTGCATGACGAGCTGCTCGTCTTGAACTTGGACGTTTTTCCCCTTTACTACCTGCCTCGTCAGGTATCACTGGAAACTTAAAATTCCCTTTTGGATATTGATAACTCACTCTTGCTTCCCCATGATGTTTTCCTTCATAAAATTCTTTTCGTTTAGGCGACTCATTAAGCACCGATTGTTCTGTTTGTCCAGTTTCTTCACTAGAATTTATAGAGGTTTTATGAGATTGACGATCTTCCTCTCCTAAAAAGAAATTTGCTAGTTTTTTTACCCAATTCATTTTATCACTCTTTCAACATTGTTAAAGACGGCTTTTCATTGGAATATGTAACATATTCCTACCTTTTACTATTGTATCAATAATTGTCGTGTTTTGTAGATATGAAATTATAATCATATTAACGAGAGGTCATTATTATGTAGCCTTTCATTAGTTCTCCTACGCTTTTTGAAAAAGAACATGACGGTAGCCCTAAGTTTTCTTCTCCTAATGTTCAGACCATTTACCCTACTAATGGAAAACCTAAATCAATGGTGTCCCAAATGAAATAAATCACCCAAACTTATAAGTTTAGTAAAAAAAAGAGTAGCTAAGAGGCTAGCTACTTTCATGCTTTTGGTTTATTTTTACCTAGTATAAAGACCGGTTCTAATTTCTTATTTTCATATAAGAAGGATAAGGCAGTGATAGGAATTGTACCACTCGCAAAGAAGCTCATTGTTAATTGTGCTAGGATATCAAAGCCTGTTTCATTTCTCACGTCCACGATAATGAATACATCCTGGTGAGGTACAGCAACAGCCATTTGCCCTTCAATTTTTTCTTTATATGTTTGAAGAATACTTTCATTTAAGATACGACTCGCATCATATCCATCTTTAGCTGAGAAAAAGTAAAAGATATTACCTGCAACAACATCCTCTTTTACAACAGACTGTAATGATCTTACGTTAAACGAAGCAATTTCTTTTAACTGATCAACTGTCCAGCCCTCTTTTTGCATCATCTTTTCATCTATTAATCGATAAGTGTTCCCTAAATCTAGAGCGTAGTAAACTCTAGTTTCTGCCGTGTGGTCACTATAACATAGTTTAACTCCCTCATTGCTTTCAATTGGGAATGAGGTTGATCGAATGACTGGAAAGACAGATTTTTCTTTCCCGGTTAATTCTTGTGTTTCACTCATGACAGTTAATGCTTCTGTTACATAATAGACTACCTCTTCCAATGCTTTCTCTTTAGAGGTTTCCCATTTTGCAATAATGGGTGGCAGTGACAATGTTACCCCTTTATTATTTGAAGGGTTCTCAATACGTAAAGTATCCTTTTCTCGGTCAAATACGTACTCCCACTCTTTATTTCCAATTCTCTCTTTTAACAGTTCTACTAATTTTCTAGAAGTTAACTTCATATGTCGATTTCCTCCTTTCAGTTGTATATAAGACTCTTTTCTTAAACTAAGCCTTGTATCATTAAGAAAAACAAGAGCGCCTATGTAATGGCGCTCTTTACTACTTATCTAGCCGATTGATTGAATGAAATCTTCTATTTGCTCTTTTGTTTTGCGATCCTTACTAACAAATCGGCCAACTTCTTCACCTTTATGAAAAGCAACAAAACTTGGTATACCAAACACATTTAGCTCTTGGCAAAGATCAATAAATTTGTCCCGATCGACATAGTAGAACGTGTATTGTGAATTTTCCTGTTCAAGTTCAGGTAAAATAGGTTCAATAACACGGCAGTCTGGACACCAGTCTGCAGAAAACATAAGCATAATATGGTCTTGATTAATAAGTGTATTATATTCTTCCATTGATTGTAATACTTTCATTTTTATGCCTCCAATCGTTTCTTCCTCACTTCTCATTTCATTCCCTAGTTTATACGATTACTTAAGGAGTTTCCACTCAGGCACCTCATGCATGTATTGTAATTAGCTGTCTTTAGGCTCAACCGAGGAAACGATATTCATCATTTCCTTAACATCATCTGAAATATTGTTTGGCTTCGCTGTTGTTGAAAGCTTTGTTCCTCCAATACCTACTGTAACCTCATATTCCTTATCATTAAGCTCATCTACAAAAAGATAACCAAACTTATTATCTTGTTCAAAGCTTTCTAAGATAAATGGTTCATTATATTGCGCTGAAAGAGCTTCAAAAGATACTTTACTGTCAGACATCTCATTTTGATTTACAAATAATATATAGCTTTGGTTATTTTTTTCTAGGATAAGGTTCGACTCATGAGATTCTTCTATTTGAAATTTATTAGGTAAATAGAAAGAGAATAGTTCTGTTTCTTCATTTGGCTCAATAGGTTCTTCGTTAAAAGCTTGCTCAGCTTCATTAATTGTTGTTTTTGATAGTTCTTCGATAGACATACTGCAGCCCATTAATAGAAATACAACAAAAAAACTATTTATCAGAGCATGTTTTTTCATTAGGATCCCCCCGGAAACAAATTCACACACTATTTTTATTAACCTATGTATAGTATTCACAAAGTAATAGGCAAATAGAACCTCTTCTATCATACCTTTTCTGTTTTTCCTATGACAACAAAAAGTAAAAACTTCTCATCAGAAAATTAGCTAAAATTATGGTACGATAACAGGATAATACCATAGGAGGGATATAATGGAATTCACAGTATATTTAGCAGGTGAAATACATTCAAATTGGAGAGATGAAATAAAAAGCATTGCACAAGAACGTCAATTACCCTTTTACTTTGTTGGACCAATGGAGCACCATGAAACATCTGATGATATTGGAGAAAACATTCTAGGGGAACAACCAACTAGCATCTTGAAGGATGATGCCGCTTCGAGTATTAATAACTTCCGTACAAGTGTCTTACTGAATAAATCAGATATCGTCATAGCCCTTTTTGGAGAGAAATATAAGCAATGGAATACTGCGATGGATGCGAGTGCTGCAATCTCCTTACAAAAACCACTTATTCTCATTCGTCCTGAAAATCTTCACCATCCATTAAAGGAACTATCAAACAAAGCGAACGTTACTGTTGAAACAGTTGAACAAGCCCTTGAAGTGTTAGCATATCTTGTAAAAAACTAAGATTATGAACAAAAGCTTAGGGCGACTGGCGGCCAAACTAAAACTTCGTACAATCGTTCAGAGAAAAATGTGAGAGGCTGGGACAGAAGTGCCTGGCACCTTATCGTAACGACTATATGTACGCACTGATTTATCTAGTGCACACAATAGATTGTATCGGAGGGTGCCTGGCTCTTTGTTTTGTCCCAGCCTCTTCATTGCTTATTTAACTATTTATCTACTTGTTGCTGATATAAATATTGGCCTATTAGAAGAGTAGAAAGCTCTGTAAACATCTTTGTTCGATCCACTAGACCATTCGTAAATATTCCGATAGCTCCTTCATTTTGACGAACATTATGCTTTTTCACATAATCATCCATGACAACCCCTAATTCCTGACCCTTAAATACACGTTCACCGATTTCATCTGGAATCACGATTCGGGCTCCACCAGCAACAATTGGTTTTAGATTTTCATCAACCAATGCTCCCCAATTACATAAGAAGTATCCAGAATTGGTTTTAATCAGCCCACCTTCTAATCCGATACCTAGATCCGCTTTACTATGATAAAGAACATTTTTCGCACGATTAATAGCACCTGTTAACGTTTCATCATCACTTTTAGGCTGATCTGATACATCTGAAGAAACGTCGGCCTGAACAAATGATGCTTCAAGATAAGGAGCCAGGGCCGCCTTAACAGCATTAACCTTTGTCGGATTTTCGGTTCCAATTGCGATAATCAATTTCTTCTCTCCTATTCTCCAATTAAGAATGTTCTTTAATTGTTTTGACAGTTGTTGAATCACATGCTTTAACTAATCTTACTAATAGCTCTTTTGCAGCGGCATAGTCATCCACATGCATGATAGAGCCAGAAGTATGAATATAGCGTGAGCATACGCCAATTACAATAGAAGGAACACCTTGATTTGAAACATGAACTCTTCCTGCATCTGTTCCACCTTGTGACACAAAGTACTGGTAAGGAATTGAATGAGTTTCTGCCATATCTAGTACAAATTCTCTCATTCCTCTATGAGTAACCATCGAACGATCCAAGATTCGCAGAACAGCCCCTTTACCTAAATGACCGAATTCCTTTTTATCTCCGCTCATATCATTTGCTGGTCCTGCATCTAAAGCAAAGAACAGGTCTGGCTTAATCATATTTGCTGCCGTTTGCGCACCACGTAATCCTACTTCTTCCTGTACAGTTGCCCCTGAATATAGTGTATGTGGTAACGTCTCATCCTTTAATTCCTTTAATAACTCAATTGCTAAACCACAGCCATAACGATTATCCCATGCTTTCGCTAAGATTTTCTTTTCATTTGCAAGTTGGGTAAATTCACTAACCGGTACAATTTGTTGACCAGGTTTAATGCCAATTCTTTTAGCGTCTTCTTTATCATCTGCCCCTATATCAATTAACATATTTTTCATATCCATTGGCTTAGATCGCTGTCCTTCACTCAATAGATGTGGCGGAATAGACCCAATTACACCAATTACAGGACCTTGATCTGTAATAATTTGCACTCTTTGAGCTAACATGACCTGACTCCACCATCCACCTAGTGGTTGAAAACGAAGCATGCCATTATCTGTTATGGCTGTAACCATAAAACCTACCTCGTCCATATGTCCTGCAACCATAATGGTTGGGTCATTTTCTTTTCCACGCCTTACACCAAATAATCCACCTAATCGATCTTGGACTAGTTCATCTGAGATAGGTTCAAGCTGTTTCCTCATATACGCTCTCACTTGATGTTCGTTTCCTGGAGCGCCTGGTAACTCTGTTAAGGTTTTAAACATTTCTAATGTTTCTTTATTCATTGAAACTCCTCTTTTCTTTAGGCTATAACCTCTTATTCTAACTTCCTTCACATAACATGTTATAATAGTATTGCTAAAAAAATTGATATGTATTTTCCAATCATCTACATATTCGTAACCACTAAAAAGGGGTGAGCATGATGAAAGGTAAGTATTTCTTATTAGGCTTAAGCTTAGGAATTGCAGGTACATACTTGCTTAACAATCAAGTGAAACCAGCAAAGATTCCCTCTGACAAAGCCTTAGAAATCGTCAAAAAAGCTTTTAAAGAAAAAGGCCCTATTGATGGATCTTGGATTTACACTGTTCCTGAAACATTTGCAAATGACTATGTAAGCTATGAAGTATACAAAGCTGGAGTTTCGAGAACGGTTGATGAAGTACTCGAGCAATATGAAGCCTTTATTGACATTCACTCAGGTACCATTGTTCATGTAGAGAAACTATCTTAGTTTCATTAAAAAGCACAGAAGACTTGATCAGTCTCATCAAGTCATAAGTCCACACTTCAATAGAAGACATTCTTTGCCTTCAATTGAAGTGTTCGCTTATGACATAGTCCTTCACTCGATTACGATCACAGCTATTTTTACTAAATTAACGAGATGCTAAGCTCTAATTAGATGTAGTTCTTTGTCTTTTTATTTCATCGATTATTTCCCCTGTAGAATTCCATTTCACTGCTCGATAAAATGCATCATGATAAAAGGAATACCAAGCATTTTGCCTTTCTCCGAACTCTAACCAATTGCTTTTACGATCAATTGATGTCATTGGATAATCATCATAAGCTAGAACCCATAAAGGGTTTTTATGTGCATGTGTTGGCATTAAATCTGCCATATGAATGAGTACTTCTCCTTGATCTTTTAAGACAATAATACTGTGACCATCACTATGACCACCCGTGTGGTGCATCTCAATCCCAGCTACTAGTGAGAAGGATTTTTCAAAGGTTTCAACTTGATGGACAATAGCTTCCCAATTTTCTTTCCAATATGTATTTTTCGATCGAATATTTGGATGTCTCATTTCATTCCATTCAATAGAGGATGTCAGGATTTTTGCATGGGGAAAAACCGAAACTAATTCTTGCTCTTCATTCCATTTCGTTAACCCACAGGCATGATCAAAATGCATATGTGTCATAAGGATATAGTCAATATCTTCAGGTGTTAAACCAAGAGTTTGTAATGATTCTTCGACTTTAGACTCTTCTTTTACTCCATAGTTTCTCAATTGTTTCTCGCTTAATTTACCTTTGCCAATCCCTGCCTCCACTAAAACATTAATTCCATCCTTCTGGATAAGTAAAGGATCAGTTCTTAGCTCTATCTGATTTTTCTCGTTCACAGGATAGCGTTTAGACCATAGTGGCTTTGGGACAACACCAAACATTGCACCACCATCAAGATAGGTTACTCCCCCGTTTAACCATGTTATCTTTATTTGACCTATTTCCAATGTTTCCATTTTCATCCCTCCCACCCCTATCTTACCACAATCATTTATGAAGATGAAAAATGAACGTACTTCCATTCACTAAGCATGCACATGGGGCTAGACACTGTAGCTGCATCTCGAAGAGCTTATCCAAAAACGATGCATGTTAACGTTTCCTACACATAAAAGAGGCTGGGACAAAACAAAGAGCCAGGCACCCTCCGATACAATCTATTGTATGCACTAGATAAATCAGTGCGTACATATAGTCGTTACGATAAGGTGCCAGGCACTTCTGTCCCAGCCTCTACTTCCACTATTTCTCTTCATTCATATACTTGGCTTCAACTCTATAAATTCGTTGCCCTTTACCTGAAAATTTCTCTTCATATTCTGTCATTATATTTCCTTCATAATTACTAGCATGAAGATCAAGACTCAAGAACTTTAATTGTAGCCCATATTCAGAGAAACTAATTAAGGAATATTCAAATAGCCCTTGATTATCTGTTTTAAAATGGATTTCTCCACCTTTAACTAAGATGGTTTCATATAATGATAAAAAGCTTTTATATGTTAAACGTCTTTTGGCATGTCTCACTTTTGGCCAAGGGTCTGAAAAATTCAAATATACTCTTTCTATTTCATTATGATCGAAATAGTTTGTTAAATCATTTGCATTTACATTTAACAGTTTAAAATTAGGCAGCTCTAAATCCACTGCCTTTTGAATAGCGGCTACTATCACACTATCAAAAAGCTCAATGCCTAAATAATTTATATCCGGATTTTGTTGAGCCATACCAGCTAAAAATTGACCTTTACCTGTTCCAACTTCAATATGAATGGGGTTTTGATTTCCAAATACTTCATTCCACTTCCCTTTATACTCTTCAGGATTACTAATAGCATATTGAGAATGTTCAGCAATAAAATCACTTGCCCAAGGTTTATGACGTAAACGCATGAAGACACCTCTATTAATTAAATTTCGTTTAAAAACATACCATGATTCATACATGTTCGCAAGATAAATTAAAAAGATTGTCGTTATCCTAAACTGGAATCTATCGAGGCTTCAGCCCTTCTCCATTTAGATGAAAAATAAGACACCTTTACTCCGAATTACATCGTGTAATTTCAGATAAAAGTGCCTTCGCTACTTTAAATCCATGACTAGGTTTGTATAAATCTGATTACTTCATCACACATTATAAGTAGATGCGTATAAAAAGGAGTGTTTATTGTTGCCTATACAATACCAAGACCAGCTTAATTTACTCAAAGACATCCTAACAGAGCACCAAGCCGACTGCTGTGGGACTGTAGCCGAATGTGAACAGCTTGAACGTGTGATAAAATCGTTAATGATGAATGATCAAGCAAACCAAAACATAAAAGATGTTCTGCAGAATGTTTATTCTTATAGTCAAGCAGGAGTAAACACAAAAGAATTAAATGAACATATTCAAGCTCATCAACACCAATTAACGAATTGGATAGACGAAATCAACACATTCAGTTAATCATGACAAATTTTCTCGAGCATAATGGCAATATGTTCAAGCCAATTGTTCATTTCTTTTTGGTTCTCTTTCGCGTGATACCATAAATAAGAGGTTAAAGCCTGTAATAGAACATACCAATAAATTCTAGTATGTAAATGATGGTTAAGCTCTAGTCCATAATTATCAAGCCATGATTCCCAATCTGCTTCTTCAATATACCAATATAACAAAATACCTATATCAATGGCAGGATCAGCAATCATTGCTCCATCCCAGTCAATTAAATACAGTTGATCATCTTTTGAAAGCAACCAATTATTATGGTTTACGTCACAATGACAAACAACCTGTTCATTACATTGAACTTCTGGTAGTTGCTTAATCAATAAGTCAATGGCTTGGTTAATTTGAGGCACATTAATTTTTTCAAACACAACTGCTTGCTTTATATCTTCAATGATGGAGTTAGGAGTGAGCGGTTGCTTTCCTAATCGCTTTAGCATGTCCAATAGCTCTTTTGAACGGTGGATTTTTCTAAGTAACTCAGCTACATGTTGACCATTCATGTCCCTTGGCTTTAATTCGCGACCAACTAAGCGATGCTGAGCTGTAATAACATCCCCGTTCTCCATCCTCTTAGTCCATATAAGCTTCGGTACTATCCCTTCTGCCGAGAGCACAGCTAAAAAAGGCGAACTGTTACGCTTTAAAAAAAGCTCCTGCCCATCTTTCGTTGCAAAATAAGCATCACCCGTCGCTCCACCTGCAGGGGTTATTTTCCACTCACTACCTAATACATGTTCCAACCAGTTCACCTTCAATTTCAACCCAACATTTCATATAAGTATTTGAAAAGCACAAGCATCTTCATTAGTTTTCTACGTTAGATGCAAACGGACAAGTTTCATACGACCGACAATACGCCTTATGCTCTAGTAAGACACTAATTACTTCGGGACAAAAACTTATACTTTCGACACGATTGTTGCTAAAAACAACTAATTAAAGTAGATGTTCTACCAACTATTATTTACAAAGGAATAAATTCAGTCATTATTTTATCTTATTCCCTAATCATTTAAACATGAAAAGTACTTCTAAAATAGAATCCAAAAAATTATACTAACTTTCAATTGCAAAAAGTGCAAGTATATTGTTCATTTAAATAATAAGAGCCTTTATCTGAATATAAAAAGGATCGCTATAAGTGATTATAGACATTGCACTATAGCCATCCTTTTTAAATTTTATCCCCTTAGGATAACAGTAGTCAAGAAAAACTAATAAACCTAGTTTTTACAAAAAACATACGTTCCTATATCACTTAATTTTAGTGTGTTTTTTCTTCTTTCCGGGTCATTTAGTTCCACTAACTGGGGATTAACCAATTCATGCCATACATCTTCATCCGGGAAATAGAAATCAACTTCTTGATTGTATTGATTATAGTGAACAACAAGAATGGAATTCCATGGTCCTAAATGTCCAACCTCATTTAATTGGTAGCTAACAACATGATCCATAGATCCTTCTTGAAAAATAAGATGTTGATTAATAAGCTCTTTTGTAGGCAAGCGAAAGGCTCCATGTAATTTTCTCAGTTGAATGAGCCCTTTTACATACTCTACATTATCTTTATGAACAGTTCTGGCTTGCCACTGCATTTTATTTATATCATCTGGAGAGTTATAACTATTTTCCACACCCTTCTTTGAACGGAAAAACTCCTGCCCAGCGTGTAGAAAAGGAACTCCCTGTGAAAGAATAACAAGACTCGTTGCAAAGCGATGTCTCGCCTGTCTAATTTCGTCCGACTCATCTGGAGCTACTAGGTGAAAACGATCCCACATTGTGTGATTATCATGAGATTCTACATAATTAATAGATTGATCAGGGTGGTAGAACTTGTGACCTGATCCGCTAACTAGTTGTGTAAGCTGGTCTACCTTCTCTAACGAAGAATAGACATACCCATGTTCATTCATATTAAATGTGCTTCCTTTGATAACATCACGAAACTGATCATTAAAGAAGCTGATCTTCGGCAATGTGTGGGCATTTTCGGTTATTGCTTTTTGCTCACGAGCTAGAGGAGTATTTAAATCCCACCCTTCACCTAATATAAATGCGTCTGGCTTCAGCTGATGGATGTTTTTTTGCAAGAGTGACATGGTCTCAACATCTAAAATTCCCATTAAATCAAATCTAAATCCATCTACATCATATTCTTCCAACCAATAGCTAGCACAATCAAGAATAAATTTTCGCACCATCGCACGCTCAGATGCTAAATCATTACCAACACCCGTTCCATTTGATGCAAATCCATTCTCATCATGTCTAAAAAAGTATCCAGGTAGTAAATGCTCAAATGAAGAATTTTCTTTAGAATAAACATGATTATACACCACATCGATAATGACCTTCAGACCACATTCATGTAATTTTTGAATTAGCTTTTTCAATTCAAGTATTCGCACATAAGGATCTTGAGGATCCTTCGAATAGCTTCCCTCAGGTGCAAAGAAATGGCGGGGATTGTACCCCCAATTATAGGCTTCAAGGGGATTCAGATCATCGACTTCTTCAAAATCATTGATTGGTAGAAGCTCAACATGAGTGATCCCTAATTCTTTTAAATAAAGTAATCCTGTTGAATCTCCGTTCCTATTTGTTGTATTCTCTTCTAACCAGGCTTCATATTTTGCTTTATTTACCATTCCACTTTCTTCATCAATCGAAAAGTCTCTAATATGGCACTCATAAATAATGGCCTCTGTTTTTGACTTGAGCATTGGAACGGACAGTTTAGGAACCTGTGTTTTTTCTTGATCTATCACAACGCCATATTCACCATTGGCGGCTATAGCTTTGGCATAAGGATCGACACATTCCTTCCAATCTAAATTAATACAGACGAGAAATGTATAATAATAGCCATCAAGATTGTCTTGTGCACAGTATTGCCATGTGCCTTTGTTCCCCCTCGTCATCTCAAAGGATTCATGAATCATACTCTTAGGATTATACAGCTTAAGCTTACATTCGGTTGCTGTTGGCGCCCATACTTTAAAGAGCGTCTTATCTTTAGAGTAAGAAGCACCTAAATCATCTCCATCGTATGAAAAAGTCTGATCAAAAGGTACAGTCCTAATAATGGCCCCAATTTGCAGATCTGTTTGATTACCAGCGTCATCAACAATCAGATGAGTTTTCCCAAAAGGTAGATCAAAATCAAATTTACAAACATATTTCACAAATCCGTCTAGTAAGAACTTATCATCCACGACCAATGGGCAAGTTTCTTCCTTAAGTAGAATGGAAAAGCTTTTTGTATCGCTGTCTAGTTCTGTTGGGACTAAAATTGTTATTTCATCAAATTTATCTAAGAAGGCATCATATACCCTTCTTATTCCAACCATAATAAACACCCCCAGCGAGAGTTAATTTATGCAATATAGGAAGCAGATGAAGCTTTTACATGTACACGAAAAGAACCATCATCCATAATATCACCATCAGCATAAACAAAAAGGCTAGTATCTGTTTTCACCTTTACACGTTCGGCAACTAATTCATTCACAGATTCTTCTCTTTGTTTCCTCATGATTTTACCAGTAAGAAAAAGAAGAATAAGCTTTACACGACTAAGGTTGGCAAGGACCATTAGATTTAATTTACCATCCCTTGCACTTGCTTTTGGAGAAATCAAAAGATTACCTTGCCTTTTCGGCAAATTTGCAATAGACAGAAACCAAACATTTTCATACGAAGCTGTGATTCCATCAACATCAAGTGTAAGGGAGAACGGTTTGTAACTTCCTAATACCTTAATAAAACTTGTCATAAACATCACACGCTTAATCAGCGGATGATGAGTACTAGCATATATTCTTTCTTTCATGTAATATACTTCAGCTAATAATCCAACACCCATCTGATTAACGAAGGACCTACTAACACCCTTCCCATCAAAATGTAGTTCACCCACATCCATCTCCTCAAAAGGCTTGTTTACCTTTTTAAGCAAAATTCTCAAAGCTTTTACAGGATTAGTAGGTAAAACTCTCTTTTTAGAATCATTGCCACTTCCTGAATAGATAAACCCAATACGAACTTCTTGGAATGATTGTAAACCATTAATCATTTCATTAAGAGTACCATCCCCACCAACTCCGATAATGGTCTTTAATCGATAATCTTGAATTGTTGCTATTTGTCTCGCTAAAATCTCAGCATGACCTGGATGATTTGTAAAGAAGGATCGGTATGAAATTTGTTTTGCTTCAAGCTCTTTTTTCATTTTTTTCCACGCTCTTAACGACTTTCCATCCCCTGCTACAGGGTTAATGATAAAAAATAATCCTTTCATCATATCAATTGGTCTCCATATTTTATGTGTATTTACTATCATTTGTTCTTTGAATTCGTTATCAACTATGACTTGCTTTCATTCTTAGAATATTCATCCTTACTCTATTGCAAAATCTTCTTAACCCCAACTACTCTTCATCAAAGGTTTCGTTCCATTCCGTTCGATAATAGGAGTTCGTTAAACAATGTGATAAAAGTACCTGAGCTGCTTTTAATTGCGCATGCTTTAGTGGAGCCGAAGACTGCCTTAATCGCTGGAACCACTCTTCATATGAACGCTTATCATAGATTGTAATATCATATGGAACAAATGGATAGTCAATATATCCATTTCGACTGATAATCAATTTTTTCACTGGTAAGTCTATCTCCTGTGTCGAGAGGAGCTTTTGCACAACAGTACCCGTTCTATTTAAGCTAATGAGAGGATTTAATAGTTTTCGTTCATCCTCTCCTCGACGTGCTACCCAAAACTTTTCTTTCGAACCAGTAAACACAGTATTATCTAAGTTTTCAACAAAAGACAGACAATACACTTCCGTTGTTCCAATTAGGATCATTTCTAATTCCACAGGGGCATTTTTTAATTTAAAAATTGGTCGATACATTAGTAAATAATGATCTGGCAATCTTTTCATAAAATAAGGAAGTAATTGATCTCTATAGACCTTTTGATCTACTGCCGATTTTTCTCTAAGTGTGGAGCTTGCCCATCTCACCTGAAACTTAAAAATATAATCTAAAAATAAATGCTTTAGATCATCCATTGTTTTAGGAACCGTTGTAAATTGAAACTGGAGCTCTTCATCTTGTGTAGCCATTTCATTTATAAGTGGTTTCACATCTTGTTTTTTTAGTTCCTGTTTAGCAAAACGTTTTTTCACTTTATGTAAGAATGGCTGTTTTTCAAGCTCCACCTCCATTTCAGGATGAACTTCACTTATCTTCATCACCGTGTGAAACCTATTATTTTCCCAAGCATTTGATACCTTGTCCCATTGCTGTCGTTTTAATCGAATAAATTGACTAGGATAACGGTATGGATCAACTTCATAACGAGAAATATAATCAAATAGTTTTATTAATTGCGCCAATCAATGTTCAGCTCCTCATTTATTTGAAGAATATTTTTATATATTTTACATCTATCTTAAGCTGTACTTGTACATAGCCAAACAACGAACATACTATAGGAAGGTCATAATAATTGGACAAAGTAAGCTTGTAAAGATCGCACTTAACGTTAAGGAAATAGAGCTTAGCGCCCCTTCAACAGTCCCCAATTCCAATGCTTTTGCCGTCCCAATTCCATGAGAAGCTGTACCAAAACCAATTCCGATAGAAATTGGGTGATGTATAGTAGCTTTTCTCATTAAATACGGTCCAAAGATCGTGCCAGAAATTCCTGCAACCATGACATATACTGCTGCAATAGCTGGTGTCCCGCCTAATAATTCACTTATCTCCATTGCAATTGGAGTTGTAACAGATTTAGGCGCTATCGAAGCAATCAAATTGTCATCTAAACCAATTATTACGCTTAACAACACTCCTGACAATATGCCGATTATTGAACCAGAGAATATACTTATAAAAATACTGACTACATTCTTTTTTATCATCTTTCGGTTGTCATATAAGGGAATGGCCAATGCTACAACAGCTGGTCCTAATAACTCATCGATCCATCTTCCACCTACCATGTATATTTCATATGGTACTTGTAGAAGAAGTAAAAGCACCACTAGTATGATACTAGTCGTAAAAATCGGGACAAGCAATGGATGATGAATCTTCATATATATTTTTTTCATAAGATAGTAAATACCTAACGTGAGCGAAATAGATACCCCTGCTAGTAACAAACTCATAATGAAATCTCCTTTTGATGATCCCTATCTACACGATTACTCCTCGCTAGCAATAAGTCACTAATTTTTGCTGAAGAATACATAACAATGATGGTACTAATTAATGTTACAAATATAGACATCAATCCCCATCCTTTGAACAAAGGTAAGTATTCCATTACCCCTACAGTTGCTGGAAGAAAAAAGACTGGTAAATGTTTCAATAAGAAGGAGCTCCCAAGCGAAAACCATTTTCTTTTTACGAGTTTCAATTGAAGTGAAGCAAATAACAGGAGCATACCAATTATACTACCTGGGATTGACAGTCCTACTAGCTGTTGAATGTATCCACCTAAGAGATATATCGAGTAAAAAATAAAAATGTGTAGTATTATTCGAAGAAAATCCACTATCCTATCCCTCCAGTGTATGAGCATGCAAAGAAAACGTCTCAACAATCTTATATTTAGGTCTTTGATCTAAATGGGTTTCATAAAGATGAATCCGATCAACTACAACAGGATCGACCTCTTGAAAAGCCAGATCGTAGTCTTTTCCCTTCGAATATGGATGGTGTCCAGCCCATTTCCTTGCTAAGGTTATATGAGGGTGAAAAGGCTTCTTATCCAACTTAAAATTGGTATCAACACAAGCTTGATAGATGTTTTTCTGTAAATGATGAAGAGCTCCAGACTCATTCATTGAAGCCCAAAAAATCCTCGGTGAACTCTCTTGACCAAAAATACCAATTCCCTTTAATGAAAGAGAAAAGGAAGGCATTTGAGAAGCAACCGTTTTGACAGCATGTTGAAGCTGCACCTTTTTCCTTTCAGTTTCAACATCTCCTAAAAAAGCCAATGTGACATGATAATCTTCTGGATAGACCCATTTTTGAAAAGGAAGTTGATCTTTATTTACATCTAACCACTTCTGTATCGATGAACCTTGAGTTTGGTGGATAGGAATGGCAAGAAAATAATGGTGAACTTGCATATATACTCCTCCTGACTTAATCAACATAGCGTTAGTATCCGTACGTACATTACGCAGCATCTCTTCGTTATATTTTATCCTAGTAAACTTTTCAATAAAAGGAAGAATCATTAAAGAAGTTCTCTACTTTTGGTACATACTAGTATAAAGTCTTTTAACAAACGTTGTTGCTCTCTCTATAGGGTTTAATTCCTAGCATTTCACTATGAATACATATGTAAATATGATATGATTTTGGTATCGTTTATAAAATTTATCCTAAGCTTTTTTTGAATCCTTACGGGTTGATGTTTTTGTGAAGTTTTTGCTTATATACGGATATAAGCGTGATTTTATTTACTCAGGTGAAAGGAAGACTCCTGGTTTAAGAAGCAAAGACCAAGGAACCCTATAGGCAGTTACCTTGCGAAAAGTAAAAGAATGCCTACAACAATACGGAAAACAAAAAAAGTAGTACACACCAAGAAATTATGTGTCGTTTATGAATTCGTTTAAAGGAAGTGTAAAAATGAAAGTAGTCAATAATATCGCTGATCTAATTGGACATACTCCGTTAGTTAAGTTAAATCGAATGAACCCAAATGATGGGGCTCAAATATATGTAAAGCTAGAATTCATGAATCCAAGTGGAAGTGTAAAAGATCGTGCTGCTTACAATATGATAGTAGAAGCAGAAAGACAAGGACTGTTAAAGCCACATTCTACCATTATTGAGCCCACAAGCGGTAATACAGGTATCGGACTTGCAATGAATGCAGCCGCTCGCGGGTATAAAGCCATTCTTGTCATGCCAGACAATGCGACACAAGAGCGAATCAACCTATTAAAAGCATATGGAGCAGAAGTGGTTTTAACTCCTAGTGAAGAAAAAATGCCAGGTTCCATTCGAAAAGCTGAACAATTAGCTAAAACGATTCCTAATTCATTCATGCCCATGCAGTTTGATAATGGGGCAAATCCGGATGCTCATCGCCATACTACAGCTAAAGAAATCATCGAAGCAATGGAGGAAATAGGAAAGCCGTTATCCGCTTTTGTGGCAACAGCTGGTACAGGCGGTACAATTACTGGTACAGGTGAAACATTGAAAGAATACTATAAGGATCTAACCGTACATGTTGTTGAGCCAGCAGGATCTCCCGTTCTTTCCGGTGGAAAACCAGGTATGCACAAGCTTGTAGGAACGAGCCCAGGTTTTATTCCATCTATTTTAAACCAAAAGGTGTATGATGAAATCTTTAGAATTCAGGATGAACAAGCATATGAAATAACAAGAAAGCTCGCTCGTGAGGAAGGAATATTAGTAGGACCTTCATCTGGTGCGGCTTGCTATGCAGCTATTGAAGTAGCAAAACGTTTAACACCTGAAGATGTCGTGGTCTGTATTACTTGTGATACAGGTGAACGCTACCTATCAAGTGATGTGTTTGCATTTGATTGATAAATAAACTCCTCCCTTCAAAAAAGAGGAGTATGCTTGCGGTTTAATAAGCATACTCCTCTTTTTTTCTCTAACTTGCTACATATCCTTTTTGTTCTGAAAGCTTAAACCATAAAAGCACGACAATAGCCATTGAAGTTAAAATCCCAAAAAAGAGATAGACATGCATAATAGATAAACTCTCTAAAATCAATCCACCTACAAACGTGCAAAACCAATTCCCTAATCCATTCCCAATTGCCGTGTATAGAGAAATTGCTGTTGCCCCAACTTTTTTCGGCGCTAAATCTCTTACATATTGAATGGCAGCAGGAATAAACAACCCTACCGAAAACCCTTGTGCAATCGTTGAAAGATAGATAATGGAAAGGGGTGGATCTATGTAATATAAAAACCATCGACACGCAGACACGATTGTTGCTAAGATGACAATATTCATTAATCCTAATTTACTAATCAATTTGTTTGCTAGCTTCATAAATGGTGCCTCACTACCTGCTGCAAGAAGAAATGCAATCCCTATTCCAGTTAAACCTCCACCTACCTCTGCAATTAATATTCCAAAATAGATATTATTCGCAAAAATGGGACCTAACACCAAAAAGGCAACAAATAAAAAAACAAAGTATCTAGGTACATTTACTAGTTCTCTAAACCCTTCCTTTAAGCTCACCTTCAACGTTTGATTTTCCTTAGGCAGTCTCCAAGCGAAGAGAGTAGCAATAAATAAGGTTAACCCGAATCCATAAAATATCACGACTAAATTAGTGACATCAGAAACCCAGCCCATAACCAAAACGGCAAGAGCAAATCCTACTGCCCCCCATAACCGAATAGAACCATATTGAACATTTGTTTTTTGTGCATAATTGACTGCAATACTATCAGAAAGGGGAACTAAAGCACTTTGTGTAATCGCTAAAAGTGTAGCAATGATAATAATCAAATAATAGTGACCTAAAAAAGAAAAAATAATTCCAGAAATTCCTGTTAGTATTAGAGCAATTGTCAATATATAGGTTGGTTTTTGTGTTACATCACTTAACACTCCCCATAAAGGTTGAACGATAATCATAACGACAGGACTAATGGACATGATTGTTCCAATTTGACTACCAGAAAGCCCAATAACATCCTTTAAGTAAACAGATAGAAGTGGAAACAAAGAACCAAATCCGAAAAAAACAAAGAAATAAAAGAGAAAAAACTGTTTGTTTTGAGATCGTACTTGTTGCTGTGAGAGTGAGTAATCCATCCTGCTTAATCCTTCTTTCTTTTTTCATCACTTTTAACATACATTCTTTAAAGCTATTCTTTAAAGCATTGACTGTTTTAAACGTGGTTGTTGATTTCTATTACAAGCACTTGCTTGCACTCCAAGTAACAAAGTGCAAAAAATCATCATCACCTCGTTCAAAACCAAAACAGTAAAAAAAGAAAAGGATAGCTAACGAAAACTACCTTTTCTCCTATCTTTCCATATTTTATCCTACCACATTTAGTACCTTTATGACCTCATACCCGCGTTAAAACGAATAGAGTTATTATTATTTTGCTAATTCATAAATAGCTTGAGCATAAATTGCTGTTGCCTTAATAAGATCTTCAATGTGTATGTATTCATCTTTTTGATGTGCTACATCAGGTCTACCTGGAAACAACGGTCCAAATGCAACACCTGCTTCTAGTGATCGTGCATATGTACCGCCACCAATTGCAATTAACTCCGCTTTCTCACCCGTTTGTTCCTCATACACTTTGCTTAACGTTTGAATCAATGGAGAGTTTTCCTCTACATGATGTGGTGGTGAGTCATTAAAATCTGTTACTTCAAATCCTTCTATCGATATGAAGCCTTTTTTTATCTTCTCTGAATCTCCCGTAACAGGGTATCGAATATTTACACCTATTTTTCCAATTTCTTCTTCTTGATAATGCATAACCCCTGCATTTACAGTCAATTCTCCACTTATATCATCTTTATAGGCAATCCCGATTTGATTTCCTCTCGTATCATTATGGAAACATTGTTTAATAGTCATAACGTAGGCACGACCATTGTCATCAAGGTTGGCATCTGCTAAAAATGTAGCCAATAAAACACCCGCATTGATTCCATTATTAGGCTCCATGGCATGTGCAGAAACTCCTTCGATCATGAACTCAATTTCATCTCCAAGTTTGTTCACTTGACCATTTATTTTCACGTTTTTCAAGTACGAGTAAAATGATTGTTCCAATTCTGCTACATCACCATTTACCCTCACTGTTGCTTTAGCAAAGTCAGGAACCATATTGTATCTTCTTCCGGATTCAAAGGAAACTAGTTGAAGTGCTGCTTCTTCTTTTTTTACAAGCTGTTGTTCTAAATTCAAATCAATAATTCCTTTTTCAGCAAAAATAATCGGGAAATCCGCATCAGGAGCAAAGCCCATTTCTGGCATTTTTTCATGTTTAAAATAATGATCTACACAACGCCAATCACTTTCTTCATCTGTTCCTATAATCATTCTGACATTTTTAGATAAAGGAACACCAAGCTCTTTTACAATTTTCATTGCATAGAAGGCAGCGATTGTTGGACCTTTATCATCCATTGCACCACGTGCAAAAATTTTCCCATCTCTTATCTCTGCACGATAGGGATCACTTGTCCATCCATCACCCTCAGGTACAACATCTACATGGCATAGAATACCGAGCACTTCATCTCCACTGCCTTTTAATTCAATATGACCCGCGAATCCATCGAGATTCTTTGTCGTAAAGCCTTCTTTCTCACCTAATTCTAGTAAATGAGTAAAGGCTTTATTAATCCCTTCACCAAATGGCGCTCCCTCTGAAGCTGTTTCCTCTTCCAATACACTCTTTATTTGCAAGAAAGCTTGTGTATCCTGAACTAATTCTCCCTTGACCTTTTCTACTTTTTCAACCCAATTCATCTATGTATCCTCCTACAAAAATAAGTCCTTATAAAATCTACTTATAAGATACCATAAAAATAGGATGAGCTTAAAAAGGTTAACCTAGTTATACTGAATGACCTTTAAGCGTTTCCTAGAAAATTTCTGTCCTTTTTTAAAATAACCACCGATTAATTTATCCAAATCACTTGCAATTAGGCTTAAAAACGAATATTATTAATAAGGTTTTGAATAACGTTCGTAAAAAAATGGAGGTACATATGTTTAAATTAGCAGAAAACAACACGAATGTGCGAACAGAAATAATTGCAGGGATTACAACCTTCCTTACTATGGTTTATATCGTTGTAGTTAACCCAATTATTTTAGCAGATGCTGGTGTTCCATTTGATCAAGTATTTACAGCAACGATTATCGCTACAATCATCGGTACATTATGGATGGCTTTAGCTGCAAATTATCCTATCGCGATAGCTCCTGGTATGGGACTAAACGCTTATTTTGCTTATTCTGTTGTTGGAGCAAACGAAAACATCACCTATACAACAGCATTTTCTGCTGTATTTATCGCAGGTATTTTATTTGTTATTTTATCTTTGACTCCTTTTAGAAAAAAATTAATAGAAGCAATACCTAGTAATTTAAAACACGGAATTACTGCAGGAATTGGTCTATTTATCGCTTTTATCGGATTACGTCTAACAGGTATAGTAACAGCTGATCCTAACAATCTAGTTGCTTTAGGAGATCTTCATTCTCCATCTGTTATTCTTGCATTAATTGGATTAGCCGTTACATTAGTGTTAATGAGCTTAAATGTACATGGTGCTTTATTTATAGGTATGGTGATTACAGGCTTAATTGCTTACTTCACAGGGGAATTAGAATTTCATCAAGGAGTCTTTTCTTTGCCTAGTTTACCCGAAGGCTTAATCATTACAAATCCTTTCGTAGCGATTGGTGATGTAATTTCCCACGGATTATACGCGGTAGTGTTTTCTTTCTTATTGGTAACTATCTTTGATACAACTGGGACGATGATTGGTGTGGCTCAGCAAGCTGGGTTAATGAGAGGAAATGAATTACCAAGAGCGAGAACGGCTTTATTAGCTGATTCAGCAGCAACAACAGTAGGAGCAATGTTCGGAACAAGCCCTACTAGTGCCTATATTGAATCCTCAGCTGGTGTTGCAGCCGGAGGAAGAACTGGTCTAACAACGTTAACTGTTTCTGTTTTATTCGGATTCACTTTGCTGTTTAGTCCTTTAATTGGCGCTGTATCAGGTATATCCGCAATTACTGCACCTGCACTGATCATTGTTGGAAGCTTGATGATGGGTGCTATAGCAGAAATTAACTGGAAAGAGCTTGATGAAGCATTCCCAGCATTTTTAGTTGTTTTAAGTATGCCTTTAACATCTAGTATTGCAACAGGAATTGCATTAGGATTTATTTCTTATCCATTAATGAAAATAGCAAAAGGAAAATGGAAGGAAGTTCACCTTTTCGTTTATATCTTTGCTGTCCTATTCTTTATTCAATTGGCATTCTTCGGACATTAATTCCTAAAATAAATGGTTATTTTAACGAAATAAGCTAAAAGAGGCAAATGAGAAACCCGAACGATATGGAAATCTCCCATATCGTTCGGGTTTTATTCTTTGTCCCTACCTGTATTGTTTATGCATACGATTGTTAATCGCTAGTTAGCAATCGTGAATAAATTCATTCATGGTTGATAATTACTGTGTTAAACATATTGCTAACTGTACTGTTAAAATACTCAATATTACTATTAAACGTTGATCTAAAAATAAAAAATGGAGATGAGAATTAGTGTGCTAATTACATCTCCAAAAGTTATCTCACTTTAATTTTTCTCCTACCAACCGAACGGGTTAGCTTAGTTTGTGATTAGCTTTTTTGGCATCCTAAGTATTTTACTCACTCTTAAGCTTGTTTTGTTAAAATCATTGGACCATCCTTCGTTATGGCAATAGTATGCTCATATTGGGCTGAAAGGCTCCCATCAATGGTTCTTGCTGTCCATCGGTTATCATCCATTTTTGATTTCCACGAGCCGATGTTGACCATTGGCTCAATTGTAAAGACCATTCCTTCTTTTATACGAATTCCCTTATTTGGTTCGCCATAGTGTAAAATAGTTGGAGCCTCATGTATCGTCTCCCCTATTCCATGTCCTGTAAAATCTCGCACGACAGACAGCCCTTCTGCCTCTACATATGATTGTATTGCGTGTCCTATATCCCCAACACGATTTCCAATTACAGACTGCTCAATAGCTTTGTTAAGGGCTTCTTCCGTGACTTCTAACAATCTTGAAGCTTCTTTCGACACCTCACCAACTGGATATGTCCAAGCTGAATCTGCTAGAGCACCATTTAAGTTAACGACCATATCAATGGTCACAATATCCCCTTTTTTTAAAGGTTGTTTCCTAGGAAACCCATGACAAATTTCATCGTTTATAGACGCACACGTAGCATATTGATACCCTTTGTACCCCTTCTGCTCTGGTTTTGCTCCATGCTTTGCTAAATAAGCATCAACAAATGCATCAATTTCCAAAGTTGTTACACCTGGCTTAATCATACTTGCTATTTCTTTATGACAGTTTGCCAACAGCTGACCTGCTTTACGCATGAGTTCAATTTCACGTGTACTTTTTAAGATAATCAATCAACCTAACCTCCATTACTACTCATTCTCATCTATATATGCAAAAGAGTACCATAACATGAAAACCAATGAAAGAAAGGAAGACTAAAACCTTAAAGTTGAAAAAATGTCATAACGATCGTTAGCAAAAGAAGGGGACCAACTCCAGGTAGAATAAAGAGTGATTCGCATTTCTTCTGAGCTAGGAACGTATCACCCTTTTTTCGATAAGCTATTAAGAGATATGGATTTTTCTGTACCTTTTCTTCAAATAGAAGAGCGAACCATTGCTTGAAAAAGAGCCAAAAGGCCATACAAATGATCCACTTTAACCAGATCGGAGTAAGAGCAATTAAAACCCCGGTGGTAAAGACAAGCCTAACGTAATTTAGTAAGGTTGACTTATCACGAAAAAACGATTTGATGAACATCTCGGTGACTCCATTTATGGGTGTTCTTTTATGAAAAATCCTCTGGGAATATCTCCATAGAAAAGAAGTAGACTTAGGTGTTTTTTTAACTTGTGGCATATGAATCTCAGGATTGACGGTAAAAATAAATGTAGAAAACCTCATTTTGCACTTCTGTTCTTTCTCTACGTCGAAAAAGAAGGACTGATGTTGTTCAATATATCTTGATAGCTTTATCCATGAAATCAATAAATAAATAACTGAAAAAGTAATCAAAAGGACATAATCATTTTGCGTCAAAAGGAAATAGGTGAGACCACCAGTTGATAGAATCAGTGCAAAATAAATGCCCATTTTCTTTATTAGTTTATGTGTGTAGATTTCTTGTCTCCAGGCTGTAAAAAAGAGATTATGACTAAACATATAGACGATATAGAGGCTATAGTTAATCAAACTAAATTGTATAAAATGATGTGTTAACGGTAACAAAAGGAGCGCAAGAAATCCCCATTTTAAACTAATTATAAGGATAGAGTAAGCAGTACCTCCGCTCCTTAGTTGAAATACCTTTCTTCGATGCTGCAAGAGATACAGCTGGTCCGCGTCTTCCATAAATAGTCGAATTTCCCCTCCTAAACTGAGAAAATAGCACACAATAAAATAGAACAGGAGAGGTACTTGATCCAACCAAATCGGTTGCACCTCCCACCACAATAGGTAAAACTTACTCAATAAGAGTAAAGCTGGAAGGAATACATAAAGAAGGACTGTCCAATCCATAATGGATAGCAGGATCTTTTTTTGATAGTTCCAATCCGCTCGCAATCTTGTAAACCATACTTTATACCCGTTCATTTTTCATTCTATCCTTCCGTTAAGACGTGAAAGCAATCTAGAAGGGAACCATTTTCTTCCCCACTTTTGACTTGGATTTCGGTAAGCGTTCCTTCCGCTACAATAGATCCTTCTGAAACAAGAAGAAAACGATCACATATTTTTTCAGCTGTATCAAGTACATGTGTACACATTAATATCCCTGCTCCACGCCGTTTTTCTTCCTCCATTACCTCCAAAAACATTTTAATTGCTCCAGGATCTAATCCTATAAAGGGTTCGTCCACTATATAGATGTGAGGCTTTATTAGGAGAGCTTGAATAATCATCGCTTTTTGTTGCATCCCTTTAGAAAAGCTAGAAGGGAATTGATCCTTTACTTTCTCCATACGAAAAGCATGAAGATATTTACTTGCTCTTTCATTCAATGTCTCATCCCCGATATCATGAATGGAAGCTACTAAATCTAAATGCTCCCATAAAGTAAGATGATCATAGAATATAGGTCTTTCAGGGATGTAGGCATAGCTCGTCGTGTCACCCCACCTGACATTTCCTTTCATATATTGAATAACCCCTAAAAGGGTTTTAATGGTTGTACTTTTCCCAGCACCATTGGGACCTATTAATCCAACCAATTCTCCCTTTTGTATAGAGAACTCGATTTGATGTATGATTGGTGATTGTTCATCATATCCCGCAGAGTGTATGTTAATATCTACTAATTCCATAATATCTCCTCCATATAATTGTATGTACGTAAATAAACATGCAAGGGTTTCAAAAATTTCTAAAGAATTTCATGAAATTGTCATAGTATTCAAAATACAAATCATATAGATTTACTATACAGAGTACATACACGTTCATACTTACTTTCTTCACCAGAATTTTAGGTTCACCATGTTAAAAACAATAGGGGTTTTGCTAGGAGTTTGGTTCAAATAGGTTCAAATTCTTACAAATCACTGGTTTTTTACTAGGTTAAAATGTTAATATTGTGTAAATTAAAACTTTTTTCTGGATTGTAAGTGTCGAAATCGTGTAAAATATTGTTGTAACGTTTTACCGTAGAACTAAATATGTATGAAATGACATCTGAAGTTGCAGTCATCGAAAGGTTGTAGTAGGCATTGCCAGTGCGATCAAACGATAAGGAGTGGTTTTTTGAAACCTTCAACAAACCGTATGCTAACCAGAATAAAATCAGTCTACATGTTTATTAGCGAGCGAGGAACTGTTACAACTCAACAGCTCGTTGACGAATTTGGTATTACACCTAGAACCATTCAACGTGATCTAAATGTATTAGCATACAACGATTTGGTTCACAGCCCAACGAGAGGTAAATGGGCAACTACAAATAAAAAAGTAAAGATGACATCTTAAATACAAATAATTTTTATCTATTCGTAAAATACATAAAAGGAACCTTCCTAAATGAAAGGTTCCTCTTTTTTGATTGAAATAATTTTATAATTGGATAGGTTGAGCAGCTCGTAGCTCTTCAATTTCCTCTTCTGTTAATTCGCGATATTCCCCAGTCTTTAATTCTTCTTCATCTAACCTAATTGGTCCCATTGAAATTCGTTTTAAATATGTGACCTTTTTACCAACTGATTCAAACATTCTCTTTACTTGATGATACTTTCCTTCAGTAATCGTTACATGAATTTCAGATTCGTCTCCAGATCGAAGGATTTCTAAAATGGCTGGCTTTGTTAAATAACCATCGTCCAGCTCTACTCCCGTTTTAAATACTTGTACGTCGCGATCTGTTACTTCACCTAGGATCGTAGCATAATAGGTTTTCGGAACATGCTTTTTCGGTGATAAGAGCTGATGTGAAAGCTGTCCATCATTGGTTAAAAGCAATAGACCTTCCGTGTCTTTATCCAATCTTCCTACAGGGAATGGCTGGCAAACAGCGTCTCCCATTTCGAGTAAGTCCAGAACCGTTTCTTGGTATTCATCCTCAGTTGCCGATAAATATCCAGCAGGTTTATTCATGATCAAGTAAACAAATTCTTTATATTCAATGATGTCTTCATTTACTGTAATAGTATCCTCTTCAGGATTGACGTGTGTTTTCGGATCCTTAATGACTTCACCCTCTACCTTCACTACGCCTGTCTTTAGCATTTTTTTCACTTCTTTTCGAGTTCCAAATCCTACATTTGCTAATAATTTATCAATTCTCATTTATCCGTACTCCTTTTTCCTATTGGAAGGGCTCTATCTTCCACTTTATTCCTATCTAACATCCCATTTTATTAAATACAGCCATCATTTAAGCAACGATTTCTGGTAAGCAAAATAGAAAGAACGCCTTAACAATGAGCATAAGTTGATTCATTCTGTATTTCTTCTTGTCTACAAGTCAAAAACTCGGTCTTTCACCGAGTTTTTCATGTTCCTATTCTTATTTTAACCAAGATAGAACGTTACACTCTATCCGACTGATTTCCTTTTTGGCAAAAATCGAGTAAGTCGATTTCCTAATAGCTTTTCAAGTAAATGTGAGCGGTAAGCTAAGTAAAGGTAAGAACCCGCTCCAATGATGATCGCAATTCCTGCTGTTAAGACAGCCTGCATTCTACTGACATGATAATCTAGAAAGATAGATGTGATTGATTGCGTTACAGATACTGCCAGCCCCATAAATAAGCAAAGGATCGTAATAAGGACTGTACGCTTCATTAATAATTTAAATGAAAAACCTGCATGACGTTTTATCATGGCAAATCCATATATTAAAGAAAATGAATAGCCTGCTGCCGTTGCTAAAATCGAACCAATTCCTCCATACATCTGAATAAAGCTTGGGTTCAACACAAGCTTCACAATAATCCCAATCACTAAGCTAATCACAGCTAACTTTTGCTTATTGATACCTTGTAAGATTGCTGCATTAACAGTAAATAAAGAGAATAAAAGGGCAACTGGAGCATACCACATTAAAATCTCTTTCCCAATTTCTTCTGCTTCACCGAAATAGAAGATAGAATAAGCAGGACCCGCTAGGACAGATAACCCTACGACTGCTGGTAACACAAGTAACATAATGATTTGAAAGGTTTGGTTTATTTGCTTATGAAGTAAGGCACGATTATTACTTGTGAACGATTCCGTAATGGTCGGGATTAACGTTAACCCAAAGGCTGTTGCTAATGACACAGGAATCATAACAAGCTTTGGCACATACAAAAGTAAAACCGAATAAATCTCCCAAGCAAGGTCCTTATCCTTACCAGCAGCAATCATCGCCTTCATGAACGTGTTCGTATCAATGTAGCCATAAATCGGGATTGCCAAGCCAACAAATACGAATGGACCTGCATAACGGAATACTTCCTTAAACATATCACCTAAAGGGATTTTTTTTGTCTCGATCTGCTCACCTGTAATCGCCAGTAGTGTATGCTTTCTTCTTACCCAATAGACAAATAAAACGAGTAGCCCTCCGATTGCACCTACGAATGCTGCAAAGGTTGCATACCCAACAGCTAACACCATACCTCCATCAAATACATTTAACACTAGGTAGGTGGCTGCTAATAAAAACACAATTCTTACAAGCTGCTCGATAACCTGTGAAACGGCTGTTGGACCCATCGATTGATGTCCCTGGAAAAAGCCGCGAATTAAACTCATTAAAGGAACAATGATCAGCGCTAAACTAACCATACGGATAACAAAAATAGCGTCATCTACGGTAACACCTTTTACCGCTTTATCAGCAAGCGCACTTGCCGCTAACCAAGGTGCAAGTAAGTATAAAAGACCAAATGCTATTAGCCCAGTTCCTAGCATAACAACAATGCCTGCTTTAAACATTCTCCTACTTGTTTGATAGTCACCCATCGCATTATATTTTGACACAAATTTTGAAACGGCTGCTGGGAACCCTGCCGTTGCAATACTCAGAAAAATTGTATACTGCGCATAACCAGTTTGGAATAAACCTCCGCCTGTTGTGCCTACCATCGCAAAAAAAGGAATTAAGTAAACCATTCCTAATATTCTTGAAATATATGTACCTAACGTTAATATGAACGTACCTCTTAATAGCTGATTTGACATCGTTTAAATTCACCATTCTTCTCAATATGAAGATTCAACTTTTCTATTTTACCACAAACGTTACGTTATACCATATGTTTGTCTATGTCTTATTTTCTCTCTAAAAAGGATACAAGGCTTTGGTCAAGATCAAATTAATTTTTGCTTTTTTTATTGTTCAGCTTTATTATGAGGAACAGAGAACGAAAAATGAAGGTGTGAACGAAATGAATAAATATGATGTAGTGGTTATTGGTGGCGGTCCTTCTGGATTAATGGCTGCTATTGCCGCTGGCGAAAAAGGTGCTAAGGTGCTACTCATTGATAAAGGTAATAAGCTAGGAAGGAAGCTCGCGATTTCAGGCGGTGGACGCTGTAATGTGACAAATCGACTTCCAATCGATGAAATTATCAAGCACATCCCCGGGAACGGGAGGTTTTTATATAGTGCATTTTCAGAATTTAGTAATGAGGATATCATCTCCTTTTTTGAAAACCTTGGCATTCAATTGAAGGAAGAGGATCATGGCCGAATGTTCCCTGTTACAGACAAAGCACAGTCGGTAGTAGATGCTCTTGTTAACGAATTAGCTCGTTTACGTGTAGATATTCGGACGAATGAGCCTGTAAAGGAAATCAATTACGGTGAATCACAGCATGAAATACAACTTGTAAGTGGAGACCTTATCTATACAAAATCGGTCGTATTGGCGGTTGGTGGAAAAAGCGTTCCTCACACAGGTAGCACAGGGGATGGTTATTCTTGGGCCGAGAAAGCCGGTCATACAATTACAGAGCTCTTCCCGACGGAAGTCCCTGTCACTTCAAATGAGCCATTTATTCAAAATAAGACGTTACAAGGTCTTTCATTACGGGACGTAGCCTTAAGTGTTCTTAATCCCAAAGGAAAACCAATTATTACACACAAAATGGATATGATTTTTACACATTTTGGTCTCTCAGGACCCGCGGTTTTACGATGTAGTCAATACGTCGTAAAGGCGATGAAAAAATTCAAAAGTACATCTGTTACAGTAAGTATTGATGCACTACCAGAAATGAATGAAGAGCAATTGTTCCAGCAAATCGCCCGTGATCTAAAGGAAGATTCGAAAAAGGCGATAAAAAATGTCTTAAAGGGGCTTCTACCAGAAAGATATCTCTTATTTTTACTAGAAAAGAATGAAATAGACCCACTCGTTACGTCTGATAATCTTTCAAACGAAAAATTACGTTTATTTGTAAAAGACTGCAAACAATTCCAATTTAACGTGCATGGGACATTATCACTAGAGAAGGCATTTGTGACAGGCGGAGGGGTTTCAGTAAAAGAAATTCATCCAAAAGAAATGTCCTCCAAGCTACAAGAGGGACTTTATTTTTGTGGAGAGATCTTAGATATTCATGGGTATACCGGTGGCTATAATATCACATCTGCTCTTGTGACAGGTCGACTAGCTGGAGTTAATGCCGCTCTTTACTCAAACGCTTTTTAAAAGGACAAGTCATATTCCTCCTCATGACGAAATAAAGTATACTAAATGACATTTTCCAAAGATAGGATGTGAATTGGATGGTCAAAGTAGCTTTGTTTGATGAGGAGCATGAGAAAGATCTTGAGGACGAGCTAAACGAGTTTCTTTCTGATTTAAGCGAGAATCAGGTAAAGGATATAAAGTATAGTGTATCTGTCTCAACGGATGAAGATGGTGAGCAACTTTATTGTTATTCGGCTTTAGTCATCTATAGTGTAAAAGAGTAGATAATAAAAAAATAGGCAAGAAGGGGCTGGGACAGTAGTGCCTGGCTCTTTGTTTTGTCCCACCCCCTTCTTTTCTTACACTTGACTTTTAGGTTTCGTTTCCCCTTTATAGTCGAGCATGCCACCTGCCATATTGACAACATTGTATCCTTTATCTTGCAGATAAGCACAAACATTTCCACTTCGAGCTCCTGATCGACAAATAAAAATTGTTTCTTTGTCTTTATCAATCGCATCCAATTGATCAGGTATATCATTCATTCGGATATGTTTTGCTTGTGGAATCATTCCAGCTTCTACTTCCTCATCTTCTCGTACATCAATTAATTCTAGCTCTTCGCCTTTATCTAGCTTTTCTTGAATTTCTTCAGGACTCATTTCTTTGATTTCAATCATTACGGACATCCTCTCAGTTTTAATAGTTGAATTATACCAAAGTGACCAGGGCGGATTCCAGTAAACGACGTTGACCGCTCCTTCATTTGGTCATGTCTTCTTCACTCTTCCCTTTGAATTACCTAAACCCCACTCTAAACATTTATTCTGCTAACTATTTTCCTAGAAAAAACAGAGGTAAGGTGTCCCCTGCCTCTGTTTCTCTGTCTTAATTCGCAACAATATTAACTAGCTTACCAGGTACGGCAATCACTTTACGAATTGTTTTTCCTTCAATTTGTTCTTTAACACGATCATCAGCAAGGGCAATTTCTTCAAGCTGATCTTTTGTCACATCTTTAGCTACAGATAGCTTTGCTCTCACTTTACCATTCACTTGAACAACAATTTCCACTTCATTTTCAACAAGCTTTGCTTCGTCGAAAGCAGGCCATGCGTCATAAGCAATTGTTGTACTGTAGCCAAGCTTATTCCAAAGCTCTTCAGCAAGGTGAGGCGCAATTGGAGAAAGTAGCTTAACAAAGCCTTCTACGTATTCTTTTGGTAGAACCGTCGCCTTATATGCTTCATTAATGAAAACCATTAGCTGAGAAATGGCCGTATTAAAGCGTAAGCCCTCCATATCCTCTGTTACTTTTTTCACGGTTTGATGATAAACACGCTCAAGAGTATCACTAGAATCATTCGTTATTTTAGGGCTTAATTCACCGTTATCTTCAATGAATAAACGCCAAATACGATCTAAGAAACGTCGTGCGCCATCAAGTCCAGTTGTTGACCATGCAATTGATGCATCAAGTGGACCCATGAACATTTCGTAAAGGCGAAGTGTATCGGCACCATGTGAAGCAACAATCTCATCTGGATTTACAACATTACCTTTTGATTTACTCATTTTCTCATTATTTTCACCTAGGATCATCCCTTGGTTAAATAGTTTTTGGAAAGGCTCTTTTGTATGAACAACACCTAAATCATATAAAACCTTGTGCCAAAAACGAGCATAAAGTAAGTGAAGAACCGCATGCTCAGCCCCTCCGATATAAATATCAACAGGAAGCCACTCTTTTAGTTTATCTGCATCTGCAAGTGCCTCACTGTTATCTGGATCAATATAACGGATATAATACCAGCAGCTACCTGCCCACTGTGGCATTGTATTTGTTTCACGACGACCTTTTTTTCCTGTTACAGGATCAACGACATGAACAAAATCCTCAATAATTGCTAATGGTGATTCTCCTGTACCTGAAGGCTTTATTTCCGTTGTTTTTGGTAAAACAAGTGGAAGCTCTTCTTCTGGAACAGCTGACATGGTTCCATCTTCCCAGTGGATAATAGGAATTGGTTCACCCCAGTATCGTTGACGGCTAAATAACCAATCACGAAGACGGTACGTTACTTTCTTTTCACCTTTGTTGTTTTCTTCTAACCAAGCAATCGCTTTTTCAATTGCTTCTAGTTTTCCAAGACCATTTAAGAAGTCGGAGTTCACATGCTCTCCATCACCTGTGTATGCTTCTTTAGAAACATCGCCACCACTAACAACTTCTTTAATCGGAAGCTCGAATTTCACAGCAAACTCATAATCACGTTCATCATGTGCCGGAACTGCCATGATTGCACCCGTACCATATGTTACAAGGACATAATCAGCAATCCAAATTGGCATTTTCTCACCATTTACAGGGTTAATTGCATATGCACCTGTAAATACGCCTGATTTTTCCTTAGAAAGCTCTGTACGCTCTAAATCACTCTTATGTTTTACTTGGTCGATATAAGCATCAACAGCAGCCTTTTGTTCTTGTGTCGCAATAGTTGAAATAAGGCTATGCTCTGGAGCAAGAACCGCATATGTTGCGCCGAAAAGTGTATCAGGACGTGTTGTAAATACTGTAAATTGATCATCATGTCCCTCAATATCAAATGTTACATGAGCACCTTCTGAACGACCAATCCAGTTTCTCTGCATATCCTTGATGCTTTCTGGCCAATCTACTTCTTCAAGGTCTTCAAGTAAACGGTCAGCATATGCAGTAATTTTTAGCATCCATTGCTTCATTGGACGACGTTCAACTGGATGTCCACCACGTTCACTTTTCCCGTCAATGACTTCTTCATTTGCTAGAACTGTACCTAATGCAGGGCACCAGTTAACAGGTACTTCATCTACATACGCCAATCCTTTTTTGTAAAGCTGTAAGAAAATCCACTGTGTCCACTTGTAATAACCAGGATCTGTCGTGTTCACTTCACGATCCCAATCATAAGAAAAACCAAGCGCTTGAATTTGTCTTCTGAAGTTATCAATATTTTGCTTTGTAAATTCCGCTGGATCATTTCCAGTATCTAACGCATATTGCTCCGCTGGTAAACCAAATGCGTCCCATCCCATTGGATGAAGTACATTGAATCCTTGCATACGCTTCATACGCGATAAAATATCTGTTGCTGTGTATCCTTCTGGATGACCTACGTGTAAGCCTGCACCAGATGGATATGGAAACATATCTAAAGCATAGAATTTCGGCTTGTCTGAATCCTCGGTTGTTTTAAATGTTTTATTTTGTAGCCAGTAATCTTGCCATTTTTTCTCCATTTCTTGATGTTGAAAGCTCATCTTATATCCTCCTTCTTTCTATGTACATCTATATACTAATTATCCGCTTGAACGGATCAAAGTAGGCGTTTCTTCTTATCATGACCAACCGAGTAGCAAAAGCATACCAATAGAAAAAACCCCACATCCCAGAAAGGGACGAGAGGTTTGATTCCCGTGGTACCACCCAATATTGGCATAATGCTATTATGCCCACTTTGATATCCGTAACGTGGATTTACGACAAACATTACTTACCCTCTAAGGTGTTCACATTTGTAACTCAAAGGCGAGTTCATTAGTCCATTGGATTGACTTGCACCACCCGTCAACTCTCTAAACCTAATTACACTAATTACTATTCCTTTTCACCGTTCATTTCGTATATTTAAGAACATTTTATAAAACTTTCTCACGATATGCAAGTTTATTCCCATGTTTCATAAGAATTTACTTTGGTCCTTATGGAAAGTAAACCTTGTATTCATATAAACTTTTAACGACAGGCTCTGTGTCCAAAACAGATAATTGGGTGAAAATAGTAAAAGCGTGAATTCGTATGTGAATTCACGCTAAAAGGTCACTTTGATAACCTTCATTTCATTTGATTTTGACCATAAATAGAAAGTGAAAAGACTCCTATTTATTGGACCGTATACCCACCATCCAATACGACAGCTTGCCCTGTTACCCCTTTCGCCTTATCACTAGCTAGAAAAAGAGCATAATCGGCAATTTCTTGGACATCTAATAACCTTTTTTGCGGGATAAGTGGATATAATACCTCTTCAATTACATCCTCAAACGGTACATTTCTTGTGTTTGCTAAATCCTGCAGCTGGTTTCTTACTAGCGGTGTATCGACATATCCAGGACATAATGCATTTACGGTAACGCCATGTTCAGCCCCTTCTAGTGCCGCCACTTTTGTTAGTCCAATTACGCCGTGCTTTGCACTATTATAGGCTGCTTTTCCTGAAAATCCAATTAGCCCGTTTATAGAAGCAATGTTTAAGATGCGACCAAATTTTTGCTCCTTCATCATCGGAAACACATGCTTTGTTGCAATAAAAGGGGCCACAAGCATAACCTTTGTTAAAAGCTCGAACTTTTCAGTTGGAAAATCTTCAATATGGGATACATGCTGTAAGCCAGCGTTATTTATTAACGTATGAATCGTTCCAAATTCTTCCCTAGCTTTCGTAATAGCATCCATAATTTCCTGTTCTTTTGTCACATCGCATTTCAAGCCAATAGATTGATAGCCTTCATTACGTAATGATTGTGCACTTTCATTTACTTGTTCTTCTTTTAAATCTGTTAAGACAACCTTTGCTCCTTCTTTAGCAAAAGCTTTTGCAATCTCAAAACCGATGCCTTGTGCTGCTCCAGTAATGAGTACGACCTGATCTTGAACCAACACCATCTACCTCCTCATTCTATATTGTTAAATTCCCACTCCTAGAGAGAAGAGAATGATAGCTAATATTACCCCTAGTAACGGAACAATAACGGTTAATGCCCCTACTGGATTATAAGCATCCTGATGTGACTCACCACAAATGGCTCGCACGGTTGTTACGACATAACCATTATGCGGAAGCGAGTCTAATGCACCAGAGGAAATAGACACTACGCGGTGAAGTGCTTCTGTATTTACCCCCATATCAATATAATGTGGTGCTAATAAAGGTAAAGCAATTGCCTGACCACCTGATGCAGAACCTGTCATACCTGCGATCACACTAACCGCAATTGCCCCACCAATTAACGGACTACCTGGGATACTTGTCATCGCATTAACAGCTGTTTCAAATGCTGGTACAGCCTTCGCAACACCACCAAAGCCAACCACGGCTGCCGTATTACCAAGTGCGAGTAGAGCTCCTAGAGTACCTTCAGAAACAGCATCCCAGAAGGATTTGAAATATGTTCGATTTAAAAGGAACGTCGCAATGACTCCACCTAATAATGCAATTATTAAGGCAGATTGCTGTAAGGAATCATGGAAAATGAACGAAATAATTAAAACGACGAGCAATGGAATAACACCAGAGATTGGACTTGGCAGTGCTTTATTTTCATTAACTGGATCATTTTCACGAGCAATAAATTTCTCCCCGCGTGAAACAGCCTTTTTAATCATGCGACCTAACCACCAATAACCAAAGACCATCATGAATACGGCAACAATCGCACTTACTTCCCAGCCAGCATATGGAGATGTACCTAAATATTCAATTGGAATCCAGTTTTGAATTTCTGGCGATCCTGCAGACGTCATTGTAAAGGTAACAGATCCAAATGCTAATGCTGCTGGAATAAACCGACGAGGTAGATCCGCTTGTCTAAATAAACTAACAGCCATAGGATATACAGAGAATGCAACAACGAATAAGCTAACTCCACCATAGGTTAAAACAGCACAAGCAATAACAATCGCTAACACGGCTCTTTTCATCCCTAGCTTACTTACAATCCATTGTGAAACACTATCTGCTGCTCCACTATCCTCCATCACTTTTCCAAAAATAGCTCCAAGTAAAAACATTAAATACCACGAAGCAATGAACCCTGAAAAACCTGACATATAATTCCCTACCAAGTTCGCTTCACCTTCTCCTACTAGCTGAGGAAAGAGGGGAAGCCCACTAAATACTGCTACAAATAAAGCACATAAGGGACCTGCTACTAATAAGTTCATCCCTTTCATGGTTAAATAAATTAATAGTGCTAAACCACCAATTAGTCCAATCATACTTAACATACATTATCCCCCTTTGTTTGCCGTACTCTTACATAGAAGATTCTAGCTTCACATGTTCAGAAACGATTAAACTAGCTTCAGTTGAGCTTATAACATCTTCAACTGTATAACCTTCAAGTACCTCAGTTAAAACTAGTCCTTCAGAAGTCACATCCATAACGGCTCGATCTGTAATGATACGATCTACTACACCCTTTCCCGTTAATGGCAAGCTGCATTGTTTAACGATTTTCGATTGTCCATTTTTTGATACATGCTCCATTATGACAACAATTTTTTTCGCTCCATGAACTAAATCCATGGCCCCGCCCATGCCTTTTATCATCTTTCCTGGTATCATCCAATTTGCTAAATCACCATTCTCTGAAACTTCCATTCCGCCTAGAATGGCAATGTCGATATGACCACCACGTATCATGGCAAATGACTCAGCACTGCTAAAGAAGCTAGACCCTGGTATAGTCGTGACTGTTTCTTTCCCTGCATTTATTAAATCAGCATCAACATCCTCTTCAGATGGATATGGACCGATTCCTAATAAACCATTCTCTGATTGAAGAACGACAAGCTTAGTTTCGTGAATATAGTTCGCAACCAAAGTAGGCATCCCAATTCCAAGGTTTACATAGTAACCGCTTTCAATTTCTTGCTCAGCTCGACGTGCAATCTTTTCACGAACATTTTCTTTACTCATGAATTGATTTCCTCCTTTCGAACAGTACGCCTTTCAATTCGCTTTTCCTGCTTCCCTAAGATAAGATGCTGGACATAGATACTTGGTGTATGGATATATTGAGGATTAATTCCCCCGATTTCTACTAATTCTTCGACCTCAGCTATTGTTATTTTCCCAGCTGCTGCAATCATAGGGTTAAAGTTTTGAGCGGTTTTATTATATTGGAGATTTCCCATCTTATCCGCTCTGCTTGCTCTAACTAAACTAAAATCAGCGACTAAGGCGGTTTCTAATAAATATTCTTTTCCGTTAAACCTTCTGACCTCTCTCCCTTCTGCAATCGGGGTTCCAACACCTGCTGGCGTATAAAACGCAGGAATTCCAGCCCCACCCGCTCGAATTCTTTCGGCTAGCGTACCTTGAGGTATGAGCTCAACCTCAATTTCATTTGCTAGTACTTGCCGTTCAAATTCCTTATTTTCTCCTACATATGAGGCGACCATTTTCTTTATTTGTTTATTTTTTAATAAAAGCCCAAGTCCCCAGTCATCAACTCCACAGTTATTTGAGATAATTGTTAAGTCTTTTACACCCTTTTCTACTAAAGCAATAATGAGATTCTCAGGTATTCCACAAAGTCCAAAGCCCCCAACCATAAGTGTTGATCCATCCTTAATTTCTTGAACAGCTTCTTGAAATGAATGATATATTGGTTTCACGATGCTCCTCCTTTCAGCTTACATACTTCATGTTGCAAGTAGTGTGCCAACATATAAAGGGTGATTTAAAGTTCCGAAAATGGACACATTCTTTTTTCCATTCCGAATTTATGGAATGGAAAACGTGCGAACGCTTGTCCAATTGGAACGATCCTCATTCATACTAAGAAAAAAGAACAGTCCATCTTTCTGGACTATTTTCCAGAAAAATGGACTGTTATTTAATCCCGTATTTTTGTATTTTTTCATACATACTTGATTTGCTAATCCCTAACACCTTCGCTACTTTTTTTCGATCGTCATCATATTTCTTTAACGTTTCTTTGATAATATTTTTTTCTGCCTCATTAAGCATTTCTTTTAAAGAGAGTTCCTGCTCTGAAAACACATGCTTCTTTTTTATATAATCAGGAATTGCATCAAGAGTAATGACATCCGCTTTAGCTAAATGAATTGCCGCCTCAATTATATTTTCAAGCTCTCTTATATTTCCCTGCCAATGGTAATGTCGGAATGTCTCCATCACCTCTTCATGTATAAGAGAGATTCTTTTCCCGGTTCGTAATGAAACCTTCTTAATAAAATGTCTTACAAGCGTTTCTAAATCCTCGATCCGCTCCCTTAAAGGTGGGATATATAATGGAATAACACTAATTCGATAATAAAGGTCATTCCTAAATTTTTGATTGTCCATAAGTGACTCTAATGGACGATTTGTTGCGGTTATCACTCTTACATTTAACGGAATCGTTTTGGTCGATCCTACAGGCTCTACTTCTTTTTCTTGAAGTACCCGTAGCAGCTTGACTTGCATATGTAAGCTCATGTCACCAATCTCATCAAGAAAAATCGTTCCCCCATTCGCTTGCACAAACTTTCCTTTCTTCCCTCCTTTTTTCGCACCAGTAAATGCACCATCTTCATAACCAAATAATTCTGATTCCAAAAGCTGCTCAGGTATAGCTCCACAATTCACCTTAATAAAAGGTTTTTCACTTCTATTACTAAGTAGATGAATACTATGGGCAAATAGCTCTTTCCCTGTTCCACTTTCTCCTCTAATTAACACTGAACTATCGGTTGAGGCAATTGTTTTTATTTTTTCTTTTAATTCTGCCATGACTTGCGAGCAAGAATAGATATCATTTAATGTATATTTTGCACCCGTTACATCCTGTTGCTCAAGAAATGATGGTAAGGAAGAGAGATGATGCCGAACATGCGAATTCATCTCATGCCACTCTTTCGTATCACGGAACATCACTGTACCAAATGCTCCGACGACTTTATTGTCTGCATAAATAGGGATGCGATTTGCAATCATATAATTTCCTCTAATATATTGTAAATCCGCGATTTCTTCTTCTCCACTTTCAACTACTACGTGCATTCTTGTATTTTCAATTACTTCCGTAACATGCCTACCTACTACTTCATGTTTTTCCACTTCGCAAAACTTACAGTAGTTGTCATTCATATAGATAACTCGACCATTCGCATCAACAATGACAATCCATACGTAAGCGTTCTCAATTACAGTTTCAACAATTTCTTTCGCATATGGAAAACGTTGATTTAACATGTGATCTACTCCTAGTAATCTGTATTTCTTCTATCGTATCACACTGGGAGAACTGGAGAATGTACTTTTTTAAAAAAGAGCACAACCACCTTGAACACACAACCTCTAGGAAAATAAATGAATAAAAATAGCAGTCATTCTTGACCTTCAATTTGTCATTGCCTATCTCTATGGCTAACGCTGGACATAGGCACCAAAATAACGAACATACCTTTATGTCCTCTTATCTTTCAATATAAAAAAAGGGGATCAAGCCCCAATCCCACTTGGTTCTTGATCCCTTTTTTCAGCGACCACAATTTTCTTATCATATATGCTTGTTGTAACAATCCCTATTGCTAAAAGCCCAATAATAATGAGAAACAGAAGATTCATATGATAATAGTCTACAATCATCCCACCTAAAATAGGTCCAATCATTCGTCCACCTGTAGCTGTGCTATTAACAAAGCCTTGATAAAACCCTTGTCTTCCCTCTGGAGCTAAATCATTGGCAATTGTTGGTACAGCAGGCCAAACTAGCATTTCGCCAATAGTTAAAATGACCATTGCAACTAAAAACCCTGAAAATTGCTCTGCATAGGACGCAAAAATAAACGAGATGATAAACACAACAAATCCGATAATCATTTGTTTTTTCAACGATTTCGCAAAACGCTTTACAAATAACGAAATTAAAGGCTGAGCACAGACGATTAAGGCACCATTAATGGTCCATAACAAACTATATTGACTTAATGGAATGTTTAAGTTTTGTGTATGAGACGATATAGTGGACGGCCATTGAACATACCCTACCCAACATAATAAGTACCCTATGCATAAAATCACAAGTCCATTGAATTTCGTACGATTTTTCACTACTGTTTTTTGCTCTAAAATAGAGGTTTGTGTCCCTTTGGACGCATCGATATTTCGATACCCGAAGAATGCAATGAAGAAAAAAACAGCATAAAGCACTGCATTCGCAACAAAAATTAAATTAAATGAGATAGATGCAACCAATCCACCTAAAGAAGCACCTGCTGCCACTCCTACGTTTTGTGCAACATAGATAGCATTAAATGATTTCCTTCCACCCTCAGGCCATACAGTACCTGCAAGAGCATACGTAGCTGGAAAGACAATTCCTGAGCCAAACCCAATAAAGATTAGTAGATACATATAAGTTGGCCACCCGTGAAAAAACATAAGGGCCACAACTGATATTAGTGTAATAATAATACCTAGTAGGATTGATTTGAACCCACCTATTTTATCAAATAATATTCCTCCCACAAGATTCCCAATAACACTTGCACCGGCATTTAGCATTAATACAAACCCCGCCACAGTTAAGGATTTCCCAAGATGCTCATGAATATAGATTGTGTTAAGTGGCCATAAAAACGAGGCTCCAGTTACGTTAATCATCATTCCAATAATTAACAACCAAAGAGAACGCGGCATGTTATTCCCTCCTTTAAAAAATCGTAAAAGACTTATCTCCGTACAATTTTTCATTATCCTTCTGAGAATTTTAGCCGCTTTTTAGTTGATTTGCAATGATGAAACAACCTTTCTTATAATGTTGTAATAATGAGAATTAACTGATTCTTTGGACATGTCCTTTTATGTATTGATTAGCTTATACATGAGGATATCGTCGACATAGTTCCCATTTACGTAGAACTCTTTAACTAATCTTCCTTGTTCTTTAAAACCATTCTTCCTATAGAAATGAATCGCCTTTTGATTTGACTCTAGAACACGTAAAGATAATTTATGAATGGAGTGCTTTTGGGCCATTTCTACGAATGTATGTAAGAGCATTGATCCTACCCCTTTCCCTTGATGATCAGGGTTCACAGCAATATCCATTTCATAAACATGTTTGTTCGTTTCTAGTGGGGTTGGATAGTGATAGCCTAAGTATCCCACTACTATTCCATCATCATGTGCAACAAGCTGACTACCTTCTGGATTTCTAGAACTAAAATGTTCTATAGATTCCCAATTGATGACAGATGGGGTCGTTACTTCATTCCATACCTTGTGATCTAGATGAAGTAGTTGTGGAAAATCCTTCGCCTGAGACAAACGAATTTCAACCATTCTTTTTCCTCCCTTTCCTACATAAAAAATGTTGCGATGAAACGTATTTATTCTACATATAACCTTAGAAAGCTAGAAAATACATACAATATAGGATGTGACTTTAGTTGTTTTGAAAAAAATAATCTTTTTAATAGGTAGGTTCTTTAGTTTTTACTCATAATCAAAAACAAAGTTCCACTTTTATAAGCGAAAATCGTTTTGGTGCTAAAATAGAGAGATATTAAATGGGCTGTAGACCTACCAAGAGAGAGATAAGTAGAGATTGCAATGAAAATGTATAAGAGTAAAGACTATTCAATTAAAGGAATTACTGAAATGACAGGACTAATAAAATAACACTGTATCGGTGCGGAGTGTCGCAAGGGTTTCATTCTTAGGGGTTCAGCCAAAGATGATTGAAGTTGTATTACATAAATGGAGGATTGCGGACATTTCACTAATTTGCAATATAATATATGGATTATAAAAAGCCGAATCTTCTATAGTAAGAATAATTCGGCGAAATATAAATATTTACGAAGGATTTTTTTCACTCCGTTCCATACATACCCAATAATAACCCCATGCTTAAGATATTCAATTAGAGCCGAAAAACTTCTCCCTTTCCCTTGCTATCCAATTATCGGTATCCTTTTTCCCTTCTTTAACTAAGCGATTAACCAGAATGTCATGCCAAATATAATTCTCCAGAAGATAAATATGAACTGGATCATCAGTGTAGAAGGCTGTTTCTCTTTCATCTATAGAAGGTCCATAGATCATCTCCCGACCATCAATGGATAAAATAAACCATTTATTTTCTCCAATACTATCTACATAACTTGTTTTACGATGAATGTCTAATCCTGATAATGGGCTTTCAACTTGAAAGACAATACCTTTGAGATCAATATTCGGAGCTTTATCGATCAAATCTTGCTCAAGTCTCTCATACATATTATCCCACAAAGAAATCACGACTTTTTTTTCAGCCTTTTGCAATAAAGTACGACAAAACGATAGAATATGCCTGTCCCCTTTTAGGGTCATAACACGTATGTCTGATGTGGGTTCTGTTACTTCAAAGTTTTTTAATGTTTCGCTTATAGATTGATACGTATTGTTCCATTTAGACTGAACCGATTCAAGAAATACATCGACAGGTAACGGAGAATATTGAACAGAATCATTTATTTCCTCTTTTATGACAATTCCTTCTTCTTCAAGACCATTCAAAATTTCGTATATGCGAGATCTTGGAATTCCTGATTCTTTGCTCACTTGATACGCGCTTGTCGCTCCTTGGCGGACTAAAGAAACATAAGCCTTTGCCTCATATTGATTTAAACCTAACGATTGAATTTGTTGAATAATATCCTTCATAGTATCCTCCAGTACATTTAGTAAGTGTATATGCTTATCATACCAAATCTCTTTATTCGGAACCGATTCTGTTACAAAATTAAGAATTTGTAAATTGCAAATTCCCTATTTACAGGAAATTATTTTTTAGTTACCATTATAGTAGTGACTAAAAAAATCGATATTAGGAGGAACAAAAGTGATTTCTGCGCCAAAAATGCCTGTACTTAAAAATTCTCATATTTACGTTTTAACTGATCAGGAAAAAGAAGAATTAAATCAACTAATTCAGTCAATTAAGCTTGATTTAAACCAAATTGACCATTACACATTGAATCAGTTGGAAAAAGAATCTTATAAACTTCCTGAAAAGGTGATTGATCATCTTATCAGTTTTAAACGTGAGAAAAACCAGCATGGAACCATCTTATTTAGGAATCTTCCGACTGATAAAGAATTACCGAACACACCTGATGACGGCAGTGCACCTAAAAACAAAATGGAGAATGTAAGTGAACTATTATTGTATTTATTCATGTTGCATTTAGGTGAACCGATAGGATATGCCGATGAAAAAAATGGACAAATTATTCATGATATTTGCCCAATTAAGGGGAAAGAAACCAATATAGAAAACAGTGGGTCCCAAGTGTTTTTTACTTATCATACGGAAGATGCCATTCATCCTCATAAGCCGGATTACTTATCCTTGGTGTGCCTACGATCAGACCATGAACAAAAGGCTAAAACAGAAACGGCTTCTATTGTTCAAGCTCTTGAGTTAATCCCGGGTTACGCAATAGAATTGTTGAGAAAACCTTTGTATCGGTTAAGTCCACCTTCGTCATTTAATTCGCCTGAACTATCTATTCAAACATCCGTATTATCGGGTAATATTATTCAACCTAACTTATGTATCCATGGTTCACTTATGGAAGGCGTAAATGAGGAGGCGCAATGGGCGTTAGAAGAGCTAAAGAAAGCATTGGCGGAAGTTTCTTCTGGTGTGGTTCTAACACCAGGTGACCTTATTATTATTGATAATCATTTAGCCGCACATGCTCGAACCGCTTTCACTCCAAAATACGATGGTAAAGATCGATGGTTACAGAGAATGTTTGTAGTTGTTGACTTTAATAAGTCTGGAGCAAGCCGCTCGATTAGGAGCCATGTTTGTATGCCATTAAAAATAGAATTGGAGTTAAAAAAATAAGAACAAAGCGATCCAACTCCTTGTTAAGAGAGTGGATCGCTTTTGTTCATAATGGAGGTTTTGGAGATGGAAGATATTAATGTCTATACACTACTGTTGTTGCTATGTTTCGGATTTTTAGCTGCTTTTATTGATTCGGTAGTGGGTGGCGGAGGTCTAATTTCTATACCTGCTTTATTGTTTACAGGCCTCTCACCTTCAGCAGCAATTGCAACGAATAAATTAGCCAGTTCAATGGGTTCCTTGACAAGTACTATTGCGTTTATCAGATCAGGAAAAGTTGATTTTAACTTAGTGGCTAAGTTATTTCCAATTGTTTTTGCAGGATCTTTATTAGGAGCCTTGGTTGTAAACTTTGTATCAAATGAATTATTAAAACCATTAGTTTTAGTTCTTCTAATAGTCGTAGCTATTTATACGATTCTAAAGAAAAACTGGGGGCATGAATCGACTTATCGAAAACTCACATGGAAAAAGGCTTTGCTTTTTTCATGTGTCATATTTGCTATCGGTTTTTATGATGGGTTTTTAGGTGCTGGAACAGGCTCATTTATTTTGTTTGCCTTTTTGATTATTGGTTTTGATTTTTTACAATCTGCTGGAAATGCCAAATTTCTAAACTTTGGAAGTAATATTTCAGCACTTATCATGTTTGTCTTTCTCGATATGGTTAACTTCTCATATGGTATACCGATGGGAATTGCTATGATAGCAGGATCCATAGTTGGTTCTAACTTTGCCATTAAAAAAGGAGTAACCTATGTAAGAATATTATTCATCTTAGTTACTGTCTTCTTGATTGGAAAAAACATTGTTGATTATATCAGAATTGAGTAGCGTTTTCAAAAGTAGGAGCGGAGAATAAAAAAAGGACTAAGAAGGTTTTAATAGTATTGTCAGTCGTATTATTATACGCTAAATATAATTCATAATGAGTTGGGTTTCTTATTGATATTCCTAATTTTGTTTTCTACGTACTTGAGCGTCTTAAAAAATTAAGCATCTATTCGAGCAATAATTAGTAATTATAGTGTCAATAATGTGTTTGTGCATGTTTGTGTTAAATAGTTGGTTTCCCCCTATAGATTTCGAGTGAAATGACGTCAAAAAGGGGCGAGCTCCTGCGGGAGGATTGGGACATGAGACCCCACAGGCGGTTACACCGAAGAGGCTCCGCCCGCCCCACGAAAAAGCGAGCAACTGGAGCTGCATTCAACCAGACCTGACAATCTATGAAATTGATTCGATTGAGTGAAAGGTACGAGATTCGAGCAGGACCTGTGGGGCAGGTTAAGTTCCACAGGCTTACAAAAAGAGGAGGCTCATCTCCCCCTTGCAATGTACCTCACATAAATTATTAATAGTACGATTAGATCTGGTCTTTACTTTATTATAATTCTCTTCTTAAAGCAGATAAAACATTTACATTGGTTGCTTTCATAGCAGGTCGTAATCCAGAGATAATAGCAACTCCAATACTAATTATTGCAGCTATGACGACAAGACTTAATGGAATGTAGGAAAAGACAAAATCTACGTCAGCTGTATCACCACCTGATGCGGATTCTAAAATAATCGGAATAGCAAAGTTCGCTGCATAGCTAATACCGTATGAGATAACAACTCCAATAAATGCTCCAATCACTCCAATATACGCGCTTTCCATTAAGAAAATCCGACGAATAACACCTGGTTGGGCACCAATTGCCTTCATAATCCCTATCTCTTGCGTTCGCTCTGTTACTGCCATTGTCATCGTATTAAAGATTCCAATAGAAGCAATAATGACTGCTACAGTACCGACGAAAATTAAACCTGCTTTAAAAATGTTGAAAAATAAGTTCACTCCTTCCAATTCTTCCGTAATGGAATAAACCATATATCCCTTTTCTTTTAAATCATTTGACACCTGTTCGACATTTTCTAGATGAGAAGCGTAAACAAGAACTTCACTATAAGGAAGCTTTTCCGCATTTTTCTCATCTCTAGTAAAAGATAACATTTCATCTCTTAGCTGATCATCAATGAAAATTCCCTGATCTTGAACCCAGTCTCTTGCAGGCTCTTTTCCTATTCCTGCAATCGTGAAGGTGTAGCTTTTTTCCACTTCTTTCCCTTCAACGTCTTTTACTAGCTTAATTGTGATGTCTTTTCCTATCAATACGCCTTGATATCCTTGTGGCTCCTCAATAACCGGTCCTTCGGAAGACTCTAGATTTTGTTCAAATTCTTCCCGCTCTTTTTCTGTTAAAAGCGCCTTTGCAAAATGATAGCCAACCACAACTTCCTTTTCATTTTTAGGAACATGTCCTTCATCTAATGATAGATTCGCTTTCAGTTCTTCTTCCATATTTGTAATGTAGATAGGCCAAATATCCGCAGTCCGATCTTCAATGGACACTAATACAGGCAAATCAATCGAATTTCGTGTGACTACTGCGGTTACATTTTCTGTATCTTTTAATTCTTCTACATTCTGATTCGTAAGAAATTCATGATTTCCATCCACTTCTTTCCCATGAATCTGAACTTCTGTAATCATTTGCTGTGATTTCATTTCATCTGTGATGCTTTTTTGTATCCCAAATCCTACCGAGGCTAAAACAATCAAAAACGCACACGCCATGGTTGTCGCTAGTATCGTCATAAAGACTCTTAATCGATTTTTCTTCATATTTCGAAACATAAATTGTAGTTGGTCTTTAAACTTCAACAGGATTACCTCCCTTTGTAATAACTCCATCCTCTAAATGAAATTGATTCGTACTAATCTTCGCTACTTCTTCATCATGAGTAATCATAAAAAAGGTAATTCCTTGTTCTTTGTTGAGCTGTTGAATTAACCCTAAGATTTCTTGTTCAGTCTCGCTATCTAAACTTCCTGTTGGTTCATCAGCTAAGATAATTGAGGGTTTGGTAATTAGTGCTCTTGCAATACTAACTCTTTGCTGCTGCCCTCCTGAGAGTTCATTAGGATAATGTTCTGAATGGTCTTTTAAACCAACACTTTCAAGTAAGGTCATAACTTCTTGTCTTCTTTTTACTGAATCCATTCCCTTTAACGTAAGCGGCAGTTCGACATTTTCAAACGTCGTTAAGCTTGGAATAAGCTGAAAGCTCTGAAAAATAAATCCAAAATGATCTAAGCGAAACTGAGCCCATTGCTTTTCGTTAAAGCCTGTTACATTCGTTCCATTAATCATTACATCACCATTTGTCGGTGAAATGTACCCTGATATAAGATGCAGTAATGTAGACTTCCCTGAACCACTTCGTCCCACAATAGAAGCAATTTCACCCTTTCTGATGGTTAGTGATATGTTTTTTAGCACTGGTATTTCCTTTTCACTTCCCCTTTTTCCAACCTTAAAAGAATGACTTAAATGATGAACAGAAATCATCTTCTTCTCCCCCTTATATATGCTTACTTGTACATAAACTGAATGACTAATACCGTGTGTATTAACTGTATTGTGATAACTAGTACAGTTAATACAATACATCCACTTTTTCAGCTTGTCAATTAAATGATCAAGAACAAAGAAAAAGCGTGAACTCATTAATGAATTCACGCTTTTTTCTCGTATAGTCACTATATTTATTCAACTCTTTGCTTTGACTTAATTGGTTGACCTTTTTTCGCATTTTCAGCCTTCGTTTCAATCACAGGATCAAAATCTTTTCCCAGCTCTAAATCCTGATTATTCATACCATTTTTTGTTTTTTGCTCTGGATTATTTTGCTTAGAACGTTTTTTCATCGTTCAGCATCTCCTTTTAAAATCATTTCGTTTTGTAGTTGCTGAAGCTGTAATCTCATACGATATAGTTGATCTTGTTGCTGATCATTGGCACTTAACGAAAGATGATTAATATCATTTACTGCTTCTTCAAGCTTCTGTAAAGCATCTGTATATTCAGTCGCATTATAATGCTCTTGCTGTGCCCCTGTTTGATATTGTTCACGTGCATATTCTAACGCTTCATTGCAGCGCTCTAAGTATTCGTTAACGGATTGTCTTGTTGCCATCTTACATCTCCTCCAAACGTTATGAAGTCAAATGCTTCATCACTTATTAGTATGAACGGAAAGTGAAAAAACTTGAGATAAAAAAAATGGTAAGTCAATTAGGAATCTGTATTTATGGACAACATCATGTTAAAATGTTGAGATGGAATTTCACGTGAGACAGGAGGCAATACTTTTGACCCAAACTACCTTTCAATATGCTCAAGATAATAAAAGGTATCATACATGGAATTATCACTTACGCCACCATTTTGGACATAAGGTGTTCAAAGTTGCCTTAGATGGTGGGTTCGATTGCCCAAATCGTGACGGTACAGTAGCACATGGAGGCTGTACATTTTGCAGTGCTGCAGGCTCTGGTGATTTTGCTGGGAACCGAGCGGATGATTTAGTAACACAATTTCATACCATTAAAGATAAAATGCATAGTAAATGGAAAAATGGCAAATATATGGCCTACTTTCAAGCATATACAAATACACACGCTCCTGTAGAAGTACTAAGAGAAAAATTTGAGTCTGTTCTTACCCAAGAGGATGTTGTAGGTCTCTCTATTGCCACTAGACCTGATTGTCTACCAGATGACGTAGTCGAATACTTAGCCGAATTAAATCAACGAACATACCTTTGGGTAGAATTAGGTCTTCAAACTGTACATGAACGGACAGCTCTTCTAATTAATCGTGCACATGATTTTTCTTGTTATGTGGAAGGAGTACAAAAGCTTCGCAAACATGGCATTAGAGTCTGCTCCCATATTATTAACGGCTTACCACTTGAGGATACGACCATGATGATGGAAACTGCTAAGGCTGTTGCCAACTTAGATGTCCAAGGGATTAAGATTCATCTTTTACACTTATTAAAAGGAACCCCTATGGTGAAGCAATATGAAAAAGGAAAGCTGGAATTTTTATCTCAAGAAGACTATGTAAATCTCGTGTGTGATCAGCTCGAAATGATTCCACCTGAAATGATTGTTCATCGTATAACAGGAGACGGACCAATTGATTTAATGATCGGACCAATGTGGAGTGTGAATAAGTGGGATGTCCTAAATTCAATTGATGCAGAATTAAAAAGACGAGATAGTTTTCAAGGGAAATTTTATACAAAAGAAGATGGAGCCTTTACTTTATGAAACTACAGCGAATATTGCCCTTTGCAAAAACACTATTACAATCAACCATAACAAAAGGGGATATCGTGGTGGATGCTACTATAGGAAATGGACACGATACCCTTTTCTTGGCAAATCTTGTTGGCGAAACCGGTCATGTGTATGGATTTGATATCCAAGACCAAGCTATCGTAAAGACAAGAGAAAAACTTCGTGAAGAAAATGTTGATGGGTATGTAACTCTCATAAACCAGGGACATCAGCATGTTCATTCGGCTATACCCGAGGAGTATCATGGATCTATTGGAGGTGCTATCTTCAATTTAGGCTATTTACCTGGTGGTGACCCTTCCATTGTAACGTTACCAGAAACAACAAAAGCCGCAATTGAAGGTTTATTATCCCTTTTAAAACCAGAAGGAATAATAGTTGTTGTTATTTATCACGGTCATCAAGAAGGAAAGCTTGAACGAGATGAAATTATGGAGTTCGTAAAAGCAATAGATCCAAGAAAAGCTCATGTCCTCCATTATCAATTTATCAATAAACAAAATAATCCCCCGTATATTATCGCAATTGAAAAATGCTAAAGAGAATCGTACTATATCTTCTCTTTAGCATATATTTATGAGCTTTTTTTCATTGAAAGTTTTTGAAAAGCCCGATAGGCTCTTCCATTAAAGTAGAAGAAGTACGTAGTCATACCGCCCAATCTGATTAATCGCTTAGCCAGCTTATTCCGATCGCGATGTGTCGCAACCTTTTCATCTGATAAATAAACTCCAAGTAACCCTCGATTAATTAGTTTATGGAAGTTCTCATGTGGAATTCCTTTTAATTGATCATCCGCTTTTTGAACGAAGTATTCAAGTCGTTCCATCATCTCATTTTCTGAAGAATAGTAGCTACAGAAATTCAGGTCGCCACCCACTTCATCTTCATCTTGATCAATTAAATAGTCCAGTAAGATATGTAAGCCCTGAATGTAAGGAAAATAACTATCTCGAATTTGTTGAGCCAAAGTTTCTTCAAAGCGATCTTGAAAGGCATAGGCTACTAAACAAAAGATCCCTAATGTAGACCCAGTACACGCTGAAAATTCATACCATTCCATTTCTGGAACATTGGCTTTATGTCTCTCAAACCAATCTTGTAACCTTGGGACTCTCTCTTCTTTTACTACATGCTTATGTACTTGAAGATCACAATAATAAGTTGATAACTCTAATAAATGTTTTGAGATGGTTGGATAGTGAGCTAAATCAGCTAGTACATTTTGACATGTTTGGACAAGACTATGTAAATACCCACCATCATCTTTATCTGTTCTAAACTGATAGTAATCTTTGCAGGAAGCACCGCAAGTTAATGCATCTAGCATGGATTGGTGAAGCATACGAAAATCTACTGGATCCAATGAGGTACTTCGATCACACAAATTGTCTAAATAGTCACTAATTGTTTGGTAAGCAATAATAAACTCAATACATTGCTGCTTGTGTGGACCAGAAATGAGCGCTATTATGGCTCCACCCTCGCAATGAAAATCTTTTTCCTTTAGACTATTCAGTGCTTGTTCTCTCAACTCTTTGTTCGGTATTGCCTCTGCCTTCTCTCTCCATTGGTCCAAATAGAAATGTACGATAGGAAAAATCTCTCGATATACTTTAGTCATTAATCGTAATGGATGCTGTGGAACAGTCAATGGTGGTGTCACCTCATATTCATTTTTATTTATTAGTTTAAAGATACTTTCAACAAGGACAAATGTCGTTATGTTCTCTTTTTTACAAAAAGAGAAGGAAATCGTTACGACAAACACTTGTAACCATTTCTCATCGTTTAGCCTGTTTATTTTACAGCCTGAGTAAGTTTCGTACTTTACATAAAGACCATCTAAACAAATCGTTTAGACAAATAGATGTTCTTCCGCGCTATTTATCCGTACTATGTGCGTCAAAAAATCGTTTAGCAGCCTGAAAAACTTGATCGCGCTCAGGCTCACTAAATATTTCATGATAAAGCCCTTTCCACTCTTTGTAATATTTTTCAGTACTATCTATTTTATTAAACCATTGTTTCACAAGAGTCTTATCAACAATCTTATCTTCTCCACCTTGCATAAGTAGGATTGGCACGTCTGGAAAATCTCCCGCCTGTTTCTGGGCTTCTTCCATAGCTTTTATTAATTCACGATACCATCTTACAGATACCTTTGTCACATATAATGAATCATTTTCATCAATATCCTGTACAGCCTTGTTCCTTGTTGCAATGGTTACATTCAAATTAGATTCAACTTTAAAGGAGGGGGCAAATATATTTAAACCTCTTGATGCTATTTCAAGTACCTTATTTGGCTTATATAAGATCCCAAGACATGGCGAAGATAAGATGGCAGCCTTTATCTCTTGATGCTCCTCCTGTAATGCCCTAATGACAACTAGACCACCCATACTGTGACCTAATAAAAATAATGGTACGCCAAACTTTTTGGCCTCTTGTATCCACAAATTCACTTCCTTAATGTATTCATCAAAGGATAGAATATGTCCTCTTCTCCTAGTTGTTGTTCCTTGTCCAGGTAGATCTCCCATGACTACATGATAGCCAACAAGTCTCCACATTTCTACAAGCCACTTATACCTCCCATGATGTTCAGCAGCACCATGGACAATGACAATGACACCTTTTACTTCCTCAATTTCAGATTCCCACTTCCACATGACGTAGCCTCCCTTTTAAAAACAAATCATATAGCCTACTATTTATTTATTTTGTAATCCTTGCTCTAATCTAATAAAATAATGATAAAAAGTATATTCTTTCCATAAGAAAGGAATGACAAACATGATTTACCCTTACAAGGATAAAAAACCTACTATCTCAGATTCTGCCTTTATTGCTGATTACGTTACAATTACTGGTGATGTGACCATTGGGGATGAGTCAAGTATTTGGTTCCAAACTGTTATAAGAGGTGATGTCTCACCAACAGTCATTGGAAAGCGTGTCAATATTCAAGACCTATGCTGCCTTCATCAAAGTCCTGAGAGACCTCTCATTCTTGAAGACGACGTAACAATTGGTCACAGCGTCATCTTACATAGTTCTATTATCCGTAAACATGCTTTAGTTGGTATGGGATCCATTATATTAGATGGTGCTGAAATAGGTGAAGGTGCCTTTATTGGAGCAGGTAGTCTTGTGCCACCGGGTAAGAAAATACCTCCACATACACTAGCATTAGGTAGACCAGCTAAAGTTGTTCGTCCATTAACCGAGGCTGATTTAAAGGATATGGAGCGCATTCGCAAACAATATGTAGAAAAAGGACAATACTATAAATCCATCAAAACAAATATGGAGTAATGGTCAGGGAGACTGGGACAGAAGTGCCTGGCACCTTATCGTAACGACTATATGTACGCACTGATTTATCTATAGTGCACACAATAGATTGCATCGGAGGGTGCCTGGCTCTTTGTTTTGTCCCAGCCTCCCTTTTTTCGACTCTTACATTTTTCTCTTCTTTTAGCAAGTTCTTCACATCTTCTTAGCCAAAACAGGTAACGATAAAAATGCTTAATCTTTAACGTTCACTTTATCCTATCTGTTTATCCCATTCCATCAGTCGCAAATTTCTAGTTATATTTTATGTTATATTGAAAATCCTCTTAAGAATCGTTTTTTTAGTTTGTACACAAGCTTTATATGGCAATCGTTAAAATTGTGAAAAATATATGAAGTAAATTTTTACAATTTCTTATTATTAACTAAATATTTATCAACTAAAATAGGATAAAAGGGGTTAAAAAAGGAGCGTTCAACAGATGAAAACAAAGTTGATTACAAACATGTATGATTTCGAATGTAAGCTATTTAAAAGCGTGAACCGTCATTATGACCAGAAGTTTTTAAATTTTTATTTTCGAAATATTACACACCTAGGTGGAGCAACCGCTACAATAGCAGCCTGCTTCCTTTTAATGATTTTTTCTAAAGGGAGTTACCAAGCAACAAGTATCGTAAGTGCAGTATCTCTTCTACTTAGCCACCTTCCTGTAGCAGTAGTAAAAAAGCTATATCCTCGTAAAAGGCCGTATATAGCTCTTGATGAAACAAAGGTGCCTGCTAACCCATTAGAAGACCATTCATTTCCATCTGGTCATACGACTGCCATTTTTTCAGTCATTATTCCCTTTATCTTATTTATGCCGCAATTATCTGTTGTCCTACTACCTATAGCGATTAGTATCGGCTTATCTAGAATGTATTTGGGTTTACATTATCCTTCAGATGTTCTAGTAGGCTCTCTACTCGGTAGCTCTACGGCATTATTAACCTATCTATTTTTACACGAATTTCTACTTATTAATTGGTTTTAATTTTGAATTTTGTCATCTGTTTTGATCTTTTCAACATATAGTAAGTACTAGAGAAGTACGACAAGACTTTAAACACTACCTTTCACTTACAAGTAACTGGAGGGATTCGATGAAAATTGCCATTTTCACAGATACTTTTGCTCCCGACGTAAATGGAGTTGCAAGAACATTAAAGCGCCTAACAGATTATCTTGAAAAAAACGGATATGAATTTAGAGTTTTTGCACCTGAAAGTACAAAAGAAAGTATGTTTACAAGTCATATCCACCGATTTACTAGTTTACCTTTTTTTCTATACCCTGAATGCAGACTTGCACTCCCAAATATGATGCATGTAAAGGCTGAGCTTCAGCGCTTTAAACCTGATTTAATTCATGTTGCGACACCTTTTAACATCGGATTATGTGGTCTTCATTATGGCAAGAAGTTAAATATCCCAATTGTTGGTTCCTACCATACCGATTTTGATCAATATTTAGAGTATTATGATCTTCAATTCTTATCTAAAGTTCTTTGGAAGTACATGCATTGGTTTCATAAACCACTTAGGAAGATTTTTGTCCCGTCTCATACAACACTCGATCAATTAAAACGAAAAGGCTTTTCTAATCTACGTATTTGGGGTAGAGGTGTTGATTGTACTCTTTTTCAGCCTTCTTACTCAAAAGAAGAAATAATGAACAAATATTCGATTAAAGAAAAGTATGTCTTATCCTATGTAGGTAGATTAGCACCTGAAAAGGATATCGAAACATTAATGAACGTGACAAGCGAGCTTCCAGACCCAATACGTCAGCAAGTACACTGGTTGATTGTTGGCGATGGTCCTTCTAAAGAAGATATGGTGAAAAGGGCTCGTGGAAATATAACGTTTGCAGGTTATTTAAATGGTTCTGAGCTTGCAAAAGTGTATGCAGCCTCCGATCTTTTTGTCTTCCCTTCACCAACAGAAACATTCGGTAACGTCGTCTTAGAAGCACTTGCTTCAGGTACGCCTGTTGTCGGCGCTAATTCTGGAGGAGTAAAAAACATTATTAAACATGATGTAAACGGGATCCTTTGTGAACCTAAAAATGTTGAAAACTTTACACATGCCATTACGAAGCTACTAACGAATGAAACCATACGAAATGAAATGCAAGTCGAAGCTAGACAATATGCATTAACCCAAACATGGGATTGCATATTTGAAGGGCTTTTACATGATTACGAAGATACACTAATGGAAACAAAACACATTCGGTATGCGTAAATATGATAAAAGAGGCTGGGACAAAACAAAGAGCCAGGCACTTCTGTCCCAGCCTCTATTACTTTACAACTCAAACTCCCATTCATCCCTTAAATATAAATACACGAGTAGAAGTAAATCCTCTATTTCACGAATTGTTTTCCCCTCTTTACTCTGTCCAATCTTAGGAAGGAGAATCTCACCAATTTTGATAGTCAGCTCATTTCTTTCATTCTCTGTAAGCTGATGCAATCTTTGTGTATACGTTTTTGCTAGCTTCCAATCCTTTTCACTAAAAGCCTTTAGTGTCCATTCATCAATATCGATATCGGCTTTCTTTAAACCTCGTTTTTCAATCTCTTTTTGGATGATCGTTTTTTTCTTACTCTTTTTCCTTTTCCTTTCATGAATGACGATGGTACCAGCAACTAGATCTCCAACACGCTTATTTTTCTGATGAAAGAAAATCATGAGCATCCCTACTAAATAGTTTGCTGGAAGTGAATCAATAATCCGTAAAAAATTACGAATAAAGCTTGAAAGAAGCGTAATACTATGTCCATTCTCTTGTATCACACGAATACCAATCATCTTTTTTCCTATTGTTCTTCCGCCATTAAAAAATTCTAAGGCAAAGAAATAACCCCAATTTAAGATAAATAATCCGATTATTGTTATCGCTATTTGATAGGACATAAAGTCATACATAAAATAGAATTCTAGAGGCATATCGATAAGGAGAATGAATAGCCCAGCTATGATGGCAATGTTAAGAATGGTTAAGATAATATGATCAATAAGTAAGGCAGCCGTTCGACTTCCTAAACCTGCTGGCTGAAATGTTAATGAAACATATTCAGGCGTTTTAATATCAACTTGGTGTTGACTCATTTTTCCCCCTACTTCCTTGGTTATTTTTTCAAGATCATCATTTCTATTTTTTGGGATATTGACTATAATAAAACGAGAGAACTAGATTTGACGTTTACTATACATAAAAGAGAAGGTGACTATATGAATAGCAGACAATTTATTCGCCAACACCGTGAGGACTGGAATGAACTAGAGAAATCTATTTCACACTTACAGAAAAGGCGTAAAAAATTAGCAGCAAGGGAAATTAATCAGTTCAATCGACTTTATCAGAAAACATCTCAGCATTTATCCTATTGTCAAACGTATTTTCCTCAGGACGAGGTCACCCCTTATTTAAATGGCTTAGTCTCAAAGGCTCATAATCTACTTTATAAAGACCAAACTTCTAGTTTTAAACAAATACGTGAATTTTTCAGTACTACATTTATCGGATTATTTTTAGAGCAATGGAAATTTATTTTCATTGCCATGATATTATTCACTGTTGGATTTATCGGAAGCTATTTTTCCGTGTTAAATGATCCTTTAAATCTTTACACAATTTTACCTTCTGAAATTGCTCAAGGAGTCGATCCAAAAAACATAGGGCAGCAGGATGGTAATGTAGATTCTCCATTAATGTCCGCTTCTATTATGACAAATAATATCAAGGTGGCTATCTTAGCCTTTGCTGGCGGTATTACATTTGGATTACTCACTGTGTACGTATTGATCTATAATGGAATCATTATAGGAGCCCTAGCAGCATTATTTTGGCAGCAAGGAAAAGCGTACGATTTTTGGGCGTACATTGTCCCTCATGGAATGATTGAATTAACTGCCATTTTTATTGCTGGTGGAGCAGGTTTATTAATGGGATATAAGCTCTTCGTCCCTGGACACTATTCACGACTTTACCAATTAAAGCATCAAGCGAAACGATCTGTTCAGCTTCTATTAGGTACAATACCGTTATTTATCATCGCAGGAATCATCGAAGGCTATATCACACCTGCTCCTATTTCCTTAGAAGCAAAATATATAGTGGCTTTGCTTACCGTTTTTGGTTTGCTCTTTTACATTTTACTAGGAAGGCTTTTTTCACAAAAGAAAGCAATAAAAGGTTTATAATACACCCTGGTTCAGCATGGTAATATAATATGAAACGGCTGTGCCTGCTAGTGATTCTTCCTTCGCCTCCACCATGTGGAGGCCTTGTTTTTCCCATCTGATTTTTTCTGTTCTTTTCATAAGAATCTGCTGCTGGGCGATGCTTTTCATCATCGCCTTCTTTATACTTATCGACTCATTACGGCTTTCCTTTTGTAACGATTCATCTTCAATGCCGAGCATAAGAAACAAGTGACGTTTACGCAATCGTTTTAAGTATACAAGAGCGCTTTCTTCATGTAGAAACGTATATATGTCGCTAAATAGTATGAGAAAGCTTCTTTTCTTCTGAACAGTTTGAAGATAAGCCAAAACAGCTGCATAATTTGACTCAGAAGCATCTACCTCTACTTGGTAGATAGCTTGGAGAATTGTTTGTATATGTGCCATCCCTTTTGCTGGTGGAACATATACCTTCACTTCCTTTGAAAAAGCTAAAACCGATACATAGTCACCTTTTTGTAAAGCCGCTGCGGCAACTGTCAGAGCAGCTTCCAGTGTTTTTTCTAAACGGTTACTATTCGAGAGCTCTGCCCCCATCATTCTCCCGCAATCAAGTAAAATGGTAATATACTTCCCATGTTCAGGCTCAAATTCATTTGTCATAACCTCTTGTAATTTGGCTGTTTGCCGCCAGTTAATTTTTCTAGGATCATCTCCAACGACAAAGCTGCGAATCTTTGTAAACTCACCACTACCTGTTTTATGCTTTCGAACCTTCAATCCATCATGTAAAAGGAATTGTTGAGCACTCTCTAAATATCCCTTCATTGATGTTAGGTCTGGAATGACTTTCACTTCTTGCCTATCCTCTATTTTCATTTGTTTTTCCCATAATCCTATGTAACTTTTATATCGCACATAAAGATGGTTCACTTCATATTTCCCTCTTATCTTGGCGGTCACGTCATAGTGGACCACTGTAGAGGCTTGCTCTCCTACATTACCACTAATAATAGGTAGCTTATCAAAGGATTGGGGGGTGCCGTCAACTACATGATAAAGCATTCTCTTAGTCGAGTTATTGTTACTATGTATAGCAGCATGATAAGAGATTCCTCTTTCCATTTCTACTGGTATAGTACGTTTGAATTGGACTTGCTTCTTACTTGGTGAAAGAAACAAATCGCCTAAACTAAGAAGAAAAAGCAACCCATTTAGAATAAAAAACGTAGGCCATGATAAATTGAACCTTGTTAAAAGAATTAACACGACAGAGAAAATAAGAAAAAGCAATAGTAATCGTTTTGATGGCAGTACACCTCTATCTCGGAACAGGAGTCGCCCCCACAAGGTCTTCAATAACTTGATCAACAGATGTTCCCTCCAATTCTATATGAGGAGATAATTGAATACGATGTCTTAGACTTGGTTTGGCTACCATTTTAATATCATCAGGGGTTACATAATCTCTACCGGAAAGATAAGCCCATGCTTTTGCAGCTTTCCCCATTGATATAGCTGCCCTTGTACTTGCTCCAAACTGAATAGTATCCGTTTCTCGCGTTCTTCTCACGAGCTTCATCATGTAATCTAGTACACTCTCACTTAATGTAATCTCTTCAATCTCATCTCTTATAGAAGAAAATTCAAGAAGAGAAAGCACTTGTTCCAACGGTTTTTTCATTTCATTTTCCATTACCTGCTTTAACACTTGTTTTTCCTCCTCAAATTGAGGAAAGTCAATGATAAGCTTAAATAAGAATCGATCCTGTTGTGCTTCTGGTAATGGATAGGTTCCTTCAAATTCTATAGGATTTTGAGTAGCTACAACAAAAAAGACATCTGACAATGGGTACGTTTCACCATGAATTGTCACTTGCTTTTCCTCCATAGCCTCAAGCAATGCTGCCTGTGTTTTCGCAGGTGTACGATTAATTTCATCAGCTAATAAAATAGTTGAAAAGATAGGTCCCTTCAATGTTTGAAACGTACTATCCTTCATATTATAAATTGTACTTCCTGTAATATCACTAGGAAGGAGGTCTGGTGTAAATTGAATACGAGAAAAATCTCCACCTATTAAGTTAGCTAATGTTTTGACCATTTGCGTTTTACCAGTCCCTGGAACACCTTCTAGTAAAACATGTCCTCCAGACAAAATGGAAGCTAGTAATAATTTAAGATTTAGAGATTGTCCCACTATTCGTTCTTCGTACTTTTCTATTAAGGATGCTAATTGTTCGTTCATCCTTTCTCCACCTCTTTCCTTAATCGATCAATTATTTTAGACCATTCTAGGTATTCACGTTTTGATAGAGTTTCCCTCTCTAACGCAGCACTCAATTTCATTACGAAGGAGTGTGTATCGATCTTTTGACTTTTCATTCTTCTTCTTAAGTCTTCTTCAATATCTGTCCAAGGTGTACTATACCTAATTCCCCATTTATCTTGGAGTAAATACTTTAAGTAATCTGCTTGGATCACTAGTGAGCTATGATAATTTTTGCTTCGAATATACCAGGCTGATAGAGCTGCTATCCTTTCATCACTAAAACGGACCATCTCTTCACGAGGAACTAAAATCGGACCAAATCGTTTACCTTTACTCCATAAAAACAACACCATCACAATCGCGCTTTGTAACAATATGAGGAGAAACCACAACGGATAAACCTGAGTTGTCGCCGCACTATTTTTCTCTCCATGTAAGTATTCGTCGAAATAATAGACGTCACCTTCCGCCATATTAAACAAGCTTGTGATAAGCGAGAGATTACCTTCTTTTAAAATATTCCCATTTACAAGCCATTCTGGAGCATTTGATACCATTAACGTTCCTTCTCCATACTGCCTTTTATACGCTATAACACCTTCCTGATCACTAAATAATAACGGTTGATCGGTATCCTTTATAAGAAACGTAATTGGAGATTGAAGCTCAGTACGAAAAAAGTTTCCGTGGTGATCCTTCACTTTTTCATCCGGTAACAATGAAGCGTCATATTGAACTTCTATGTCAAAGAAGCCTTTTGGATTCTCACTAAACAAAAGTATTGTATTTCCCGCCTCCATATAGTCTATATAGGCTTCCATTTCTTCAGTAGTAGGTGTGAAAAATGGTTCGATCATGACAAGAACTTCGTTATTATCGTTAGCAGACAATAAATTTGGTGGACGGTTCCAATCTTTCACTATCTCTGCCTCTTGCTGCATATACGTAAAAAACGCCTTCGTTCCTGTAGGTGTCGGGGAATCTGTCACATAGCTTGGAAATGTCTTTGGATCTCCTGTAGCAATAAAATAACTACTTAAGAGGACGATCAAAAACAGGACTGGTATGATAACCCATTTATTCATAGATAATGTTGCTTTTCCCAAAACAGATGTCGCCCCCTCTTTTAAAGTCCGTTCGTTTCTGGTACTACTTGATTATCCAGTTCTTGTTGAAACCATTTCATTACGATTTTTTTATATTCCTCATATTCTTCCGCCGTAACAGGATGTTCCCCATAGGTAACAGAATCAAAATGTTGAGCAAGCGTAAAAAACTGTCCAGCCCACTCTTTATTTACTTTTATTAACTCATCGTAATACTCCCAGTTCGTCTTCCAGATTCTCGCTTTTAGCCATTCTTTTTCATGACTATATAAAAGTAAAGCAAGGAAAAGATGACGTGACGCTAAGTCGTATGCATGTTTTGCTTCTTGTTTACTTGCTTCATCTAAATGTTTTTGATACGTCCAATTCCATTCTTCATTTGATTGAAGTGGCTTTGTCTTACGTAATCGTTCTTTTCTTTTATTATTTTTTATAAATGTCCAGATTAGACTGATTAAAAGGATAACGATTATTGCAATAATCACTATCATCAATGTTTTCCCGGCTATACCTGGAGTTGGTTCAATTGAAGGAAAAAGGTCCTCTAATCGTTCTGCAAGCCATTCTTCAACGGATCTCCACCACTTTTCTAGAAAGCCCGGTTCTTTTTCATAGATTTTATACTCTCTATCATCCAGTATTTTTTGGAGTTCTTCTCTTGCCTTATCTTCAGTAAGCATTCAGTTCTCTCCTATAAATCTATTTCTTATGCGTTATTTTCATATTCTTGAACTAAATCCTTTAAATCTGTCGCTTCATTCCTCACCTTAAGATCAAGATACATAACGGCATAGCCTACTGCAAAGAATAAAGTTGTAAATAAAGCAACGGTATTTGTTAATAAGCCTAATAACACACTATTACCTAAAACTAAAGCAAACGATATTTCCACAGCACTTGAAATACTATTTGATATTAGGAAGAAAATAATAAAGAGTCCAATAAGAGACCATGTTCTTTTAGTCGTTAATCGCCAGCTTCTAGAAAAACCAGGAGACCCCTCCTTTAGGACGACAGATCCAAAATAAAAGCTCCATCTTGTTAATAAATAAACAACTCCGATTCCTACTCCGACTATTAAAAGAATCGCAAGGAAAATGCCTAGAATAGGATTTTCCACCCCCGTCGAGAATCCTACAATACTAATTAAGACAGCTGGAACAACAATTAGGAAAAAGGAAATGAGTCCAAACAAAATACCACTTCCAATTATTGGCCAAAATCTTGAGAAGGCTTTTTTTATAGTCGTACCAACGGTAAATTCCTCTTCATTACGAATGGCATTAACTGCAATTAATATAGCGGCTTGTGCAACTGGAAGAAAAATCGCAGTAAAGAGACCTGAAACAATTAATGCGATATCAGCTCCAAAATTGGTTGTCTCATATTCATTTCCATATGTTTGGTCGAAAGAACTTACAATTTGTTCGATCCAGCTTGTACCTACACCTGTTTCACGAAAAAAATTAACACCTGATAGTAATTGAATAACAGCTTGAATCACATAAATTGGCCCAATGAGGATCAGTAAAATCAAGAAGAAATCGGAAAAACGATTCTTACTTAAGCGGAACGTATGATCTAAAATCTGACCAAAGCCTTTAGGTGTGTTAAATTGGTTATTCATAAGAAAACCTCCATTAATGTGTAATTTTGTCAATAATGATTATTTTATCATTTATTGGTAGATTTTGAGTAAATTTTTTGTAAAAGTAAGTAGAATTGAATCATTATCTCTACAACAGCATGTTTTCTAGCCTATAGGTAAATCAAGGGTATCTATCAAGGGTATCTCAATTCAACAAACAATAAAACGATAGACTACTAAACAAAAAAAAGAAGAAGAAGCTCATAAACTCCTTCTTCTAAAACTATAATTATGTATAAACTCTTCATGCTATTCCTCTTTTACATCTACATGAAGTTCAACATGCTCATGAATTTCTTCTTTCTCCACATGTACCGTTATGTTATATTCTCCTGTTTTTCTAAATGTGTATAGTGATTGGTATGTTCCTTCTTCTTCTCCTTCATTTGCATCAATGAATTCGTGTTTTTCTTCTCCATTAGCCCATATCTCAAATCTAACCTTTGCATGAGGAAATGGCTGATCATTCTCAAGTATGGTAGTGGTTAATTGCTGCTCTTTATTAAAAATGAAGCCTGTGAGGTCATCTGTTATCACTTCAATTGAACGATGATGGTGTTCATGACCGCTTTCTCTTTCTACTTCACCTTTTTCACTATGACCTTCCCCAACTTGAACAGTCATTTTAGGCATAGTATGATAACTTTTGACGTTTGTATGGGCAATAACTTCATATATACCATTCTCAATAAACGTATAGGTTACTTCATAATACCCATTTTCTATGAGAGCTGCTTCTATCTTCTCAGATGCACCAGCAGGATCAGTTATCTCAAAGGTAACTTCAGCATCATCGACTAAATCTTCACCATAATATACATTTGCTCCAATAGTAGCCTCTTTATTTGGATCCACATGTTCACTACCAATAATTTCTACCTTAGGGGTTTTCACAACATCTGAGGAATCTTCATGCACACTATGTGAATTCGTTTCTTCATCCTTATTTTGACAACCAGTAAGGAGCAGCATTCCGGTTATTGCTATGGTCAATAATACTTTCATCTTCATTCCCCTTTGTCCTCCAATCTTTTTTGTGAGCCGAATGTTTTAAAAAGGAGCTATCGAACATGGTCATCACCTGTCATTTTCATTCATTAGCTACTTGTTAAAAACAATTTACAACTTTCTATAATAAAGACATATTACATTCCTTTTGACTAAAATCGTAACGTAAAATTGTGTGTTTTTTGTGAAGAAATCTCCTTATTTTTAGATACTTCATTCATTATTCACAAGTCATGATTATAATAAACTTTGTTACAATAGGAAAGAACTCTTTAAGAAAAGCTCTTCTTACACTTTGTTGCTAGTTGAGTCAATTTCATAAATCTCAGTCCAATGGTCACAAGGCTTTCACGTTATAAAAAAAGGTGTACCTTCCCAAAATCTCGAATGTTTTAGTTACCACTCTAAAAACAAAGTTTACTATACGACAAGAAAGTCTATTCCATATCTTTTCTAAGAGATAGTTGCCGTTAAGTAGGTTCTTTGAACGAAAACTGCTTAAGGTTGAATGGAGCAAAAGTGCGAGACTCCTGCGGAAGGAGTGGGACAGATGAGACTCCACAGCCGTTTACGCTGAGGGAGGATCAACGCCACCCCGCAAAAAAGCGAGCAACTGGAACGAAATTCAACCAGACTGGAAAATAGCCAAAAAAAAGTGAAAAGAGGTAACAATGAAACGAACAAAACGAACATTCCAACTTATCCTTTTGATTCTAGTAGTAAGTGCCTGTTCACAAACAAACTTAACACCCATACCTAAGAATCAATCACTTATCGCAAGCTTAAACATATATGATCAGACCATTACCTTTATTGAAAATGACACTCAAGAAATAGTCACGTGGGACATTCCACACCCTTTTAAAAATGGTCTATTCATTTCTGACGATCAGTTACTTTTATTAAATAAAGAGGCGGATGAAAGCTATCTTTATGAACTTTCTACTGGAAAATCTACAAAATGGAATCTTGGGACAGGCATTGAAACAGCCCTAGTCTCTAACAATATGGTTTACTTTGCAAATCAGGATGAGAAAAAAGTTCAGATGGTTAATAAACACGGTGACTTAGTAAAGGAAGTCTCTTTAGAGTATACACCTTATTTCCTTTTCGAACAGAAGGATTACCTATATGTCAGTTATCTTGATCACCCTAGCATAACTGTACTTTCAAAAAAAGATATAGAGCTAATCGATTCCTTTCAAGCTATTAAAGGTGCATCTGGTGGTCTTGTACAAAATAATGAACTATGGCTCGGTGGACATGGAACAGGAGAACATATTCAAGAAGAAGTCTATGTGTATGACTTATCACAAAGGCAGCAGCTAGCAAAGATTCCTGCACCTATTATGCCAGTAGATTTTGCGGTTTATCAAGATTCAATTTATGTATTAAGTCATGGATCAAACACTCTTAGAGAATTTGAATTGAGTACATACAAGGAAATACGGTCCTTAGATGTGGGAGCAAACCCGTTTTCAATGGTGCTCTCTGATCACTTCCTATATATTAGCAGCTATGATGCGAATGAAGTAAACGTGATTGACTTACTTACCTTTGAACAGGTGAAGACCATTCCTGTCGGAGACGGACCTTTACACTTGCTTAACCGAGAAGGAGAAAATTAATGGAAAACAAAACAATTTTAGTCGTAGACGATGAACAAGATATGAGACAGCTCATTCGGCTTTATTTACAAAAAGATGGATATTCCGTTATGGAAGCAGCTGATGGAGACACCGCACGTACACTACTGGAAAATCAAACACCACATCTCATTTTATTAGACGTCATGATGCCAATAAAGGATGGTTTTACTGTAGCTAAAGAGATTCACAGCAAAAAGAATATACCCATTATCTTTTTAACTGCCCGTAGTGATGAGACAGATCGGATTTACGGGCTGAAGCTTGGAGCAGATGATTATGTTGTTAAACCATTTAGTCCAGGTGAATTATTAGCAAGAGTGGCAGCCGTTCTAAGGAGAGTATCTCAAGAACCTTCAATAAGCCTGGAAGATGACACTAAAGTAATTGGGCCCCTTCACTTTAATTTAAAAGCAAGAAAAGTATCCTGCGATGGGCAAGCACTTACACTCACTTTAAAGGAATATGAGCTTCTCTACTTTTTAGCCATGCATCGAGATCAAGTCTTTTCTAGAGAACATCTTTTACAAAAGATTTGGGGCGTTGATTATTTAGGTAGTGAACGGACAGTAGATACCCATATTAAGACGCTTCGTATTAAATTAATGAACTCTTCAAGCCTCATTCAAACTGTCTGGGGGGTTGGCTACAAATTTGAGATTATATAAGAAAACGATTCATTCTTTATCATTAAAATCAAAAGTTCGCTTGTTATTTGCATGTATTCTTTGTGTCACGATCTTATTTTCCTTTTTATTTATTCATTATTTATATCGAGATCTCTATGTAAAGGATGTTGAAGAATCCTTAGTGTCTGAGGGACAAAAGCTCTCGCATTATTATTCGGTTGAGCAGATTCCAACAGAAGATTACCCCTCTTATATTAGCTGGTACAATTCGATAAGTGAATCAGAAGTATTATTTATTGATAATCCTAGAGAACTAAGTGCATGTTTACCCTTTGAAATTAATCACCAAGCATTAATTACAGAGCAGGAAAGAAGACAGCTTTTAACTGGGGAACACCTTATAAAAGTGGGGTACGAAGAAAGATTTGACAGAAAAATCATGGGTGTTGTCATTCCATTGCTTGATAACAAAAGTTTGAGTGGGATTTTATACTTATATTTACCTCTTTCTCCCATTACAGAAGTATTTAACCAGTCAACTCCATTGTTAATCGCAGTAGGCGTAGTTTTTTTCCTTCTCACTTTTTTCATTGTAAATCGAATGAGTCATTCATTCTTACAGCCCATTCATGAAATGAAACAATATGCTAACGACCTTGCGAAGGGTCAATTCTCTAAAGTCATTCCTGTTCAGTCACAAGATGAAATTGGGAAACTAGCCGAAACCTTTAATTATATGAGTAAGGCCCTTCATGAAACAGACATACGAAAGAAAGAATTCCTTGCAAATGTTGCCCATGAATTACGAACGCCATTAAGCTATGTAAAGGGCTATAGCGAGGTATTACAAGAAGGGCTTTATGAAACAGAGGACGAAGCAAAAAAATATTTAGTACTCATTCAACAAGAATCAGAACGAATGAAACGTTTAGTAAATGATTTGTTAGATTTGGCTCAGCTTGAGAGCACTCATTATCAGTTGGTAAAGATGCCAATCGTTTTTTCCCAGTTAATTCTCGATACACTCGAACGTTTTAATTATCGGATCAAAGAAAAAGAGCTGCAGATTACAGTCAGTTTAGATGACGAGATCATTATTAATGGAAACGAAGATCGACTCCAACAAATTGTCTATAACTTAATAGAAAATGCTATACGCTATACAAATTCTCAAGGAAAAATCACTCTTACTTTACGTGAAGAAAAAGAGAAAATTCACTTTTCTATAGCCGATAATGGTATAGGAATGACAAAAGTTGATACAGAGCAAATTGGACAACGGTTTTTCCGAAGCGACAAAGCCCGAAATCGAAAAGAAGGTGGAACAGGGCTAGGCTTAGCTATCGTCAAACAACTTGTTCATTTACACGGTGGCACACTTGAGGTAGAAAGTGAAGTAGGTGAAGGCACAAAATTCAGCTTGTTTTTCCCCCTTTACAATGAAGAAGAAAGATGATGATATTTATTAGCTACAACGTTTAAGAAAGAGCCTTATAAAAATGGAGGCTGACCCAAAAGTCTAGATTTTAGACCTTGGGTTAGCCTCTTTTCATACTTTTATCTTTTTAATTGAGTTAACGTAAAAACCGGGACGTTCCATTGCACTATCGATCTAAAATTGTATTCATAGAAGTAAAACCCCTACGAAAACAGTCTTTTTTAAAGAATAATTAAACAACAAAAAAATCGGATAGTCAAACTCCTGATTTTCGAACGATCAATCGGTTTCGATCTGACCGTATGAAAGACATTATCTATCAAGTCTTCTTTTCAATTGTAGAGTTACTACGTGAAAAAGGATTGGTAAAGCTGGAGCACTATTTTGTTGATGGGACTAAGATAGAAGCAAATGCAAATCAATATATATTTATTTGGAGAAAAGCGACAGAAAAATACGAAAAAAGTTTAGATGACCAATATCGTCAACTAGCTTTACAAATTGAGCAAATCCTTCAAGAAGAGGAAAAGTCCGCCCCTTCCGCGGGGCTAGAAGAAAAGCTGAAAGAAATACCGATTACTTCAGAAAGAAAGGGTGCTCAAAAGGTCGTTATTTAACAACCTTTTGAGTCACCCCCTCTTTTTTATATCTAACAAGTAAGAAACGCGTATTCTTACTTGTTCACACACTATTAGATCACCTTATTGTAAAGCTTCTTTGCTTAACGCATCCGCTTTGTCTGTTCTTTCCCATGGAAGATCTAGATCATTACGTCCAAAGTGTCCATAAGCAGCCGTTTGCTTGTAAATAGGACGACGTAGGTCAAGCATTTTAATAATTCCTGCTGGGCGAAGATCAAAGTTATTACGTACTACATCAACTAAAACATCTTCAGAAACTTTTCCAGTTCCAAATGTATCAATTGAAATAGACACTGGCTGTGCTACACCAATTGCATATGCTAATTGAACTTCACATTTGTCAGCAAGTCCAGCAGCTACAATGTTTTTCGCTACATATCGCGCAGCATATGCAGCAGAACGGTCAACTTTCGTTGCATCCTTACCTGAGAATGCTCCACCACCATGACGAGCATATCCGCCATATGTGTCAACGATAATTTTACGACCAGTTAAACCAGCATCCCCTTGAGGTCCACCGATTACAAAACGACCAGTTGGATTGATAAAATATTTTGTGTTTTCATCAATTAATTCTGTAGGTACAACAGGATTAATAACATGCTCTTTTAAATTACGTTGAATTTGCTCTAACGTAATTTCAGGATGGTGTTGTGTAGAGATCACGATCGTATCAATACGAACTGGTTTGTTATTTTCATCATACTCAACCGTTACTTGAGTTTTACCATCCGGACGTAGGTAAGGAAGAATTTCCTCTTTACGTACTTCAGTTAAACGACGAGAAAGCTTATGAGCTAATGAAATAGGAAGAGGCATTAACTCTTTTGTTTCATTACAAGCAAATCCGAACATTAGACCTTGGTCACCTGCACCGATTGCATCAATTTCCTCATCTGACATTTGTCCTTCACGAGCTTCTAAAGCTTGGTCAACACCTAGTGCGATATCTGCAGATTGCTCATCAATAGAAGTTAGAACTGCGCAAGTTTCTGCATCAAAACCATATTTAGCACGAGTATACCCAATATCTTTAATTGTTTCACGCACAATTTTAGGGATATCAACATACGTACTCGTTGTAATTTCTCCTGCAACCAATACTAATCCAGTTGTTACAGATGTCTCGCAAGCTACACGTGCATTAGGGTCTTTCGAAATAATTGCATCTAAAATAGAATCTGAAATTTGGTCACAAATTTTATCTGGGTGGCCTTCAGTTACAGACTCTGAAGTAAAAAGACGTTTTTTAGTCATTTAAAGCTTCCTCCTCATAAATCATAATCATGTTTTGATCCGGAACTCTTCCCTAAGTAATGTTTACCTAATGATATAGGCCATACAAAGCTGAACACTATCTTTAAAGAATCACGTTGGCATGCTTTCTAAAACAGAAGTAATTATGTACTTTACCACATGCTTGTTCTGGTAAAACTCGAAGAAGTACTTGTTTTCTGTTATCAAAAAAACCTTTCCCACTAGAGGAAAGGTTTATAATCGTCATCGCCTTTCGCTCTTATCGATCAAGGAATTTCACCTTGCTTCAGGTTAGCACCTTTGCGTCGGAAATAGTTGCTTGGAATACGCTAGTTAACATAGGGAGCTAATTAGAATGATGCATAAGCACCTTCCAAAGGCAAAAAGCCAAGAATTATTCCTATATCATTAGTACGCATCCCTTCGCTTTCCTTTGACAGCAGGTTGCTGGGTTTCATAGGGCCTGTCCCTCCACCAGCTCGGGATAAGAGAATCCGTTCAAGGACATATCATAGCGCACTAAGATTACTGTGTCAACAAAAATCGACAGATTCAAAAAAGTTCTATGGGTATGAACATGGTAATTTCCTCTTTACCTAGTATGACCGATTACCCTTAATATATGAAAATTTCTTTAGGCCGGACTTTCACCGAGCAATTGACTACCGCGCTCTATTATTCCCTTATTAGTAAATTAATTTTATAGTTTCTTTAAAGTATATGTTCGAGTATGGATAGTGTGACTTGTTCGAATGCATTAAAATTAAATACTTAGCGCTTCAAGGCTTTCAGATTGCAAAAAGAGTGTACCTCTCCAAAATGTCGAAATAAGTAAGCACCACAAAGACTCATGTGACTGGAGGAAATTCCCTATGCAGGATTCAACCAGACCAGACTCTTGAATAATAGCAACAAGTTTACGAAAATTAAAAGGTATCTAAATCCTATAGATCTAAAAGCACTACTCCCCCTGTTCAAAAAGAAAAACTTGTCTGAACACTGTATTATGAGTATGTTTTATTAAACTTAATGTGTTATACTAATTGGGAGTAGATGAACATTTTCCCATTATAGGATGAATGGGTAGGGTATGATGGATTTCCAGATGTTAATCACAGAGAAAAAGAGAAGTGAGTACCATAAAATTAAAAAGGCAGGTAATGGGGATGAATTTAGCAGAAACAATAAATGAGCTCGAGATTTTAATTACTGGAGCAAATGCAAAACATAATTTATCCGTTTCTCAGCTAGTCGAAAAAGTACTTGAGCGCAACGAAGGAATCTTAACTTCTACAGGTGCAATTCGGGCTACTACAGGTGCTTATACCGGTCGATCACCTCGAGACAAATTCATTGTAAAAGAACGTTCAATGGAGAAAAAGATAAATTGGGGAACTGTAAACCAACCAATTTCAGAGGAAGCTTTCGATCTACTATATAACAAAGTTATTTCCTATCTCAAATCACGAGATGAGTTCTTTATATTCGATGGATTTGCTGGTGCAGATGAACGATTCCAGCTTCCATTAAAGGTCATTAATGAGTTTGCTTGGCATAATTTATTTGCAGGGCAGCTTTTTATAAACAGGACGAAAGATGATACAGCTTCCTCAGAAAAACCGTTCACCATTATTTCAGCACCTACTTTTAAAGCAGACCCGAAGGTTGATGGAACCAATTCTGAAACCTTTATTATTATCTCCTTCGAAAAACGAACAATTTTAATTGGTGGTACCGAATACGCTGGTGAGATGAAGAAGTCTGTATTCTCCGTAATGAACTTACTCTTACCAGAGAATAATATCTTACCTATGCATTGTTCAGCGAATGTTGGATTTGAAGGAGATGTTGCTTTATTTTTCGGGTTATCTGGCACTGGAAAAACAACATTATCCGCTGACCCTAATCGTCGTTTAATTGGAGATGATGAGCATGGGTGGTCTACTTCTGGCATTTTCAATATAGAAGGCGGATGCTATGCAAAATGCATCAACCTGTCAAAAGATAAGGAACCTCAAATCTATCATGCTATCCGCTATGGATCAGTATTAGAGAACGTAGTAGTAGATCAAGATACGAGAGAAGCAGACTATAATGATTCCTTTTATACAGAAAATACTCGTGCTGCCTATTCTCTGTCAGCAATAGACAAGGTAATTATTCCAAGCATTGCAGGGCACCCCCAAACCATTGTCTTTTTAACTGCAGACGCTTTTGGAGTTCTTCCTCCGATTAGTAAACTAACAAGAGAGCAAGCCATGTATCACTTTCTAAGTGGCTATACAAGTAAACTAGCTGGAACTGAAAGAGGTGTGACAGCTCCTGAGGCAACGTTCTCAACCTGTTTTGGTTCACCCTTCCTTCCATTACCTGCTACTATTTATGCAAGTATGCTAGGGCAAAAAATTGATGAGCATGAGGTACAGGTTTTTCTTGTGAATACAGGATGGACCGGAGGAGAGTATGGCACAGGCAAACGAATGAAACTGAAATATACACGAGCGATGGTTCAGGCTGCCGTTGAAGGAGATCTTGATAACATCGAAACAATTCAAGATGAAGTATTTGGGTTGAACATTCCAATTCATGTCCCTGGAGTTCCAGATGATGTTCTTCAGCCAAACCAAACATGGGCTTCATATGAAGATTACTTAGGAAAAGCTAAGGAATTAGCTACCCAATTTAAAAATAATTTTAGTAAATTCAGCGACGTCTCCCCTACTATTGCAAAATTAGGTGGACCTCTTCAATCTTAACTTTATACAGGTATGATGTCATAAAAATTTAACTTCGTGGTTAAGCACCTGCTCTTTCCCTTCAAAAAGTCAGACTGCTGAAGCTGGAAGTCGAAGCACTTATCCACAAACGATGCATTTTATCATTTCCTAAACCAAAAAGTAACCCCTCAAAAAACAAGGGAACTGTTTTCGAGGGGCTATTTCTTGTGAAAATGATTTGTTCTCACCAATCAGTTTGTTGAATTTAACTGAATTAGTTTATATGTAATAATTGTTTGATTTTCTGTTAACTGGAGCTTCTCAACAACCGCTTCCCCAGTAACCTCTCCTGTTTTTGTCTTTCTAACTTCAACAGGAATATCAATCGGATAAATACGATATCCATCTTTTAATAATTCAAATGTATTTTCCGCAATACGTTGCTCTTTCGCCTTCGTAACAATAATTGTATTAAATTCAACAGGCATTCCCATAAGAAAACCTCCTTAAAGTAACATATATTTATCTTCATCATACCATTTTGTCCACTTTTAGAAAAATAGATTATTGTTTTTTCATCCATGAACAAAGTCGATGCAACGTCTCTCTGTTTATAGCAGGCGGGAAATAGTGTGTATAATCATGGAAATACCAACTTTCAACAGGTTTATTTAGTTCGTTTAACCTCTTTTCAAGTCGATAGGCATGTTCCACTGACACATTCTTGTCCTTTACACCATGAATAATCAGTACAGGTGCCTGCACTTGTTCTAGGTGATATAAAGGTGTTCGCCACACATAACGATCTGGAAATTTAGTAGGACTTCCCCCTATCACCCTCTTCATCATTCTACGCAAATCTTCTCTCTCCACATAGGTTAGAAACATATCTGACACACCACCCCATGTGACAATCGATTTTACTTCTTTACAATGAACCCCTGTTAATAACGCCATCACTCCGCCTCTAGAAAAGCCAAATACATGGATCCGACCAGCATGTACCTGCGGATGATTTTTTAAGATTTCCTTAGCTGAGATGGCATCCTGTCGGTCTTCCCCTGCAAAGTCTTCATTACCTTCTCCACCTTGATTTCCGCGATAGAAGGGTGCCATGACAACAAAACCCTCTGAGGCAAATTGAGTGATTCTCCCTACCCTGACCATGCCTACGCTTTTTATTCCACCTCTTAAATAAAGAAACCCGTCATACATACCTGTCTCGACCGGTTCTGCCAAAAGCCCCTTAATTTTCAAACCATTCGAACTATATGTCACAATCCACAATCGCACCTTAGGATTTGGCGATGGGAAGATCGTTTTACTAATAAGTTGACCGTTCATCTTCAACACTCTCTCTCCATACATTTTCTTTATTATACCCTTATAAGATAAGATAAACGCTAAATGCCCGCCTTTCCGGTGACAAGCATAAAACGAATAGAAACTACGGAAATTTTTACCTACGTTGAAAGAATCAATGCACTAAGTAAAAAATTCTACTTACATCACTAAACGCCCACCCAAGCGAAACCTGGTCAATTTTTAGGCTTAGGCATTCACACATTTTCTAAAAAACTCATAATATATCCCATATAGATTCTTAGTAATTTCATACATTGAGGAAGAATATATGAATTTCTATATTTTTACAACAACTAAAACTCCCCCTTATATTTCGTTGATTCACTAAATTTTCACTAAATCAAACAAAAAAACGATGCAGAGCATCAGGAGGTAAATGGTATGAAAAAATGGTTTATTTTAGTCTGCACATCGTTCCTTATTTTATTATCGTTATCTGCTTGTAACCAGAATAAGATACAAAACTTAAAATTAGCGGAAGTCACTCATTCGATTTTTTACGCTCCCTTATATGTTGCCATGGAAGAAGGCTTTTTTAAAGAAGAAGGACTTGATGTTGAATTAACCACAACATGGGGTGGGGATAAAACAATGACGGCACTCTTATCAGATGGGGCTGACATTGCACTTGTAGGCTCTGAAACATCAATCTATGTGGAAGCACAGGGGTCTAAAGATCCAGTCATCAACTTTGCACAATTAACACAAACAGATGGAACATTTCTCGTCAGTAGAGAGAAAATGGATAACTTTGAATGGGATCAGCTTGAAGGAAGAACCTTTTTAGGCCAAAGAAAAGGTGGCATGCCACAAATGGTCGGAGAATTTGTTTTAAAACAAAATGGAATTGATCCAACGAATGATTTAGAGCTCATTCAAAACATTGATTTTGCCAATATCCCTAGTGCCTTTGCTTCAGGTAATGGTGATTATGTTCAGCTATTTGAACCAACAGCAAGTATTTTTGAAAAAGAAGGAACGGGTTACATCGTGGCGTCCTTCGGAACAGAATCTGGCCATGTACCGTATACAACCTTTATGGCTAAAGAAAGCTTCCTAAAAGAAAATGATGAGGCTGCGAAAAAATTCACTGCCGCTATTTATAAAGCTCAGCAATGGGTTGAAGAAAATGAGGTTTCAAAAATTGCTCAGTCTATCGCCCCTCAATTTGAAGATACAGAAATTGAGTTAATTGAAACAGTTGTCGCACGTTATAAAGAGCAAGGTTCATTTTCAACAGATCCTATTTTGGAAGAAGAAGAATGGAATAATCTTCAGAACATTATGGATGAAGCTGGTGAGTTACCTACACGGATTGATTACGACACATTAGTAAACACAACATATGCAAAAGACGTGATGAAAAAGTAAGGAGGCAAAAATCATGTCATTTTTAACAGTTAAAAATGTACATCACATTTATCTCACGAAGGATTCAGCGACGGTCGCACTGGAGGATGTAAGTCTAAAAGTGACAGAAGGAGAATTTGTCTCGTTTCTCGGTCCAAGTGGTTGTGGAAAAACAACACTCTTATCTATCATCGCTGGGTTAATCCAACCTATAGAGGGAAGCGTCATAATCGGAAATAAACCTATTACTAAACCAGATCCAATGATTGGCTATATGCTCCAACAAGACTATCTTTTCCCTTGGAAGACTATTGATGAGAATGTCACGCTAGGACTAAAGATTACAGGTCAAAAGACTCCTGAGACGGTAAAAAAAACGTTAGAACTACTGAACGAAATGGGGTTAACCCAGGTTGAAAAACTCTATCCCTCCCAATTATCTGGTGGAATGCGCCAAAGAGCAGCTTTAGTTCGGACTCTTGCGACAAATCCTAAAATCTTACTTCTTGACGAACCCTTTTCAGCACTAGATTACCAGACGAAGTTGAAATTAGAAGATTTAGTAGTAGAAACACTGAAAGAATATAACAAAACAGCCTTGCTCGTCACTCATGATATTGGTGAAGCTATCGCTATGAGCGACCGCATTTTCATCTTTCAAGCTAATCCAGGCCGAATGGTTAGAACATATGACATTCCCGCTGAAATAAGAGAGTTGCCTCCTTTCCAGGCAAGACAGCACCCAGCTTACACCCCTTTATTCCAAAAAATATGGAAGGAGTTAGATCAACATGAAACAACATGAATCGATTCATCTCCTTCATCACCAATATTTGTCTGGTTTAAAAAGAGAGAAAAGGTGGGTTCGTTTCTATCAAGTGCTCATTTTCATTTGCTTCATTGGTTTATGGGAAATTGCCGGTCAACGAGAATGGATTGACCCCTTACTCTTTAGTTATCCCTCTAAGATATGGGAACTATTTTTAACCAAATTATCTGATGGAACTTTACTCTCTCATATAGGTGTTACATTGTTTGAAACCGTTCTAGGCTTTCTATTAGGAACATTATTAGGCACCATTCTTGCTGGTATCCTATGGTGGTCCCCAAAGCTATCTAACATTCTTGATCCATATCTCGTGATCTTAAATGCTATGCCTAAGGTTGCACTTGGACCAATCTTAATCGTAGCTCTTGGACCAGGTTTTGTTTCAATTATCGCAATGGGTACAATAATTTCTGTGATCATTACAACCATTGTTGTTTATACTTCTTTTGAGGAAGTAGATTCAAATTATATAAAAGTTCTTAAAACCTTTGGTGCTCCTAAACAACAAATATTCAAAGAAGCTATATTACCTGCTTGCTACCCCACAATTGTCTCAACATTAAAAGTAAATGTTGGATTGTCATGGGTTGGAGTAATTGTGGGAGAGTTTCTTGTTTCAGCTAAAGGGTTAGGCTATATGATTATATATGGCTTCCAAGTGTTTAATTTCTCACTCGTATTACTCAGCTTACTGATCATCGCATTTTTTGCTACCTTAATGTATCAAGGAGTCGAGTTGATCGAAAGAAAGCTTATAAAGAATGAGAAGAAAAGCTGAATAAACGAAGAGGCTGGGACAGAAGTGCCTGGCACCTTATCGTAACGACTATATGTACGCACTGATTTATCTAGTGCACACAATAGGTTGTATCGGAGGGTGCCTGGCTCTTTGTTTTGTCCCAGCCTCGTTTAGTACATTAGTTTAGCTCAATTCCCCACTTGTCACATATAGTACGTAAACTCCAGGTTAAAACATCGTCCTTCATAATAAAACTGTACTGTTGATTTAGTTTGACATTATCAGGAATCGTTTTTTTAAGAACTGGTCCGAATGTTTCAAAATAGCCATCCTGCTTTTCTAAGGAATCAATAAAAGCAAAATAAATATTCTTTACAATAACTTTTTCTTTCCCTTTGACTTGATACTGCCCGAGATAAGTAATATCTTTGACAATGCCACCTGTTTCTTCCTTCACTTCTCTAACGGCTGCGTCTATAGCCGTTTCATTTTTTTCCACTTTTCCTCCAGGGAACTCCAGCCCTCTGTCAGAATGCTTTGTTAATAGCCACTCATCCTTATATCTGCAAACAACCCACACATGCTTCGGTTCTTTTGAAAAAGGATGATCCTCAAATGATAAGGTTACTTCATTGTGATAAAAATCTATAAACTGATACATATTCAATCCCTCAATTTTTTTCCATCTCTATTCAAATCTTATCACAATGTGTAATCTCTGTATAAGGTTTATTCTTGTTCTGCAATTTTGGACATTAATTGATGAGTTTGAATATGATTTTTTGCTTCTTCGTCACCTAATTCATAAATCATTCTGTAGATCTTTATATTTGTATCATCAATTGCATCATTTTCTCGGTCGTAATGATACTGAACATAAGGAGTATGCGAACGAAGAAAGCCTTGAACATCTGATGAATAAACTTGATCAAAGTATTCTCTCAGCTGGATAATTTCCTCTTCCGTTGCTTCAATTTTGTAATTCCAAGAAGACACAGTACTTAATTGCGAGATTTCACCACTGCCCATAGAGATATAATACGTTTTTTTATCCTCCATACGAACATCTCCTTTTCAATAATCCATTCTTATCGTTCGCTTGCCCTTCGTTGTTTATTCGCAACTTGAACTTTTCGCATAAATTGTTTGGCTAAGAATGATATTAATAATGGCTAAAGAAACTAAGCGAGATGATTGTGGTTAGGAGGAAACACTGTGGAGCTTACCAATTTACTCATGGATGATGCGAGTCGCTTTCGAGCAGATGAAGAGGATGTTTTCGCTTATGTTCATTCGATTGTACAAAATACAAATAAACAAGAGCTTGTTGAATGGTTAAAGGAATTATCACCAGAAGAATTACAAGCTATCGTTACTCCTTTTTTAACAAATAAGGTGACAGAAAAAATAGCTCAAAAGGAGTTCGAGTAAAGCTCTTATCAAGAAATTGCACAAAAAACTCTATTTATCTAGACCGTTCCTTTGTCGCTTTAGCACTTAAAATGATAGGGAAAATATGTTTCCAACTAAATAAAGCGTGAATTCACCAGAAGAATTCACGCTTTATTTTCTAAGAAAAATTATTTTCCTAAAAATGATTTTAACATCCAATTATGTTTTTCTAAGCCTTGATGAATCGCTAGCAACATATCTCCTGTTGTTTCATCACCGACTTCTGCAGCAAGGTCCATTCCTTCTTTTAGTTCATCTACCAATAGGCTATAGTCGTTATAAATACTTTTCACCATTTGTTCAGCCGATTCATTACCATCCGCCTCTTTAATAGAAGTAAGCTCTAAGCATTCGCGCATTGTTGCAACGGGCTTCCCTTCAAGAGCTAATAATCGTTCTGCTAGTTCATCAATATGAACACCTGCTTCATTATAAAATTCCTCAAATTTCTCATGAAGCGTAAAGAAGTTCTCCCCTTTTACAAACCAATGATAGTTATGTAATTTCACATATAAAACCGTCCAATTCGCAACCTGCTTATTAACTGTGGCAATTAATTTTTCTGACATGATGAATTCCTCCTTTATCTTCTATTTATTATTTACCCTAAATAGTATTCTACAAAACAGGGGTTTTTATCAGATAGATGAATGAAAAACATCTTGTTTTTTCGTGTTAGATAGAGATGTGAAATTCCTTCATGGTAAAATGAATAGGAGAATAGTAAAGGTAGGAGGGTAAAGATTGAAAATTGTACTTATTATATCAATCATCATTGTTCTTATTGTTTTATTATTAAGTGTCATGACAACAAGCAAAGCCTATCAATATAAACATACTGTCGATCCTATAAAAAAAGATCCTGAATCGTCATCTGAGAAGGAAACCAATAAGGATCATACATGAATAGACTATTAATGCTAGTGACAACCAAAAGCCGTTTAAGCCTGAAGGTACGTACATAATTTTTTATACTATGAAAATAGAGGCTAGGACATAAGTGTTTTTAGTTAATAAGAAACCCGAACGATCAGGTGATTTTTCAATGAAAATCTCCTATATCGTTCGGGTTTTATTCTTTGTCACTACATGTACTGTTTATGCATCCGATTGTTACTCGCTAGTGTAATGGAGCGAAAAGACACTTGACTCCGGCGGGAGGTAGAGGAAAGGGTGGAACCCCACAGGCGTAGCCGAGGAGGATAAAGCTTCCTCCCTAGGGAAAAGCAGTACATTACCCCCGCGGAAAGCAAGTGGATGCAGCGGAATGGAACGCACTTGTTCTTCCACCACAACATATTAAGAAGGAACAACGTGTCATACGATAATCGTTTGTTTCCTTCCTAATATTCCTCGTACACGTATGGAGAATCAGGAACTTCTACTCGTTCTATCTTTGTCACTTCAATATTAGGCAAGACCCATTCTTGATACTTCACAACCGTTACAGTCCCTTGAATTTTTACCCATTGATCATCCCCATAGCTCTTGGCATCTTCTAGTGAGGCTAGAGTTCCAAAAACAGATGCATCCGCAACACAGCAAGATAAACCAAAACGAGCTAGCACAAATTGCTCCTCAGTAAAATCAGCTTCTCTAAAAACAAAACCAGTCATTTCGACTTTTTTCCCTTTAAATTTCTCAGGACTTCGATCAAGAATTGTCGTCATGGCAATATAGTTTTCATCTGTAAATTCGATGGTATCCATACTTAACATTTCGCTTTCTAGCTGTGAATAAAATTCCTCCGGTGGCGCCTGGATTTCAAACCCTTCTGGATGTTCTAAAGGAATATCTGGAGCATTTTCTGATTGAGCAATTTGGTCTCCAGTCGATTCATCTAACTCATTCATATATGCTTCTGGGTCATTCAAATAAGCTTCAGCCTTGCTTATATCTTCATTCTCTTTCACTTTCTCTGCTGCAGCTGGTTTGAATCCTCTTTTTGCGGCAACCGCACTATCTAATACGAAGTCCGGAAATAAAAACCCCGTAATAATTGGAAGAATAAAAAGAGAGTAGACAAAAAACGAGCGGATGAATGATGCTGATTCTCCGTGATCTCCTCCACAATCACAGTAAATCTCCGCAATCTTTTTCGACCCACTTCTCCAAATTTGCATAACACCTAAAAATAAAAAAACAATAATTGAAAAATAGATGAAAGGAACCATTTTAGGCGCAATGAAATGGTCTAGCTTTCCTGTAATGACTAACTTAACCATAAGTAAAGTAAAACCTATTAAAATAATTCCCCTTATATAAATATGGAATTTCGTTTTATTTAGCTGGTCCTCCATGATACAACCTCCTTTTAATGAATGGCTCTTTTCTGAAAGATTGTTGCTAACCTAAAAATGAATTAGTAACAAAGTATTAATTGTAAAAAAGTTCTATTATAAGAAGAGAAGATGCCACTAGTCTTTATACAGGCTGTTTTCTTCCTATGAGTTAAAGCATCAAAGTTTACAAAAACAGCCTAATTTATAGATTGTAAGCTTTCGATTGCCACTTGACCATTACTCGATTACAACATCCCTTGGAAGAGAAGAATACTTATATAAACAACCACCGTGACAATGATCATAAAGACAAGGACAAATCTCGATTTAAAAAAGGCGAAAAGCATGATTGTGTTTTTTAAATCTAGCATCGGTCCATAAACTAAAAAGGCTAGCAGTGAACCCGTTGTAAAGGTTTGTCCAAATGAAGCAGCAACAAACGCATCCGCTTCTGAGCACAGCGACAATATATACCCAAATCCCATCATAACGGCAGGCGCTAAAAATTCATTTGAACCTATTTCGGTTAATAAGGTTCTATCAAGAAATGTTTGGAACAGACTAGCAATTAAAGCCCCAAGGATGAGGAATTTTCCCATTTCAAAAAACTCGTCACTCGCATGAAACAAGGTTGCCTTCCATTTTCCCACTCTTTCGTTATCATTGTTTTCTCTACTATTCATAAGGTCATCTTTATTCCATTTTAATTGCTCGGATTGTTTAAAGATAAGATAAACAATAAGACCAATGAGAATTGAAAGGACAAACGCAAATCCCATCCTTGAGTAGGTTATAACGGACTGAGATCCAAAAGCATAGTACGTCGAGGCAAATACAACAGGATTTAGTATGGGTGCCCCTACCAAAAAGACAACCCCAACATGTAGTGGCATTCCTTTTTTAATCAATCTCCTTACAATTGGAACAATTGCACACTCACATATAGGTAGGATTGCTCCTAACAAAGCAGCTGGTAATAGAGCAACATACGCATTCTTTGGTAGGACCCTTTGCACAAATTCTTCCGATACAAATGTCTGAATTAAGGCAGATACAAATACCCCTAATATAATAAACGGAATCGCTTCTAATAAAATACTTAAAAACATCGTATTCACAGTTAATAGCTGAGTTGGTAGTTCAATAGATTTTTCTTGTAAATCTACTAAAAAAAATAAATAAAAGAATAATCCAAGTAGCCCTAAACCAACTATTTCCCTAAAAAAGGGTTTGATAACTCTACTCATATTTACGTAACCTCCTTTGGATTGTTACTCTCCTTTGTTAACTAATTATTTTTCACGGTTTCGTCATTTATTTCACCATGTAAGATCTAAGAATTATTCGAAATCTAATCAAGCAAGAAAAATACTAATGGAAATCACCCTTAAATACAACGTCTATTTTTCCTATTAATAATTAGTAAAGACTTTCGGACATTCAACATCATTCCATAATATAGTACTAGATTACCTCATGATTTATGACTCATTTAACGTTTACTAGCTTTATGAGACCGCCTCTAAAAGACCTCTGTACAAAAAATCGCCAATATTTTAGTATCTTCTTTCCAATTCTCCACATTCTAGAGATTTATTCGTTGATGTTTTCTATTAAATTAAAGTATACTCTCAATATCGAGTAAGTAGAGAGGGGATCAACATGTCAAAAAAGATTAACTTGCCACCAAAAAAAGAACGTCATCGACTCTTTGGATCAGTAGAACCTGGTGTAAAACTTAAACCTACTGAAAAAGATAAGATGCCAGATTTGCAAAACTCAAAAAAAGATTTTCTTTTCACAATAGATGCAGTGGGGATAAGCAATGTTAAACATCCAGTAATAATCGAATCTAGTTTAAACCCAGCACAACAAACAACGATTGCTACATTTAAAATGACGAGCAAAATTTCACATGATGCAAAAGGAACAAATATGAGCCGCTTTACAGAGCAGCTTGAAAAGTATCGTCAGGATGGCGGCTTTGTCATCTCAACGCAAAATCTATATGATTTTACGAAAGAATTAGCAGCGCGCTTAAAACAAAAGGATGCGAGTATTGAACTTACATTCCCTTGGTTCTATGAAAGAAAAGGACCAAGCTCTGAACTAGTCGGATTGAATCATGCTGAGGCTTCCATCTCAGTCACATACGATGAAGAAGCAGGATTTAGAACAACCGCTTCGCTCACATGTGCAGTCACAACGCTTTGTCCTTGCTCCAAGGAAATAAGTGAATATAGTGCACATAACCAACGAGGCTTTATTACAATGGAAGTAGAACTTTCAGAAGATTATCAGGAGCAGGTTGACTGGAAAGCAGCTCTTTTAGAAGCAGCAGAAACAAACGCTAGTGCTATGATTCATCCAGTCCTAAAACGTCCTGATGAAAAAATGGTAACAGAAACTGCGTATGAAAATCCTCGCTTTGTTGAAGACATGGTTAGACTTGTAGCAGCAGATTTATATGAACTTGATTTCGTTCAGGCGTTCACTGTGAAATGTCGTAATGAAGAATCTATTCATCTTCATGACGCAATCGCAAGCTTAAGCTATAGAAAATAATCTTTATTAGAGGCTGGGACAGAAGTGCCTGGCACCTTATCGTAACGATTATATGTACGCACTGATTTATCTAGTGCACACAATAGATTGTATCGGAGGGTGCCTGGCTCTTTGTTTTGTCCCAGCCTCTTTTGTTTCATCTAATGTTTATACAAAAAAAGGATCCAACCCCTTCTCTGGGACCAGATCCTTTAGTCTACACGGAACGTTTATACTCTAATTCTCTTATTCTCTTTACATCACTTATCCGAAGACTTTAGAGAGCTCTTCTTTATCTTGATTTAACCAATAGCGCATCATACGTTTCGCACCTTCGAGGTCATGAAGCTTTGCTTGACCACACTGTGTTTCATTTGCTGCTGGAATTTCGGTAATATCGATAGCCGCTTTGAGAGTATCCTCCATTAAATCAATAATTTCCGATACTTCAGGTGCTCCACTCACAACTAAGTAATATCCTGTTTGACAACCCATGGGAGAAATATCAATAATATCAAAATGTTCATATTTCTCAACATGCTCTCGGATAGTAAATGCCAATAAATGTTCTAATGTATGAATCGTATCAGGCTTCATCGCTTGTTTATTTGGCTGACAAAAGCGAATATCAAATTTATTTACCTCTCCATCACTCCCCACCTTATGTACACCACAATGACGAACATACGGGGCTTTCACTGCGTGATGATCTAATTCAAAACTTTCAACTGAAGGCATATTATCCTCTCCCTAAAAAAGTTATCATTAGCCATATCATATGTAGTTTTAGTATGATAAGACTACATGAATGAACCAAGATCCAAAATAAAATGAAAAGAAGGTTATAAGGTTGAAACATCTATTCATCGCATTGATTAAGTTTTATCAAAAATTCATTTCCCCCTTAACTCCACCATCCTGTAGGTTCTATCCAACTTGTTCACATTATGGATTAGAGGCATTTCGACGCTTTGGATTTTTTAAAGGGGCTTACTTAACAATCATTCGGATCTTAAAATGTCACCCTTTTCATCCAGGTGGATTTGATCCAGTTCCAGAAAAAATCAAAAAAAACAATTAATTGTTATTCATATCCGTCCACAACAACATCTAATTTACCAGTTGCAGGATCTATTACTAATCCATGAACAGGAATATGTTTAGCTAGTAGTGGATGGTTCTTGATTTTGTCGACACTATCACGAACACTATCCTCGACTTTATCGAACCCTTTTAACCATTCATTTAAGTCCACACCTGAATAGGATAATGTATCAATCTTTTCTTGATCTACCCCATGCTCTACTGCTTTTGTTAAGAATGAATCTGCTTGAAGCTTACTCATACCACAGTCATGATGGCCAATAACACAAATTTCGTCTGCATTTAGTTCGTAAACAGCAACTAAAATACTTCTCATAATACTTCCAAATGGATGTGAAACAATCGCTCCTGCACTTTTTACAATCTTCACATCACCATTTCTTAGATTCATAGCTTGAGGCAATAGCTCAACTAATCTAGTATCCATACATGAAAGGATAACTAGTTTCTTTTCAGGAAACTTCGTTGTTTCAAATTTTTTATATTCCTCATTTGCTACAAATTTTTCATTATGAATGAGAATTTCCTTTATAATTCCCATTAAACCACCTCCAAAAATTTACATACAAATATAAAGAAAACAAATAGTTAAGTCAAGAAGTTTGATTGAAGCCACCAACAATCAACTATATATTTTGAATAGTATAAATATAACATATCTCTTGTCATTTAACTATTAATCCGGTAATATATCATTTATACAAATCGTAAAGATTACTATTTATATATTCTGATTTCTTAAATTTTGTAAAAATAAGTTCTCAAATCGTAATGATTAAGATATAATAGTCTGTGCTAATCGTAATCATACTGATTTACGGAAGGAGACCGAAATGAAAAAATATACTTTATTAGTAACTGGAATAATTCTCTCACTTATACTGTTAGCTGGATGTAACGCTGAGAACGAAACATCGTCAGAAAATCAATCAGAGGAGAAATTAAATCTCTATACGACAATTTATCCTCTTGAAGACTTCACAAAAAAAATTGGAGGAGATTTAGTAAATGTACAAAATATTTTCCCTCCTGGAGCAGATGCTCACACTTATGAACCGACAACTAAAATAATGGTTGATATCGCAAATTCAGACGGGCTAATTTATTCAGGGGTCGGATTAGAGAGCTTCGCTACAAAAATCCAGACTTCTCTAGAAAAGGAAGATGTTGCGTTCATTAATGCGGGTGAAGGTTTAGAGCTAGTTGATATGCACTCTGAGGACGAACACGCTGCTAAAGAAGATACTCATTCTGAGGATGAGCACGCTGCTGAGGAAGAAGATCACTCTGATCATGAACACGCTACTGAGGAAGACACTCATTCTGAGGATGAGCACGCTGCTGAGGAAGAAGATCACTCTGATCATGAACACGCTACTGAGGAAGACACTCACTCTGAGGACGAGCACGCTGCTGAGGATGATACTCATTCTGAGGATGAGCACGCTGCTGAAGAAGATACTCATTCTGAGGATGAACATGGACATAATCATGGTGATACTGATCCACATGTATGGATTGACCCAATTCGTTCTATTACATTAGCCGAAAATATAAAAAATGCTTTAGTAGAACTTCACCCAGAAGGTGCAGACACATTTGAAAAGAACTTTTCAGATTTAAAATCAAAATTAGAAGAATTAGACACCAAATTTTCTACTGTTATAGAAAGCTCAGATAAAAAAGAAATACTTGTTTCACACGCTGCTTATGGTTATTGGGAAGATAAATATGGCCTTGAACAAATCAGTGTGTTAGGGTTGTCTCCTACACAAGAACCATCACAGAAAGAGTTGCAAACAATTATCGAAACAGCAAAAGAACATTCTATAAAGTATATTGTGTTTGAAGAAAATGTTAGTAGTAATATTACAGATATTGTTCAAGGGGAAATTGGAGCAGAGGCTGTTACATTAAGTAATCTAGAAACCATTACAGAAGAACAAATAAACAATAATGAAGATTACTTTAGCCTAATGAATAAAAACCTAGAAACCTTAAAAAAAATATTATCAAACTAAACTGTAGAGGGTGACTCAAAAGGTTGTTAAATAACGACCTTTTGAGCACCTTTTCTTTATCTTTCGTGTAGAAACAAATAATTAGGCTTTTTTAATGAAAAAAGAGGGATTCCTTCCCCTTATTGTTTTCTGCATTTTTTTACAGTTATGTGCAACGCAAAGAAGCCCCCATTCAATCGTATTTTTTTTGAGGCCACGCATTGAAAAGCGTCTGAACTGCTGATTATGTTTTATTTGTCCAAATACACTTTCTATATCACATTTTCGTTGGCTATATCATTTTCGTCCTTCTTCACTCTGAAGACGTTCACGAATCTTTTTTCGTATTTTTCTGTCGCTTTTCTCCAAACAAATGTATATTGATTTGCATTTGCTTCTATCTTAGTCCCATCAACAAAATAGTGCTCCAGCTTTACCAATCCTTTTTACTCTACAATTGAAAAGAAGACTTGATAGATAATGTCTTTCATACGATCAGATCGAAACCGATTGATCGTTCGAAAATCAGGAGTTTCACTACCCGATTTTTTTGTTGTTTAATTATTCTTTAAAAAAGACTGTTTTCGTAGGGGTTTTTCTTCTATGAATACAATTTTAGATCGAAGTGGAATGGAGCGTAAGACACTTGACTCCTGCGGGAAGTGAGGAAAGCAAGTGACTGGAGCGCAATGGAACGTCCCGGTTTTTACGTTAACTGAATTAAAAAGATAAAAGAATGAAAAGAGGCTAACCCAAGGTCTAAAATCTAGACTTTTGGGTCAGCCTCTTTTTTGTTTCTTGTGAAATAAAATTTTTGATGCGAGAGGATATGCACCTCTTCTACATCATCGTATTTCATCCTCTGACAAAAGGCTCTCTTACTTTTTTAGTCTAAGCACCAATAAAAGTATCCCTCTAGAACATAACCAGGAACAAAGAATATTTTTTAGAAAATAGTGGACACTATGGGTGGTTAAGACAAGGAAGGAAAAGAAAGGCGGATCTCAATGGATGATTTAGTTCTAGCGCGATCATTATTCGGAACCACGATGGGGTTTCACATCATTTTCGCTACGTTAGGTGTCGGTTTACCGCTTATGATTTTAGTAGCCGAGCTCCTTTTTCAAAAAACTAAAGATCAGGACTATGCCATTATGGCGAAAAGGTGGACGAAGGGTCAAGCTGTCCTCCTCGGTGTAGCTATTCCTACAGGAACCATTGCTGGTGTACAGCTTGCTTTGCTATGGCCAGGCTTTATGGAAGTGATAGGAAAAGTGATGGCACTCCCTTTCCAAATTGAAATTTATGCGTTTTTTATTGAAGCTTTATTTATGTCGATTTACGTCTATGCGGCAGATCGAATATCTCCTAAAATGCGAATCTTTAGTGTTTCTCTTGTTTTATTAGGAGCTAGCGCTTCAGCAATTTTAATCACAAATGTACATGCATTTGAGGGAACACCAGCCGGTTTTCGGATAAATAATGGTGAAATTGTAGACGTGGATCCATGGGCAGCATTTTTTAATCCAAGCTTTTTTATTTCAGCGGCACATGTAGCTGTCTCTGCCTACATGACTGGTGCATTTATGATCAGTACAATTGCTGCGTACAAGATGCTTCGCAACAAAAAAAATTTACGAGTATACCAATTTCATCGGAAGGCGCTCATATTAAGTCTTGTCATCGGTGGCATTTTTTCTTTCTTAACAGCCATAAATGGGCATGAATCCGCACAAATGCTTCATGAATATCAGCCTGAAAAACTAGCTGCAGCTGAGGGACTTTTTGAAACTCAAGACTATGCCTCCTTAACACTTGGCGGTTATACAGACAGAGAATCGAAAGAAGTAAAATACGGTATTGAAATTCCATGGGTTCTGAGCTTTTTATCAGGCAATAGCTTTGATACAGTCGTCGTTGGATTAAATGATTTTCCTGAGGAATATTGGCCACCTTTGTTTGTCCATACACTATTTAACGGGATGGTTATTATAGGTAGCTTTCTAATCTTTTTATCAATTGCTGGATTTGCATGGTTTAAGCTTTTGAAGAAACCGGATTTTCCAAAACTATTCCTATATGCATTCATCTCTGCAGGCCCATTATCTATTCTCTCAATTGAATTTGGATGGATTTTCGCTTGTACAGGAAGACAGCCCTGGGTCATTTATCGAATATTAGCCACAGAAGATGTTGTCACTGGGTCTACTCATATTGGCGTTCTATTCCTATTGTTTTCTCTTATTTATGTGATACTAGGTGCTGCGGTCTTACTTGTGCTTCGCTATTACTTTAAGAGACACCCTGTAGAGAATGAAATAGATCCAGATCCACCCTCTAATTCAACAGGTATGAACGCTTACTAACGAAAGACCATTTAGATAAGAAGAAAAGTTTAGTAGGCTTATGAAAAAGCACTAGTACCATTCATTCTTCAAAGGGGACTAACCAGTACTCCCTTCCCTAAGCGTTGGCTATAAAGATCAATACACTTAACCTAGTTTACACATACAAATTTCTTCATAAAAGGGTGAGTCTTTATGACGGCAGATTCATTATTAGCAATAACGGTTTTATGGGGCTTTGTTTTTATTTATGCTGTAATGGCAACTATGGATTTTGGAGCTGGTTTTTGGTCTATGATCTATATTAATAAAGAAAAAACAAATGCAACCAATATTGCCAATCGTTATCTATCCCCTACCTGGGAAGTGACAAATGTATTTATCGTTGCAATCGTAGTTGCTTTAGTCAGCTTTTTTCCTGGTGCAACCTATATTTTAGGAACTGTTCTTCTAATTCCTGGTAGTATTATTCTTATTTTATTAGCTCTACGAAGCGGATTTTTAGTTTTTTCACATGTCGCAAAGGATTATCAAAAGGGATTAACTTACGTGTCAGGAATATCTGGTTTTATTATTCCCGCCTTATTAATGCTTGTTTTGCCTATTACACACGGTGGATATATAGAAGTAGTGAATGATGTTCACCAATTAAAGTTCGATGCTTTACTAACAAGTCCAAACATTTACGCCTTTATAGGCTTTGCAATAAGTAGCACACTTTTTTTATCTTCTCTCTTACTTGCAGATTATTCTAATGTTGCAGATGAAGTAGATGCATATAGAGTGTATCGCAGAGACGCTCTTATACTAGGACCTACCTCCTTATTAATGGCATTTTTCATTATGCTCACTTTAAAAATGGAAGCAAACTGGCTATATACAAAAATGCTTGATTACATGCCATTTTTAATCGGCTCTGTCCTATTGTTTTTAGTCGCTGGTGCCTCTCTCTTTCTACCGTCCACCAAGAGCGAGCAGCGAATCGGTAGACCCCGCTTGGCTGTTATTGCTGTTACGATACAATATCTACTTGCAAGCTACGCATACGGTAGGGCACATTTACCTTATATGATCTATCCAGATGTGACCATTCAGTCTGGATTCACACATCCAAATACTTTTCGCACATTATTTATCACATATATTGTAGGCTTTCTTATCCTTTTCCCAGGATTTATTTACTTCTGGAAGCTTTTTATGAAAGACAAAAAATACTTAAAACAAAATGAATCTTAAATAATTGGGGGCATTCTAAATGAATGTAAATCCACCTTCATGAATAATAATGGTCCAATGCTCACATCCTATAATGTAAAAAATGAGTGGGGGTAATGATGATGGAAGAAAGCTTACTTGAATCGTTTCGTAAAGAAGTAAATAGTAAAAATGCAGAGTCCTTCCCAGCGTTTGTCGATTCTTTTACAAACCTCTGGGATTATGAATTTGGTTCACTAGACAATTTACCTCATGATGTAGATCAACTTGTTGCTGATCGAGCTGTTGAATACGGATTAATGGAATAATTACTACCTGTACGTTATCTTTTAAATCCTTTATAGGATATGCTTGTTAGCCTAGACAGAGCCTCACATGTTGAATAGGCTTCATCTAAAGAAGAAAGCTATTGTATATAGTTTGTTCGACAGGTAAACAGGTATTCTCTTGAGCAACAAAAAGGTCCCAATTCAAATATGAATCGGGACCTTTATAATGGATTCAGCTTTAAGTTGTAACACTAGTAGCTTTTGATAATTTTCTCTGTGCACGTTTTTTTGCAATGAGCCCATGCTTCGGTGAAAAAAGGAAAGCTAGAGCAAATAGAATTCCTGTAGCAGTTGCCATGGAACCTGCTATTGATACGTTTAACATTGTGGCCGCATAATATCCCGAAACAGCTGAAAATACACCAATACCCGCACTAATGAATAACATATTTAAAAGTTTATCTGTTAGCAAATAAGCTGTTGAAGCTGGGACAATTAACATAGCCACAACCAATATTGCACCAACACTATCAAATGAAGCTACTGTCGTTATCGATAGCATCCCCATCTGTAAATAGTGAATAAATAAAACAGGAATTCCAATCGCAATTGCCATTTCTGGATCAAATGAGCTTATTTTAAATTCCTTATAAAAAGCGATAATAATAAGGAGATTAACGATAAACACGAAAGACAGTAACCATACCGCTTTCGGACCTAAATCCATTCCGTTCCATTCTACTGTATCCCAAGGTATAAATGTAATCTCACCCATTAACGCATGATCGACGTCTAAATGAATGTCACCAATTGAGGTAGAGAGAATGATGACTCCTATGGCAAATAGCGAGGTAAAAACGATACCAATTGCCGCATCAGACTGTACTCCTTTTCCACTTAGCACTTGCACTAACAAAGCAGTTAATAACCCTACTACAACAGCCCCAATTAACAATGAAGGGCCCTCTAAGCTTCTACTGACTAAATATCCACCCACTATACCTAATAAAACAGTATGTGAGATGGCATCTGCTAACATAGCCATTTTTCTTAATACTAAGAAGCATCCAATCATCGCACACGTAATACCTACTAAAGAGCCTGTTATAATAATCCACGCATCATAACTCATTACACCATCAACCTCCTATTTGCTACACTAGAAGATTCAGGTGTTAATAGTGGTATACGATTGTGTATACTCAATAGTTTGATTAGCTGATCCTTTGTTTCAGAAGAAAGTGCTTGTAAGTTAAGATCGTCCCTTGTTTTTAACTCTAAATGAGCAAATTCCATTTCGTGCATTAAATACATTTCAAATAGTCTTTGTTGTAATACTAAGTCATACGCTGCTTCTATTCCAGCATCTGTTAATATCCAGCTACCTTCACTTGCTTTCTTAATATACTGTTTATTCTCGAGGACCTTAATAGCATACTGGAAATACACAGGTGTGACCTTTCTTTTTTGTAAAACTTCTTTCTCAGTAATACTTTTCAGATTCCCACCTTCAGCTATATCGTAAAAGCTTAGGAAAATTTGTTCCATCGCTGTGCGTTTCTTTAAAGACAGCTGCTTCAAGAACTTAGCAAGCAATCCACGTTTTGGAGCAAATATAAGAGAAATGATAAACATGAGCGTAGCTGCAATGATAATTAATGGACCTGTTGCCATACCTTCCATAATGGTACTTAACAGCGTACCTGCTACACCTGAAATACCACCAATCAGACCTGATATGATGATCATGTGACTTAATTTATCTGTCCAATATCTAGCACTTATGGCTGGTGTAATAAGCATCGCTGCCATAAGAATTACTCCTACCGTTTGTAAACCAATGACAACCGAACAAACGATTAAAAGTAGTAGCAACCCATTAAAGAACTTTGCAGGAATTCCAATTCCTTTCGCAAACTGAGGATCAAACGTCAGTAACTTAAACTCTTTATAAAAGATAGCGGTGATGATAAGCAACATGATCGCAATAATTGTAATTAACCTTACATCTGCCCCGACCATTGATGCTGCCTGACCGAAAATAAAATCATCTAAACCGCTTTGATTACCAGCTCCATTGTGTTGAATATATGTTAACAACACAATTCCAAAACCGAAAAACACAGAAATAATTATCCCTAAAGCAGAATCTTCTTTAATTCTTGAATGATTTATGATCACTTGGATAATAAAAGAAGATAGTAGCCCCGCTATGGCTGCACCTACTAAGAACCAAAGTAAGGATTTTGATCCATAAAGGATAAAAGCTATACATACACCTGGTAATGCAGCATGAGCCATCGCATCTCCTATTAAGCTTTGTTTTCTTAATAATGTAAAGCTTCCAACGACTCCGCTTGCAATACCTAGGAGCATTGTGCCGATTAATACCCACTGTGTATTAGGATTTTGAAGTTGTGATACTATTTCTTCAAGCATTTCACTTCACTCCTAGAATAATGTTCATGAAATCAGCTTATTTACTAACTAAAACTGACTGATCTTGTAAGAATGTTAACTTGCCACCATAAGTTTTTTGCAAATTATCAATAGTAAATGTTTCTTTTGTTGGACCAAAAGCTACTTTTCTCATATTTAACAACAGCACCCAATCAAAATATTCATCTACCGTTTGTAAATCATGGTGAACAACTAAAACGGTTTTTCCCTTCGCTTTTAATTCATTTAACAAGGAAATAATAGCTCGTTCTGTTGCAGCATCCACTCCAACAAATGGTTCATCCATAAAATAAACATCCGCATCCTGCGCTAGAGCTCTTGCCAAGAAAACGCGTTGCTGTTGTCCGCCTGATAGCTGACTAATTTGTCTATTCTCAAATTCTAACATACCTACTTTTTTTAAACATTCTCTTGCAAATTCAACATCCTTTTTACCAGGTCGTTTAAACCAGCCAACATGACCGTATCTTCCCATTAAGACTACATCTAATGCATTTGTAGGAAAGTCCCAATCAACAGAACCTCTTTGAGGGACATAGCCAACCTTTTTACGCTGCTTTTTATATTGATTTCCGTATATTTTCACTTCACCAGAAGCTGTAGGAATAAGCCCTAAAATTCCTTTAATAAGAGTAGATTTACCAGCACCATTCGGACCAATTATACCAATTAGCTTTCCTTCTGGTACTTCAAAGCTTACCTCTTGTAGTACAGGCTTTTGGTGATAAGCAATTGTTAAATTCTCCACTTGAACAGGAATCATTCAATACACCAACCTTATTTGACTATTAATTGAAAAGCTAAGAAATAATCTCCTTAGCTTTTCTGCTTTATTCATCTATAGTTATACTTTATTTTAAAGACGAGACAATTGTGTCAATATTATGCTTAAACATTCCTACATACGTACCTTCGTTTGTACCTTCTTCACCCATCGCATCTGAGAAAAGCTCTCCACCAATCACCACTTCATGGTTTTCCTTTTTCGCTCCCTCAACTACTGCGTTAATGGATTTCTCGGAAATACTACTTTCAATGAATACAGCTTTAATTTTTCGATCCACTAATGTATCAACTAATGATTGGACATCCTTTAAACCATATTCAGAATCTGTACTTAGTCCCTGTAATCCCATTACCTCTAAACCATATGCATGACCAAAATATTTAAAAGCATCATGTGCTGTCACTAACACACGGCTTTCCTCAGGAATTGTTTCAATTTGCTCTTGTGCGTATGCATGTACTTCCTCTAATTCTTTTCTGTACTTCTCCGCATTTTCTTCAAAGAGCTCTTTATTTTCTGGCGATAATTCTGAAAGCTGCTCTTTGACCACATCAACAGCATAAAGCCATGCTGGGATATCAAACCATACGTGTGGATCATGTGCATTTGAATCATCAGCACCTAATAGCATATCTTCTGGAATGTCGTCTGCAACTGCTACTGTTGGTTTATCCTCTGACATTTTTTCGAAAATCTCTTCCATTTTACCTTCTAAATGAAGACCATTATAAAGAATTATCTCAGCGTCATTTAGCTTTTTAATATCTCCTTGGGAAGCTTGATAAAGATGAGGATCGACACCAGGTCCCATTAGTGAGGCAACCTCTACTTTGTCTCCACCAACATTTTTCACAATGTCTGCAACTTGACCTGTCGTTGTTGTAACTTTAATGAGTCCATTAGAATCTCCGGATGTTTCATTACTCCCACATGCCGATAACAAAACGACTGCTACCATAGTTGTTACTATACCTGCCAACCACTTTTTCACCTTTGTTTCCTCCATTTCGATACTTATTTTTCTAAATAAGATAACGTTGCTAAGAGAGTTCCCCAACTACTACAACAAAATTAGTCTATGACGTTATTTGGGTTATGTGCCAATAATTTAGCTCGTTTCATCATTTGTTTATGTAGCTAAAAAAGTTTCCCTAATACAAAACTAATGTATTTACCCATATTTGTCAATAAACTTTTCATTCCTTTTTTCATATGTCATCCTTTCTTGTGCTTTGTTGTTGATTAATCTAAATTTCAAGCCATATAGGCTTTTTCACACGAATAGGAAAACCTGAAAAAGCGATCTCTACATACCAATTGTAAACAAAAAAAAGAGAATAACTTAGATATATGCACACCCTTTTTTAAAGAGGTTCACAACATATCTACCGTTATTCTCAAACCTTGAGCAGAGAGAGAAACTTATTTCATTTTAAGAGTTTCTGTTACAATGAAAGTATACTCAATCCTTACATTTCCTTCAAAAATAGAAAAATCAGTTTTAAGCGCTTATTTTAAAAAATTCGAGTATTTAAATGCTATGTAAACGTCCCTCCGATTTATAAGCACATTTGGAAATAGCCATTTAAATTAAATTAAGCTGTGTATACACAAGGTTTTATTAGAGCCATATAATTAATCAATAGATTTAGCTTCTCCTTTTTATTTCCTCTAATTTATGATTTCCTTATTTTTGTACTTCTCAAGAAAATCCCTCTTCACTTTGAAGCCTAAACCAACTTCATTTGGAATGTGGATTGACCCATTTATTACCTTAATCTCAGGATAAACAATGTCTTCCTCCCAGTAGCGTGACGAGGAGGAGATATCCCCTGGAATTGTAAAATTCTCTAATGAAGCTAATGCAATATTATGTGCTCTCGAAATACCTGTTTCAAGCATTCCACCACACCACACATCAATGCCATGCTGACTACATAAATCATGGATTTGTTTGGACACCGTTAATCCTCCAACGCGACCAGGCTTAATATTGATAATTTTACAGCTTCCTAATTCAATCGCTTTTTTGGCATCTGTATAGGATACTATACTTTCATCTAAACAAATTTTTGTCTTCATTTGATCTTGTAATTTCGCATGATCGATAATGTCATCTTCCCCTAGTGGCTGTTCAATCATCATAAGATCGTATTGATCAAGTTCCTTTAATCGATCAATATCCTTCAATGTGTATGAGGAATTAGCGTCCACCATTAACGGAAGGGTTGGGAAATGTCTCCGTATCTCTCGTACAATCTCGATATCCTTTTCAGGTGATATTTTAATTTTTACTCTTTTATACCCTTCAGCTACATGCTTTCTTATCGAATTCAACATCTCTTTAAGGGAAGACATTCCAACGACTACTCCACAATCGATTGTTTTTTTCGTTCCACCCAATGCCTCAGATAAAGAAAGCTTTTGTTTTTTCGCATAAAGATCCCATATCGCACCTTCAATAGAAGCCTTTGCCATATGATTTCGGCGAATAGGCTGTAATAGCTGATATACTTCATTAGGATGTGTGAGTTGTTTTCCAAGTATATGCGGGATAAGTAAATCAGTTAGAATATGATAGCATGTCTTAATTGTTTCCTCTGTATACCAGGGTGTAGAAAAGGCAACTACTTCCCCCCAACCACTAACCCCATCATGATCTATTACTTCCACAAGTAAACTATCTCGATCCACGACATACCCTATATTTGTTTTAAAAGGAGTCTTTAATGTTTGCGAAATAGGATAAATTTTTACAGTCTTAATCTTTATCATTGAGCATGTCCCTTTACACTGTCTTTTAATAGTCTACGCAACAATTTATTGGAGGCATTCCTAGGAAGTTCCGGTAAAATTGTGATAGATTTAGGAATTTTATAGGAGGCCAAATATTCTTGACAGTGTTCTAAAATGTTTTGGTCGCCTCGTTCATCATGTAGGACAACAAAAGCATGCGGAATCTGTCCCCACGTCTCATCCTCTATTCCAACTACACCAGCGTCCTTCACATTTGAATGTGACAACATAACCCCTTCAATTTCAGCAGGATAAATATTCTCTCCACCCGAAATAATTAAGTCTGTTCGACGATCAAGAACATATAAAAACCCATCCTCGTCTTTATAACCTAAATCCCCTGTATAAAACCATCCATCTACAAAGGATTTATTTGTTTCCTCTTCTCTTTTCCAGTACCCTTCTGTTACATTTGGTCCTTTGACAACAATCTCTCCTTCTTCATTCGGAGCACAAGACTGACCAGAATTTTCAATCCTAACTTCACATTGAAATAGTGGTTTGCCTGCAGAACCAAGCTTCTTAAGACAGTATTCAGGAGACAGAGTGACAATCTGTGAAGCTGTTTCTGTCATTCCATACGTTTGATAGACTGGTATTCCCTTTTTTACGCATACCTCCAATATCGGTCTTGGGATAGGTCCACCACCTGTAAGCATACAACGAAACGTCGTTGGATATTCATCCGTACCAAGTGCATCTACCATTTGCTTTAACATGGTAGTAACGACAGATACAATAGTTACTTTATCCTGCTGAATGGCTCGATTCATTTTGACAGGATCAAATTTATCATGCAGGACAATGCAGATACCATAAAGAACACTGCGAATTAAAATAGATAAACCACTAATATGATAAAGCGGAACAGCCAGTAACCATCTGTCGGTTGATTGGAGACCTAAGTTTAAAGTAGAGCCGATTGCACTTGACCAGTGATTTTGAAAAGTCTGTATAACACCTTTTGGGTGACCAGTTGTTCCTGATGTGTACATAATCGTCGCCACATCACGTAAATCTATTTCTGTTTCTTCTTCAAATTTTTCAAATGAAGGTAGATCCTCTAATTGATCATGATAGAGAATTTCTACAGTTTTAATCGAGTCTACAATCTCTGCATAATAGCGATCACATAGTATGAAACTTACTTCTGCATTCTGAACCTGCCATTCAACTTCTTGGGATGAAAGCCTCGTGTTTAATAGGACTGTTCTAACACCAATTAAAAAGCAAGCGTGAATAGTAATCACCATATCTACACTATTTTTCATCAATAATGCAATGTGCTGTCCTTTTTTCAAGCTATAGGAATGCTTTAAAAAGCTTGCTCTGCGTTGTGAAGCCGTATAAAGCTCTCGATAAGTGTACTCTTTTTGTTCTGATTTAATTGCAAGCCTGTCTGGTGTTAATTCAGCCCGTTGCCTTAACCAATTTGGCATGTAACTCATCATTGTGCCTCCTCTAGTAAACAAATTAGCTTGGTACCTGTTCACATCCTATTTATTCATCGTACAAAAAACAGCCTGATGAGAGATCATCAAGCTGTTTTTGTTGGTACCTAATGGGTACTTAAGGGAAACGTGGGAATTGTTTAAAGTCAGGTGAACGCTTTTCTTTAAATGCGTCACGACCTTCCTTCGCTTCATCCGTTGTATAATAGAGGAGAGTCGCATCTCCTGCAAATTGCTGAATACCAGCTAAACCATCTGTGTCTGCATTAAACGCAGCCTTTAAGAAACGAATAGCAGTTGGACTCTTTTCTAAGATTTCCTCACACCATTTTACCGTTTCTTCCTCCAATTGCTCTAATGGTACAACTGTATTAACAAGACCCATATCAAGAGCTTCTTGGGCACCATATTGTCTGCATAAATACCAAATTTCACGTGCTTTCTTGTGACCAACGATTCTAGCAAGATAGCCAGATCCATAACCAGCATCAAAGCTTCCTACTTTAGGACCAGTTTGTCCAAAAACAGCATTGTCTGCAGCAATTGTAAGATCACATACGATATGTAGTACGTGTCCTCCTCCGATCGCATAACCTGCTACCATTGCAATAACTGGTTTTGGGATAACACGAATTAATCTTTGTAAATCAAGAACATTTAGACGTGGAATTTGATCGTCTCCAACGTATCCACCGTGACCACGAACTTTTTGATCTCCACCTGAACAGAAAGCCTTGCCACCTTCACCTGCTAAAATGATAACTCCTACATTTTGATCATCACGTGCATATGCAAATGCATCAATTAATTCCATTACTGTCTTAGGAGTAAAAGCATTATGTACATGTGGACGGTTTATGGAAATTTTAGCAATCCCATTATATGTTTGATATAAAATCTCTTCGTACTTACGTTCTGAAACCCATTCAATTGCCAATGTAGTTCCTCCTGTTCAAAATTTAATTTCTTAATAGAAACTCATTTACTATTTTACCAAAAATCTGTGGTTGTTCTACATGAATTGCATGCCCAACATCAATAATTTCTTTTTTACTAGAATTTTCAAGCTGCTGCATCATCTGTTTAGCTATTTCACAAAATTTTCGATCTAATTCACCACTTAGTAATAGCACAGGAGTTTTCACCCTTTTTAACTCATGCCATAATGAAGGCTGTACCCCAGTACCCATACCCATTAAACTATTAGCTAATCCACGAGGTGAATTCCTTAATCTTTGGTATCTGATTCGTGATTGTACTGAGTCTGGTAGTCTTTTTTGACTCTTAAAGAGAGGAATATCCTCCCACCTACGAACAAAATGAGAGAGATCATCAGAGCTCATAATATCTTTGGCTAATTTAGTATCAGCCTCTATCCTTTGTATTCGATCTTCCTCATTATTTAAACCCGGTGAACTACTTTCTAGTACTAACTTATTTATATACTGAGGAAATCTCACAGTGAATGATAAGGCAACTCTTCCTCCCATAGAATATCCTAGCATATTTGTATGAGATATTTCTAGCATGTCCATCATCTCTTTTATATCATTCACTACTTCTTCCATCGAATATCGTAAAACATCTTTAGGACTCTCCGTTTGACCATGACCGATTAAGTCAATTAAAATCAGCTCAAATTGTGAGAAATGATCCAAGACATGCATCCAGCTTTTAGTTGAACCTGTGAATCCATGTAGGAGAATGAGCCTTTCCTTCCCTTGATTTCCGTTATAAATTTCTACGTTGTAGTTAACACCTCTTACCTTCATGAGAGAACAGCTTTCTTTATTTCCTGGGAAACATGATATAACAAATCCCGATGAACTTTGACACGACTTTTGCGATCTGTTTTGATTTCAATCACCTTAAGTCCATGATTCTCCCACTCTTCGCTAAAATATTGATGGAATTGATCCCAACTTGTCATACTGTGAAATTCTCCTCCATACATGTCAACGGCCTTAGAGAAATCCAAGCCGATAGGTGTACCGAATAGTGTTTCAAAATGACGTTCTTCATTAGATTGTGGAAGGAATGAAAAGATTCCTCCTCCATCATTATTAATCAGGATAATCGTTAAATCGAGTTGATTTACTTTTGCAGCCAATAATCCATTCAGGTCATGATAAAAGGATAAATCACCAACTAAAAGAAATGTCGGCTTTGAACGTTCCACACTTAGCCCTAAAGCTGTCGAATTTGTGCCATCAATACCATTTGCCCCTCGGTTACAATAGAGATCTATTTTTTTTGGTGTATTTCTAAAGTAAGTATCAATATCTCTAATTGGCATACTGTTACCGATCATAAGTCTACTTTCACTTGGGAGCACTCGCTGAATCTCGTTGACAATCTTCCCTTCAAACAAATCTGTAATTGGCAGCAAGGCTTGTTCTAGTAAAGTACGATGTAGCTCATGACACTTCAACCAAATTTGATAATAGGCAGTCATTGCTTTTTCCTCTATTGATTCCACTAACGTTTTGCAAAAAGTAGCTTCCTCACATAGTACAATATGTGATGCGTTTAACGTTGTATCACGATAACTTCCACTAGGATCGATGACGATCTGAGTAATTTGCGGATTTTTTTTCAATAGAGTCGTTAATGGCTTTGATACTGGCATTGCTCCAAATCTAATGATAACATCAGGTTTTAACTTCTCTGCAATTTCCGGATCTTTAAGTAAAGTATCATAACAATCAATAATACTATTTTCCTTATGCCCAGCTCGCAACTGTGAAAGTGGATCTGCAAGTATAGGATATTTTAATGAGGCTGATAACTGTATAACATGTTGTTTATATGTAGAATCTTGTTGATCACCACAGACAATTAGTCCATTTTGAGTGCCTTTTATCACTTCAATAATGGCTTGCAACTGATGAGAATTAACTGTCTGGGTACCAATAGTTGTTGAAAGATATTCCTGTCGATTTTCGTAAGTACCCCATAAATTCTCTATTTTTAAATTTGGTACTAATGGTTCACGAAATGGAAAATTGAGATGGATAACTCCGGCTGGCTTTGTCATAGCTAAACCGACTGCTCGTCCTGCAATCGTCCTTACATAACGAAGGATCCCTTCATTCTCTTCAGGGATAGCAACATCAACAAACCATTTAGGATATTTCCCATACAGCTGAATCTGATCAATTACTTGAGGGGCACCAATATCCCTTAATTCGTGTGGACGGTCTGCTGTTAAAACGAGTAAAGGCACACGTGAGTAATACGCTTCAACAACAGCCGGATAGTAATTTGCTGCAGCTGTACCAGATGTACAAAGTAGTGCAACAGGCTTTTTGATAGACTTGGCTAATCCAATGGCAAAAAAACCAGCAGATCTTTCATCGATATTAACGTACGTTTTCAACAACGGATGTTCACACATTAAAATTGCTAAGGGAGTAGAGCGTGATCCTGGACTAATCACAACATGCTCTACCCCTTTACGCACTAGTTCATCGACGAAGTTTGCTACAAAGTGAGTAAATGAATCACCATTCATTCTCTAAACCTCCTAGAGCTGACAGCATCGGTTTAAGTTTAATTTTCGTTTCTAGATATTCTGACTTAGGATCAGACTCAGCTACAACTCCACAACCTGCAAATAAAGCAGCATTGTGTCCTTCTAATAAGCCTGAACGAATTGCCACAACAAACTCACCATTATCTTCATGATCAATCCAACCTATAGGCGCTGCATACCACCCTCTATGCATTGGCTCCAACTCTCTAATTTTTTCAATCGCCTTTTGCTTAGGAAAGCCTCCTAAAGCAGGAGTCGGATGTAGCTTATCAACTAGAGATAATAACGAATTCCCTTTCTTTATATAGCCCTTAACGGGAGTATATAAATGTTGGATGCTTTTTGTTTTAAGCAATGCTGGAGCTTTAGGAGAGATGATCTCGTAGCAGCATTCATTTAAAGCCTCTTTTATCATCTTCACGACGATAGTATGTTCAATTAAATTTTTCCGATCATTTAAAAGCTGCTCTCCTAATACAAGATCCTGCTTTTTTGTCTTCCCTCTTTTAATAGATCCAGCAAGACAGGTGGAAGAAACTTCTTGATCCACTTTTTTTATTAATCTTTCCGGTGTAGCACCCACAAAGTTTTGATTTCCATTTTCCAAACCAAAGATAAAGCTAGTAGGTTGCTCTTTTTGCAATCGACTGATCACGTTATTAGAATTAATTTCTTCTGTGAATTTCAAATGAACCTCTCGTGCTAAAACAACTTTGTCTATTTTCTCTTCCTTAATATCGTTTGTTGCTTTTTCTACTGCTTTAAGCCACTGTGAGGTTTGGTATTCAATTTCTGAGAATTCGTTAACTTTTTCACAATCTATTGGGTGAAAAGACACTTCTAAAGTTTGTTCAAAGTGCTTAATACAATCATCTAGCTGATCATACGGTGTAATCATCCTGTTAACGGTAATGAATGTTTTATGATTCAATCGTGTTAGCATCATTGTTGGAAGAACGAATTTCGCTTCCGGGAAATTCTGCCACAATGTATTTTTTTCTTTTGAAGGATCAAACGAAAACCCACCAAAAAGCAACGGACCAGTTCCTAGCTGTTGAGTATAGTTTGAAACAATCTTTTTATTTAAGCGCTTCCATTCACTTTCAATATCCGAAAAACGCTCACTTGTTTTATTATTTTCAAAGACATGTTCTTTTCCTAGTCCGATTAATGTAAAGTCTCGTTCTGGGGTAGACCAAATAAATCGCTCTCCAAAGAAAAGCTTTTCTCCTGAAGCATAGAAATGGAGGGGGTTAATTGCATCCACTTCTTTAACCCGGCTGACAATAACCGATTGATTCGTCTGCTTCGCCTCTTCTAATGCTTGTTCTATATGTTCTTTCATTGTATCGTCCAATGTTGTTATCAAGCTTATCCCCCCGACACTAAAAAATTGCTTTTATTAAGATACACCTAGCTTAAAGGAGTGTCAATAGATCATCCAAGTTATCTATTTAAAGGTCTTTATCCTTTTAGTTTCTGTTAGTCATCAAATGTTTAGCAATTAATTAAGTTAAAATCTTTGTTTAAAAATCGTATGATATCCTTATTATATATCTTGACGTAACGGATTAAAATGAAAACGTATTGAACAATTGATGATTTTATAGGCATTACTGGTAATAATAAGCTACAATTGCAGATATGAAAAGGATTGACACCCCTTATATATTTTTCTAAACTATTTTATGGAGTCGTTTGTATGAATGATTGGTTTTTTGTAAAAAAAAGGAGAGATGGTATGCAACCTCAGACAACGCCACATCTTCCTACTGTTAATAAGGAAAAAGGTTGGAAAGTTTGGTGGATGCTTCTACGTCCACATACTCTTTCAGCTGCATTTATTCCCGTTACAATAGGAACTGTATTGGCTTTACACGAAGGATCCATAAAACTCTCATTATTCATCGCAATGCTTGTAGCATCAATTCTAATTCAAGCAGCAACAAATATGTTTAATGAGTATTTTGATTATAAACGTGGTCTAGACAACGAGAACTCAGTCGGTATTGGCGGAGCAATCGTAAGGAACGGAATAAAAGCACGTACGGTACTAAATTTAGCCTTTATCTTTTTTGGTATCGCAACATTAATTGGTCTTTATATATGTCTTATGTCTTCCTGGTGGGTTGCCGTTATTGGAATTATTTGCATGCTAGCTGGTTATTTTTACACTGGTGGGCCAATTCCAATAGCCTACACACCATTTGGAGAGCTAGTAGCTGGATTTTTTATGGGTAATGTTATTATATTAATAGCCTTTTTTATCCAAACTGAAACCGTAACGATGAAGAGTTTTCTTATTTCTTTACCTGTTGCACTGTTAGTTGGAGCAATTCTAACAGCTAACAATATTCGTGATTTAGACGGTGACAAAGAAAATGGTCGAAAAACACTGGCCATATTGTTAGGTAAAAAAAATTCGATCATCTTTTTAGCAGGCATGTTTTTAACAGCCTATCTCATCATCTTTATCTTATTATTTTCAGGTTTAACATCTTTTTGGACATTACTTGTCCTATTAAGCACTCCGAAAGCCTTTAAAGCGGTTAAACTATTTATCGGAAAAACATTACCTATTGAAATGATGCCAGCGATGAAGGCAACTGCACAAACAAACGTCCAATTTGGCTTTCTTTTAGCGATTGGATTATTTATCGGACACTACTTGTAAGCACAGGGACTTCCCTGTGTTTTTTGTTTACGTATATGATCCTCCACTATTGTTAGTACATATTAACAATCATGTTTTCCCTATTCCTGCTCATACTACCTATAGAAAGAATATATAGGAAGGAGCGTGGATGGTTTGCTAAATTCACAACAAATTGAGACCTTCCGCTCACAGCTTCAGGTAATGAAGGAAGAAATTAACCACCGCTTCGAAATGAATGAACATTATGGGTTGGAAGAGGAGCATCCTCACGAATCTGTGGGGGAACTTTCAAGTTATGACAATCATCCGGCAGATGATGCAACTGAATTATATGAGCGAGAAAAAGACCTTGCTCTTAATGAACATACGGAAGAAGAATTACATGATATTGAAAGAGCTTTACAAGCAATTGAGAATGGAACATATGGAAAATGTGAGGTGTGTGGAATTGATATACCTCTTGAACGACTTGATGCAATACCTACAACTACTACGTGTAAGGAGCATGCACCTGAGCAGGTTGTCTCACACAATCGCCCAGTTGAAGAAGGTGTGCTTATGCCCCCATTTGGGAAATTTAATTATGATGAACAAGACGAAAATGTTGCATTTGACGCAGAAGACACCTACCAAGTAGTCAACAGCTATGGGTCTTCCGAAACGCCGTCAGATTTATCTAATCCAAATGTTGACCATTATAATGATGTATATATGGAATCTCAAGAGCCTGATGGCTATGTTGAAGATTATGAAAACTTCGTCGGCACTGATATAGAAGGAAATGAAATCACCATATACCCCACTAAATTACACGAGAAGTATGAAGATATGTTAGACGAGGACGGTTTAATGACCATTTTTGGAGATTTACCTCCTTATGAAAAGGATCCATATACCGAAGAAGAACTTTAAAATGAGGCTGGGACAGAAGTGCCTGGCACCTTATCGTAACGACTATATGTACGCACTGATTTATCTAGTGCACACAATAGATTGTATCGGAGGGTGCCTGGCTCTTTGTTTTGTCCCAGCCTCTTTGTCTTATGTACCTATAATCTGAACGAATCGTTCTTGCTCTAGACCCTTTGAGAAAAGGGAAAAGAGTAAAGCGAACTAATTCTCTTTTTCCCTCTAATCAATCTTATTCTTTTCTTACAAATCAATGAAACAGGCAGGGAATTCATCATCATATAGAGAATAAAAGAACGTATCTAATCTTTTTGGGGGGATTTATCATGAACGCACATGAAATTGATTACGTTCTACACGGAGATGATATGCAATGTGTAGAAATTGAGTTAGACCCAAGCGAGAGCGTCGTTGCCGAAGCTGGTGGCATGATGATGATGGAAGATGGAATTGATATGGAAACCATCTTTGGTGATGGAGATAACAGTCAAAAAGGGTTCTTAGGTAAGCTTGTTGGAGCAGGTAAACGAGTCATAACTGGAGAGAGCTTATTTATGACAGTATTCACAAATAAAGGTGTAGGTAAGAAGCGCGTATCCTTTGCAGCTCCCTATCCAGGAAAAATTATCCCTGTTGATTTAAGTGAGTTAGGTGGAAAAGTTATATGTCAAAAAGATTCGTTTTTATGCGCCGCTAAAGGTGTTTCAATTGGAATCGACTTTCAGAAAAAATTAGGAACAGGTTTTTTTGGTGGAGAAGGCTTTATTATGCAAAAGCTTGAAGGTGACGGACTTGCCTTTTTACATGCAGGAGGAACCATTATCCGTAGAGATTTACAACCTGGAGAAAAATTGCGAGTTGATACAGGATGTCTTGTCGCTTTAAGTAAAGAGGTTGATTACAATATTGAATATGTTGGAAAAATAAAATCAGCCTTTTTTGGTGGAGAAGGATTGTTCTTTGCTACCGTTGAGGGACCTGGGACTGTCTGGATTCAAACCTTACCATTTAGCCGTCTAGCGGACCGCGTGATTGCAAGTGCACCGTCTTCAGGTGGAGATTCACGTGGAGAAGGAAGTTTTCTTGGTGGAATAGGTCGTTTGTTAGATGGAGATTGATTGATAGAAAAAAGCAGCTGGGACATAAGTGTTTCAGTTAATGAGAAACCCGAACTATTAGGTGATTTTCCAATGAAAATCTCCCATATCGTTCGGGTTTTATTCTTTATCACTACATGTATTGTTTATGAATACGATTGTTAATCGCTAGTGCAATGGAGCGAAAAGACACTTGACTCCGTCGGGAGGTGGAGGGAAGGGTGAGACCCCACAGGCGTAGCCGATGAGGCTAAAGCTTCCTCCCTATGAAAAAGCAGTTCATTTTTTCCCGCGGAAAGCAAGGGGATGCAGCGGAATGGAACGTACTTGTTCTTCCACCACAACATGTTAATAAGGAACAACGTGCAAAAAGATAATTGTTCGTCTTTCGTCTTTTAAAAAAATGATTTTTTTTTACCCTGACGGGTTCACTTTTCGGAGGGGAAGTAAATTTATATTGCATAAATCACTTTGTTTTAGCAATACAATTAACATAGAAAATAACAAAAAAAGAGCATTGAGATGCCTCAATGCTCTTTTACATTAGGTCGAAATCGGCTCCTTCTGGATACAAAGCGATGTATTTTTCGTCTTCAGGGTTTAAATAAGCAATTTTTACTCCTTCAAGTAGGTTATTGTTCTTTAGTTCTTCTATAATTGTTTGTGTTGCTTTTTCAACATCAATAACAGAGTTTACAATATTAGCTGTACCACTACCTATATCTCCGCCATCACAAGCACCGTTGCCTGTCCAACCTAAACATTCATTCATTAAATCCTCAACGTGATGTCGCTTTTCAAGAGTTGCTTCCATCTGGTCTTCTTCATAGCTATATTGTACAACAAGCTCGAATAGTTCATCTTCATCTAGATAATCGTATCCCTCATTAGCTTTTTCTTCTGCTAATTCATCCATAAACTTTTCTGCCTTTTGAAATAGTGATAATTTCTTTTCCTCAGTCTCACCAGTATCTCCAATAGTACCGTAATGAATTACAAGCGTCTTACCATCTTGCCAAACTTCCCAATACAAAACCTCATCATCAACCTGTTTAGTCATCTTAATCAAGATTAACACCCCTTATCAACATAGAAATAGCCCTCTAATCAGCAAGGACAATAGCTATTGTCCACCTTTATTGTATATGATCGTTTACTGTTATTTTTATTAGAATATCAACTTAAACCTTTATTTAGCAATAAAAAAGACAAACCAATACTCTGATAATTGGTCTGTCTTTTAATGGTTTATTTTATTGTTTTCTCTCCCAAAGGAGAACCCGTTATTTTTACCCAACCACTTTTTTTGTTTTTGCTTATAAAAAAATCCTAAAATTCGGTGATTTCCCCTCACAGTAAGCGTTCTTGTTTACAAGAATATTTCATATGAATGTTGACTTATTTAGTAGACTCATTCATATTCAACAGTAATAAAGGTTAGGTAACACCTTTTTAGTAAAAACAAATGTCTGGAACATCCTTAAACCTTCATACCTATTGGTTCTATCTTCCATATTTCGTCAGCGTACTGCTTTATTGTTCGATCACTAGAAAAGTAACCTGAATGAGCAATATTGATTAAAGATTTTTCAAGCCACCTATCATTTTCCTGATAAGCGCTGCCTACTCGTTCCTGAACATCAATATAAGAAGCAAAGTCTCTTAGGACAAAATATTGATCATTTTGTACGAGTAATGAATCTGCAATTGCTTCATACTCTCCCTCATCCTCCGCAAAGAAACCATTCGTTAATTGATCAACAACCTGCCTGATTCTTAAATCATGATGATAATATTCCATAGAACGATAACGACCATTTTCCTCATAATTTAGCACTTCTTGCGCAGTTAATCCAAATGTAAAGATATTTTCTTGACCGATTTCTTCCATGATTTCAATATTTGCTCCATCTAAAGTTCCTACTGTGAGTGCACCATTCATCATAAATTTCATATTTCCAGTACCCGAAGCTTCTTTACTTGCTGTAGAGATTTGCTCACTAACGTCAGCAGCTGGAAAAATATCTTCTGCAAGAGATACACGATAATTCTCCATAAAGACAACCTTAATGACTTTTGACACTCTTGGATCATTATTCACTTTATCAGCTAGAGAGTGAATGAGCTTTATAATTTTTTTTGCATAATAATAGGTCGGTGACGCCTTTGCTCCAAAGATAAACGTTCTTGGTTGGATAAAAAAATTAGCATCCTCTTTTAATCGATTGTATAGGTACATAATATGCAAAACATTTAATAATTGTCTTTTATATGCATGCAGTCTTTTTACTTGCACATCAAAAATAGAATCTATATCGATTTTTATGCCATTTTTTTCTTCAATTTTCTTTGCTAGAATTTCTTTTCTAGATCGTTTCACATCAGAGAATTGCTCTTTTAATGAAGGATTATGGATATGTTTTTTCAAATCTAGTAACATCTCAGGTTTAGAAACAAATTCATCACCAATTGTATTTTTTAACAAAGTGGTTAACTCGGGATTCGACTTCAATAACCATCTTCTATGTGTGATTCCATTTGTTTTGTTATTAAATTTTGTGGGGTACATTTCATAAAAAGTCTTCATTTCTCGATTCTTTAAAATTTCCGAATGAATTTTTGCTACTCCATTGATACTGTTACTTCCTACAATAGCTAGATGCGCCATTTTAACCAAGTCATGTGCAATGATCGCCATCTGCTCTATTCTATACCAATCACCAGGATATTTCTCCCACAGCTCCGCACAAAACCGTTCATTAATCTCTTCTATAATCATAAAAATTCTTGGTAAAAGAGGTTTAAATAAATAAATTGGCCACTTTTCTAATGCTTCAGAAAGAATGGTATGATTCGTATAAGAAAGTGTTTTTGTCGTCACTTCCCACGCTTCCTCCCAGCTTAAACCTTCTATATCCATTAAAATTCTCATTAATTCAGGTATAGCTAACGCAGGATGTGTATCATTAATATGAATAGCAACCGATTTGTGTAATTCTCTTACATTCGCATTCTCTTTTTTATATGATGCCATAATATTTTGAATACTTGATGATACAAGGAAGTATTGTTGCTTTAACCTTAGAATTTTTCCTTCATCATATGTATCATCCGGGTACAAGAAATCCGTAATTGCTTCTGTATCGCGTTTATAGGTAAGGATATCTCTATTTGGAGCAAAAGAAGCAGGTTCAGCATTCCATAATCTTAATGTGTTAACGGTGCTTACGTTAAAGCCTACTACTGGCATATCATAAGGTACTGCAAGAACCTTTTCTGCTCCCACATGGTTGAAGGAAACATGATTTTCTTCTACAATCGTTTCAACTCTTCCCCAAAACAGAACTTCTTTCGCTTCATCAGATTTACGAACCTCCCACACATTCCCATGCCTGAGCCATTGTTCGGGAAGCTCTACCTGATATCCATCCACAATCTTTTGATCAAACAGACCATGTTTGTAACGGATACCACATCCATGTCCTGGCAAATTTAGCGTTGCAAGAGAGTCAAGGAAGCAGGCAGCCAGCCTCCCTAACCCTCCATTTCCTAAAGCAGCATCTGATTCACATTCTTCAATATCATTCAAAGAGATGTGTAATTCCTTTAACCCTTCCTCTACAACATCTTTAATACCGAGGTTTAATAAATTTTGGACTAATAACCGTCCTAATAAAAATTCAATTGATAAGTAATACACCTGCTTCTTATTTTCAGAACGATATAACTCGTTCGTTTCAATCCACTTTCTACTGATGTATTCTCTTACCATATTCCCTAACGTGTAGTACTGATCACGCTTTGTTGATTCTTCAAAACCCTTTCCACACATACTTTCAAGTCGCTTTAAAAAATTATTTTTAAAAGAGTCTTTGTTAGAGGACACGAACTTCACTCCCATCCATTAGGTCAGTATAAAGCATCAAATATTTCTTAGCTGACTGACTCCAACTATAGTCTTTTGTCATTGCTTCTTTCATGATTTCAGCCCATGTATCTGACTCATGATAGAACTGGAGTGCTCGATTAATTGTGTAGAACATATCATGTGCATTGAAATGTTTAAACGTAAACCCATTTCCCGATTTAACCTCTTCACGATATGCATGAACCGTATCATTTAGTCCACCTGTCTCCCGAACAATCGGTATCGCTCCATACTGAAGCGCAATTAACTGACCTAAACCACATGGCTCGAATTTGGATGGCATTAAAAACATATCTGAACCTGCATAAATGCTATGAGCAAGCTTTTCGTCAAAGCCTATAAACGCTTTAAATTTCGTTGGATACTTCGCTTCTATATAACGAAAATAGTCTTCAAATTCCTTATCACCAGTACCTAATATAATCATCTGCACATCTTCATTCAATATCTCATCTAGTACCCTTTTGACCAAATCTAGTCCTTTTTGCTTTGTTAACCTCGTTACCATTGATATGATTGGTGTTTTTTCCTCTACTGGTAAGTCAAAGTAAGTCTGTAGATACTGTTTGTTGAAAGCCTTATCCTCCAGAGTCTCAACACCATATGGTTTCGCAATGAGATCGTCTATAGCAGGGTGATACACTTCTGTATCTATTCCATTCAAAATACCGACTAACCGTTCATTGTGAAAAGAGAGTAAACCATCTAAATTTTCACCATAATACGATGTCTTAATTTCTTCCTTATATGTTGGACTAACCGTTGTAATAAGATCTGCTGAGTTGATACTTCCTTTCATGAAATTTACTAAACCATGAAATTCAACCTTTTCAAAAGTATCTGTATGGACCCCTAAAAGATCATATAGAACACTATGTGGAAATATCCCTTGAAATTGCAGGTTATGAATGGTAAATACCGTTTTAATTTCTGAATAAAAAGGAAGATGAACATATTCTTCCTTTAACAAGAAAGTAATCATACCTGTATGCCAATCATGCGTATGTATAACGTCAGGTTGAAAGTCAATGGCCTGAATTGTCTCTAAGACCCCCCGACAAAAAAAGGAAAAACGCTCTGCATCATCATAATGACCGTATAAAGAATCTCGCTTAAAATAATATTCATTGTCAAGAAAATAATACGTTATCCCATCATAAACGAGCGTTTCAATCCCACAAAATTGCTGTCTCCAGCCAACCGAAACCTTTATTTCAGTTAATTGCTTCATCTGATTTCGAAATTTCTCCCCAATTAAATGGTATTTTGGTAAGATAACTCTTACATCTACCCCAGCTTTCTTTAATTCCTTCGGTAAGGCTCCGGCAACATCCGCAAGCCCCCCTGATTTCACAAAGGGGGCACACTCTGATACAGCAAAAAGTACATTCACGAGTTCATCATCGCTCCTTGGATTGTTTTCTTTCTAAGAATAAGAGGCTTTTTACTTCCTCCTTCTAATTGGGTGTAATCTAGGACCTTTACATCTTTATCTGCAATAACATTTTCAAGTAAACACTGTTCCCCAATGTTTGTTTTTTGCATAATGACGCTGTTTTTTATGACTGTATCCTTTCCAATGTGAACTCCTCTAAAAATAATGCTATTTTCCACATGGCCTTCAATTTTACATCCGTTTGCAATAAGAGAATTTTTCACAACAGAATCCTTCCCATACATTGTTGGAGGTTCATCTTTCGCTTTTGTTAAAATTGGCCGATCTTTCTTAAATATTTCCTGCCAAATGTCCGGATTTAACAGTTCAAGACTGTGCTTGTAATAACTTGAAATGGAGTCAATTCTTGCCGCATAGCCGCTAAATTCAAAATCACAAATGGTTAAGTTCTTACGATTATCAACAATAATATCCGAAAGGGTTTTACACCCTGTTTGTGTTTTATCTTCAATTAAATCCTTTAATAGCGTTGTAGACATCATATACATTTGCAACGACTCACCATTTTTCCTTACTTCAGTGATGTCACACCTATTTTCTATATGTCTCTCTAGCACCTTTTTATAATCAATATTGCACACAGTATGACTATTTGTAATGACTGCATATTCTTGACTACTTCTTAAGAAGTAATCATAATGATCTTGGAATTGACGAAAAGAGCCAAATTCATCATACTCATTGTGAAGATGAGGAGAAGGGAAGAAAAAGAGGCCATCCTTTTTACGATTTAAATCCCATTGTTTCCCAGAACCTACATGGTCCATTAGTGATCGGTAGGAATATTTCGGGAATATTGCAACGCTCTCTATATCGGAGTTCACCATATTTGATAAAACAAAATCTATTAACCGATAACGCCCAGCAAAAGGAATGGCCCCTAATGAACGATGTAATGTTAAATCCTCCATTTCAGGCATAAAAGCTGTTGAATCAATAATTGCTAACATTTTATTATTCAATGTCTATTCTCCCTTCTGTCATATAAGAAGAGATGCTCTAGTTTTTTTAATAAAAGGATACTAGCTAAAACCTTACTAGAGACACCTAATCTACTTTTGGTTTTGTCTAAATGTGTGATTCTCTCTAGCGAAGTTCAATTTGGGAAACTTATTGCCCTTTCCACTTCGAATAGTTAATTTGTTTGAACATCAGCTTCATTCGAAATTCCCTCTACTATTTCTTCCGTTACAAGAATGATTTCTTCTTTATCTGTTGGACAGATAACAGTTCCATCGGGGATTGAAATGCCACCTGGCACAATTGCACGTTCTAACAGTACATTTTGACCAATTTCAGCATCTGGCATAATCACACATTCTTTAATTGTAGACTGTCGTCCGACTGTTACCCCTTGAAATAGAACGGAATGATCTACACTACCCGATATGACGCATCCATCATTAATAAATGAATTTGTTACTCGCGCTTCTTCCGCAATAAATTGAGGGGGATGGTTTGAATTAACCGAATAAATCTTCCAATGATAATCAAATAGATTTAACAAAGATTCATCATTTAATAGGTCCATATTAGCTTCCCATAGGCTCTTTACCGTACCAACATCCTTCCAATAGCCTTTGAAAGGATATGCAACAACATTCTTTTCCTCTTCCAATAACATCGGTATAATATCTTTCCCAAAATCGTGACTCGATTCTTGATTCCTTTCGTCCATTTCAAGAAATTCTTTTAATACTGACCATTTAAAAATATAAATTCCCATGGATGCTAAATTACTTTTCGGATGCGCTGGCTTTTCATCAAATTCCACAACTTCCATTTGCTCGTTCGTATTCATAATGCCGAATCTACTTGCTTCATCCCATGGTACTTCGATAACAGATATAGATGCATCTGCATTTTTTTCAACATGATAATCTAACATTTTGGAGTAATCCATCTTGTATATGTGATCCCCTGACAAAATGAGGACATACTCTGGATCGTATTGTTTGATGTAATTAATATTTTGATAAATGGCACTTGCAGTTCCTTTATACCATTTGACCCCAGATGATTCTGTGTAAGGGGGAAGAACAGTGACGCCGCCATTTTTACGATCTAAGTCCCAAACACTACCTATTCCAATATAAGAATTTAATAATAGGGGCTGATACTGGGTGAGGACCCCTACCGTATCTATACCTGAATTCGTACAATTACTCAGTGTGAAATCAATTATTCTATATTTTCCCCCGAACGGTACTGCAGGTTTAGCTAGACTTTTAGTTAAAGAACTTAGTCTACTCCCCTTACCCCCTGCTAGAAGCATTGCGACGCACTTTTTTCTTCCCATTTTTGTTCTCCCCTCTCTTTTTCACTGCTCGTAAAATCACTGCTGCATAGGGAGGAATTGTCATGGATATATGATAAGGTCTTCCATGACATTCTCCCTCAATCGCTTTAAGATTTTTTCCGTTAACTTGATTAGATCCACCATACTCGAGCCCATCGCTATTTAAAATTTCAACATACTCAGTATCAATAGGGACCCCGACTTTATATTCATAGTAGACTACTGGCTTAAAGTTACACACAACGACAAGCAGATCGTTGTCTTTTTGTCCTTTTCTTAAAAAAGAGAAGATACTCTGATCTCGATTATCTACATCAATCCACTCAAACCCTGCCTCTATATGATCTAATTCATAAAAAGGCTTCTGTTTTTGATAGATTGATTGAAGGTAGACTAGATAGTTTCTCATTTTTTGATGCATTTCATAATCTTCTAGCATCCAATCTAACTGTTCAAGATCCTTCCACTCGTCAAATTGTGCAAATTCACCTCCCATAAAGAGCAATTTCTTTCCAGGATGTGCAAACATAAACGCATAGAGAAGTCTTAGCTGCGCAAATTTTTGCCAGTAGTCACCTGGCATTTTATTTAATAATGATTTTTTTCCATGTACGACTTCATCATGAGAGAAAGGCAAAATGAAGTTTTCAGAAAAAGCATAAATTAAGGAGAATGTTACTTTATGGTGGAGATCATATCTTTTTTCTGGAGGTGCCTCCATATATGTAAGGATATCGTTCATCCAGCCCATATTCCATTTGTAGTTAAAACCCAAGCCACCAGACGAGGTAGGAGAGGTAACCAATGCCCAATCGGTTGAATCTTCAGCAATCATTAATAGATCTGGATCTTTTGCAAATACAGCTTCATTTAATTTTCGCAAAAAATCAATCGCAAATGGATTTTCTACTAATTCATTTGAATTGGGCCAATAGAGCATATTAGCAACAGCATCTACACGAAAACCATCGACATGAAAATATTCTATCCAAAATAGAGCATTTGAAATAAGAAAGCTATGAACTTCTGGTTTTCCTAAATCAAAATTAGCAGTGCCCCATACTCTATTTTCTCTGTCATTCTCATTTGGATAATCATATGTTGGTTCCCCATCAAACATGTATAATCCATGAGCATCCTTACAAAAATGTCCAGGAACCCAGTCAATAATGACTCCAAGATTAACCTCGTGGCAGGCATCAATAAAGGCCATGAGCTCCTTAGGTTCACCGAAGCGACTAGTTGCCGAATAGTAGCCAGTACCTTGATAGCCCCAGGATCTATCGTATGGATGTTCAATAATCGGTAACAGCTCCACATGAGTAAATCCATGAGCAAGGACATAGGGAATAAGAGTTTCTGCTAGCTCAAGGTACGTGTATAACTCACCATCTTCTTTCTTTCTCCATGTACCTAGATGCACTTCATAAATGGACATAGGTCGATCATAAGGTTGCCTTAAACGCTTCCTCTTCTTCCATTTTGCATCATTCCAACGATAACCAGATAAATCGTATACCACAGAAGCAGTATTTGGTCGAAGCTCAGAGTAGAAAGCATATGGATCTGCCTTGAGAAGGATCGTGTTATCATTTGTTAGTATTTCGTATTTGTAGAGTTCACCATGAACGATTCCTGGTATAAATAAATGCCATAATCCCTCCGCATTTAGTTTGTTCATCCTATGATTTTCCCCTGACCAATCATTAAAGTTTCCAACAACATTTACTTCCTTTGCATGAGGGGCCCACACACAGAAGCTTGTTCCGACTAGATCATCTATTGTTTGAACATGTGCTCCTAAAAAAACATAACTCTCAAACGAACTTCCTTCGTGAAACAAATGAATATCGAAGTCTGTTGGACAAATGACTGTCACCAAATTCACCCTTTCCTTTATTATCTATGCTTAACATTCAAGAGATACAAATAATTCCCTTCTGTGAAAACGTTTCTTTTTTACGACATAAACCAACAAAATCAAAGAGGAAATAGTGAATTACTATACTTTTAAAATATAAGAAACTCTTTAACATAATAGCCAAAAACCGCTGTTTTCCTAACAATTTCCTGCTAAACTGAAATTTAATAAAAAAGTTATTCTTTACTAGGTTAAGTAGTTGATGCCTGATTTAATCAGTGTTTTTAATATCTACTTCAATCAAAACATTTTATTAACATAATAAATTTTTCGACATTTTGTAGGATTTTGTTGGATAGTTTTTTTTATTTTTCAAAGGAAAATGTGTAGTTGTTTTTATTTTAGAGGGTTTTATGAATTCGATTCAATGAGTGTGTAATAAAATATACTCAAATAAAACGAAAATCAAAAGACATTAAGGAAACTACTATTTTTAAGTGGATTTTTTATGAAGGGTCGTTTTTACAAGGGTAGATGTAGAATTGCTTATCCTCAAGCGTTGCATTTTATCTTTTACGAAATAACAAAAAAACACTACTAACAAATAGTAGTGTTTTTTATCTTATGACCCGTACGGGATTCGAACCCGTGTTACCGCCGTGAAAGGGCGGTGTCTTAACCGCTTGACCAACGGGCCTAATTTTAAACAATTAAAATGGCGGAGAAGGAGGGATTTGAACCCTCGCGCCGCTTACACGACCTACACCCTTAGCAGGGGCGCCTCTTCAGCCACTTGAGTACTTCCCCATTTGGCTCCGCAGGCAGGACTCGAACCTGCGACCGATCGGTTAACAGCCGATAGCTCTACCACTGAGCTACTGCGGAACAAATAAAATGGTGGGCCTAAATGGACTCGAACCATCGACCTCACGCTTATCAGGCGTGCGCTCTAACCAGCTGAGCTATAGGCCCATTTTGGAGCGGGTGAAGGGAATCGAACCCTCATCATCAGCTTGGAAGGCTGAGGTTTTACCACTAAACTACACCCGCAAATGGGGCGACTGATGGGAATCGAACCCACGAATGTCGGAACCACAATCCGATGCGTTAACCACTTCGCCACAATCGCCATTATTTCATTTAAAAGGTGGCTCGGGACGGAATCGAACCGCCGACACATGGATTTTCAGTCCATTGCTCTACCAACTGAGCTACCGAGCCATATAAGATTTATTGTTTGCTTCTACTAAGATTGAAATGGCGGTCCGGACGGGACTCGAACCCGCGACCTCCTGCGTGACAGGCAGGCATTCTAACCAACTGAACTACCGGACCTTAGTTTTTTCACGAAGTGAAAATAACTTGGTTGCGGGGACAGGATTTGAACCTGCGACCTTCGGGTTATGAGCCCGACGAGCTACCAGACTGCTCCACCCCGCGATGATAGGGAATATAATTATGGAGGAGGAAAGGGGATTCGAACCCCTGCGGGCTTTGACACCCCTGTCGGTTTTCAAGACCGATCCCTTCAGCCGGACTTGGGTATTCCTCCTAGAATAATGGTGGACCTTGTAGGACTCGAACCTACGACCGGACGGTTATGAGCCGTCTGCTCTAACCAACTGAGCTAAAGGTCCAAAATGGTAGCGGCGGAGGGAATCGAACCCACGACCTCACGGGTATGAACCGTACGCTCTAGCCAGCTGAGCTACACCGCCATAATGGTATTTACATGATATTTATTGGTGGAGCCTAGCGGGATCGAACCGCTGACCTCCTGCGTGCAAAGCAGGCGCTCTCCCAGCTGAGCTAAGGCCCCAAAAACGGATATGGTCGGGAAGACAGGATTCGAACCTGCGACCCCTTGGTCCCAAACCAAGTGCTCTACCAAGCTGAGCTACTTCCCGTTTATGGCGCGCCCGAGAGGAGTCGAACCCCTAACCTTTTGATCCGTAGTCAAACGCTCTATCCAATTGAGCTACGGGCGCTAATGTTTTAAAGAAATCTATAAATTGTAAAATAATATGGTGCCGAGGACCGGAATCGAACCGGTACGGTAGTCACCTACCGCAGGATTTTAAGTCCTGTGCGTCTGCCAGTTCCGCCACCCCGGCACTACTTTTGGAGCGGAAGACGGGATTCGAACCCGCGACCCCCACCTTGGCAAGGTGGTGTTCTACCACTGAACTACTTCCGCAAAAAAACAGTATTATTTTCGTTATAAATAAAAATGCGGGTGAAGGGACTTGAACCCCCACGTCACAAGGACACTAGATCCTAAGTCTAGCGCGTCTGCCAATTCCGCCACACCCGCAAGGTGTGTATATGGTGAGCCATGAAGGACTCGAACCTTCGACCCTCTGATTAAAAGTCAGATGCTCTACCAACTGAGCTAATGGCTCTAAATTTTAAAACACTCTTAGTTTTGACATCCAAATCTCAGGAAGTAAATTCAAGGAGCATCTCGATTTGTATGCTGTAGCTTAGCTTTCTAGCATATGCAATCGTGCTCTACCAACTGAGCTAATGGCTCTTGTCTAATAAAACCCAAGTGAAAATGGTGCCGGCGAGAGGACTTGAACCCCCAACCTACTGATTACAAGTCAGTTGCTCTACCAGTTGAGCTACACCGGCTT